>JAGAPD010000003.1 GCA_017623435.1 Clostridia bacterium
AACAAGAACAAAAGTTGTTTGGAGAGGCTTATGAAGAAAAATCTTTATTCGTTAATACTTGCAGAAGAGGTGGTAGACGCGATCGACAGGCTGGCGGTAGAAAACAAGACCAACCGTTCGCATCTTATTAACGAGATTTTGGCGGAGTACGTTTCGCTCACCACTCCCGAAAAGAGGATAAGCGGAGTTTTCAGGGAAATGGACAGGATATTAAGTAGCGTGGGCGCGGACGTACGCTACGACGAGCACGACGACGTTATCGTGCTTACAAGCGCGCTTGCCGTAAAGTACCGCCCTGCTATTAAGTACGAAGTTCAGCTTTTTCATACCTTTTCGGACTGCTTTGGTCAACTGCGCGTAAACGTGCGCACGCAAAGCTTGTCGCTCATAAACGTACTTTCGCGCTTTTTCACTATGTGGCAAAAGCTGGAGCGTGCGTATCTTGGCGCGTACTACAACGAGCGCGTAGAATATACTGGCGACGGCACGCGTTGGACGCGACTTCTTACCCTTCCGTCGACCGATTGCGACCTATCAAAAGCCATTACCGATTACGTAGGGGTGCTCGATAAACTACTCAAAAACTACCTATCCGACGGCTCGGCGCAAAATTTAGAATCTTCTTACGTCAGCGCGCTCAATCAAGGCTTACTTAAAATTTAAGGAGGTAAAAACTATGGACCTTAATTCTTACACTCAACAAGCGCAAAAAGCAATTGCATCTATTCGCACTCTCGTTAGCGAGCGCAAGCATACTTCCGTTTATCCCGAGCATATCGCGTACGCCTTAATCAAGCAGGAAAACGGGCTTATTCCCTCACTTCTTCGCAAAATGGGCAGGGACGTACCCTCCCTTTTGAACGAAATCGACAAAATTTTGTCCACTCTTCCTACCGTTACTTCGGGCGGAAGCGACAACGTTTATCTGTCCGACAAGGCGGACAAAATCTTCAGCTCCGCCGAGAAAATGGCGAAGAGTATGAAGGACGACTACGTGTCGGTAGAGCATATTTTCCTGTCCGTTTTCGACTACGCCGAGGACAAGCTCAAAAAGGTTATGGAAAAAATCGACAAAAAGTCCTTCGTAGCCGAGCTTAAAAAGGTCAAAACGGAGCGCATAACTTCGGATAATCCCGAATCGACCTACGACGCGCTGGAAAAATACGGCTCTGACCTCGTGGCGCGTGCCCGTGACGGCAAGCTTGATCCCGTAATCGGCAGAGATAGCGAGATAAGAAACGTCATTCGTATCCTTTCGCGAAAAACCAAAAACAATCCCGTGCTTATAGGTGAGCCGGGCGTAGGTAAAACGGCTATTGCCGAGGGGCTTGCTCAGCGTATCGTGCGCGGTGACGTGCCCGAGGGATTAAAGGAAAAGACGGTGTTTTCTCTCGATATGGGCGCGCTGATTGCAGGCGCGAAATACCGTGGCGAATTCGAAGAAAGATTGAAGGCGGTGCTTACCGAAGTTAAAAACAGCGAGGGACGTATACTGCTGTTTATCGACGAGCTGCACACGATCGTGGGCGCTGGCAAGAGCGATGGCGCAATGGACGCGGGCAATCTTTTAAAGCCTATGCTTGCGCGAGGCGAGCTTCATTGCATAGGCGCAACCACGCTGGACGAGTACCGAAAATACATTGAAAAGGACGCGGCGCTTGAACGCCGTTTCCAGCCCGTTATGGTGGAAGAGCCTACGGTTGAGGACAGTATTTCCATACTTCGCGGACTGAAAGAGCGCTACGAGGTTTTCCACGGCGTACGCATTCACGACGGTGCGTTAGTGACGGCGGCAACGCTGTCTAACCGCTATATCACGGACAGATTTTTGCCCGACAAAGCCATCGACCTCGTGGACGAGGCGTGCGCTATGATTAGGACGGAAATTGACTCGCTCCCCACCGAAATGGACGAGATTTCGCGCAAGATTATGCAGCTTGAGATTGAAGAAACCGCGCTTAAAAAGGAAAACGACAAATTAAGTATTGCCCGACTGGACGCGATCAAAGGCGAGCTTGCTACTCTTCGCGAAAAATTCAGCACGATGAAAGCGCAATGGCAAGCCGAAAAGCAAAATATCAACGCCGTTTCCACTCTTAAAGAGGATATTGAAAAGGTGAACGCGCAAATCGAAACTTATCAGCGAAAAGCGGACTACGAAAAGGTGGCTGAACTCAAATACTCCACTCTCCCCTCACTCCTTAAAAAATTAGAAGAGGCGCAAAAAGCGGACGCAAGCAAACAAAACACCTTGCTCCGCGACACCGTTACGGACGAGGAAATCGCCAAAATCGTATCGCGCTGGACGGGAATTCCGCTCACTAAGCTTATGCAGGGCGAAAAGGAAAAAATCCTCAATCTCCCCACCCTTCTTCACAACCGCGTTATCGGTCAAAACGAGGCGGTACAAAAGGTGAGCGAGGCAATAATGCGTTCACGCGTGGGACTTTCTGATCCTAACCGTCCTATCGGCTCGTTCCTCTTCCTCGGCCCTACGGGCGTGGGCAAAACGGAGCTTGCAAAAGCGCTTTGCGAGCAACTTTTTGACGACGAACACAACCTTATCCGCATTGATATGAGCGAGTATATGGAGAAGTTTTCCGTATCCCGTCTTATCGGCGCTCCTCCGGGATACGTTGGCTACGACGAGGGCGGTCAACTGACCGAAGCGGTACGCCGTCATCCCTACTCCGTAGTTCTTTTTGACGAGATTGAAAAGGCGCATCCCGACGTATTTAACGTGCTTTTGCAGGTGCTTGACGACGGTCGTGTCACGGATTCGCAGGGACGTACCGTCGATTTTAAGAACACGGTCATCATTTTGACCTCTAATCTTGGCTCGAATTTCATCCTCGACGGCATCAATAACGATTCGGGCGAAATTGACGAAAAAGCGAAAGCGCAGGTAGATAAACTGCTCCGCTCGTCTTTCCGTCCCGAGTTTTTGAATAGACTTGACGAGATCGTTTATTACAAGCCTTTGACAAAATCGGACATAACGTCCATCGTCGATTTACAGCTTGCATCGCTGAAAAACAGACTTAGCGAGCGCCAAATTTCTCTCAACGTAACTGACCGCGCGAAAGATTATATTATCGAGCACGGCTACGATCCCGTTTACGGTGCGCGTCCCTTAAAACGCTATATCCAAAGCAAAGTGGAAACGATGCTCGCGCGTGTTATCCTTTCAAACGATATTGCGCCCTCGTCCACGCTCACCGTCACGGTTGAAAACGGCGAACTGACCGTTATCGTATAAACGCACGCACCCCCCTTATCACAAGTGGGGTGTTTTTTATAGCCCGTTATTACCATTGACAAGTGCAAAAAACAAAAGCTTGATTAGTAATACGACCACACCGCACGGTCAAAGGCGTTGGCGTAGGTCTTAAAGACATAAAGCATATTCCGTGCCTACGAAACACCCTTTGGGTGCTACGAAACCACCTTTGGTGGCTCTCCCTCCGTCACGCTAAAGCGTGCCACCTCCCTCGACAGATGGAGGCTACTACGACCTTTATGTTTTACTTTGATCAAACTACGGTGTCATCCTGAGCGTAGTCGAAGGATCTAACGGGTTTATGTACGCTATCGGTTTTTGTTAAGCCCATTTCGCTTATACACCGTTTAGATTCTTCACTTCGTTCAGAATGACATCAGGGAGTATAAGCCGTACAGTTTTACCGTAGGGCGGGGGCTTGCTCCCGCCGTCGTCTATGCTACCACCAACCTTGGTCATTTTGTAGGGGCGACTATTAGTCGCCCGTTTTTTGCACGGTCAAATCTGTTGGTATGGTCTTAAAGCTGTAAAACATATTCCGCGCCTACAAGCAAAGCTTGATTAGTAATACGACCACACCGCTCGGTCAAATAGGTTAGCGTAGGTCATAAACCCGTACACCCGATTCCAAGCCTACTGAACAGGCTTTGCCTGGGAACGAAAAATAACTTTTCAGAATAAATTAAAATAAGTATTGACAAAATTTTACAACGGGTGTATAATTGTCTTACTAAATAAATTAAGTGAGGCGGGGAAGAAATGAAACTTACGTCTCAAAAGGAGTGTTTTTATGCTTAAAAAGTATCTTTCTGCTATTATCGTAGCAGGCGCGGCAGTACTTGCGCTCATCTTCGGTCTTATTTTACCGGGCGCAGGAAAGGTTGAAGAAGGTTTGCTTGGCACGGCTACCTCCAGCGTTCCCTTCTTGGGCTTAGCCTTCGGCGGTGCTACCATCACCACACAAATAGGTAACACGAGTACCACGGAAACGCTTACGGGCGGTATGTCCATCTTCGGTCTTATTTCCTTCCTTGCACTCATTGCAGGTATTGCGTTGATCGTAGTAAGCCTTTTTTCTAAAAAGAAAGGTCTTCACTTCATTGGCTCGATTTGTATCGCAGCTGCAGGTATTCTCTCGTTCTTTATTCTTACCTGCGGTACTGACGTCGTTTATGAAGTGATTGGCAATACTACCCAAAACGTTGAGTTTACCCAAAAGTTTAGTGAATATACTCTCGGTGCAGGCGCAATCATCTACGGTATCGTAGCTACCCTTGGCGGTGCGTTCGGTATCGTAAACAACTTTAAGAAGTTGGTTTAATTACTTATAAAACGAAAAACCTTCGGGCAAAATCGCTCGAAGGTTTTTTCTTTTTAAATCTTATATTTTATTTTTTATCGCGTTAAAGGACTCGTCGGAAATATCGTGCTCAATTTTGCACGCGTCCACGCTTGCCTGCTCCTCGCTAACGCCAAGCGATACTAAAAAACGCGCAATAACGGTGTGGCGCTCAAAAATCTTTTCAGCCACTTCTCGTCCGCTGTCCGTCAGCGTGATATAGCCACTCTCGTCCACTTCGATATACTCGCCTGCTTTAAGTAGTCCTAACGCTCGACTGACGCTGGGCTTTGAGTAATTCAAGCTTTCCGCAATATCAATAGCGCGTACCGCCCCCAAGCTTTTAGAAAGTCGCAAAATAGTTTCGAGATACATTTCGCCCGATTCCTGAATGTGCATTTCCTCGCTCCTTTTGTTTGGTACTATAATTATACCACTTATTGCTAAATTTTTCAAGTGTTAAGGCGCATATAAAAATTTTTTAACGAAATTATCCAAAAACTCTTGACTTTAATGGCGCAAATGCATATAATTACTTATGGTTAGCAATGGCTAACTCGCTTTTTTGGGTTTTAGTTAGCATTGACTAACTTATATTTTTGGGTTTTAGTTAGCGGTAGCTAACCAAGGAGAAAGAATGATACCTCTTGTTTTTGCGACGGCAGGCGAAGAAAATATAATAAAGAAAGTGGGCGGAAGTCCTGAAACGAAGAAGCATTTAGAAGATTTGGGTTTCGTTGCAGGGGCGTCCGTTACGATAGTCAATTCTTTGGGGGGCAACTTAATCGTCGTTGTTAAAGAAACGCGCGTAGCCGTCAGCAAAGAAATGGCGCAAAAAATAATGGTTTAAGGAGAAAGAAATGAAAACGCTTAAAGACTTAAAAGTGGGCGAAAGTACGGTCGTAGTAAAGCTTCACGGCGAGGGCGCAATCAAGCGCAGAATTATGGACATGGGCATCACCAAAAACACCGCCGTTTCCGTAAGAAAAGTCGCTCCCCTTGGCGATCCTATCGAAATCACCGTACGCGGTTACGAGCTTTCTATCAGAAAGTCCGAGGCTGAAAATATCGAAGTTCAGTAAATTTTTTATCATCAAGTTAGCGGTGGCTAACTGAAAAGGAGTAAAGATAAATGGAAATCAAAATTGCTCTTGCCGGCAATCCCAACAGCGGTAAAACGACGCTTTTTAACGCGCTGACGGGCTCGAACCAGTTCGTAGGAAACTGGCCCGGGGTTACGGTTGAGAAAAAAGAAGGCAAGCTGAAAAAGCAGGACGGCGTAACGATAACCGACCTTCCCGGTATCTACTCTCTTTCGCCCTACACGCTTGAAGAAGTGGTTGCTCGTAACTACCTCGTTAGCGAGCGACCTAACGCGATTATCAACGTAGTTGACGGCACGAATTTGGAGAGAAATTTATATCTCACTACTCAACTTCTTGAGCTTGGAATTCCAGTAATCGTTACAATCAACCTTATGGACGCGGTCAAGAAAGAGGGCGACAAAATTGATATAAAGCGCCTCTCTTCCGCACTTGGATGCAAAATCGTTGAAATCTCCGCACTCAAAGGTCTTGGACTTGACGAGCTTGCGCGCGAGGCGGTAGAAATTGCTAAAACGGGGCATACCGTACCCCCTCATTCGTTCTCGGGCGCGGTTGAACACGCTATCGCGCATATCGAAGAGGCAGTCGTTCATTCTCTCCCCGAAGAGCAACAACGCTGGTACGCAATCAAGCTTTTTGAGCGCGACGAAAAGGTAATTGAGTCGCTTAAAATCAGCGAGGAGATCACGGCGCATATTGAGTCTGATATCGTGGCTGCGGAAACGGAACTTGACGACGACGCAGAGAGCATTATCACTAACGAGCGTTACGTTTACATAGCGGAAGTGCTTAAAACCTGTTATAAGAAAAAGAACGCAGGCAAGCTTTCGCTTTCCGATAAAATCGACAAGGTCGTAACTAACCGTTGGCTTGCACTCCCCATTTTTGCGATAGTAATGTTCGTCGTGTATTTCATCTCCGTCACGACGGTGGGCACGATTGCTACCGACTGGGCTAACGACGGCGTGTTCGGTGACGGCTGGCACCTTCTTGGAATAGGTCACGGTCAGTACACCGAGGCGGACGAAGAGTACGCAGGCGCACAGGCTACCGTTTACGGATTCTTGGAAAACTACGACGCAAACGGCGTGGACGAGGGCGCAGTTATCGGCTCGCTCGACACCGAAAGCGAAACTTTTGACCTTGCTACTGCGCAAGCAAACCTCAACGCTTACTTAAACGCGCTCCCCTCCGACGCGACGGTAACTTATATCGCCGTTGACGAAGAAACGCTGGAAGAAGAGGAAATCACGGCGACGAAAGCAGAGCTTGAAGACGCGCTTACTATTTTGCTCGCTTATTCACTCTCCGCGCCCCATCCTGCAAGCTACGGCGTTTGGGTGCCCGGTATTCCCGTACTCGTGGAAAACGGACTTGGCGCAATAGGCTGTTGGGACTGGCTACAAAGCCTTATCCTTGACGGAATCGTGGCAGGCGTAGGCGCAGTTCTTGGATTCGTACCCCAGATTTTCGTACTTTTCCTCCTCCTCGCGCTTTTGGAGGCGTGCGGTTATATGGCGAGAATAGCGTTCGTGCTTGACCGAATTTTCCGCAAATTCGGACTTTCTGGAAAATCCTTTATTCCTATGCTTATCGGCACGGGTTGCGGAATCCCCGGCGTTATGGCGTCGCGTACCATTGAAAACGAGCGCGACAGGCGTATGACCATTATGACGACGACCTTTATCCCCTGTGGCGCAAAGCTTCCCTTTATCGCTATGATCGCTGGCGCTATCTTCGGTGGCGCGTGGTGGGTAGCACCGCTTGCTTACTTTATCGGTATGGCGGCGATCATTATTTCGGGAATTATGCTCAAAAAGACAAAACCCTTCTCGGGCGAGCCTGCTCCCTTCGTTATGGAACTACCTGCTTACCGTTTCCCCGGAGTGAAAAACGTTCTTCTCTCCACGTGGGAAAGAGGCTGGTCGTTCATTAAAAAAGCAGGTACGATTATCCTTCTTTCGACCGTCGTTATCTGGTTCTTTACCTACTTCGGCGTGGTGGACGGACAATTCCGTATGCTTGGCGACGACGAGCTTAGCTACAGCATTCTTGCCTTTATCGGTAATATCTTCTCCTGGTTGTTCGCGCCCCTTGGCTTTGGCACTTGGCAAGCAACCGTGGCGTCCTTTACCGGCCTCGTTGCAAAGGAAAATATCGTCGGAACTATGGCTATTTTCTACGGCGACAAGGCGACTATCGGAGCGGCATTTACGCAAGTTGCAGGACTTTCCTTCCTTATATTCAACCTTCTCTGCGCACCCTGCTTTGCCGCAATGGGCGCAATCAGACGAGAAATGAACAACGGCAAGTGGACGGCGTTCGCTATTACTTATCAATGCGTATTCGCTTACGCAATCTCCTTTATCGTATATCAACTTGGCAATCTCTTCACGGGTGGCTGGGCTGACGGCGTAGGTATTCTTCCGCTTGAAATTATCGGCGCAGTTTTGGCAGTAGCGCTAATCGGCTTTATGGGATATTTACTGTTCCGCCCTGCTAAAAAAGCGTAAACGGAGGGTGACGTATGGCTTGGTTTTTACAAAATCTACCCTCAATCATTCTTGCCGTTATCCTGTTTAGCGGACTGATTGCAATCGCTTTCTTCTCCTTTTTTAAGAAGAAAAAAAGTGGCGGTTGCCACGGCGACTGTACGAAATGCTCGTGCTGTCACCACAGCGACCACCAACCAAAATAACCTGTTAAATAATTATCCACAAAAT
>JAGAPD010000053.1 GCA_017623435.1 Clostridia bacterium
AGCGGTAATAACTCTCCCTCAGTCACTCGGCTCGCTACGCTTGCGCTCGTGACAGCTCCCTCGACAGATGGCGCCTTTCTTTCGGTTAAAATTTAATCACCCAAACAATACGAGAAAATAAAAGCCTCCCTCCGAGAGGGAGGGGAACCGCGTTAGCGGTGGAAGGAGCATACTACTACAAAAAATGCTTCCGCGCAAAATATACGACCACTCGCTAACGGGCGATTCGTGAATCGCCCCTACGAATGCCGTACGGCTTATAAACGAAATGGGCTTAATCAAAACCGATTACGCTTATAAGCCTGTTAGATCCAAACGGCGTCGCCGTTTGCCCTTCGGGTTTCGACTGCGTTCGCTACGCTCTCTCCGCTCAAGATGACAACCGTGCGATACGCACTCTCCCCTTGCTTAAGTGCATCTTTCCCAGCGGTATTTAGATGACTATTGACAAAATGCACTCCGTATGGTATAATAAAATAAATCGTTTTTAATAAGGAGCTTTTATGAAAAAATTCGTTGCTCTATCCACGTTAATTATAACGCTATTTTTGTGCGGATGCGAGCCAATCTATGCTTATTTTAACTATACCGAAATGATTGATAAGGTTGTTAAAGTCGAAGTAGTAGATCAAGGCGACGTTGGCAAAATAACGAAAGGCGAGGTCTTAATGGAGCTTGATGAGACGCTAATTGACGATTTTTTATTTGATTTGTCACAAATACAATTCAAAAGTTATATTTTTGGAGACGTCGAATATCCTAGTGGCATTTCCTTTTGTCTAACTTTTAAAGACGGTACTTATACTGTATTTAATTATCGCGACGCATCGGTATCTGGTTACAACGCATTACACTGCTCTTTGGAAGAATATATTACTTTACTAGATAAATATTACCCAATGACGTCGTAAACAATTATAAAAAACACACAAAACGGGCTACCACGTGGTAGTCCGTTTTGATTTTTGTAAGGTAATTATTGTTTTGTGGAATCGTAGGTAACTTCTTTGCCGTTGAAGTAAACCGCGATCATACCCGGGCCACAGGACGCGCCCAAGATAGGGCCTGCATAGCCGATATGGAAAAGCTCGTCCGAAACGGAAAGACGGGACGAAATCTCGTTTTTAAGCGTGATAGCGTCGTCGTAGCAATCGCAGTGGCGAATCCAGATATCAGGATAATCGCCTGCGATATATCTTTCAGCAACGCGCTCGGCAACGCGAGTGAGTGAATTTTTTCTGCCCTTGACTTTTTCAATGCTTACGTTGTTACCTTTTGCGTCCGAAATAATAATGGGTTTTACGCTCAAAAGTCCGCCAAAGAACGCGCTCATAGCCGAAACTCTGCCTGCCTGTTTGAGGTAAGTAAGGCTTTCGACCGTAGCCTCTTGGTTCAAATATTTTTTATAATTTTCGAGGAATTGCGCCGTCTCGTCAATGCTCTTACCCTCCGCGCGAAGCTGCGACGCGCGCACGCACATAATACCCTCGCCACCGCACGAAATAAGCGCGTCCACGCAAACGATTTTGCTGTCAGGGTACTTTGCCAAAAGCTCGTCACGGGCAACGTAGCTTGCCTTAACGGACGCGGACAAAGCGGACGAGCAAGCGATATACAAAATATCGTAGCCCTGCTGGATATACTTTTCAAAAGCGGACGAGAACTGCGCCGCGTTTGCCTGCGAGGTCTTTATTCTCTTTCCACTACGCATAAGGTTGTAAAAATCGGGTGCGGAAATCTCTTCCCAGTCCAAGCTCGCAATAACGTCCTTGTCGTCGTAGCTATAATGCATAGGAACGTACTCAATCTCGTACTTTTCTCTCCACTCTTTCTCTAAATCCGAACACGAGTCCGTAACGATAACGTATTTTCTCATTTTTTATCTCCTTTAACGGATATAACCGCTGTTTATCATATTGACCGCCTGCTTGACGGTGTTTACCATAGTTTCGGCGTTTGCCGAGCCGTGCGCCTTGATTATCGGCTTTTTCGCGCCGAGAAGCACCGCACCACCAAGCGAGTTAAAATCAATCGTTTGTTTAAGCTCGTAAAAAGTCTTTTTCACGAACGATAAGTCCACGCCCTTTTCCGCGTTTTTGAGCAAAAGTTCAAGCGTTTTGTTCATCATAAACTTTGCCGTGCCCTCAATCGTTTTGAGCAAAACGTTGCCCCAGAATCCGTCGGCTACGATTACGTCCACTTCGCCCGAGAGCGCCGTTTTCGCCTCCATATTGCCCACGAAGTTGAGGTTGCTTTTTTTGAGCAGTTCAAACGCCTCTTTTGTCGTTTGATTGCCCTTCTGATCCTCCGTGCCTACCGATAAAAGCGCTACGCGCGGACTTTCGATAGCGTAAACCTTCTTTACGTATCCGCTCGCGTGAGTGGCAAACTGCAACAGGTGCTCAGCCCTACAATCAACGTTCGCTCCGCAGTCCGCTAAGCAAGTCATAGTACCCTTTTCGTTGGGGAAAAAGGTAGCAAGCGTGGGCCTCGTTTCCGAATTTTCTCTGCCAAGTAGTAGCACCGCGCCTGCTATCACCGCGCCCGTATTTCCTGCCGAAATCATAACGTGGTACTCGTCGCTTTTCTTTAGGTTTTCGTAAGCGACTACGAGCGAAGATTTTTTCTTTCTTCTAATCGCCAAAACGGGTGAATCCTCGTTGCTGATGACCTCGCTCGCGTCCAAAATCTCTAATCGGCTACGGTCGAACTGCTTGCCTTTTAAAATGCTTTCAATCGTTTTTTCGTCGCCTGCTACCACCAGCGTGACGTTTTCCGTCTCGTTGATTGCCGTGGCAATACCAGATATAAACTGCTCGGGATTATCGCACCCGAACGCGTCAATAAGTATTTTCATCTCTTATTCCATTATCAAAATATATTCGTAAACTTCCTGTCCGCCGTCAATCTCGTAAAACTCCGCATCAGCAAAATGCTCGCGTACGTATGCGCCCGTTTGTGCTTTTTCGTCCTCAGTTACGTCCGCGCCGTAGAACACGATTATAAAGCCTTTTTGCTCCGCGCCAAGGCTATGAGCAAGACCAGCGAAGGTGTCCGTTTTAGTGGGGCGCGACACGAGCATCGTCTTATTCGTAAAGCCGATATACTCGCCCTCGTTAATGCACACGCCGTCCACGGTGGTGGTGCGCACGGAAGTGGTTACCATTCCCGTCACGACGTCCGCCATATCGCTTACCATTTGCTCTTTTATTTGCTCGGCGTCGTCACAAGAATAGTCGAGCATAGAAAGGATTGCGTACGCCTGACCGAAGTTTTTAGATTCGATTACGAAAATTTGCGATTTATCGTACATCTCCGCTGCCTGACGTGCCGCCATAATGATATTGCTATTGTTAGGAAGGA
This sequence comes from Clostridia bacterium, assembly GCA_017623435.1. Taxonomy (GTDB): domain Bacteria; phylum Bacillota; class Clostridia; order Christensenellales; family Pumilibacteraceae; genus UBA10677. Next base: position 3,364 of record JAGAPD010000053.1, read on the forward strand.
CGTAAATATAGTCAGCATCCGCCTCCTCAAACGCGTCCAAGAAAGTCTCGATCGAGGGGTTTTTGCCCTGTCCGCCGTCAATAACGACGTCCGCGCCAAACTCACTGAAAGTGTTGATAAGTCCTTCGCCCGTAGCTACGGTAACTACGGCATATTTTTTATGTCCGCGCTTAATTTTAACGGGTACGTATCCCGTCGTTTGCTCTTCTTCGTCCTTGACCGTCTCGTTGTGTTGGAGCGTCATATTCTCGATTTTGATGGTCAAAAATTCGCCGAACTGCTGGCAAAATTCAAGCACTTTGTAGGGCGTGAGCGTATGAACGTGAAGCTTGATTACCGTGCCCGTCTTGAACGCTACGATAGAGTCGCCGATAGTTTTTAGAAAGTCGGTGATAACGCTCACTTCAAACGCGTCGACGTCCACTTTCTTTCTTTGGAGCTGAAGAAGACATTCCGTGCAGTAGCCGAAAATCATTTCGCTATCCTCGTTAAACTTTGAAAAATCCACCGATTTCGTGGAAAGCGTAGCCGCCGTTTCAAGCTCGACCTCTTCTCTCAATCCCTTTTGCATTCCCTCGGTTATGTACAAAAGTCCTGCGCCACCGCTGTCGATAACGCCTGCCTCTTTAAGTACGGGAAGAAGCTCGGGCGTGCGGTCAAGCGACTTTTGCATCTCGTCCACGCACTCGCCCATAAATTCGCCTACCGTACTGTTTTCGCTTGAGTGCTGACTCGCAAGCTCCGCACTTTCTCGCGCAACCGTTAAAATCGTGCCTTCTACCGGTCGCTCAACCGAAGTGTAAGCCTGCTTTACGCCCTCAACGAACGCCAAGCCAAGCTCGGGCACGGTCACGGTATCCTTGCCTTTAAGACCGTTGGAAAGTCCGTAGAAAAGCTGAGAAAGAATTACGCCCGAATTACCGCGCGCGTTAAAAAGCATACCCTTTGCAAGCGCCTCTGCTTTTTTGCAAACGGAATTTTCCTCAACCGCGCGAAGTCCGTCGATTCCGCCGTTGATGGTCATATACATATTGTCGCCCGTGTCGCCGTCGGGAATGGGAAACACGTTAAGGTCGTTTACAGTCTGAAGGTGCGCCTTTAAGTTATACACACCGCTTAAAATCATGCGCTCAAAAAGTGCGCCGTCGATAATCTTTTCATTAGTTCCGTTAAACATTTCTTTCTCCTAAATTAGCCTATCTTTCATTTTACCGTATATATTTTAGCATTTTTATATGAACTGAAACAAAACTTAACCCACCGAATCGACTTTTTTCGGTGGGTTTTTTGCTTATTTATGAATTTTTTCGCTTTTTTACTGCATTTTAGGAAGCGAAACCGTAAAAACGGTGCTCTCCCCGTCGCTCGTGACGGTAATTTCGCCGTCGTGCAAATCAACGATATGCTTTACTATCGAAAGCCCTATGCCGTTGCCTTCCTTTTTCTCTCCTGCCTGATAGAATTTGCTGAAAATTTTATCTATATCCTTTTGCTCAATCATTTCGCCACGGTCGCTAATAGACACCGTCGTTTTGTCCGCGCTATCCTCTATCTTAATAATAAGGGGCGTTTTATCGTGAGCAAACTTTACGGCGTTGTCGATAAGGTTGAGCCACACTTGTTTGAGCAAATCTTCGTTAGCGAAAACGTAATGCTCGTCAAAATCAAGGTCCAGCTTTAACCGCTTTTTGCTCCACTTTTTTTCAAGAAGGAGCACGCTCGAGCGAATTTGCTCGGAAAGATTGAACTTTTTGCAGTCCGTTAAAATTTCCTGCTTTTCAATCTTTGAAAGATTGAGCATATTCGTGGTCATTTCTGCCAATCTGTTCGCCTCTTCCTCAATAATGCCCAAATATTTGTGCATTTTTTCTTTGGGCAAATCCTCGTTTTTCATAAGCCCTATCAGTCCGTTGATAGAAACTATGGGCGTTTTGAACTCGTGCGAGAAGTTATTAACGAAGTCCGAACGCAAAATTTCGGTGTTTTGCAGTTCGTCTGCCAGCGTGTTAAAGCCCGTTGCGATACTTTTTAGCCACAAATTTTTACCCAGGTCAATTCGCGTGGTAAAATCTCCGCTCGACAGCTTTTCCATACCCCTGATTATCTTGTTCATCGGGTCGAGAATAAATTTTCCCAGCAAAAACGCCAAGCCCGTACCTATCAAAATACTCGTCACGCAAAACAAAATCATATAGAATATACCCGAGCTACGCAACTCTTCTTCGGGCAAAAGGTGCGACTGGATTATGAAATATTCCAGCACGAATACGATCGCAAGCGCTATGATAAGAATGCTGGCTACGATCAAAATGAACCATACGCGCAATAAACTTTTACTCTTTTTTTCCTTGCTCATTTGTTTCATACGTTTTTCACCGCCTTGTATCCAAGCCCTCTTATGCTCTCGATAGAAAATTCTTCCCACCCGTCAAAGCGCTTACGCAGTCTGCCGATGTGTACGGTCACCGTTTCGCTGTCCGTGTCGCAGTCCACGCCCCAAATCTCGTCCATAAGCTGAATGCGCGTGAAAATTTTGCCCGGGAAAGAAAGCAGTTTATAAAGGAGCAAAAATTCCTTTTGCGGAAGCTCAATCGTTTCACCGTGGCCCTTAACGGTGTAGCTGTCGTAATCAAGCTCGATTGCGCCCACGACGATTTTTCGCTCGGACACGATTTTATATCGGCGAAGGAGCGCTTTTATATGTAGAAGTAGTTCGTCCGTGTCAATGGGCTTTGCCATAAAGTCGTCAATGCCGGCAACGAATCCTTTTTTGCGGTCGTCAGGGAGCTGTTTTGCCGATACCATAAGTACGGGCAATTCGTCGTTAAACTCGCGTAGCTCCTTGGTGAATTCGTACCCGTCGAGCCGAGGCATCATAATGTCCACGATCGCAAGGTCTATATGCTCCTTGACCATAACCTCGAACGCCTCTTCGCCGTCGCACGCCGTAAAAACGGTGTACTGATTCGTCTCAAGCACTTCTTTCATCACGAACCTTATATTCTTATCGTCGTCCACTACTAATATGTGAAACATTTATCTCTTTTCTCCATTTTTTGTCAAAACGGCGTATAACGTGGTATGCCGTTTAGAAAATTTCTTTTAAGGTAAAGCTTTCTTGGACTTCGTTTTCTTCGTCGGTAAAGCGCACGATAGCGTCTTTTCCACTCAAAGTCATTGCACATCCCCACATAGTATCGCGGTGGCGTGAGCCAAAAACTACGTCGTAGTTATGCGCGATCGTTGAGCGCTCGTCCCCTGCGGGTAAAAGGTACGCGTCGTGCATATGTCCGCAAATCATAAGCTTAATGCCAAGTCTATCGATATGCTCGTTCCACTTGCTATAGATATCGCGTTCAATATCAAAAACGTTGCCCTTGTCGTAGGTCGTTTGCGAGGGGCAAATATGCGTAACGGCAAACTTGTATTTTCCCTCTGCTTTTGCGGTTTTCAGCCACTCCGTTTCCTTTAAGCGGAAGCGGTGAAAGTTATTCGTGCCGATAATCTCGCCCACGATTCCACCGTACTCTACGCCGTCGTCGCGTTTGTCCTCGCCACAGTCAAGCGCAACGCCACCGATAGGTCCTACGCTAAACTCAAAATAGGTCTTTTTGTCGTTCGAGGGGAAGTAATCGGTGAATAATTCGGCAAGGCGACCGCGCGTATCGTGATTTCCGCGTACGAAAAGCACGGGAATTTTGCCCTGCGAAATATCGCCCGTGAACTTTACCACTTCAAAATAGTTTTCCTCGGTTTCCACCTCACCGATATCGCCGTTGACGATAAACAGGTCCGTTTGCTCGCCAAAGTATCCGCACATCTTAACCGCTTTTTCAAACTGGTAATGCACGTCCGCCACGTGATAAATATTGATATTATCCTGCTTTTCAATGGGCTTAAAGTCAAACTCCGCTCTCTCGGGCGGTGCAAATTCCGAAAAATAAGCCTTTCTGTCTATTGATTTACGGTAAACGATTTCGTACTTTTTGGCGTTATTTAACACGTTTTGGGGGATACGTACCCTCGTGAACGCGACCTCGGACGCAAGCACGCCCGAATTTTCCGCGTAGTAGTCGTAGCCGTCAACGGTTATCCAAACCATGCCGTTCTCTTTAGTCCAAACGGCAATTTCGTACTCGTTATCGATAACGAAAACGGAAGGGTTACATCTTAAAAAGCTCATATTATTTACTCCTTTTTTAATTTAGCAAGACCGCCTCGTGCGGTTTCGCGATAATTAACGGAAAGATCTTTTCCCGTTTCGTACATAGTGTGTATAACTTCGTCCAAAGTGATTTTGCGCGTTTCAGTCAAAAAGCTCGCTAAGCTTACTGCGTTGATTGCACGCATTGCCGCAACTGCGTTACGCTCGATACACGGGATTTGCACGAGTCCGCAAATGGGATCACAAGTCAGCCCGAGATGATGCTCAAGCGAGATTTCCGCGCTGTACTCTATTTCTTCAATGCTCATCTTAAGTAGTTCCGCAAGCCCTGCCGCCGCCATCGCGCACGCCGTACCGATTTCCGCCTGACATCCGCACTCTGCACCCGAAATGGACGCGTTGGTTTTGACCAAATTACCTATAATTCCTGCCGTGAGCAAGCCTTTTGCGATCGTTTCGTCGCTGAAATGATGCTTTCGCTGATGATAATAGAACACCGCCGGCAAAACTCCACACGCTCCGCAAGTGGGCGCGGTAACGATTTCACCGCCCGACGCGTTTTGCTCGCCTACCGCAAAAGCAAACGCCGCCACCTTTCTGTCTTCTTTGCTCTGCGCGCTCTCTCGCATATACGGATCTTGCCAAAGCTGTTTTGCGCGTCTAACCACACCCAAGCCTCCGGGCAAAATCCCTTCGCTCTCTAACCCCTCGTGAATGCACTTTTTCATAACCGACCACATTTCCTTTGCGTAGTCGAGAATTTCTTTGCCCTCGCACTCAATCGCGTACTGCCAAAGACGAAGGTTTCTTTTTTTGCAATACTCTTTTATCTCTTCAAAGCTGTTAAGCGGATAAGCTTCAGGGTAGCTTACGCTCTCTCCGTCAACCTCGATTGCGCCACCGCCCACGCTAAACACGCGCATACGTACCCTTTCGTTTTCATTATCGTAAGCGATAATATCCATAGTATTTGGATGCTCGCAAACCGTCTTTTCGTCAAACTCTACGCTCGCGTTTTTATCGCCAAAGGCGTTAAGCACCGCCCTGTCCGTGCCGTGCCCTTTGCCCGTCAGCGCCAGCGAGCCGTACAAAATTACCTTGTAGCGTTGCGCGTCGCCGTGTGCTAACAAAAAACGCTCGACCGCTTTTACCGGCCCCATCGTGTGTGAGCTACTCGGTCCTATTCCCCGCTTGTATAACTGCATCAAAGATTTCATTTTTCTCTCCGTAAGTTTTGCTTAGCTTTATTATAAACCTTTTTGCGACTAAATGCAATAGTTTTTAGCAAATAGGTAAAAGTAAAATAAAATACCCCCGTAGCCAAAGCAAAAGGGGCAATAAAACAGCGCTTATTCTATAATACGACCAATATACGGTCTTTTCGTAGGGCGGGGGCTTTCTCCCGCCGCAGGCATAGCCTGTTTCGTAATACGACCAAATATACGATCTTTTCGTAGGGCGGGGGCTTTCTCCCCTATGTCGTGTATGTTACCGCTTACTTTGGTCGTTTTGTAGGGGCGATTCACGAATCGCCCGTTTATCGTTTGGTCGTATATTTTTGCGAAAGCATATTTTGTCGTTGTAAGCTCCTTCCACCGCAAGCGGTCCCCCTCCCTCTCGGATGGAGGCTTTTCCGCACAAATACCACATACGCATTTGTAGGGGCGACTACCAGTCGCCCGTTACCGCGTGGTCAAAGGCGTTGGCGTAGGTCTACAACCCGTAAAGGCCATACCAAGCCTACTGAACAGGCTTTGCCTGCAATCCCTCCGTCGCTACGCGCCACCTCCCTTTGCACAAGGGAGGCTTCTATTTTCTCGTATTGTTTGGGTAATTAAATTTTGACCGCAAGAAAGGCGCCATCTGTCGAGGGAGCTGTCACGAGCGCAAGCGTAGCGAGCCGAGTGACTGAGGGAGAGTTATTACCGCTTGGTCAAATTGCGTTGGCGTAGGTCACAAACCCGTAAAGCCTATTCCGCACCTACAAGCAAAGCTTGATTAGTAATACGACCACACCACACGGTCAAAGGCGTTGACGTAGGTCTACGAGCCGTAATCCCTATTCCGTGCCTACTAAACAGCCTTCGGCTGCCACCTCCCTCGACAGATGGAGGCGCCCACATCACTTGCCGTTTCTTTGCAATCGTTCGTTTTATACGCAATAGGTTGCTTTGAAAAGTAAGTTCGCCTAAAAATAATATATTTTTATCATAGTATTGACTTTAAGTGAAAAATGTAGTATTATATATTTATGGCAGTTGATAGAAAAAATCCTATACCCGTTGACGAGCTTCCGCCCTCAATGCGACTTTATATATCGCTTGAGACGGTCGCGTCTGCGCTCGCCCTTCTTTTGACGGTGGGCTCTATCATTCTGTTCTTTTTTGAGCCCGAATGGGGCACGCGTGTTTTTTCCTGGATTTTCTACCCCGTCGTTATCGGCGTGGTGCTAACGCTCTTCCTTGCTATTTCCCAGCTTTGCCGAAACTTCGAACTGCTTATCCTTCTACCTATCGTTCCCGCGCTCGCCTCGGTAGGATTTATCATAATGATGATCGTAAATCAGGTCGCGCTTTGGGGCTATTTCATCCTTCCTCCCTTCTCGTTTTTATAAAAAATCAACTCAGTTTTTCACAAACGCCGTGGTACGTACCTCGGCGTTTTGTTGTTTTTAAAAATAAGCGTGTAAAAAGTATTGACTTTTGAAAAAGCCGTGATATAATGCAATCACAAAGGCAAAGATGGCAACGTTTTTGCCTTTTACTATATCATTTTTTCAGGAGGAAAATATTTTGAAAAACCAAAAAATCAGAAAAAACAGAAACCTACAAACATCCAACCATGTCCCGTTAGCTGGTCCATTATCGGGCAAAGTTCAATTTAAGGATAATGCATTTACCGCTCACTTTAACGACGTACAAGCCGAAAATTCGGTGTTGGGAATCCCCGTTTATCACACCCACAAAAAAGGGTTAAGCAAAAACGGCGTAGGCAAAAACTACAGTCTAAACCTACACGAAACTTTTAAAAAAGAAAACGGCGATTACGTTTATACTGACGGCAACGGCAAAAATCACACCTTTAACGAGTATTATTACTACGTTAACGAAAACAAAGAAAGGGTTTTCGTCGAAAACAAATCAGATATTGTAATTGAATTAGACGGCTCGTTAAAATACAACAACCACGAAGTCTTTGCGGACTACGTATCAGACGTAGAGCTAAAGGTTGCTACCGATCACAGCGATTTTATCGGCGTACATTTGTTTGAAAAGCGAACGGACGAGCACAAACAACTACAAGAGCAAGTTGACGGACACAAAAAGGCTTTGGAAGATTTTGTGATTTTTGATAAAACAAATATGTCCGTCGTAAAAACGGGCACAGAGATTACCGAATTTTTAGCAAATGGAACTTTATCTACGGCAGTTGGAACAAACTTATTGCTAACCCAAAACGAGCGTTTTCAATACGAATCACTCATTAATCAACTAGAATCTGGACGAATTCAAGCAACAAGTATAGGTCGTCAGATCACTCTAACGAACAGGACTTTCCCTTTAGTTCATTTTATGCCATCTACTGAAATACAATACGCTGAGGGAGTAATATCTTCCAGTACAAACGTCACTATTTATGCAAAGCTAGCATCGGTAATGTACTCAATTCACGAAATAAATATGCTACTTAAAGCCCTTTGCGACCGCAACACCGGACTATCAAACACAGGCACAATACTTTCCTGCATTGTTGAGAACGATTATATTCCAAACACTGTTTATTCTATTTTCAACTTAAATTACTTTTATTACTTAAGTAATAACGCTGACGACAAAATAACTGGTAGCGAAGTACAAAACAAAATAAAACAAAGAAACCTTCTTGTTTCTCAATACAAAGAATTAGTAAGTGAATTAAGCATTCAAAGACAATCACTAACCGCTCAAGAACTAAACGTTAACGATATGCGACAAATCGCCAATATGCAAAAAAATCATCTTATTGCCATTAGCGCATACAATTGCGAGCAAGCACAAAAATACTACAAGAATTATATAAACCTTAAATTCAAACTGGACGAAATAGAAAAACAAACTCCCGTAAACTACCTTTCGGACGGAACAATTATAAAAGGTTATAATGCAAACGGCAATCTAGTAGCAATATACGACAATCAACAAAATTACGCCGTAGTAGAATACGAGAAATACCGTATTAGCGACGACGAACAAGGCGAAAGAATTAGCCGACTCGTTGATAACAACGAAAAAGCGGTTATCCTCAATTACAGCGAAAAGGGACTACTTAAAAGCATTACCGACGTTTTCGGCAATCGCACCGCATACGAATACGATAGTGATAATAATCTAACCAAAATCATTGCCCCCGACGGCTCACAAACGACTATCGAATATTACGTTGACGACAATATTATTACCGTTTGTGATAGCAACAAGTCAAAAGCGTTGTTAACGTTCAATAACGATCATCTTGAAAAAGTTACTTACTACTCGCTATTCTCGTCAATCGACAACAACGGAATTACGTCGAATAATATGATAGCGGACGAACTTAATATCACGTTTTCAATGAACTCCTCGTATGAAAATTACGCCGATTTTGCTTTTGATAAAAAAACCGACCGTTTTATACTAACTAACGACGGTAAGGCGTGCGGACACTACGTAGAAGAAAACGGTTTAGTTGCTCAAGCGGAAACGTATAATTTCACGCCATACTATGAAAACGGCGAAAAGCAACCCAATCCACATTACACCGTAAATAGAACACGAAAAGAAGACCTGAACAGATATTCTTTGTCTGATTTTTATTTCTATCTAACCGCACAAGAAACGGAACAATCCACCCTTAACGAATATCACGACCCCGTACAAACGACAATTACGGGTGTAAAACTCACACCTGGCGATAACGGCAATACGCAAACTACGACGATCAACTACGTTTACGACGAAAACAATAGACTTACCAAAAAGACAACAACCATTTCTACTAACGCCCTTATCGGCGACCATTCCGAAGTTACGAATATTAGCTACAACGAAAAAGGGAACGTCGTAAAAACGGAATCTTACGTTATCAACCCTGACGGTAACGAAGATAGAACGCTGGGCAGAAACGTAGAAGAATTCGTTTATGACGAGCAAGGCAGACAAATCAAATCGTGCAAGTATAACACCCTTGACAGTACGTCGAAATTCTACAACGAAGTATGCTACGATGAAAAGAGCAACGAAAGCGAACTCGACGAGAGAGGCGAAAACGCAACCGAATACGAATATTTAAACGGGGCTGTTTCCGTTAAAAAACTACCTAACGGCAGTAAATTCGCATACGGTTACGATAATAACGGCAACTTGACCGCAATTTCGCACTCGACTGCGACTGGCGAAGAAAACGGCACACAACGCTCGTACAACTGTGGTCTTGCAACCCAACTGCGTAGCGGAAACAACAAAATCAACTACACTTACGACCATAAAAAGCGTGTTAAAAAAATATCTCTTAATAATATTGACAATTACGTCAACATAGAGTATAATGAAAATATAGACGATACGAATTCCGATCTCGTAATTACCACTAACGCGCTTGGCGAAACGACCTACGTCCTTACCGACAACACTACGGGTAACATAGTCAACGTCACCAACAACGACGACGTTATCCAAAACTTTACCTACGACGGCAGAAACAGATTGTCTTCCATTACCGAAACTAAAGACGAATCTACCATTCGTACTTTTACTTACGGCTACGACGATCTCAATCGCAAGACTTCTTACGCCGAATCGGGTAAATACTCCGAGCAGTATACGTACAACGCTAACGGACAACTCGCCACCAAAACAACTAGTTCGTGGGGAAACACCACCTACACTTATAACTACAAAACGGACAGCACTCTTGCCCTCGATAGCGTAGATATAAGTTCAATCTATGCAAAGGTTAAACCGCTTACCGACGCTATGGGTAGAAATAAAGGCAAGGAAATACTTAACGCGTCAGGGACTAAATTTGCTGAAGAAAAAATCGCTTACCTTAAAGTAGGCGACCACGCGACTTCTCTCCCCTCAACCGTTACTTACGGCAATTACGTCAACGGCAATTACGTCGTGGGTGAGAATATTAAGTACTCTTACGACAGTATGGGTAATATCGTAAAAGTGTTTGAAAACGGCGTTCTTA
>JAGAPD010000054.1 GCA_017623435.1 Clostridia bacterium
AGTGGTGAACTTGGTAGCATCAACTACGAATCGGTCGTATACGAAGGATACGGCACTAACGGCGTTGCAGTTATCGTTGAAGCGCTTACCGATAACAAAAACCGTACCGCAGGCGACGTAAGACACATTTTCGATAAGTACGGCGGATCGATGGGAACTAACGGATGCGTATCCTACTTATTCTCGTCCAAGGGCGTTATCCTTATCGATAAAAAAGCAGGTATGGATGACGACGAAGTTATGATGGCTGCTCTTGAAGCAGGCGCTGAGGACTTTAGCGTAGAGGACGACGAGTACGAAATTCTTACCACGCCCGACGACTTTATTACCGTTTGTGACGGTCTTCGTGAGCAGGGCTACGAGTTTACCAGCAGTCAAATCACTAAGATTCCTTCTATGACCGTATCGCTTGACGACACGGCAGTAGAAAAGCTTATTAAGATGCTTGACGTGTTTGAGGAAAACGACGACGTTCAGAACGTTTACCACAACGCTGACCTTCCCGAAACGGAAGAGGAGGATGAATAATTGATTAGCGTAAGAGAAAACTGCATTTTAGCAAAGCAGTCTGCTCCTTACGTTGCGGCACTTACTACGGAGGACAAGAATAACGTTCTCCGTATTATTGCAGATGCGCTTATTCAAAATGCTCAAGAAATAATTGATGCAAACAAGGTTGATTTAGCTAACAATAGCGAAAAGCCAAAGCATATTTTAGATAGACTAATGCTTGACGAATCGCGCATTAAAAGCATGAGCGTTGGTCTTGAAAAACTTATCTCTCTTCCTGATCCAGTAGGCGAAGTCGTTGACGAAAGCGTGAACTACGCTGGGCTTTTAATTAAGCGTGTACGCGTACCTTTGGGCGTTATCGGTATCATTTACGAGGCTCGCCCCAACGTAACCGTGGACGCAATCGGACTTTGCGTTAAGACGGGTAACGCGGTCGTTCTTCGCGGAAGCAGAGATGCCGTAGAGTCAAATAAAGCGATTATTTCCGTAATAGGACGCGTTCTAAACGCTAATAATTACCGCTCTGATTTCATACAACTCATACTTGACCTTTCGCACGAGAGTTCAAACGAGCTTATGAAAGCGCGAGGACTTGTTGACGTTTTGATTCCTCGTGGCTCGGCTAGACTCATTAACGCGGTCGTAGAAAATTCTACCGTTCCCGTGATTGAAACGGGTACTGGAAACTGTCACGCATACGTTCATGAGACGGCAAATATCGAGATGGCAAAGACGCTTATTCTTAACGGAAAACTTCGCCGTCCGAGTGTTTGTAACGCGACGGAAAGTATACTTGTGGACGAGGCGATCGCTGAACGCGCGCTCAAAGTAATTATACCTGCGTTACAAGAAAAAGGCGTTACCGTTTACGGCTGTGAAAAGACGCGAGGAATAGTTAATTGCGAAGAGGCGAGCGAAGAAGATTTTTACACCGAGTATCTTGATTTGAAGATTTCTTGTAAGGTTGTAAAGGACTATAAAGAGGCGGTTGCGCACGTAAATAAATACAGCTCGTCGCATAGCGAAAGTATTATTTGCGAGGACGAAACGGCAAAAGATTATTTCATAAAGTACGTGGATAGCGCGGCAGTTTATCACAACGTTTCTACTGCGTTTACGGATGGCTTTGAGTTCGGTTTAGGTGCGGAAATGGGTATTTCTACCCAAAAATTACACGCTCGCGGACCGCTCGGCTTAAGAGAACTTACTTCCACGAAGTATTGCGTATACGGCAACGGACAAACTAGAAAATAAAGATAAGGATTTAATACTTTGAGTATAGATAACGACAAAACGATAGAAAAACTCGTAGCGAAGAAGGGCGTGCATAGTGGACATAGGGAAAGAATGCGTGAAAAAGTACACGTAGATCCTGAAATGCGCACTTTTGCCGACCACGAGATGCTTGAATTTCAGCTTTCGCTCGTAATTCCGCGCCGAGATACAAACAAGCTTGCGCACGAGCTTATAAACACTTTTGGCTCGCTTGACGCGGTGTATCGCGCATCGCCGTCTGAGCTTATCAGAGTAAAAGGTATGACCGTTTCGGCGGCTTATCTTATCGGCACTCAAATGGCAGTTATGCGCCGTACGCTTAAATACAGTAACGTTGAATCGCGTGATACCGAGCTTTCCCGTCCTAACGAGGCTATCGCGTATATGAACACTTTGTACGCGGGTAGAAATACGGAAATGTTTGCCGTATGTTTGCTTGATTCGCGTTATAGGGTAATTCGTACTATGTGTTACGATAGCGCGTCGCCTAGCGGTGTGAATATCAATATCGAGGACGTAGTGCTTATGGCGCTACGCGAAGGCTCGTCTTACGCTATCGTTTCGCACAATCACCCGTCGGGTGACGTATCTCCGTCCCCTGAGGACGTAATGTTTACAAAACGTATGTTGTCCGCTTTGGTTATGTCGGGAATAAGTCTCGTTGATCACGTAATTTTCTACGAGGACAAGATGTTCAGTTTCAAAAATTCGGGCATTATCGACAGATTTATGGACGAAATGTACGAAAGCGTTGGTAATACGAAAATGAAAGATTTCAAGCGTGAACGCCAAGTCTTTTTAGCTGGACTTCAAGAATATATTCTCGATCCAATGCAGTTCAAAAACGGCGTATTTTCTGCAAGACCGCGCCGCGAAATAGTGCAAGAATACGTGACTAAAATGGAAAACGATTATATTCGCGCTGAAGAGCAACAAAAAGCGGAAAATCAGAAAGAAAAGAAAAAGTCAGATTATCCCGACGTATTTTAACTACGAAATATAAAACCGACCTGAAAAATCAGGTCGGTTTTTGTTTTACTCAGATGCTTTTATGATGTTGATAGGCTTAATTTTTCTTAGCTTATTGATGGGTGCAAGCGTTGAGAGGATTGAAAGAATCAGGATTCCCAAACTGTTGAGCGACATAAGACCGGGATTGAAAATCAGGAAGTCAAGGTCAGTAACGATATTAGCGGACGCAAGCTGAGATAGAGACGCAACCAAGATATCGTTAGCAACTCCTAAGAAAAGTCCAAGACCTACCCAGGAGAGTATGCACGTCATTATTCCAACCGTAACGACTTGCATAATGAAAATGATTGAAAGGTTGAAGTTTTTACCGCCAAGCGCTTTAATAACGCCCATTTCATAAGTTTTGTCCTTAACCATTTTCGTGCCAAAACTGCAAAGAATAAGCACGCACGCTACGAAAAGAACGGCAGCAATAAGCATAAAGAAGTCAGAGAAAACGCCAACTGCTTTTGACATAGTAGCAACGCTTTGGATATTTACAGAGTCGGGAATATAGCCCGAATCCATTCCAAGCGAATAAATCTTACCGAAGTTGTCAAGTGAGTCAAAATAGAGGGAATAGGACATGAATTCGTCGCTACGGAATTCGTCGAAAACCGATTTTGACGTATCAATTACGGTCGAACGTGAATTTTTAAGCGAGGCAATCGTAACTTCTACGGTATGAAGAGGAGTAGTATATAAATCGTCAGCCGAGCGATAATTACGAATGGTAATCTTATGCGGAACGAAATTTTTATAAGTATTTGAGTCATATTCCGTTTGGAAAATGCTGTTATAGTATCCGTAACTAAGTGCGATTTCGCCGTCGCTAAGGTCGGTGTCTACGTTAAGGAAACTTCGTCCGTTGGAAAATTCTTTTACGTCAATATTGTTTACCGTGTAATGACCTAAAGAGATACAAGTTTTTACGGCAGATGACTTACAGTCTTCTTTGAAATTCTTGTTAAAGGTATAAGCAATTCCTAAAAACTGCGAAATTTCGTCGTACGCCATAAGGTATTGTGGCTCGTGTGCAAGCGCGATAAAGTCAGGTTCTTTCTTTTCAAATTCCTTTATAACCTTTCCGTATCTTTGCTTATAGCCCGTGTCAATAATTGCGTTTATGTAGCCGTCGTTATAGCCTGCGGCATTTACATATTGACCGAGTAGATCCTCGTAGGTTTTGTTTTTAAGACGCTTGTGTTTAATGATGCAGTCGGCAAAATAATCGGTGATAATAACGCCTGACGGGTGCGCGTCAACTTTACCGCAAAGAAGTTTTAACTCTCCGTTTTCACCGTACTTATTGATAAGGAAGGACGGCTCGGTAATAAGCGTGCCAAAAGTTTCGCTGATAAAGAAAGCCCATTTGATATTACTTTTCGCACTCAAGCTCTGTTGAGTGGTGTTGTAGTTGTTGATTGAAAGCGAATAGTTAATCAATTCGTAGATATTGCCCGAATATCCCGTATTGTAGAATGCATCGATATCGGATTGCGGAAGCTCGTGAATAGTGTTGTTAGCGTAGTTTAGTAACTTTTCGCCCTCGTATACGCTATTTTTTTGAAGTACGAGTTCCTTTTGATCGGCAGAAACAAGTCCGTTTCTTATTACTACGCTCGCGTCAAAAGTAACGATAAGCTGCGAAAGTGTTAAGATAACGACCACGCACGCTATCATAAAACTGGATACGATAGAGCGCACTAACGATCCTTTTAAGAAGTTTAGCGTAATTCCAAACAATCGTTTGAATGAAAAACCGATACTTTCTATATTGATTTTTTCGTCGGCGCTCTCTATGCCTGCTACGGGAATAAATTTGTCGTCGCTTTGAACGATCTTCTTGATATTTCCAGTTGCAAGCGCCTTTTCAATATCCTTTTCTTCTTGCTCGGTAATCTTGTTAAGGTAGGGGATTTTGATAGTGTCGTCGTGAATTTCCACGCCTTCAACGAAGTTATCGCGCTTTACCAAGTCGCTTACGATTTTACCGTCGGAAAGTTCGATAATTCTGTCAGCGTACTTGTATGCGTCGTTTAAGTTGTGCGAAACGATTAGAATTAAACGGTCTTTTGACAGCGATTTGAGTAGGTCGAGGATTTGTTTTCCCATTTTTGAGTCAAGGTTGCCCGTCGGCTCGTCCGCAAAAATAACTTTGGGATCTTTTACGATAGCGCGCGCAATGGCAACGCGTTGTTTTTGTCCGCCCGAAAGTTCGCTTGGGTATCTGCGAGCAAACCCGTCAAGGTCAACTTGCGTTAACGCCTTTTCCACCTTTTCCATATCCGATTTTTGGAGTAGGTCGAGTGAGAAGCATACGTTTTCAGCGACGGTAAACGAGTCGAGAAGATAAAAATCCTGAAAAACGAATCCAGTAAACGAATTGCGGTAATTGTCGTAGTCTTGCGTTTTGAAATCGGAAAAGTTATTACCGTTTACGATAATTTCGCCTTCGGTAATCTCGTCCAGTCCGCCTAACATATTGAGCAAAGTGGATTTACCGCTACCGCTTTTAC
>JAGAPD010000055.1 GCA_017623435.1 Clostridia bacterium
GTTTTGATAGCTTTTCGCCAAGTGTCATAAAATTTTCTCCTTATGTTTTCTAACGCTGCGTTGCCATTATTATAGCACACAAGGAGAAAACATACCACCAATTAGGCGTTTCTTTATGTAAACTTCGGGTTGCGTTTTTTTATTTGCCTTACAAATTCTTATTTATCGGTGAGTTTATTATATCAAAAAAACAAATTAAATTCAAGCGATTATGCGTAGACAAAAAAACTCGACTTATAAAAAGTCGAGTTTAATAAATTATTAAATTTAAAATCCCTATGGGAAGAGCGGTAATTCCGTTGGCTCTTTTTTTATTGGCGGTGTCATAAAATCTCAAATTTGCTTTTTTGCGTTTTGATAATGCCGTCGCTGACGAGCTTACTTAGTTCCGCTGAAAGACCGCTACGCTCCACTTCGAGATAGTCGGCAAGCTCCTGTCGGTCAAAGGGGATCGTGAAAACGTTGCTGTTTTCCTTTTTTGCCGTAAGCGTAAGATACGCCATAATCTTTTCGCGCGTGGTGCGTTTTGAGGTCACTTCGATTCGTTGGTGGTAGCCTATATTTTTGTGAGCGAGCGACTGCATAAGGTTGAAAATTAGTTGACGGTGAAATGCGCAATTATTCGAGCAAGTATGCAAAATGTGGTCACTATTAAGTAGCATTACTTCACTTGGCACGCTCGCTACGACCGAAACGGGCAAGCTTCGTTCGCCTGCGCACGCAAAAGCCTCGCAAAAAGTTTGACCTTCGCCGTCGTTTTCCACGATACTGCGATTACCCCAGTAATCGTTGCGCACCACTTGCACTTCGCCACTAAGCACCACGCCTATATATTTTGCAGGCGAGCCCTCGGTAAAAACGGTATACTTTTTATCCAAGGTCATCACCTTTGCACCCATACAGGTCAACATTTTCTCGATATCGTTATCTTCTATGCCCCAAAAAATCGGGCATTTTTTTATTTTCGTCAAAAAATTTTTCATTTTCTCTCCTTTTTGTTGAAAATTCAACATACTTTCGTCCATAATTATACTATAATAATGACGTAAAAGCAAGGAGGTAACGGTATGAAAATTGCTTTTTTTGACGCAAAACCTTACGACAAGCCCGCATTTGACGCTTTGGGCGAAAAAAAGGGCGTGAAGTTCAAATATTTTGAAACGAAACTCACCGAGGACACGGTGTCACTCGCAAAGGGTTACGACGGCGTGTGCGTTTTCGTAAACGACACCGTAAACGAGGCGGTCATTGACAAGCTTGTGGAGATGGATATAAAGTTAGTGGCACTTCGATGTGCAGGCTTTAACAACGTGGACGCTAAACACGCTTACGGAAAAATCCATATCGTCCGCGTGCCTGCCTACTCGCCCTACGCCGTAGCCGAGCACGCTATGGCAATGCTACTTACCTCTATCCGCCGAATTCACAAGGCGTATATCCGCACGCGCGACTTTAATTTCTCGCTGTCCGGAATGACGGGTTTTGACCTATACGGCAAGACGGTGGGCGTTATCGGAACGGGTAAAATCGGCAAAGTTTTTATAAACATTTGCAAGGGCTTTGGAATGAAGGTTTTAGCGTACGACAAATACCCTGACCGCTCGATAGAGTGCGAAACGGTGCAGTACGTACCCCTCGATTTTCTGTTTGAGCATAGCGACGTTATTTCCCTTCACTGTCCGCTTACGGAAGAAACCTATCACGTTATAGACGAGCGTAGCATTGAAAAATGCAAGCGTGGCGTGGTTATTTTGAACACTTCGCGTGGCGCGCTCGTTGACGCGGAGGCACTACTTAACGCGATAAAATCACGAAAAGTGGGCGCGGCGTGTCTGGACGTTTACGAAGAAGAATCAGACTTTTTCTTCGAGGATTTTTCGGGGCATATCGTTGACGACGATATTTTAGCGCGACTCATATCAATGCCCAACGTAATCGTGACCTCGCATCAAGCGTTTTTGACTGAAGAAGCGCTTTACAATATCGCTGAAACGACGGTAGATAATATTATAGGAATTTTAAGCGGAACAGGCACGGAAAACGAGCTTTGCTACCGCAACGGAAACGCTCACGACTGCAAAAAATGCTTTTAATCAAACGAAGGAGTAGCTTATGATTAGAAAAATTATTGAGATAGACGAAAATAAATGCAACGGTTGCGGGCTGTGCGCAAAGGCGTGTCACGAGGGCGCAATTGAGATGGTAAACGGCAAAGCGAAACTCACGCGCGAGGATTACTGCGACGGCTTGGGCGACTGCTTGCCTGCGTGTCCAACGGGCGCGATATCCTTCGTAACGCGCTCCGCCCCTGCTTACGACGAGCAAGCGGTACTAAAAGCAAAGCAAAATTCGCCCTCTCGCTCCTGCCCGTCAGGTCACTCTTGCCCGTCTACCGTGGCAAAGGCACTCAAACGCGAGGGTACGTCCCCTCAAAAGTCTTACAACGGCGGTTCACAACTGATGCAATGGCCCTGCCAGATAAAGCTCGTACCCGTGCGCGCGCCCTACTTTGACGGAGCGAATTTATTGATTGCGGCGGACTGCACGGCTTACGCGTACGCGAACTTTCACGACGAATTTATGAGAAAGCACGTCACGCTAATAGGCTGTCCAAAGCTTGACGGCGTAGATTACGCTAACAAGCTTACGGAGATAATCGCGCAAAACGACGTTAAGAGCGTTAAGGTGGTGCGCATGGAAGTGCCCTGCTGTGGCGGACTTGAAAACGCGGTAGCGAAAGCGCTACGAAACAGCGGAAAATTTATCCCGTGGCAAGTCGTAACCATTTCAACCGACGGACGAATCTTATAAATTTCGTTTGTGTTTTTAACTCAACTGTGCTATAATAGGAATACATAGAACATATAGGAGAAATATTATGTTTATAACCAACGACGTAAAATATATCGGCGTAAACGACCACAAGGTCGACCTTTTCGAAGGTCAATACGTAGTGCCCAACGGAATGGCGTACAATTCGTACTTAATTATGGACGAAAAAATCGCGGTTATGGATACCGTGGACGCGTCCTTTACGCACGAATGGCTGGATAATCTTCAATCCGCACTCGGCGGAAGAAAGCCCGACTATCTTATCGTTCAACACATGGAGCCCGACCACTCGGCTAACGTTTTCAACTTTACCAAAGCGTACCCTAACGCCACTATCGTTTCGTCGCAAAAGGCGTTCGTAATGATGCAAAACTTCTTCGGCACGGACTTTGCGGACAAGCGAATTATCGTAGGCGAAGGCGACACGCTCTCGCTTGGAAAGCACAACCTCACCTTCGTGACTGCGCCTATGGTGCATTGGCCCGAAGTTATCGTGACCTACGACAGCACGGACAAAATTTTGTTCTCTGCCGACGGATTCGGTAAGTTTGGCGCGCTTGACGTGGACGAGGACTGGGCGTGCGAGGCGAGAAGATATTATATCGGCATCGTTGGAAAGTACGGCGCGCAAGTTCAAAGCTTGCTCAAAAAGGCAGCTGGGCTTGATATTTCCATTATTTGCCCCTTGCACGGTCCTGTTTTGACCGAAAACCTTGGCTACTATATCTCGCTTTACAACACCTGGTCGAGCTATCAGCCCGAGGAAGAGGGCGTGGTTATTGCCTACACCTCCGTTTACGGCAACACCAAAAAGGCAGTTATTCGTCTCGCTGAAAAATTAAAGGCGAACGGCTGTCCCAAAGTGGTTATCAACGACCTTGCCCGTTGCGATATGGCGGAGGCGGTTGAGGACGCGTTCCGTTACAGCAAAATCGTACTCGCGACCACTACCTACAACGCGGAAATCTTCCCCTTTATGCGCGAATTTATCAACCACTTGACCGAAAGAAACTTCTCTAACCGCACGGTTGGACTTATCGAAAACGGCAGTTGGGCGCCCCTCGCGGCAAGAATTATGCGCACGATGCTTGAAAAGAGCAAAAACCTGACCTTTGCCGACACGGTCGTAACCGTAAAATCGGCGCTTAACGAGGACAGTCAAAAGCAGATTGACGAGCTTGCGAACGAGCTTTGCAAGGAATATCTCGCACAGCAAGATTCCACGGCGAACAAAAACGACCTTTCCGCACTTTTCAATATCGGCTACGGATTGTACGTCGTAACCTCCTACGACGGCAAAAAGCACAACGGACTTATCGTGAACACGGTTACGCAGGTCACCAACGTGCCTAACCGCGTGGCGGTTGCTATCAACAAGGAAAACTACTCGCACCACGTTATTAAGCAGACGGGCAAAATGAACGTAAACTGCTTGTCCGTGGACGCGCCCTTCTCCGTATTCGAGCATTTTGGATTTAAAAGCGGTCGCAACGTGGATAAATTCGAGGGTTGCACTCCGCTATATTCTGACAACGGGCTCGTGTTCCTTCCGCGCCATATCAATTCGTTTATGTCGCTTAAAGTCGAGCAGTACGTTGACCTTGAAACGCACGGCCTTTTCATTTGCTCGATAACCGAATCGCGCGTGCTTTCCGATAAGGAAACTATGACCTACACCTACTATCAAAACAACGTAAAGCCCAAGCCCCAGACGGAAGGCAAAAAGGGTTACGTGTGCAAAATCTGTGGGTACGTATACGAGGGAAACGAACTCCCCGAGGATTTTATCTGCCCGCTCTGTAAGCACGGCGTAGCTGATTTTGAAGAGATTAAATAAACGCTTGACAAATTTGTAAAAGCATATTATAATACTAATATAGACCTAAACTGAAAGGTTCGCCTAACGGTAAAGGACGGATAAATATACGGTAATATTGGAATACCGAGGTATTCCCTTAATTATGCTATCCCCTTTGCCCCATTTTGGCGAAGGGGTTTATTTTATCCTCAAAAATCAATAAGGAGTAAATTATGGACGAAAACAGAATTGCGCTTTTGGGAATAATAATCGAGGACGGAAACGCGGTTGAACGCGTTAACGCACTACTTCACGATTTCGCACCCTACGTCGTTGGACGCATGGGAATTCCCTACCAAAAAAAAGACGTAAACGTCATTAGCATCGTACTTGACGCGCCTACTACCGCCATTAACTCGCTCACCGGCAAAATCGGTATGGTTAAGGGCGTAAGCGCGAAAGCTTTATATTCAAACAAATAATTTTTATAAGGAGAACTATTATGAAAAAACTACTCGCACTCATCCTTTCGCTTATCAGCGTGTTTACCTTCGCTTTTGCGGTCGTTGGCTGTACGCCTGCCACCCCCTCGTACGACGGAGCGGTAAAAATTTATATGCCCGACGGCGCGCCTGCGCTTGCTTTCGCCAAGCTTATGCACGACGAAAACAAGCTGGGCAAAGACGATTTGACCTACACCGTAGTTTCCGCTAACAATATCGGTGGCGTGGTTGCAAACGGCACGGCTACTGCCGCTCTTATGCCTATCAACGCCGCGTCCAAGCTTTGCGGAACGGGAGATCGCTACAAGATTTTGTCCGTAAACACTCACGGTAACCTTTACGTACTCAGCAAGCAAACGCCCGACGGAATCGATTCGCTTAAAGGCAAAAAAGTAGGCGTAATCAACCTTGCAAACGTACCCGGGCTTACCTTTAAGGCGATCTTGAAAAAGAACGAAATTACTTACACCGAGGACGAATCGGCACATACGTCCACCTCCGTTTTTCTTAAAAATATTGAAGCAGGTCAAGTTGCAGCCCTTCTCAACGCAACGGACAACGCCAAGCTTGACTACGTCGTAGCGCCCGAGCCTCAGGTTAGCAAGCTTACCACCGCAGCGCCCGTAATTAAGAACGTGCTTTCTCTTCAGACGCTTTGGGGCGAAGATTCTTATCCCCAAGCCGTACTCGTCGTAAAGAACGAGCTCGCTCAGGACGCGCAATTTTGTAACGCTCTTTTGTCCGCGCTTAGCGAGAGCGCAACGTGGGTAAAAACGCACGGGGAGGACGCGTACAACGCAATTTCTACGCACACGGCAGAAGGCTACGCTACCACTCTCGCGCCCACGGTTTTAACCGAAAGCGCAATCACGGGTTGCAACATAAAAGTCGTAAAAGCAAACGAAATGAAAGCAACCATCAACGATTATATCCAAAAAATTATTGAAATCGAACCCACCTCTGCATCGGTAGTATCCGACAATTTCTTTATCTAAAATCTATTGAAAAAAACTTGGCGACAAATATTATCGGCGCTTTTATACCCGATAATCATAACGGCAATCGCACTTATCTGGTGGGAGTATTCCGCCTGGAGCGCAGGTAGCGAATTCGTTTTTCCCTCGCTTGAAAGCACTTTTTCAGCGTTTTTCAAGCTACTAACCGACGAAAAAACGTACGAAATACTGCTTAACACTACGGCACGCACGCTTTTATCCTTCTTTTTAAGCGTAATCGTGGCGCACGGATTAGCAATTCTTTCCGCGTTGTTTAATCCCCTGCGAAAACTACTCACGCCCGTCGTAAACGCCTTGCGCGCATTGCCCACCATGGCGGTAACGCTCGTGCTGGCGATTTGGGCGGGAGCAAAACTCGCGCCCGTTATCGTGTCCGTGCTGGTAATCTTACCTACCGCTTTCGTCGCTTACGTCGAGGGAATTGACGGTATTGACAAGGACGTGCTTAGCATGGCTAAAATTGACGGAGCAAGCAATCTTACCGTGGCTTTTCGTTTCCTTCTTCCCCTGTCCGCCCTCTCGTCACGAAAAAGCGTCTCTGCTACGCTTTCGCTCAATCTCAAGCTTATGGTTGCGGCGGAAACGCTTGCAGGCACGGCAAACTCGTTAGGACAATCAATGATGATCTCGTCCATTTATTTTGAGACGGCTTCGCTTATGGCGCTGACCGTACTAACCGTAATTTTGTCGTTACTTCTTCAATCGCTTTTATATAGGATTTTACTGCTGCTAACTAAAAAAATCGACTAAACGGGCGCATACGTACACTCCCGTTTTGAAAAAGACGTCACGAAAATTCGTGGCGTTTTTTATTGACTTTTATCATTTTTGGTGGTAATATATATCTATCAACAAAAAACTTACGGAGGAAATGATTATGGATATCGTTTCAGTTGATTTTTCGCAGAAAAAAGGCGCGATAAAGCCTATGCACTGCACAAACAACGGTCCCGTTTATAAATGGGCGTCCGACCAAAGAATTACCAACCTTCCCTACTTTCAGGAGGCAGGAATTCCGTATGCGCGCGTACACGATTCTTCATTCTACGCAACTTACGGTGGCGAACATATCGTTGACGTAAATATGATTTTCACTAACCCCGACGCCGATCCGTACGATCCTGCGTCCTACGACTTTGACCTGACTGACGACTACTTTAAGGTCATTGAGCTGGGTGGAAGTAAAGTCTTTTACCGACTTGGCTCAAAGATTGAGCATTGGCGCAAAAAATACAACACTCTTCCGCCCAAGGATTTCAAAAAGTGGGCAATCGTATGCGAACACATAATCCGCCACTACTGCTACGGCTGGGCGAACGGATTTAATATGGACATTCAGTACTGGGAGATTTGGAACGAGGCAGACAATACACCTGAGGGTAGCGCTCACAATCCCTGTTGGAGCGGTACGGACCAGCAATTTTACGACCTTTTCCGCATCACGCTTGAACACTTAAAGACCACTTTCCCCTCTCTCAAAATAGGCGGACCTTCGCTTACGACCATCAATCACGAGGAATGGGCGCAAAAGCTTATTGACAATCTTGGCGATATTAAGCCTGACTTTTTCTCGTGGCACGTTTACAACGATCGCGTAGAAAAAATGGTGGAAAAGATGCGTATGGCGCGCGCGTTTTTGGATAAAAACGGGCTGACCGAGTGCGAAAGCATTCTTAACGAATGGAACTACGTCAAAGACTGGTGGGGAGATGCGTGGGAATACTCGCTGAAAGTGGATAAATCACTGAAAGGCGCGGCGTTTATAAGCGCGACGATGCTCGCAAGTCAGGACGAGCCGTTGGATATGCTGATGTATTACGACGCGCGTCCAGGCGGAATGAACGGAATGTTCAATACCGACTGCGTGCGCGAGCGCTTAAAGGGCTATTACCCCTTCTATATGTTCAACCAGCTCTATAAACAAAAGACGCAAGTATCCGCTACCGTCGACGGCAACAATCTTTACGCCGTAGGCGCAAGCGGTGACGAGCAAACGGTCGTTATTACCCACTACAATGACGACGATAACGCACCGGCAAAGCAAGTCAAAATCGAATTTACGGGCGTAGAAAACGAGGGCAAGGTAAAGCTGGAATATTACTGTCTTGACGAGAAAAACGACTGCGCTCTCGTCCGCGAGGAAATCTTCACGGCTAACGAATTTGCTTGCTATCTCACCCTCCCCGTCTACACGACCTACCTTCTTAAAATAGTAAAGCTTTAATCTTTTACTCAAACAAAAAACGGCTAACGAACTTA
>JAGAPD010000056.1 GCA_017623435.1 Clostridia bacterium
AGATTCGCGACTACGTCCGTTCGTCCTACGGGCAGAAACTCGATGGGCGTACGCTCAATTAGGATCGAGGGCGAGGACAAAGTAGTGGATATGGCTATTATCCGCTACGGCGTAGAGCAGGAAGTTCTCACCGTATCGCGTAACGGCTTTGGTAAGCGTTCAAGCATTGACGACTATAGACTTCAGTCGCGTGCTGGTAAGGGAACGGTTGCCGGTAAGTTCAGCGAAGTTACGGGCGAGCTCGTAAACCTTAAGCTCATTTCTCCCCTTGACGACGTAATGATTATTGCGGATAACGGCGTCATTATCAGAATGAAAGCGTCCGAGATTTCCAAGATTTCGCGTAACACCAAGGGTGTACGCATTATGCGTATGCGCGGAGAGGGCAACGTCGTTTGCGTATCCGTCGCCCCTGCTGAGCCCGACGAGGAAGAGCTTGAAAAGGTAGCGGCTCAGCACGCTGAAGAGTACGCGCAAAAGGACGCGCAGGACCGCCAAAACGAGCTCACTTACGAAGAAGACGAGGTGGAAGAGGCTACTGACGAAGTAGAAGAAACCATTGAAGAAATCACCGACGCTACTGAAGTGGCGGACGAAAACGACGAGGAATAGAATATGACGGCGTCACCGAGAAACAAAACCTTGACGCTAACGAAGGAAGAAACGCAAAGATTTTTTAGTCGATGCGTTTCTTTGTCGTATGCCCAAAACGGTGAAAACTTAATAGGAAAAACGATTAACGCCGACCTGTTTGAAGTGGCAAAATATCTGCCCCAAAAGTGCGTAGATTTGCTGATCGTTGATCCCCCATACAACCTCACGAAGAATTTTGACGACGAGGTTTTTCGCGAAACGACGGGGGACGTATACCGCGATTTTACTGAAAAGTGGCTGAAAGCGTGTCTGCCAACGCTAAAAGAGGACGCAAGCGTTTACGTTTGCTGTGATTGGAAAAGCAGTATAATTATCGCGCCCGTGCTTGAAAAATATCTTACCGTTCGTAACCGCATAACCTGGCAAAGAGAAAAGGGAAGGGGAGCGAGCGCGAACTGGAAAAACGGAATGGAAGACATTTGGTTTTGTACGGTGGGCGAGAAGTACGCTTTTAATCTTGACGCGGTAAAAGTCAGACGCAAGGTTTTAGCGCCGTATAAGGACAACGGAATAGCGAAGGACTGGGCGGAAAACGCGGACGGAAAGTATCGTGACACTTGCCCCTCTAACTTTTGGGACGACGTGACCGTGCCCTACTGGTCGATGGCGGAAAACACGGCGCACCCTACGCAAAAGCCTGAAAAATTGCTTGCAAAGCTTATTCTTGCCTCCTCTGACGAGGGCGACGTGGTGTTTGATCCCTTCGCAGGTAGCGGATCTACGCTCGTGACCGCAAAAAAGCTGGGAAGAAAATATTTCGGCGTGGAAAGGAGCGAGCAATATTGCGCGTGGTGTGAGTGCAGGCTGGAGCGCGCGGAAAAGGACAAGCGTATCCAGGGCTACGAAGAAGGCGTTTTTTACGCCCGTGGCTACAAAGAAAGCAAATAATTTCGTCGATTTTCGTTTATAAAAAGCAAAAATTAAGCATAGAACGCGCGATTTTGTGAAAAAAATTTAAAAAATTAACGATATTTCCGAAAAGTCGAGCGAATAACTTGCAAAAACGCGAACATAATGATATAATCATTATACTTGCCGACTTGTCGGTTAATTTACTGTGCGGAGAAAGAAATGGGTAGAAGATCCGAATGGTATAAATCGTTCAGCAAATTGTCGTTTAAGCAAACGACGATTGACCGCATCATACTGGACGGTAGAGGAAAAAAGAAATTCAGTCGTAAGGACAGAGCGGCGTTTGATAAGTATGCGCGCGCTCATTTTGACAAGCGCCCAATTCTTGAAAACCGCGAGACCGCGCGTAGAATAGGTATTGAGGCGTCCTCCACTTATCCAAAAGAAAACCTCGTAAACGCGATACTCGACGCAATCTGGGGGCTTCAATATTTTACTGACGAACGCGAACCGCTTGAATTTCCTGATATGAACCGCTTTTTGCTGGATAGCGAAGTGGGACTTCTTGCCGACTACTACTGCGGAATGTATATCGCAGGCGAAGTAGTCGAGGGCGTTTTCGAGGACACGGGCGAGGGCTTTGGTATCGTCAGAACGAGTGGCGAAGGACCGTCGATAGACGACTGTATCGTTCCGCGCAGGCTGGTTAGCGATTATCTTCTCTCTAGCGGTGACGTGGTCGTAGGTAGAATGCACTACGTCAAAAAGAGCATGTGCATGGGTATGTTCTACGTGGATGAGGTCAACGGAATACCCACGATAAGCGAGGATTACAAGCAAAAAATTGAAGAATATCGCGCGAAAAAAGTGGTCAAGCCTTACGAGCGCGTAATTTTAGGCGGAGAGAATAACGGCGCGTTCGTTAATCTTATCAACCTCGTTTGCCCTTTTGCGTACGGACAAAGCTTGCTCGTTTCGTACGGCGGAAGAATGACGGAACAAATCCAGCTTATTGAAATTATCGAGGCGCTTAAAGAGAGTGAAAAGTTTGACGAAATAATTACCGTTTGCAACGGACTTAACTCGCTTGATAGCCAAACGTTAGCGAGCGTTTCACCAACGGCTATTACTGAAAGCGTTCAAGCGGATTTTAACGAAAAAGCCGTTTTGCGTATGCTGGACGGGGCAAGCACTCACGCCCGTCAGGGCAAAAACGTGGTAGTCGTCTTTGCGGATATCGATGGCGCGCTAAGCAACGGCGCAGACGTAAAAAGGGCGATTGACTGCGCGAAAAAGTACGAAAAGAGCGGTAGCGTAAGCGTTATTGCTTTGTGCGACAGGGAAAACTTAAAAGGCAATTACTCCGTTGCAAAGCGCGTAACGCAGGCTGAACTGCTCGTAAATTTCAAGCCGTTTGCGAAAACCTACGATATTGATTACGAAAGGTGCTATTCTTTCTCTGGCGTCACGCTTACCAAAAAGGAAGAAAAGGCGCGCAAAAAACTTTTGAGCGCACGCGTGACGAACGAAAAGCAAAGTTACGAACGGTTTATTTCCACGGTTACGGGGGAGTAGCTATGGATAAGAGAATAGGTTATTTCGGGGACGAAAACAGCTATACCTACGCTTGCGCTATCGAGCATTTTCGTGGCGCGGATATGGAGGGCTTCCCCACTATAAGAAGTGCGGTTGACGCGGTGGAAAAGGGAATAGTGGACTGCGCGATCGTGCCTATTGAAAACAGCGTAGGCGGTACGGTAGGCGAAACGCTTGACGCGCTGAAAAACTACGAGGTTTATATCACGGCGCAATACCTTTTGCCCGTATCACATTCGCTAATTGCAATCGCGGGCGCGGATAAGCACGAGATTAAGCGCGTGTATTCGCACTATCAGGCGTTGTCGCAATGCGAAAAGTATTTGCAACGCGAATTTCCCAACGCAAAAATCATTTCCTCGCCCAGCACGTCCGAGGCGTTACGCACCATAAAACAGCGTGACGAAGTAGCAATCGCGCGCCTTCCGCTACCCGGTCAAACGGTGCTTGAAAGCGGAATCGAGGACGTAAAAACCAACGTTACCCGTTTCGTACAGGTAGAACGAGAGGGCAAAACGGGTGAACGAAACGCAAGCGTTATGTTTAATACGCTTAACCGCCCGGGTGACCTACTTCGCGTCTTAGAGGTGTTTAAGCAGTACGAGCTAAATATGAAAAAGATCGAATCTCGCCCTGCGCGTGACGGAGAATTTTCGTACTGGTTCTACGTAGAGCTTGGAGATTACCCCAGCGAAGAAGTACTCAAAGCGATGGAAGAAAGTCTTTCTTCTATCACGGGATTTATAAAACTGCTGGGTACGTACTAATCAATTTTGGCAAAAAGCCTAACGATATATAAATAAAGCGCCGTGTGGCGCATTAAGGAGAAATTAAAAAATTATGGGACTTATTTCATTTATCACGGGTAGCGACAATAGAAAGCACATCAAGAAGCTTGAATCTATCGCAGCGAAGATCGAGAAGCTTGAGGATCAGTACAAGGCGCTTTCGGACGAACAACTCAAAGCAAAAACTGCGGAGTTCCGTGACAGATTGCAAAATAACTACGAAACGCTCGACGACATTTTGCCCGAGGCTTTCGCAGCGGTCAGAGAGGCAGGCTGGCGCGTACTTGGTATGCGTCACTTCCACGTTCAGCTTATGGGTGGTATTGCACTTCACCAAGGCAGAATCGCAGAGATGCGTACCGGTGAAGGTAAAACGCTCGTATCTACGCTCGCGGCGTATCTTAACGCGCTCCCCGGCGAAGGCGTTCATATCGTAACGGTAAACGATTACCTTGCAAAGCGTGACGCGGAGTGGATGGGTAAAATTCACCGTTTCCTCGGTCTTACCGTAGGCGTAGCAGTTGCAAATATGAGCTCGGAAGAAAAGAGAGCGGCGTATAACTGTGACATCACTTACGCTACGAACAACGAGCTCGGATTCGACTACCTCCGTGACAATATGGTCATCTACAAGAAAGACAAAGTTCAGCGTCCGCTTAACTTCTGTATTATCGACGAGGTGGACTCCATTCTTATCGACGAGGCGCGTACTCCCCTTATCATTTCGGGACGCGGTGGAAAGAGCAGTGAAATGTATCTCGTTGCAAACCGTTTCGCAAAAAGCCTTAAGCCCGACGATATTGATATCGACGAAAAGAAAAAGGCGATCACGCTTACTGAAAGTGGCGTAAATAAGGCAGAGCGCTTCTTTGCAATCGATAACCTTTCCGACGTTGACAATATCGAGCTTAACCACTATATCAACAACGCAATCCGCGCTAACTATATTATGAAGCTTGACAAGGATTATATCGTTTCCGACAAGGGCGAAATCATAATCGTTGACGAGTTTACCGGTCGTCTTATGGACGGTCGTCGTTATAGCGACGGACTTCATCAGGCAATCGAGGCAAAGGAAAACGTACGCGTGCGCTCGGAAAACAAGACGCTCGCGACCATTACCTTCCAAAACTACTTCCGTCTTTACAAGAAGCTTTCGGGTATGACGGGTACTGCTAAGACGGAGGAGGCGGAGTTTAGAGGAATTTACAACCTCGACGTTGTAACCATTCCCACCAACCTTCCTATTCAGCGTCAGGACGAAAACGATCAAGTTTATTCGACGAGAGCAGGTAAGCTCCGCGCTATCGTGAACGATATTATCGAGTGCTATAAAAAAGGTCAACCCGTGCTCGTAGGTACGACCACCGTTGACAAGAGCGAAGAGCTTTCCGTGCTTTTGCATAAGGCGAAAGTTCCTCACAACGTTCTTAACGCAAAGCACCACGAGAAAGAGGCTGAAATCGTAGCACAGGCAGGTAAGCTCCGCGCCGTTACTATTGCAACCAACATGGCTGGTCGTGGTACGGATATTATGCTGGGCGGTAACGCAGAGTATATGGCTACCAAGAGAATGCGCGATATCGGTATGAGCGAGGAATCTATTTCCGCGGCTACTTCTTACTTTAACACCGACGATCAGGAAATCCTTGCCGCTCGCGACCAGTACCGCAAGTTCTACGACGAGTACAAGAGCGAAATTGCTAAGGAAAAAGAAGAGGTTATCAAGGTAGGCGGACTTCGTATTATCGGTACGGAGCGTCACGAATCGCGTCGTATCGACAACCAGCTCCGCGGTCGTAGTGGTCGTCAGGGTGACGTAGGCTCGTCCATTTTCTATCTTTCGATGGAGGACGATCTCGTTCGTCTTTTCGGTGGCGACAAGATGAAGCGTATGGCTGAAATGTTCAAAATCGACGAGGACACCCCCTTCGCTTTGGGACTTTTGACCAAGCAGATTGAGAACGCTCAGAGAAATATCGAAGGTCATCATTACTCCGCGCGTCGTCAGGTGCTTGAATACGATAACGTTATGAACGTTCAGCGTACCATCATTTACGGCGAGAGAAACAAGGTGCTTGACGGCATTGACGCTCACGACCAGATTATGAATATGATTCGCGAGCAAATCAATACCACCGTTGACGCGTATACCGATCCCAGAGTGGACTGGGACGAATGGGATTACGAGGAGCTTAATAAGGAAATCGAGAGAAAGCTCCTTCCCGACGATTCCGACTTCCTCACGCAAGAGAGAATGGAAACGTGGGCGCTTGAAGAGATTAAAGAGCAGCTTTATACGGCGGTTAAGACGTATTACGACGAAAAGATTGCCGAAGCGGATAAGCTTCGTGAAGAAACGGGCGCGCCCATTGACTTTACGGAAATCGAGCGCGTAATTATGCTCCGCGTAATCGACTCGAAGTGGATGGACCATATCGACTCTATGGATCAGCTCAAAAAGGGTATCGTGCTTAAAGCGTACGGCAACCAAGATCCCGTTATCGCTTATAAGAAAGCGGGTTACGATATGTTCGAAGAAATGACTGCGAAGATGCAGGAAGAAACGGTTTCGCTTTTGATGCACGTAAATATTGAACACGCACCCAAGCGTGAGGCACAGAAGGTAGAAATGGTTACCAACCGCGGACAAGTAGTGCAGGAAGTTCAGGCTACCGAGAAAAAGACGGTAGGCAGAAACGATCCCTGTCCCTGCGGTAGCGGTAAGAAATATAAGAACTGCTGTTTAGGAAAAGACGGAAATAACTAATAATGTTAACTTTAGACGATTACAAATTCAAGCTCAAAAATCTGAGCGCAAAGTTTGACGACTGCTGCCGCGCCTTTGACGAGGATAAAATGAAAGCGCGCCAAGCCGAGCTTGACGAGCTTCAACAGTCTCCCGACCTTTATTCGAACCCCAAGCGCGCCGCTGAAATCAACGCGGAGGCAAAGTACCTTTCCGATAAACTTGCCGAGCTTAACGGCTATCGCGTAGGACTTGACGACCTATCTACGCTTATCGAGCTCGTGGAGATGGAAGAGGACGACAGCTACTTAGGCGAAATTGAAGAAACGCTTACCTCGCTTTCCGAAAAGATTGAGGAACTGCACCTTGAAACTTTGCTTAAAGGCGAGTACGACAAGCACAACGCAATCCTGATGCTCCAAGCAGGCGCAGGCGGAACGGAGGCGCAGGACTGGGTAAGTATGCTGTACAGAATGTACAGAATGTACGCTGAAAAGAACGGTTTTGCGCTTGAAGAGCTTGACCTTTTGCCGGGCGACGTTGCAGGCATTAAAAGTGTGTCTTTTATGGTGTCGGGCGTCAACGCTTACGGTTACTTAAAAGCTGAAAAAGGCGTACATCGACTGGTACGTATATCGCCGTTTGATGCAAACGCACGCCGTCAGACCTCGTTTGCAAGTTTGGACGTAATGCCCGAAATCGAGAACGATAACTCTATCGTTATAAAGCCCGAGGAGCTTAAAATCGACACTTACCGAAGCGGTGGCGCAGGCGGTCAGCACGTAAATAAAACGGACTCCGCCGTGCGTATTACTCACCTTCCCACGGGTATCGTCGTTCAATGTCAGAACGAGCGTTCGCAAATTCAAAACCGTGAAACGGCTATGAAGATGCTTACCAGTAAGCTGGTTGAGCTTCGCGAGCGTGAGGCGCTTGAAAAGGCGAACACCATTAAGGGCGAAATCAAGAAAATCGAGTGGGGCAGTCAAATTCGCTCCTACGTTTTCCAGCCCTACACTATGGTAAAAGACCACCGCACGGGCTTTGAGACGGGCGACGTGCAGTCGGTTATGGACGGAAATCTTACCGGATTTATAAACGAATATTTAAGAAAATCTTAACAAGGTTATGCGCTTACCGTGCTTGGTGGCGCATTTCTCACAAAAGGTAAAATGTACGATACTTTAAACAAATTCAACGCATTAAAAGATAAAGAAAACGTTACCGTGCTGGGCATTGAAAGCTCGTGTGACGAAACCGCCGCGTCGGTGGTAAGGAACGGAAGAGAAGTTTTATCCTCCGTCATTTCGTCGCAGATAAATATCCACCGCCTTTTTGGTGGCGTAGTGCCCGAGGTGGCGTCACGCAATCATACTTTGGCGGTAAATAACGTCATTGACGAGGCGCTTGAAAAGGCAGGATTGTCGCTTGGCGATATCGACGCTATTGCCGTAACTTACGGCGCAGGACTCGTGGGGGCGCTACTCGTAGGCGTTACGAGTGCAAAAGCGCTTTCTTACGCGACGGGTATTCCGCTTATAAAGGTCAACCATATCGAAGGTCATATCAGTGCAAACTACGTCGCTTTTCCTGACCTTAAACCTCCCTTTTTGTCGCTGGTTGCCAGCGGTGGACACACTTGCTTGATCGACGTAAAGGATTATAACGACTTTACCTTGCTTGGCTCAACGCGTGACGACGCGATAGGCGAGGCGTTTGACAAAACGGCAAGGCTTTTGGGCTTGCCTTACCCGGGTGGACCGGAAATTGACCGCCTTGCAAAAATAGGCAAGAATAATATTCAGTTTCTTAGCAAAAAACAGGTGCGCGAGGATTTTTCGTTGAGCTACTCAGGACTTAAAACTGCCGTGGTTAACTATATCCACAACGCCCGTCAGCGTGGCGAAGAAATCGTGATTGAGGACGTATGCGCCTCGCTCACGCATACCGCCGTGGATATTTTAGTGGATACTACGCTCAAGGTCGCAAAGGGCGTTGGTAGAGATAAAATCGTGCTTGCAGGCGGAGTAGCGAGCAATTCGTACCTTCGCGAAAGCTTACTTTCTCGTGGGAAAGAGGAAGGGTACGAGGTGCTTTTTCCGCCACCCGTACTTTGCACGGACAACGCCGTTATGATAGCGTCGCGCGCGTACTTTTCTATTAAAGAGGGCAAAGACTTGGCTGACCTTACGCTTAACGCACAGCCGTCCTTGCGCGTAGGAGTAAAAAAATGAAAAAGCGTGTTGTTGTAGGTATGAGCGGTGGAGTGGACTCCTCCGTTGCCGCCCTCCTTTTGCTTGAACAGGGCTACGACGTCGTAGGACTTTTTATGCATAACTGGGAGGAAGAGGACGGCGAGGGTTGTTGCACGGCAACTGACGACTGGCAGGACGTTTTGGGAGTAGGTGGAAAACTGGGTATCCCGTGCTATTCCGTTAACTTTGCCAGTCAATATATGGACAGAGTGTTCGAGTACTTTTTGGACGAGTACAAAAAGGGCAGAACGCCCAACCCCGACGTTTTGTGTAACCGCGAAATTAAATTTGCGCCCTTCAAGGAGTACGCTATGGAACTGGGCGCGGACTATATCGCGACGGGGCATTATTGCGATATTGACTCCATAGACGGCGCTCCCGTACTATTGAAAGCGGTAGACGAGGGCAAGGACCAAACCTACTTTCTAAATCAGGTGCGCACACCGCAGCTTGAAAAAGTTCTTTTTCCGCTTGGTAAGCTTCAAAAAAGTCAGGTGCGCGAGATTGCCGAGAAAAACGATCTTATAACCGCAAAAAAGAAAGACTCTACGGGCATTTGCTTTATCGGGGAGAGAAAGTTTAGGGCGTTTTTACAGCAGTATATTCCTGCGCGCCCGGGCAAAATCGTGGACCTTTCCGGTAAGCAAGTGGGTGAGCATTTAGGGCTTATGTATTACACGCTTGGTCAAAGAAAGGGCTTGGGCGTGGGCGGTATCGTAGGCGAAGATCAAGCGCGTTGGTACGTCGTTGACAAACGCCTTGACACTAACGAACTCGTCGTCTCCTGTGGCGAGGGCGAAGAGCTTTTTACCACTTCTATGCGTGGTAGCGGACTTAATATAATCGGTCCGTGGGATAAAAAAGAGTTTGATTGCACGGCAAAGTTCAGATACCGTCAGGGCGAACAAAAGGTGCATGCGCGCATTGAAGGTAGCGAGATTTTTATCGAGTACGAAACGCCTCAACGCGCCGTAACTCCCGGTCAGTACGCGGTGCTTTATTACGAAAATCGCTGTCTTGGCGGCGCGGTAATCGACGAGATTTTTAAGTAAATTTAAATGACTAAATAAACAAAAAAATAAAAACGGCAGGGTGCGTACCCTGTCGTTTTTGTGTTTTTATGTAAAAACGTTATTATATTTTGTTATCTATTAAAAAGCAAACGTGAGTTCTATTTATTTTCGTTAATAGTTTTCCATTTTACGAATTGCAAAATTAACGTAATGATAATGCCAGTTAAAAAGGAAGTATAGTGTCCCATATTTGTTATTAAATCGTGTGGATACCATTTGAATGCAAAAGTGGAAGTTCCACCACTAAAACAACATGCTATATATATAAGGGCAAGAATAATAGCGCCGTATATAACGTTTGTTTTAGTCTGCTTTTTGTATAGAAACATAAATATATAATCAATGATTATGTATGCGTAAATACCAAAATTAGTGCCTGAAAAACCGTGAGAATTTGCGTAGTAGTTTGCGTCAACAGCACATTCGCAAAAAAACACAAGGGAGAGAACTAAAACAAACAAATTGACCGAGCCTATTTTTCTTTCTAGGTATGTTCCTGCAACGAGAAAGCACAAGGAGTTAAGCAAACAATGTTGTAAATTACTGTGTTCAAATGCGCTTAAAAAACAAGAAAGAAGTCTGTTGAAGTTCAAGACGTCAGTCCAATTTGAATTAATTGGTCTAGGAATCCAACTGCTTCCTCCAAGTTGAAAAGCAAATACATTGACAAAAACGAAAAAAAGAGTACACACATAAAAAATATTCTTATTATACCACTTTATGTTTTTGGCTGTATCGTCAATAAATTTCACGTTCTACTCCTTTTTGTGCAATACAAATTATTGTTCAACGTAGCCTATCGTCAGGTCAAAACTGTTTTTTGCGGTCATGCTCGTTGCACTCATGTGCGAGATTTCTACCTTGCGTTTTGGATCAGCCTCTTGTACGCGCTCGGCAATTTTGAGAGCGAGCGAGTGGTGCGAGCGGTGACTGATATAAAGCGTGTCGGAAGAGGTTGAAAGGAAAGCGTCGGCGATTCGTTTTGCCGTTTGCGCCTCGCTACGAGATTTGAACAATAGCTTATTCGTACTTTGCGCGCTGGTAACCGTGATGAAGTTAGGCTCTTTTTTTACGCATAAGGAAACTACCTTGCGTTCAAGCTCGGTAAGAGCAACGAACGCCTCTTCAATCGAGCGAGTGCCGTCGTTAAGCTTTACCATTTCGTAAAAAAGCGGTTGCATACCTGCTCCCACGGTAGAGGTGAGCAGAACGTAAACGTATTGACGGGGAAACTTTATCATTTCGTTACGAGTAGCGCGCAACGCTCTTGCGCCCTCGTCACTCACGAGCGAGGAAGGGGAAATATGGAGTAGGCTTTTGTTCTTTTGCTCCAACATTTCGTCGAAATACGCCTCTACCTTTTCCGTAGTGATTGGCGTAGGACGCACCTTGCCGTTTGCAATTTTTTTACAGGCACGCTCGTACTCGTCAATGGTGTTAGGCTCGTCGCTAAGTCCTATAAATCTCGTTGAGAAAAACCGCGCCCCAAGCGCAGTAATTTGGTCGGGGGATAAGTCGCACGCGCACGAAATAGAAATGTGAAAGTTAGCCATAGTCGTTCTCCTTAACTATATTATACTGTAAAAACTCATTATCGGTCAAATATTTTAGCAACAATATTGACAATTGAATAAAAAAGCGTTATAATTAGATTATGGAAAAATGCTACGCGTGCCCACGCGCTTGTGGCGTGGAGCGTGACAAGAAAATAGGCTTTTGCGGTGGCGGAGCTTTGCCACGAGTTAGCAAGGTGATGTTGCACCGTTTCGAAGAGCCCGTGATAAGCGGGAATAGAGGTAGTGGCGCTATCTTTTTTAGCGGTTGTGCGCTTCGTTGCGTGTTTTGTCAAAACGCAAGCATTAGCCATACCGCTAAGGGCAAGGAAATGACGGTGGACGAGTTGGTAACGGTTATGCTATCCCTTCAGGATCGTGGCGCGCATAATATCAACCTCGTTACTGCCTCGCACTATATTCCGCAGGTCGCTTTGGCACTTAAAAAAGCAAAACGGACGCTAACGATCCCCGTCGTTTTTAACTGTAGCGGATACGAAAGCGTTGAGTCGTTGCGCTTATTAGACGGACTCGTGGACGTGTACTTACCTGATTTTAAGTACTGTAATAGCGAGTTATCCGCAAGGTTTTCGCACGCGCCGGATTATCGTGAAGTGGCTGAAAAGGCCATCGGCGAAATGATACGCCAAAAGCCAAAAATTAGGATTGAGGACGGACTTATTCAAGAGGGCGTTATAATTCGCCACCTCGTTTTGCCCGGACACCGCGAGGATAGTAAGGCGGTTTTGGAAAGAATAAAACTATTATTCCCCACCGCACTCGTTAGCGTTATGCGACAGTATACCCCCACGTTTAATACGAGTGAGTATCCCGAGCTTAACCGTAAGGTCACTTCGTTTGAATACGACGACGTGTTAAAGAAGGCGATTGAATTAGGTCTTGACGGTTTTATACAGGACAAGGGATGCGAAAGCGACGCGTTTACACCTGACTTTGAGCAAATTTACGATTAAGGAGAATATTATGTGTTTTTTTAGCAAGGAAAAACGTGAAGAGAGGAAGAGAAAGAAAGAGGAAAAGAAATTACTTCGTCAGCAGAAAAAAGAAGAAAAGCTGAAAGCAAAGCAGGGCAAGAGCGAACAAGCTCTACAGCCCGTTCAAGAACAGCCCGCAAAAGAAAAGGTTGCGGAAAAACAAGAGCAACCCACACAAGAAAAGGTTGCGAAAAAACAAGAGCAACCCGTAGCCGCCGTAGAAGAGCAAGCGGACGGCAAAGAGGAAATCGTTATTGAAAGCAAGGAAAGCGACGGCAAAAAAGAGCGCCCTATAAACTACCATATTTCTCGCCGTGAGGACGGAAAATGGCAAGTTAAGCGAGCGAAAGGCGGTCGTGCACTTAAACTTTTCTCGACGCAAGCCGAGGCAATCGCATTTGCAAAGGAACGCGCAACGAGTATGGACGCGTCCATAACTATCCATAAAAAAGACGGAAAAATCCGCAAACAAAAATACGGCAAAAAGAATTAAAAATCAAAACGGAGTGGTACGTACCCAGCCGTTTTAATATAAAGAATTTGAAAACAGGGAGAAAACAATGAAAAATCTTCAAGGAATAGGCGTAGGTGCAAACGCCTTAAAAAACAGAATAAGCGCATTTTTAGGTGAATTAGAAAAGCACGTTATCCCCAAACAAATACCCGTGACAGATCTTTTATATAAGAGCACGGAGTATAAATCGGGCAGTCAACTTCCCGTGATTGACGACACCTTCACGCCCTTTGGCGCGCGTGATTTTTGGGGCGGTAAGAAGGACAGCCACGCTTGGTTTTACGCAAAAATCAATTTTGAAAAATTAGAAGGATACAGATGCGACCTTGCCGTAGAAACTCAGCTCAACGGCTGGGATGCAAGCAATCCGCAGATTTTGGTGTATATCGACGGCAAAACCGTGCAAGGACTTGACACGCATCACAGGTCTATCGCTATCACCGACTTTGGCGAAAAGGACGTATATATGTACGCCTACACGGGCACGGATATAGAAGATCTTCTTTCCCTTTTCGTGTCGGTGAAATATATTGATCTTGCAGTAGAAAAATTTTATTACGACGTTTACGTGCCCAACTGCGTTCTTGCTTTTACCGACGAGCGCTCACCTGAGTACGTCGAAATTATTAAGGTGCTTAACGACGCTATCAATATCGTGGACACGAGCAAGTGGAGTGGCGAAAAGTTCATTTCGTCCGTTAAAAAAGCGAGCGAATATTTGCGCGAAAACTTATACGATAAGTGCGCGCCCTCTGATAAAAAAGTCGCGTGCATAGGTCACACGCACATTGACCTTGCGTGGATGTGGACCAGACGACAGACGGTAGAAAAGGCACAACGCTCGTTCGCTAACGTCGTTGCACTTATGGAAAGATACCCGAGTTACAAGTTTACTTCCTCGCAACCGTTTTTGTACGAATCGGTTAAAAAGGAGTGCCCCGAGCTTTACGAGAAAATAAAACAGCTCGTTGCCGAGGGTAGATGGGAAACGGAGGGCGGAATGTACGTTGAGGCGGACTGTAACGTGCCCTCTGGCGAAAGCTTCGTCCGTCAGTTTACGTACGGCAAGGGATTTTTCAAGGACGAGTTTGGCGTGGACAGTAGGGTGCTTTGGCTACCCGACGTTTTCGGCTATTCCGCGTCACTTCCGCAAATTATGAAAAAGTGTGGAGTTGACGATTTCGTTACTAGCAAAATCAGTTGGAACGACACGAATATGATGCCCTACGACGTGTTTAAGTGGACGGGTATCGACGGAACGAGCGTTACCACGCACTTTATAACCGGTCAGGCGACCAGTAAGGATATCGTTCGTTATACGACTTACGTGTCCGACGCGTCCCCCTCAATGATTTCGGGCGCGTATATCAGAAATCAGCAAAAGGACGTCAAGAGTGAGGCGATTATGACCGTAGGCTGGGGCGACGGCGGTGGCGGTAGCACTCCGTACGACTGCGAGATGGTCGATAGAATGAAAAACGCGCTCCCCAATATGCCACGTGCAAGCTTTAAGACCGTCAACGAATATTTGGACGGATTCAGAAAAGATTTAGCGGAGGGCGGAGAAGAGTACTTGCCCGAGTGGCGTGGTGAGCTGTACCTTGAGTTTCACCGCGGTACTTATACCTCGCAGGCTAATAATAAGAAGAACAACCGCAAGTGCGAATTTGCTTTGCAAAACGCAGAAACGCTTTCGGTTATCGGTAAGGATTTTGAGGGCGATTGCTTTATTCAGAGCGAATACGACGAGAAATGGAAGAGCGTGCTTTTCAATCAATTCCACGACATTTTGCCCGGCTCGTCCATATCCGAGGTTTATCGCGATAGCGATATGGACTACGCTGAGGTTTGGGATTTTGCGAATAAGCAAACGGACTTTTATTTAAGTGAAATTGCTAAAAAATCGAACGAAAAAGGCTTGCTCGTATACAACCCCAACTCCTTTGAATTTAACGGCTACGTTGAAAAAGGAGGGGTACGTTACCCTGCGTTTGGTATAAAAAGCAAGGGCTATAAGGTTATTAAGCCCGTAGTTACTACCTCAAAAGTGGTTGCTAACGAAAATGAACTAGAAAACGAATATTTGCGCTTGCGCTTTGATAAGGATATGAATATCGTTTCCGTTTACGATAAGCGCGTAGGCCGTGAGCTTTTGAAAGAGGACGGAGCAATCAGATTTGTCGCTTACGAGGACGTAAATACTCGGTACGACGCTTGGGAAGTTTCGTTGTTCTACCGTCAAAAAGAGTTTGACTGCTGGAGCGTGGAGAGCGTAGAAGTTGTTCGCGAGGCGGACAGAGCAGGCGTTAAGGTGATCAGAAAGCTTAACGATAGCACGATAAGTGATACTATTTATCTTTACGACGGCGATAGCAGAATTGAGTTTGCTAACGAAATCGACTGGCACGCTGACCATACCCTTCTTAAACGCGAATTCCCCTTGGATATGGTAACGAACAAGGCGGTTTGCGACGTGCAGTTTGGCGTGGCAGAGCGCAATACTCATTCTAATACCTCGTGGGACGTAGCAAATTTTGAAGTGTGCGCACATAAGTTCGTGGACGTTGGTGAAGTGGATTACGGCGTTGCGCTTATCAACGAAAGTAAGTACGGTTACGGAATTAAGAATAATAACTTGTCGCTTTCACTTTTGCGTAGCCCGACTTATCCTGACGAGAATTGTGATAGAGGTAAGCATACTATCAAATATACCTTGTATCCGCACGATAGCGCGTTCGCAAGCTCTGACGTTGTAAAACGCGCTTACGAGCTCAACAATCCTTGCAAAGTCGTTGAAACGACGGGGGACGGGGTATGCGATTTGGACTATTCACTCGTAAGCACCAAGGATGAAAAAGTGGTTATTGATACCGTAAAACGTGCAGGAAAAGGCGAGGGCGTAGTGGTAAGAATTTACGAGCCCGTTGGCCGTCGCGGTAATGAAAAAATTACTTTTGGCTATAACGTAAATAAAGCTTATCTTTGTGATTTGCTTGAAAACGAGATATGCGAAATTGAAGTAAAAGAAAACTCAATCGATCTTCCTTATAAGCCTTTTGAGATAATCACGATTAAAACGAAATAATCGCTAAAAACGAAAACGGCGCGGTACGTACCGCGCCGTTTTTGCGTTTAGTTATTTAATTTGTCGTAATCAAGTACGCCGTAGCCCCAGCCGAGAGGTAAACCGTTACGCATACGCTCGATATAACTTCTTCTAAAAGAAGTATCGCTTGGTAGGCGGTCAATATCTTCTTCCATCGTGTCGAAAAGTCGCCATCTTTGGTCGTAGTTTTCGTAATTTTCCCACCTTATAATATCGTAATCGTTCATAAAGGCGAGAAGGTTTGAGCCGGGCTTAAGCATATTTTTGTTTTCAGGGTAGAGTAGCCAGGACGCGCAAACGAAAACGGGGCGTTGGTTAAAGCGACTTTGGAAAAATTCGCTGGCGCATTTATAGGATAAAAGCAAGCTTTCGCGGTCAAGGCGCGTGCCCGTGCGCGGAATATGTACCTCGATAACGCTATCGCCCTCGCGTAAAGACAGTCCGTCCTTGTCGTATTCGCCCTTAAACGGCACGATTTGGAATTGTAGCTTGTGAAAAGCAAAGCGCGTAAAATTAAGAAAGCGATAAAACCACCAGGTCACGAAAGTACCGCTGACGCCGTGGATAAGCGTGCATTCAGTATCCTTGTACTTTAAATCCATAACGCCCGTGCGCCAAATTTCTTCGTTGACGCCTTCACGCTCGTACACCTTTTTGAGATGCTTGGTCATAAGGATAAGCACGAGTAAATCCACCGTGTAATTGCTTATATTCAGCGTTTGAGCAATCCGTTGCATTTTAGGGATAAAGTCGTCGGGATTGAAGTTAATATCGCGCTCGTATTCGTCAAGCATTTGACAAACGAGTGGGTACGTGGTATCGCATTTTGCTATTTTTTCATAGCAATCAAGCAATGATTTTTTGGAAAATTCTGGGTAATCGAACTCGTCTAAAAACCAAGTGAGGTATTCTTTCATATTTGCTCCTTATTAAAGCGTACCCAAAAGCGCGATTGCAACCCAGCAGTAAATCGTAAGACAAAGCACGTCAACGATAGTGGTGATGAAGGGTGATGCAACGACCGCAGGGTCGAGGTGAAGTTTTTTAGCAAGCAGGGGCAAAATTGCGCCGATAAGCTTTGCAATGATTACGGTGATAAGCATCGAGATGCAAATTACGAGCGCCACGATGAATCCGTTTTCAATCTGCCACAACGAATCCACTATCATAAGCTTGCCAAAGCAAGCGATTGCAAGCACGATTCCGAGCAAGATAGAAACGCGAACTTCCTTCCACACGACTTTCCATGTGTCTTTGAACTCAATCTCGCCAAGCGCTATTCCGCGAATGACCATCGCGCTCGCTTGTGAGCCGGCGTTACCGCCCGTACCAGTCAGCATAGGAATGCAAGCGGTGAGGATTATGCCGAATACGGGCATATTCAACGTTTGCTCGTTTGCCGAAATGATAAGGCCGGAAAAAGTAGCCGAAATCATAAGGATTAAAAGCCAGGGGAGTCGGTTAAGGAAGATTTGCAAAACGCCCGTTTTCAGATAAGGCTTATCCGACGGCGTAACTGCGCTCATCTTTGCAATATCCTCGGTATTTTCTTCCTGCAAAACTTGCATTGCGTCGTCGACGGTTACGATTCCGACCAGACGTTGCTCGCTATCAACGACCGGCATTGCCAAGAAGCCGTATTTTGCGATCATTCGCGAAACGTCTTCTTTGTCGGTAAGCGTGTCTACGCAAATGACGTTGTCTTCCATTATGTCGCCGATTTTTGCGGTAGTGGGAGCAAGCAGAAGTTGCTTTGCCGAAACGATACCGATTAGCTTGCGCTTTTCGTCGGTGACGTACATCGTGTAAATGGTCTCTTTGTCGACGCCCGTCTTTCTGATGCGCTCAAACGCCTCGCCGACCGTCGTGTTTTGGTTAAGAGAAACGAACTCAATCGTCATCATACTGCCCGCGGTGTCTTTGGGGTATTTGAGAATTTCGTTAATAAAGCTACGCGTCTCAGCATCTGATTGCGCGATGATACGGTGTACTACGTTAGCAGGCATTTCTTCAATAAGATCTACCGTATCGTCGAGGAAAAGCTCGTCCATAACCGCTTTAAGCTCGCGGTCGTTAAGCAGTTTAATAAGCGCCTCTTTGCTGTCGCCGTCAAGCTCGACAAACGTTTCCGCTGCAAGCTCTTTGGGAAGAAGACGGAAAATAAGCGCCACGTCCGCTTTTGGTACTTCGTCGAACACCGCACCAAGATCGGTGGGGTT
Source organism: Clostridia bacterium (assembly GCA_017623435.1). GTDB lineage: Bacteria > Bacillota > Clostridia > Christensenellales > Pumilibacteraceae > UBA10677. The sequence continues at coordinate 18,355 of JAGAPD010000056.1, forward strand.
AAGCTCGCGAAGAAGGGGCTTTAATACGGTGAAATTTCTTGCTTCAATAAGACGCAAAATTTCCTCCGTTTCGGCAATACGGCGTACAACGTCCGTGGGCATTTCTTCAATAAGGTCTACCGTGTCCTCGATAGAAACCTCTTCCATGACCTCTTCAAGCTCGCGGTCTGGAAGAAGTGAAATAATACGTTCCTTGATAGAAACGTCGTCCATTTCCACGAGAAAATCCGCGGTGTCTTCGCTATCAAGACCGCGTAAAAGAGATAGGAGCAGCTCGTCGTCAAGAGTAGACAAAAAGTCTTGTACTTGCTCCGTGGAAATATGAGAGAACTCTTTCGTGAGCTCGTCAAAATTTTGGGAGAGTAATAACTCCCTGAGTTTATCGTTTTGCATTTGCTTTTTCGCAACCACACCTTAGTAGGATGGTGGTCGAAAGGCAAGCGTTTAGTTCCCGTTACGTTTCGGAAGAAAAAAGCGTCATTCTACCGAAACGATGCGTACTCGGGGGTTCAGTTGCGCTTGTGCCAATTCCGGCGTCCATGTTGCTTTATCCTCCTTTGAAAATTTCTTATATCAGTATATTCCTATAACGAGAAATAGTCAACCGTTTTAGCAAAAAAAAAGTGCGAAAATGTAAAAAACGAGCAAAAAATTTTAAAAAAAGCGTATTTTTTGCCAAAAATCATTGTGTTTAATTAAAAAAGGTGGTATAATGGAAGTTCATAAAAAAGGAGAAAAGCTGATGTTTTTTGATTTTGACGCGCTATATAACGAAACGCAAGGCGACGCCTTTAACTCGGGCAAAAAGCGCTACTACGACGACAAAGTGAAAAACGTTATTACCTCTACCGTGGACGGTAAATTTTTGGTCACGGCAAGGGTGGAGGGCGAGCGCACTTATACCTGCTCGATAACCTTTGACGAGCAAGGCGGACTTTACGACTACAATTGTGACTGTGACGTCTTTTCTCTTGAGAGTGGACCGTGTAAACATATCGTTGCGACCGCACTTTGCTTTGAGGAAAAGAACCCCGAAATGTCGGGCGCAGGACCGATGAAAAGAAAGACGGATGCAGGCGTGCTTTCGCTTATGCAGGAGTATAATAAGCGTAAGCGCCGTAAGATGTTTACAGCGGACAGCGCAAAGGTGGATATCCTTCCGTATTTAGAAATGGGCGAGGACGTATCCCTCCGTTTTACGCTTGGAGCGAAAAAACAGTACAATCTAAAAGACATTTCCGACTTCGTTTCGTGCGTAAATTCTTACGGATTCCGTAGATACGGAGTGGACCTTGAATTTTACCATTCGCCCGAAAATTTTACGGATAACGGTAAAAAACTTATTAGCTTTATAAGTAAGTGCTACAACGAAAAAGTGCACGGCGGTAGCGCGATGCGCTTTAAGGACGAATTACGTCTTTTCCATAGCGACGTGGACGAATTTTTTGCGCTTTACGAAGGCTCGCTCGTGCATCTTGGTAAAAACGATTTGGTGCTCGTGGAGCGTTTTGACGCGGTTTTGCCCGTAAAGGTTATCGTTACGAGCGCGACGGACGGCTTTGAAGTGTCGCTCAGCGCGGACGAGTTGCGCTTTATAGAGGGCAAGGACTACCAGTACGTTTTGCTGGGCGGAAGGATTTACAGAGTGAGTGAGCAGTTTGCAAACGCTACGCGCGAATTTTTTGATACGCTCGCTATCAAGAAAAAGCTTTTCGTTTCTGAAAACGATATGAGCGCCTTTTATAACAGCGTGCTTTGTCAACTGACCGACTATATGGACGTGGAGTGCGAAAGCGTGGATTTGTCCGTGTACGAGGCTGCGCCCTTCGTGTGTAAAATTTATATCAACGGAAATAACGGCTCGCTCAATCTTGACGTAAAGGCAAGCTACGACGACCGTCCTATCGATTTATTCGACGACTATTTCAGCTCTGACTTCGTGCGCGACTGGGATAGCGAGAATGCACTTCGCGGAGTGCTTGCGAAATATTTTACGCATTATCCCGACCTTTACATTGACGACGAGGAAGAAATTTTCCTATTTTTGTCAGAGGGCGTGAAGGAGCTTTTCGGTCACGCGGAAGTGTTTATTATGGAAAGCATGAAGCATATGAGTATTCGCCGTAGTCCGCATATTCACGTAGGCGTAAGGCTGTCTAACGACCTACTTGGTCTTAATTTGACGGCGGACGGCTACACGAGTGAGGAAATCACGGCAATTTTAGCGGCTTTCCGAGAAAAGAAAAGATACATTCGCTTGGGCGGAGGATTCGTCAACCTCGACGACAGCTCTATTGCTGCGCTCAGCGAGATTTTGGACGTGGCGAAAAATAACGACGGCACGTTCGAAATGCCACGATACTACGCGCCTTTCGTGGGGCTTGAGCTTAAAAAAGGCTTTTTCTCGCTCACCCGTGACAGCGCGTTCCGTTCACTATTAAAAAGCTTGGAGAGTGCGGAAAACGCGGACGTCGAAGTGCCTGACAAGCTCAAAATGGTTATGCGTAACTACCAAAAGACGGGTTACCGCTGGCTGAAAACCTTGAAAGAAAACGGCTTTGGCGCAATCCTTGCCGACGATATGGGCCTTGGAAAGTCGTTGCAAGTAATTGCTCTTTTATTAGAAGAAAAATCGCGCGCAATCGTCGTTTGCCCGACTACGCTTATGCTTAATTGGGTTAGCGAGATTGATAAGTTTGCGCCCTCAATTAAAGTGCTCGTCGTTATGGGACCGCAGGAGGAGCGCCGTGCGCAGATTGAGAAAATAGGCGAGTACGACTTGGTAATTACCTCGTACGACCTTATGCGCCGTGACTGTGAGCTTTACGACGGTATCGAGTTTGATTACGCGATAGCCGACGAGGCGCAGTTTATCAAAAACCCTGAAACGAAGAACGCGCAGGCGGTAAAGAAAATTAACGCAAAGCACCGTTTCGCGCTTACCGGTACGCCTATTGAAAATAATTTGGGCGAGCTTTGGTCGATATTCGACTTTATTATGCCTGGGTACTTTGGCACTTACGCGTCGTTTAGGGATAAGTACGAAAGCGACGTGGTGCGCGGTGACGACAGCGTGGCTGAACGGCTTAAACGCGTGGTAAAGCCCTTCATTTTGCGCAGATTAAAGGCGGACGTGCTGACCGAGCTTCCTGCAAAAGTGGAAAGCGTGGTGGAAATTCCGCTCGAGGGTGAGCAAGAGAAAGTTTATCAGTCCAACTTGGCTCTCGTTCGCGAGAGTATGCGCAATGCTCCCGATATGAACAAGGTCGTGGTGCTGAGTATGCTTACTAAACTTCGCCAGATTTGTTGCGATCCTACGCTCGTTTATCCCGATTTTGCCAGCCCGTCCGCAAAAACGGAGGCGTGCATTGACCTCGTTAAGACGGCAGTTGAGGGCGGACACAAGATTTTGCTTTTCTCGCAGTTTACTTCAATGCTGGATATTATCCGTCGCAGACTTATGGACGAGGGTATTTCGCATTATATCTTAAAGGGCGACACGCCCAAGGCGGAGCGCTTGCGCCTCGTCAATAAATTCAACGAGAACGACACTAAGGTTTTCCTTATTTCGCTCAAGGCTGGCGGAACGGGAATTAACCTAACGGGCGCAGACGTGGTCATCCATTACGATCCGTGGTGGAACGAATCGGTTATGAATCAGGCGACCGACCGCGCGTACCGTATGGGGCAGAAAAAGTCCGTTCAGGTGTATAAGCTCGTCGCGAAAAACAGCGTCGAGGAAAAGATTATGAAGCTTCAGCAAAAAAAGAGCGCGCTCTCTACGCTCGTAGTGGGCAAGAATAACGACATCAAAGAAATTATGGAAATCCTGTCCTGACCGTCAACGACGGTTTCGTAGCCGTCAAAGACGGTTTAGTAGGCTCGGAATATAGTGTACGATTTTAAGACCTGCGCTAACGCCTTTGACCAAGCGGTATGGTCGTAGTTGCCTCCATCTGACGAGGGAGGTGGCAGCCGCAGGCTGACGGAGGGAGAGACCACCAGAGGTGGTTTAGTAGGCTTGGGGTAGAGTGTATGGACAGTAGACCTGTGCTAACGCCTTTGACCAAACGACAAACGGGCGACTGATAGTCGCCCCTACAAAACGACCGTACGGCTTATATCCCCCACTTGTCATTCTGAACGAAGTGAAGAATCTAAACGGCAGATAAACGAAATGGGCTTAAATAAACCGATATCGCATATAAACCCGTTAGATCCTTCGACTGCGCT
>JAGAPD010000011.1 GCA_017623435.1 Clostridia bacterium
ACCCTTCAGTTAACATTTCTTCTAATATTTTTTTAATTTCTAAAGGAGATATATTAATTTCAACAACCAATTCAAAATACTCCACTATTTGAGTAAAAGCTTCATCATCTTGAATTAAACAATCTAAAATAGATTCTTTGTTTGTCATATATTATCCTCCTTAATTATCTTTTTATTATCAATCGTATTGACATCAAAGTGATGTTTGTTTAATTTTATTATTTTAATTTTTTATAATATTTTTTTAACTTGATTCGTCTTTTATAATATTTCTTTGCAGGGATAGATAAAAAGCCATAATCTTTGAAATATCCATTCATTTTATGTTCGTATATTTTATATAGCCAATTAAATAGTTCTAATTCTGATTGAAAATTAAACTCTGTAACAGATTTCATAGCTTCAAGTTTTATCTTTTCTTTATCATTAAAACTCGAAAGAACAGAAAATAAAATTTTATTTATAATAAGAATGTTATCAAAATAACCTTCAATTTCAATTTTATTTTGACTTTTTATATGATTAAACACATTATATTCATCATACGAATTCAATTTTTCATTAACACATAAACTCAAGCTTTCATCTATATAAATATTTAAGTAAAAATCAGCACATCCCATCTTATTTCCCCTACAAATAATAACTAAACCATTTTGCTATATTTATTATATAACGCATTAAACAAAAAGTAAAGTGTTTTATATAAAAGAAAAAACTTGGGGTTAGCCCAAGTTTATTTTGCGTTAAGCATATTATCGATACAAATTCCGTAGCCACGCAGGGGATTATTTATAAAAACGTGCGTGACTGCGCCCACGATTTTATCGTTTTGAATTATCGGACTACCGCTCATTCCTTGCACGATTCCGCCCGTAAGCGCAATAAGCCTACTGTCAGTAACCTTAATAACAAGCCCTTTTTCACTACCGTCGTTTTGATAATTGACTTTTACAATTTCTATGTCGTAAAATTGCTTTTTTCCATTTACGGACGCGCATATCATTCCGCGACCGCACTTAACTTCGTCACGATTAGCCACTGAAAAAAGCGTTCCACTCGGGCTATCCATTCTACCAAAAATCCCACAAAGCAAATTTTCGCTCACTATTCCCAGCTCGTTCTTTTTCTTAAAAGCACCTTTTATCGAGCCTGCTTTTCCACGCTCGCCCTTTTCTACGCCCAAAATTCTACACCCGTAAACTTTGCCGTCCACTTTGCCAAGGGGTGCACCAAGCCCTACGGGATGACCAAGTGCACCAAATCTTCCGTCACGCCTTATAAAAGTAACCGTGCCCAGCCCACACACGTCACAGCGCACGTTGATCCCCAAACGGTATTCGCCACTCACCCTATCAATCAAGGGATTTACGGTAAAAGACAGTTTCTCACTTCCCCTGATTACACAAAAATCAAAGCTTTTTTGAGATTTATCTTCGTTAAGTATTTTTACTACGTCCTCAGCGCAAGTCACGCTATTACCGTCAATCGAGCAAATAATATCGCCTTCTTTTAGCGGACTTTTCAGCGTAGCGAGCCCCACGTCCGTATCAACTTCGGAAAATGACACGACCATTACGCCGTTTAGCCCTAATTCAAAACCCACCGTTTCACCACCAAGAAAAACTTTCCTCTCGTCCTCTCTTTCTTTAAGCGCCACTTCCTCGGTCAGCGATATATTTTGAGCAAAGGCGAGCGTGTTTTGTTCAAAACAGGTGCAAAATATTAAAGCAAAACATATGAGAATTTTGCAAATTGTCCAAATTCGTTTAGCCACGCTATATAGTTTCTCGCACGAAAAAGGTATTTATGCAAGAAAACAATAAAAAACGAGCCTAACGATAGGCTCGCGTTTTATTATTAGGTATTTTATCTTCTGAATATCTTTTTAAGAATTTTAATGACGATAACCAAAACTATAATTGCACCTACGCCCATAAGCGCGTATTTGCCTATTTCGATAACGAGATTCATATCGATATCAAGTTTCCATGCGCTATTATTTACCGCACCACAGATATCGCATTTATTGTCGGAATTTGCATCAGAGTGCGCTTTTTCGCCCGTTTTTGCACCGCAAGAACACTCTTTCCAATGTTTTTCACCGTCCTTGTGCCACTCGTCGCCGTACTTATGAAGCGGTTGACGGATCGCGCCACACTTGTTGCAAGACTCGTCACAATCGCCGTCGTAGCTATGCGAAGTATCGCGCGTAAAACCGCAAACCGAACAGTCCGCGTCACATTCGTTTTCAAAATCGTGCTCACCCTTCTCAAGTTGTTGACCAGAGCATTCGCTGCATTCGTGCCAGTGATGATCGTCGTCACTTTCCCATTCCGCTTTTGGCGTATGAGTCGTATGCGAAAGCGCAGGCACTAAAATATATTCACAATCCGTGCAAATCTGGGGCGTAGTATCCGTAGCCTCTTCGCCCGGCGTATGCGGTTTAACGTCGTCGTGGTGTCCGCAACCGCTCGTTTTGCATTTGCGCGCGTGTCCGTCCGCGCCCCTGTATCCCCACGCCGTAAGATCGTAGTCGTGATCACCATAATCACCGTAATCGTTACCGCAAGTTGCGCATTTTGCCTTACTTTGACAAGTCGCGATACCGCCGTCACAAATTCCCTCGTCCGTTACGAATTCGCATCCGCTTATACTGCATTTATGAAAATGCTTTCCGTCCTTTGCGCTCCAAGCATCAAGTACGTCGTGCGCGCCCACGATATCAGATAAGAAGTATTTGTCAGTAGCCTTACTATCGTTTTTTGCATTTTTGTCACAGCGCTCACAGGTCAACCAGTAAACGTTATAATGCTGACAATCGGGCGCAAGCTCTTTCAAATGCTCGCCGTCGACAACCCGTTTTACATAATTATGGCCTTCCGCTTTTACCACGAGCGTGTTTGCGTCCGTGACCTTTTGCGTAGCACCTTCGTCCAAATACAAATTGCCACAAGTGCATTTATAATACGCTACGTTGCCGTCGTTTTCACAATCGGCAGACTTTGGCTCAACGAAAGTAAGCGAATCGTGCTTGCAGTTATTAAGGTTAAGCATAACTTCTTTACCCAAAACCGCGTACCCGTACGAGAATTTTCCACTAACCTCAGCGTGCTGTGCAATAGAAAGGATATTATCGGTGTACCAAGCAAGGAAAGCGCTAACGTCACCGTTTATATAAACACTTGCCTCTAATCCATTTTCTTTTAATAAAGTTCCTACCTCGCTTGCCGAGTAACTGCCCTCGTTGAGAACTCCGCCGTTGAGCGTAAAGTAGTTAGCATCCGTAGAATTACAAACGGGCAAAGCGTATACCGTTTCAGCAATAACGTGGTCGGCAGTAATCACGCTGTCCGTCACGTTAAAATACGCCCTAAATAATCTTTCGCCCTGATCGTTCCAGGTAAGGTCGACGTGATAAAACTCGTCGTCAATTTTAACTGCGTTCCAAGCGTGACCTTCAGACAAACCCGTAGAAGGATTTACGCTAGATCCTATTATAAGGAAGGACTGCACGCCCACGCTACGGAGCAGGTGCTGTAGCGCCTCGGCGTAGCCCTCGCACACCGCCTTGCCTTCAACGATAGCGCCGTAAGCGTTATGTGCGTTTGCGCTCTCGATATAAGTTACTTTTTTAGCCAAAGCGTCGTGGAGCGTAATCTCTCGCTCGTAGTCGTCCATTTCGTCGTCAATGGACGAAAGCATTTCTTGCACGGCTAAATTAAACTGCTCTTTTGCCTCAATAAGCGCGCTACCCGTCCAAAAATACGAGGGATTAAGCGAATAAGCAACTCCTCCTACGTTACTGATCGAATATTCGTTACCCAACCAAAACTGCTCGGTATGATCACGGCGGTACGCGTCGTAAACCATTTTCAGCTCGTCAACCGATATACTGTGAGTGGAATCGTGTACGGAAATGGTCGTTTGCGTGTTTTCAACGCCGTTTACCAAACAGTCGTAAGCGTACAAATAGTCCGTACTATCAGGCAGTTGCGACAAGGCGTATCTGCCGTAATACTCCGGCAAGGTCACGGAAAGTGCACTTACCTGCTCTTTTTCGTAAGTCTTATTAAGGGCAAAACAAAAAGCGCCCATAAACAGACTTAAAAACAATATGCTCATTAAGAAAATTTTCGTTATTCTTTTTATCATATCGACTCCCGTTATATAAACGCTTTAACTTTGTTTTTTATTGATTATTTGATTGATTTTTTATACTCGTCGCTCCACACTTTCATTTGTTGAGCGTTTTCACCCGCCTGAGTACTGATGTCTTTTCCTCCCGAAAGACGGGAAATTTCCTCGATTTGCCCCTCTCTACCAAGCGATTTGACGGAAGTATAAGTTTGTCCGTCCGCCGTGTATTTATCAATGAAGTAATGACTGTCCGCCATCGACGCTATTTGAGGCAAATGCGTTACGCACAAAAGCTGGTGCTGGGTAGACAAACGCGCAAGCTTTTTAGCCACTTCTTGTCCAACCTTTCCGCTGATACCCGTGTCAATTTCGTCGAAAATTATAGTAGGAATATCGTCTACGCCCGACGAAACGACTTTAAGCGCAAGCATAAGACGGGATAATTCACCACCCGAAATGATTTTTACGAGCGGTTTTAAGGGCTGACCTGCGTTGGTGCTCAAATAGAACTCAACCTCGTCCATGCCACTCGCGGAAACGAACCTTTCACAACTATCAAAATCAGGTAAATCATTAAATCTAACTTCAAACACCGATTGCGCCATTCCAAGCTCGGATAACTCTTTCATAACCGATTTTTCAAGTTCTTTGGACGCTTTCTTTCTAACGGCGGAAAGCTTTTCGCTTAAAGCATACAACTCTTTAAGCACTTCTTTTTTTTGCTTAGTGAGCTTCTCAAAGTACTCCTCGGCGTTTTCGGTCTCGTCAATCTTTTGCAAAAGCTCCTCTTTGTACTTCATTACAGACGCGTAGTCGCCGTACTTTTTAGTTACGGAACGAATGACTTCTAATCTCTTTTCGATTTTATCAAGCTCGTCCATAGAAAAATCAAAGCTGTTAAGCTCGTCGGAAACGGACTCGGCAATGTCTTCTATCTCAATAACGACGGACTGAAGTCTGTCTGCCCATTCGGCAAATTTTTCGTCGTAAGACAGCGCGGACGAAAGCGCTTTATTCGCCATACGCACGAGCTCGTACGCCGAATAATCGTCGTCGTTTTCCATCAAAAGATTACGCGCTTCACTTAAAGCATTACTAATCTTTTCCGCACCCAAACACTTTTTTCTAAGCGAAATAAGTTCGTCTTCCTCGCCTTCTTTGACCTTTGCTTTTTCAATTTCAGCGAGTTGGAACTTATACACGTCCAAACTTCTTGCACGCGTTTTTGCGTCGCCTATTTCATTAAGTTTTGAGTTTATCGCGCGAAACGAGGCGTATTTTTGGGAAATTTGCGCCAAAAGAGCGTCAGTACTATGTCTGGCATAGTAGTCAACCACCTTAATGTGATTAGCAATATTCGCCAAAGATTGATGCTCGTTTTGTCCGCAAATATCTATCAACGAGGGTGCAAGTGATTTTAACATAGCAAGCGTTACGTTTCTACCGTTTATCTTGATATCGTTTTTACCTTCCGCGTTAAATCTTCGCGAAATTATAAGGTCACTCTCCCCGTCAAGATACTCTTCAAAAACTTCTTTGAGCGAATCGGGAATTGTAAAAACACCCTCGATAAATCCGTTTTTACAGCCGTATCTAAGCATAGACTTATCGTATCTTCCACCGGTAAGTAGCAAAATGCAGTCAATCAAAATTGACTTGCCGGCGCCCGTCTCGCCACTTAAAATATTTAACTTATCACCAAACTCAAGTTCAAGCTCGCTGATAAGCGCAAAGTTTTTTACAACCAGTCTATTTATCATTTTTTAAATTTTTTAGTTAAAAGCAATTCTACGAAGAGCCTCAGCCATTTCTTTTGCAGCGTTTTCGTCGCGAAGTACGGCAAAAACGGTATCGTCACCTGCCACGCAACCCAAAACGGAAAGATTCTTCATTCTGTCAATCATTGCACCCGCAACACTACCACTTCCCACCAAAGTTTTTACCACTACGATATTCATAGCGTAATCAATGGTAAGAACGGAGTGACGAAACAAATCAGTAAATTTAGATACTACGGCAGCGTCACTCTTTTCTCTGGTGTAATGCTGTCTTTTGCCGTCAATACTTACCTTTACGAGTCCAAGCTCCTTAATATCACGAGAAACGGTTGCCTGAGTTACCTCAAATCCAGCGCGAAGTAACGCCCCAACGAGTTCTTCTTGCGTTTCAATTTCACTTTCAGCGATGAGTTCTAAAATCTTCATCTGTCGTGCGTTTCTAGTCATTATTTAATTTATTCCTCCCATCCGTAAAACTCCATTTATTGAGTTTCGTAAGTAATTTTTCGTAAAAACTGTGTCCTCTAAATCTGACGAAGGACACTTCTTTATCGTACTTTCTTACCTTTACCATCTCACCCTTTTTAACTTCCGCGTCCACGTTTCCGTCAATAACTAAACTAGCGTCGCAAGTCGCCGTAAGCGTAATTTCGTCCTTTTCCGACACAACGATGGGCCGTGAATGAAGTGAATGCGAGTTTATAGAAGTAAGAATAAAGGCAGACACGGTAGGACTTAGTATCGCGCCACCCGCCGAGAGCGAATACGCAGTCGAGCCGGTCGGCGTACTGATAATAAATCCGTCGCAAAAGAATCTATCAACGAATTCGTCGTTAACGAATACGTCCGTTTCAATCATTCTCGAAGTGATTTCACGAGTTAATATAACTTCGTTAAGCGCAAGAAAACTCTGACCGTTCACGTCTGCGTTAAGTAGCGAACGGCTTTCAAGCTTGTAATCGCCTTTTATGATTTTATCAACGAATTCTCTAATATTTTCGGGGTCTTCTTCTGCCAAAAAACCTACGTATCCAAGGTTAAGTCCTGCGATAGGAACGCCGTACACGGCGCAATATTTCGCGATACGTAAAATCGTACCGTCACCACCAACCGTAATCATTACGTCACAATCAGGCGATTTTTCCAAATCAAAAAAACTGCCCTTAACTTTTCCCTTAAGCGCAGGATCAAGCACGTAGTCAACTTTACGAGCGCGCAGTTCGTTAAGTAGCGCAGTCGTAACCGACAAATCCCCGTCTTTATGCAAATTAGTATAGATTCCGACAGTCATTTCTGCCTCCACACGTATGTACTAATTAATTATACAACAAAAAAATAAAATATTCAACAGTTTATGCATAAGTTATGCATAAAATTATTTACATTTCTCCACAAGTTCGTTAAGCGCGGTTTCAGTAACGCCAGCGCATGCAAAAATAGCGTTTTCTTCCAGCTTGTCGAAAAATACGTCGCCAAATCCAAGCGAATGTACTTTTACGCTATCACTATGCTCGTAAAAAGCGTTTACCATTTCGCCAAAGCCACCGCGAAGTACACCCTCTTCCATAGTAATAAGGTGACCACTCGAAATATTTTTAAGCAATTCTTCGTCAAGAGGCTTGATAACTCTTGCCGAAATTACGTTCGCTTCGTCGTTTTTGAGCGCGATATCCAGCATTTTACTGCCGACAGCCAAAATATAAACGTTAGAATTAGTTTTTCTAATCCACTCCCACGACAAATCAACGGGCTTGTGTTCGCTATACTCCGTCTCGTAGGATTTAGGATATCTGATTGCAAGCGGTCGGGCGCACGTGAGCGAAAACTGCATCATATTTTTAAGCTCAACGCCGTCTTTGGGTTGCATAACCGTCATATTAGGCATTGCGGTCAAATACGAAATATCGTAAATTCCCTGATGCGTAACGCCGTCGCCACCTACCACTCCTGCGTGGTCTATAAGTAGCGTCACGCCACGGTTATCTATGCAAATATCCGACAAAACTTGGTCGTATGCGCGTTGAAGGAAGGACGAATATACCGCAAAATAGGGTTTTAGTCCTGCTTTTTGTAATCCTGCGCACATACTGACGGCGTGCTGTTCGGCAATTCCCACGTCAAAATATCTGTTAGGATACTTCTTTGAAAACTCCGTAAGCCCCGTGCCGTCACTCATAGCGGCGGTTACGGCAACGACCTTTTCGTCACTCTCGCCCATTTCACAAAGCTTTTCACTAACGACCGAGCAATACGGTGTGCTTTTTTTATCCCCAGCAGGCGAAACGCCGTGATAAGCGCCAGGCGCTTCTTCCACCGTTTCTACACCCTTGCCTTTCTTCGTTACGACGTGAAGTAACACGGGACGCGTCGTGTTTTTAACCATTTTAAGCACGCTGATAAGCGTAGGAATATCGTGTCCGTCAAACGGGCCGTAATATTTTACGCCAAAGTTTTCAAACATCTTATTAGGAATAAGCGAAAATTTGAAATTGTCCTTAATTCTATCCAAAACGCGCACGAATCTATCGCCAAAGAAAGGCAAAGCCTTTACGCTCTTTTTAACGTTATATTTAATCGCGGTGTACTTTTTGCTCAAACGGAGTTTTGCCAAGTACTGCGAAAAAGCGCCCACGTTTTTAGAAATCGACATATTGTTATCGTTAAGGACGATAATCATCTTTTCTCTGTTTGCGCCGATATCGTTAAGCGCCTCGTACGCCATACCGCCCGTAAAAGCACCGTCACCTATTACGGATACGACGTTATAATCCTGATTCAAAATATCACGTGCACGCGCCATTCCCACGCCAAGCGACAACGAAGTACTGCTGTGTCCCGTCGTAAAATGGTCGTGCTCGCTTTCCTTTTCGTTAGGAAAACCCGTAATTCCTCCGTCGTGACGAAGCTTATCAAAGCCGTCCACTCTTCCCGTAATGATTTTATGAGTGTACGACTGATGTCCTACGTCGAAAATAATTTTGTCCTGAGGCGAAGAAAAAACGTAATGAAGGGCAATCGTAAGCTCCACTACGCCCAAGTTAGAAGATAAATGTCCACCGTTTTGCGTAACTTTCTGCATCACAAAATCGCGCACCTGCGTAGCGTATGCGCTAAGTTCTTCCACAGAAAGCTTTTTTAAGTCAAGTGGACTATTTACTTTTTCTAACAAATCAAACAAATTTTATTCTATCCTATTTTGCGCCATGAGTGCAAATTCTTTAAAAAATTCAGTATTTTCTATGCCGTTTAGTGCATTAATTGCTTTTTGAGTGTAATCAGCCAACAACTCTTTTGCTTTACTTTCATCAACAACGTGCAAAATCGAACATCCGTCGCTTTCCCCGTCGAGGATATCGTCGGCAATCTGAAAAGCAAAACCAAAATTATACGCGTAATCTTTTATTCCGTCTACGATTTCTTCGCTCGCATCAGCAAGCATTGCTCCGCCCGTTAAAGCGACTGCGATAAGATCGCAAGTTTTGTGAGTAAAAATATACTCAACGTCCTTGATCGTAGCACTATTTTTATCAAAACTAAGGTCGGCAACCTGACCGCCGATAAGTCCTCCTGCGCCCGTAAGCGTAGAAAACAGTCCAAAAGCGTCAATGAAATTTTTGTTATATCCCGACTCTTTTATCGCGCTAAAAATAAGCTCGTACGCCATATTAAGTAGCGCGTCGCCAGTCAAAACTGCAATATCCTCGCCAAACTTTTTATGACAAGTAAGCTGACCTCTACGGTAATCGTCGTCGTCCATACAGGGCAAATCGTCGTGCACGAGCGAATAGGTATGCAAAACTTCAATCGCACTTGCAAACAGTAATATCGCCTCGTCAGCCTCTTTTCCGCTAAACGCTTCGTACGCTTTAATCATCAAAACCGGACGATATCGCTTTCCACCCGTAAACAAGCTATAAACGATACTTTCCGTTAAAGGACGCTGAAAACTCCACGATTTTGTTAGGTTTTCAAGAAAACTTTCAAACTTAATTCGCGTAACATCAAATTCTTTTTTAACTTCGTTATTCTTCATCGTCAAACAGCGCGTCCATTTCGCTTTGGATTTGAGCAATCCTGCCCTTATACTGCGACAAGGTAGCTAAACACTCTTTCGTAACGCCCACGCCTTCTTCAAAAAGCGAAACGCCCTCGTCAAGCGAAAGATTGCCCGATTCAAGTTTTTTAACTATTTCTTCAAGTTGTGCGAGTTTCTTTTCGTAATCCATAACTTACTCCCCGTTTTTGCGGACGGCAGTAACGCTTGCGCTAAGCGTGCCGTCTTTCATATACACGTCGACCTCGTCACCGCTATATAGGTTAGCAACGCCGTCCACAGATTTTCCGTTGCGATAAACTTTCGCGTATCCGCTACTGATAATTTTGAGCGGACTTGCTCCGTGAAGCAACGCAACCTTATCTTTCAAATTTTGTTCTTTGTCATTCGTAAAGTTAATTGCGCTTTCCTGCATTTTCAAATACGACGCGTTTACTCTTTTGATTATAGCTTTGCGCTTTAAGTTAACGCTATCGCTCATGCGCTTTACGAGTGCTTTAATTTTGTTTTTACGTTTATAAATTATGTCGTGCGACGAGTCGGTAAGCTTAAGCACTAACGAACGCGTAGACGATACCCGTTTTAGATAAAGCCTTTTTACCGCGTTATTCATTCTGTCGCATAGCGATATAAATCTTCCAAAAAACGCCTCGTTGATTCGGCAAATATTTTCCGCTGCGATACTGGGCGTACCAGCCCTTAATGCGCTACAAAAGTCGCATAAAGTATAGTCAACTTGGTGTCCTACTGCGGAAATTATGGGAATTACGCTATTTGCAACAGCTCTTGCTACTACTTCAGTATTAAAGGGAGCAAGGTCAGTATTCGCTCCGCCACCACGCGCCACGACGATAACGTCGCACGCTTTTTGCTCGTTTGCTTTGACGATTGCGCTCGCGATATCGTACTCTGCGCCCTCGCCCTGCACTTTTACGGGATACAAAATCACTCCGATATAGCCGTGATTTTTCTCTAATACGGACGTAATATCGTGAAGTACAGCGCCTTCTTCGCTCGTGACCAAGCCCACTTTTTTGATGACGGACGGCAATGCTACCTTGCACTCAAACAGACCTTCTTTTTCCAGTCTATTCTTCATCTCCAGAAATTCGCGTCTTAAAACGCCCTCGCCCTGAATGTCAATAGTGCGCACCCTGAAAGACACGCGATTACCCTTCGCGTAATAATCCACCGAGCCGTTTACGATAACGCTATCGCCTATTTTAGGCACGAAACCTCCACCAAAACGGATACAGCGCAAAATACTGTTTTCGTCTTTTAGCGTTAAAAAGAGATTACCGCCCGACGTTGAACTTTCAAAAACTTCGCCGAAAACGGTAATATTCTTCAATATCAATTCATCATCAAAAACGCCTTTGATATAATTATTAAGTTGACTGACCGTAAGTCTATTTCTGTCCAAAGTTTGCCGCCTTTACGGTGTTTTTTAACAGCATAGTGATAGTCATAGGTCCTACGCCACCAGGCACGGGAGTAATATAGGACGCAACCTCTTTCGCCTCAGCAAAATTAACGTCGCCGTAAAGCTTTCCCTCGTCGCGATTCATTCCCACGTCGATAACGACTGCGCCCGGCTTTATCATATCGCCCGTTACGAACTCTTTTTTTCCGATAGCCACCACTAAAACGTCAGCGTTACGCGTGATTTCTTTGAGATTTTGCGTGCGAGAATGACATACCGTCACGGTCGCGTTTTTAGAAAGTAGCATAAGCGCTACGGGTTTTCCCACGATATTACTTCTACCGATAACTACCGCGTTCTTACCGCACAAATCTACGCCCGTTGTTGCAATAAGCTCCATAATGCCACTAGGCGTGCAAGCGGATAAACACTCGTTACCCAAAAGTAAATTGCCTGCGTTTACGGCGTGGAATCCGTCCACGTCCTTTAAGGGTGAAACGGCAGAAAGCACTCTCTTTTCGTCAATATGTTTGGGAAGGGGCAGCTGCACGAGCAGTCCGTCCACTTTTTCGTCCTCGTTTAGCGCGTTTACAAGCTCTAAAACGTCCTCGGTCGTGCTCTCTTTTGGCAAATAGTATCCGTAGGACGCCACGCCCGTTTGCTCACAAGCCTTAACCTTGTTACGAACGTAAACCTGACTTGCAGGATCTTCGCCCACCAAAATTACGGCAAGTCCTATCTTTCTACCCGTTCTCTTCTCAAAGCTTTGGGCATCCGTAGCAATTTCCTCACGAAAACGCGCGGACAAAGCCTTTCCATCAATCAGCATTGCGCTCATTTATAATACTCTCCTTATTCTTGATAAAGGTCGCAAGAAGTCCGTTTACAAACGCAGGACTGTGGTCGGTAGAATAGATTTTAGCGAGCTCTACCGCCTCGTTTGCCGACACCTTATCAGGTACGTCGTCCAAGAAAATTATCTCGTAAGTTGCAATTAGCAAAATGGACAAGTCGATTTTGTAAATTCTGTCCAGCGAATATCCACTCGAATACTGTGCAATTTTTTGACTCAAAAAGGCGCGCTCACGCACCGTACCGTTAACGAGCTCGTCAAAAAAAGCGCGATCGTCGCCCTCTAACTTTTCGGAAAGCATAACGTAACTTAACTTGCTTTCTCCACTATTGACAAGTCGTTCAAATATTAATTTAAATGCATTTTCTCTAGCCGTTCTTCTCATAACACCCTCAAAATCGGTTATTCTTCTTGTTTTTGTTCAAAACATACGCCCAACACGTTGACGTTGACCGTGCCTGCGTGGAAAGTAGTCATACCCTCGATACTACGCTTAATATTTTCCTGAACTCTGTACGCTACGTCAGCGCAGGAAAAACCTATCATTACGTCCACGTAAACGTCCACGTTGATAATGTCGTTCACGATTTCGGTGCGAATACCCTTTCCCTGAAGTCGCGCAACGCCTCTAATCTCCATCGTTGCAAGCGAAATAATGGACTCAATTACCTTGTGCCCATAGCTTACTTTACCCGACAGGTCCGTGTTGTAACGCGATTTATATGGCATTTGACCACACCTCCACTAATACAATCTATATTATACCAAATAAAAGTTAAAAATGCAACTAATAACCGCTTTATTATTAGTTTTCTTGTAATCAATAAATTTTTTCGACAAAAAACCGCCGTAACTTAATACGACGGTTTGATTTTATACTTGCTTTTCGTTTTACTCTACGGGAATAATGCGCACGCTTGACGCGGTCTTGCCCGTCTCGTCAGTCACGATTTCCAAAACTCTTGCCACTTGCTCGCTCGTAAGCTCTTCCGTTTTGAGAATTACGCTTACGTTTTCGCTGGACGCGATTACTACGGCGTCTTCAAACCCTACCGCTTTAATAAGCCCTTCGAGCGTAAGTTCAGTTTCCATAGCGGAAGTAAGCATTAGCTTTTGTTGCTGAGCATCATTAACAGTTTCATCACTCGCCACTCCGCCCGTAATGATTGCGTCGAGGTTAAGCAATTCCTGATTTCTCGTTTCGTTACGGTCCGTCCTATACGTCACGAAAAAATCACTGCTACTAAACTGAGCGTCAGCGCCCGTCTGCGCATCCTGCGCGTTTTTGTTAAGATAAATATTGAGCGCACCCGTGATAACGAGCAAAGCCACCATACCTACCAAAACGAAAATCCTACTCTTTTTTCCTAACATTTTTATATCCTCCTGTAATGTTACTTACTTGAAAACACGGCAACTTTTTGGGGCGAAATCCCTAAAAGAGTTGAAAGCATTTGCACTAAATCCACGCGAAGTTTTACGTCGTCATAGTTTTTTACCACTACGACTACGCCGATAACTTCGGGGTATTTCTTACGCAGAATCACGGGTGTAGAACCGTTTTGTCCGCTGATTATAACTGGCGAAGAAGTCGAGGAATTTTGAGAAACGCTTTCACTTTTTGCAATCTCGTTCCTAACGCTCCCGTTCCAGTTTATTACGACGGTAGCGTTCTTATCTCCGCTCATATTGACGACGGTTCTTTCTATTTTCGTTTGTAATTCAGCACAGTAATCACTTCCTAAAACGGAAACTGTCGATTTAGGTGAAGTTGACGAAGAAAAGTAAATTATCAGCATAATTGCTACGGCAATTAGCGCAATTATGATTTCTTTGCCTTTTAGCGCCTTGAATTTTTGAAGTAGCGTTTTCTTTTTATCCATAAACGACAACCTTTTCCGTTTCTATTTTTAAGTATTTAGTAACCTTTTCTTTCGTAAGTTCATACTTATTTATATGCTGTAATTTTTCGTCTATAACACTTTTTGATAAATTTATTTTTACTTGCTTAAGCGTGATTTCGCCCGCGCTGTCCCACTCGCCCAAAATATCAACGTCTGCGTTGTCTATACCCTCGTTTTTTAACACTATCCGCAAGTTTTCAGACATAATCTCAAGCTTTTTATTATTAATAAAGTCAATATACTTGCCGTCGATTTCGTAGCCGTTTTCTATATCGAAATTACCGTCAAAGCTGATATTGCCCGATAAAAGCATAGGAAGGGGCGACACGATTATAAGCACGGTAACGGTCGCGCAAACGGTACGAACGAATTTGCCCGTGCGCGTTTCGGACAAAAACAGTTCAGCAATGAAGCCAACTAGCACTACGCCCAAAATGCTCAAAATCCATTGCGAAAAGTTATTCATAGCACTAAATTCCCACTATTTATAATCAGCACCACGAAGATAAAATAGGCAAAGCACACGCCCAAAACTATGGACACGAGCAAGGACAACGACGAGCCTATTGACGTAATCACTCCTGAAATTTGCTCGCACCCAAGCGACTGCGTAATAGCGCTGGCAAGCTTTAACGCCAAAACCAAAACGATAATTTCCACTATCACGGGCAAAAAGGCGGAAAGCATTAGTACGATACTGCTAAACCCGACGGCGTTTTTGACCAGCACCGTGCCTGCAAGTATCACGTTAAACCCTTCCGATAAATATCCACCTATTACGGGCACGTACTTTGATAGGGCGAATTTAGTAGTGCGCACGCTCATATTATCGTACACGCCTGCGGTGATCCCTTTTAGCGACAAAAAGCCCAAAAACAAGAAAAACGCGGTATAAAGCACCCATTTTGCACTACTTTCCAAGAATTTTGCAAAGCCGTTTAGCTTTACTGACGAGGACAGGTTGCCTACTATTGAAAGCACGACCGTTGCTATCAGAACGGGCAAAGCGACCTTGCTTATCAATCCCGTGACGGATAGTGACAGCGTTGCTACGGCAGGCTGATAAACGGTGACCGAGCCGGACGCGCCTAACGCGCTCATAAAGGTAAACAAAAGCGGAAAAACCACTTCCATTTGCTTACTCAGTTCCCCTACGAGAGAATCGGTGCGCTTTATTACGCTGAATATTTGAATAAGTACGACGGTAGATAGTAGCGCTATTCCTGCAAAATTAACCGCTTTTTCTATCGACTGCGAGGCAAAATTGCCTTTTAAGTTGTTTATTATCGCCACCAAAACGGCTATTGCGATAATGGTCGTAAGCATAGGCAAAACCGATTTTGCGCTAACGCCAAGCACGGATAAAATATACGAAAGAAAATCCGTTTCAAAGTTAAATTCGCCGTTAGTGATTTTTTTGATGTACTCGACGATATTTCCGCCAAAGAGTGACGTTTGCTCGGGTGAAAGCGTGTAAAAATACTGCTCAAGCGCTGAAAAATCAACTTCGTCCGTGATTTGCTCGGTTGAAATTTCCTTTTCCACTTCTTCCGCTTTTGCGACTTCGCAGTTAGTTTTAGGACAAGCAATAAAAAGACAAAATAGGGCTAATAACACGAAAGCTTTTTTCATACGAGTAACGAAGTAACTATTTCAAGTAGCAATTTTATAATAGGAATTGACAACAGCAAAATGATTACTTTCCCTCCTAATATAATTTTTTCACCCACGCCCTTTGCACCGCTTTCCTCACAAACGGATGCGGAAAATTCAGCCACGTAACCTATGCCGATAATTTTCAGTAGCGACTTTACCACACTTCCGTCCAGCCCCGTCGCGCTAATCATTTCATTAAAAAAAGCAAAGACCTCAGTAAACGAATCAAGCACGCAAAGCAAAATTATTATTCCGCCAACAAGCCCTACGATAAGAGCAATATCGCCACGAATTTCGCGAAGGTTTACCACGCAAACGGCGGTGACAATTCCCACACACGCGATTTTAAAAATTTCCATAACTAATAAAAGGAAAACAAAAGCTTTAGCGTGTCAAAAAGGTTTGCGATCATATCCACGACCATAAGCAAAACTATGATAAGTCCAGCCAGCGTCGTAATCGTAGCGATTTCATCCTTGTCCGCCTTTTTAAGCACCTGACCAACTATTGCGGTAAGTATCCCCACGGCCGCTATTTTAAAGATTATGCTAATATCCATACCCACCTACAAAACCAAAATTCCTATCGCAGCTCCCACCAAAACACCCAGCTTAATATAGGACGAGCAGTACTTGCTTTCCCTTTGCTTTTCGCTATTATACAGTTCGTCAATTTTGCCCTTAAAATTTTCTAAGACCATTACTTGAGTATCAGTATCGTACGTTCCTAAAACGGAAAACATATCAGTTATTATACTCCTCTCTCTTTTAGTTAAATGCGCTAACTTTGGGGCAAAAGCATCTGATTTTTTACTGATAAAGCGAATAAAATCGTGAATATTATCCTTTAATTCAGCGCCAAAACGCTCGCTCTCGCAAAGCAGAATTTCGGTAAGCTTACTCTGCTTAAACCGCACTTCCCCTTCGAGTGAATTTATAAGCGATATACAGTCTTCAAAGTATTTTCGCCTCACTTTTATGCGCATTGAAAAATGCGCGCCTACGGTTAGACCAAGGAGCGAAAAACCAAAAACTAACGCAACGGCCCAAACGATCACGGCGCGTAATAAATGCACTTCATATCGCCGTCGTAAACGTTTTCGTAAGTGCCTGGTCCAAGCCTGTCGGACAAGAAAATATAGCGACTAAAAACTTTACTTGCGAACAACTTATCAAAACCTTTTCGCATATATAGCTCCTCGGGCGTGGACGCGTGTGCGGATGCTATCACCTTTACTCCACCAAAGCACGCCTCTAAAACCGCGTCGTAATCTCTCTCGCCTATCAGCTCGTCAGTAACGATAAGGTCGGGGCGCATACTTCTTATACCGTACTCAAAAGCGTAACTTTTACTGCAATTTGATATGATATCCACGCCGTTACCTACGTCAAGCTGATTTTTGCGGTTACAAACGGCAGCGATTTCACTTCGCTCGTCAACGAGCAAAATATTTAAGTTTTCCTTACTGATATGTCGGCACAAGTCTCGAAGTATGGTCGTTTTGCCTGCGCCGGGTGGCGAAACTATCAGCGCGTTTCGTAATTTAGTGTCCTTAATGAAATTATACGCCGTAAGTCCGCAGCCCCGTATTTCGTGTGGAAAACGAATATTTACGGAAGTAAAATCCTTAATCGTCTTAACTATTCCGTCCTGACGCACCGTTTCTCCACAAACGCCTATCCTCACTCCGCCCTCAACGGTAATATAGCCGTTTACGAGCTGATTATTGACCGCATAAAGCGACCGCTCGCTAACGCCTACCACTAAATTATTCACGTCGTCGCTACTGCTAAGAATCGCGTTATCCGCCCTGTCGGACAAACCGTTTTTACCCAAATAATAATATTTTCCGTTGTAATTGATACAAACGGGCATATTTGCACGCAAACGAAGTTCGTACACGCGATTTTCGTCCAACCTGCTCTTTATCACTTCACTGACTTCAATAGGCAAATACTTTTCAATCATAGGTTTGTCCTCCTGCTTTCTATTTATATTGACCGTGGACAAACTTTATGCAAAAAAAGACCTACCAAAATGGTAAGTCAATTTTTTATCGTTTATTTAGCTTTTTTTCGAAATCAATAATTAATTAATTTTATACACCCAAGGTTGAATAAATTTATAAAACGTTACTCCACCTATTGTCTTTTCATCATAAATCATAGGATCAACAATAACCCCAAAAACACGCCCATTAACCCTTGCTACTACGTAGCCGTTATACGTTCCATAATAATTTATATGCATATCACGCTTGCTTTTTGAAAAAATGAATTTTAAACGAGACGAATCGTCATATCCGTAATACCATCTAAAATTTGTATATTTAATTCTATCCTCAACTTTTTGACTAAATTGCATTTCTGGACGATTATTATTATTCCAATAATCTGCTATTGTTCTTAAATCATCTTCCGTAATCCAACCTGCCTCATACGCATCTTCCAAATTCTTATACTCGTATTCTTTTACTGCGTTACACGAAATGATCAATAACGCCGACGATACTAGTATTATAGAAACGATAACGATACTAATTATGCGTTTTGCTTTCTTCGTCATAATATATCCCTTTTTTGTATTTTTTAGCGCTAATACTAGTTTATATCTATATTATACTACACACTTGCACGCTTGTCAAGATATATATATGAAACAAAGCAAAAACCCGACCTTAATAGATCGGGTTTTTAGTAACTAATTTAATTAAATTACTTTACGCGTTCCATATACGTTCCGGTACGGGTATCAACACGGATTCTGTCGCCCGTGTTAACGAACAAGGGAACTTGGATGTTAAAGCCGGTTTCAAGCGTTGCGGGCTTGTTGCCTGCCTTAGAAGTATCGCCCTGGATACCGGGTTCGGTAGATGCTACCTCAAGCTCTACAAAGTTAGGAGCAACTACGCTGAAAGCCTCTCCCTTGTAGGTCTGTACGGTTACCATCATTTCTTCTTTAACGAACTGCATTGCCTCTTCTACGATATCGAAGTTAAGGGGAAGCATATCAAACGTTTCCATATCCATGAAGTACCAAAGGTCACCGTCATTGTAGGAATACTGCATTTCCTTTCTTTCGATACGTGCGTCGGGATACTTATCCGTGGGGTTGAAAGTCTGCTCAAGTACCTGTCCGGTTACTACGTTCTTAAGCTTAGTACGAACGAACGCAGCGCCCTTACCGGGTTTTACGTGTTGGAAATCAACAACCATGTAAACTTTTCCGTCCATTTCAAAGGTTACACCCTTTCTGAAATCTCCTGCTACCATATTATCCTCCTAAAATAATTTCTAAATTATAAATTAATGTTTTTATCGAAGTTAGTAAGGTTGACTACTCCGCCATCCTTAATTACTACCAAGTCTTCTATTCTTACTCCGCCTATGCCGTCAAGGTAAATGCCCGGCTCAACGGATACGACCATATTTTCTTCCAAAATATAGTCACTTCTGGGCGAAAGATAGGGCGCTTCGTGTACTTCTACGCCTATGCCGTGTCCAAGCGAGTGCGAGAACTCACGACCGTAGCCGTTTGCGAGAATGTACTCACTCGCAAGCAAGTGCGCCTCACGACCACTCATACCTGCTTTTATGTTTTCAAGCGCGTAAGCCTGTGCCTCGTAAACTATGTGGTGAATTTTTGCAAGCGTTTCGTTGGGCGTGCCCATACAAAAAGTTCGCGTCATATCTCCGCAGTATCCGTTTACCTTTGCGCCGATATCAAAAGTAACCATATCGTTTTTCTCTAACTTTTTCATCGACGGATGGTGATGCGGATTAGCGGTGTTTACGCCAAACGCTACGATATTTTCAAACGCAAGTCCTTCAGCCCCGTGTGCGAGCATCTGATAGGTTATCTCGTTGGAAATATCCTTTTCACTAACGCCGTATTTAAGCAAGGGTAAAGTCTTTGCGAGAGCTTTTTGCGTAACGATTTCAGCCTGCGCAATCTTCTCGATTTCGTCAGCCGTCTTTACGATTCTTTTAAGCGCGATATCGCCAGAGGACGGAACGAACTCAAAGTCCGCAAAACGCGATTTGATTCGCTCGTACTCAGCAACTGTCATTGACGCGTCCTCAAAGCCCACTTTTTTAGCGTCCAACTTTTTGAGAATCTTTTCGATATCGTCATAGAAAGCACCGCCAACGGTGGAGATTACGTTAAAGTCGCGGACGTACTTGCTCGCCTCACTTGCGTAGCGAGGATCGGTAATAAAGTACTTTTCTTCCTGACTTAAAATAACGCAACCGAACGTCGAATGAAAACCCGTAAAGTAAAAACGGTTCTCTTCGCTGAATATTAAATATGTGTCAACGTTTTTGAACATATCTCTCTCCTATTACTATTGTAACATATTTCTTCAAAAAAGTTAAACGATTTTATGGCAATTTTTCATAAATAGTGCATCTTCTGCCATAGTTTCTTTGGATTCACACACCACGAAGGGCGTCATACGGTACTCGTCAATGATTTTTGCGAGCGGTTCATACAGCGGTCCGTACTCGGTATCCTCGAAAGTAAGGTGTCTGATTTCACCCGACGCGCCGTACTGAATCTTTGAAAAATGAATGTGAATATTCTTTGCTTTCTCTTCGCCAAGCTCCGAAAAAGTATAATCGATTATTTTGCGATAGTCGTCTTCGCTATTTAGTCCACCGCGCATGTAACTATTGATATGACCGAAGTCGTAGCACGGATAAAGGTGCTTATCAAGCTTACAAAAGCGCACGATTTCCTCCACCGTGCCTATTTGTTGAAGCTTGCCCATAGTTTCAGGACAAAGTATATAGTCGTCAAAATCAAGCGTGCTGTTTAGCGTTTCCATCATAAGCGCGATATTTTTTTCAGCTAAATCAACGGCGTCGGCGCGTTGCATTTTTCCGCAAGTCGCAGGATGGAAAACGGCACGCTTTCCACCTAACGCTTTAAGCGCGGTAAGCGACTGATGGATATAGCCGATTGATTTTCTGATCATTTCGGGATCAGGGTTTGCAAAGTTGGTGTAGTACGGCGCGTGAACGGAAATTTCAATACCGTATTCCTTCATCTTTTGGTTGATTTTCTTCGCCGTATCCCCACTAAGCGATACACCGCGACCAAAGGAATATTCGTACGCGTTAAGACCACGCGCGCTAAGCCACTCGGGCGCTTCGTAGGTGTGCTTATACCCTTCATCATAAAAACTTTTGGAATTTCCCGAAGGTCCTATTCTTAACATTTTACTCCTCCCATTTACCGTCGCGGTAAATTGCCTCTTTGAGCTTTTCAGGCGACTCAAATTTTTGAATATCACGCAACTTTTTGATAAACTCTATCTTGATTTGCTTGCCGTAAATATCGCCCGAAAAATCCAACAAAAAGGGTTCTATCGTAGTCGTTTCGTCCGAAAAAGTAGGCTTGTTTCCTACGTTCGTTACGGCTTTATATCTCACTCCGTCCACGGTCACGTAACACCCGTAAACGCCGTTAGACGGATAAATTTTCTCGTCGCTTTTACTAACGTTTGCGGTGGGGAATCCAAACAAATGTCCTTCGCCCCTGCCCCTGATTACTTCGCCAGTCACGAAGTACGGATACGCAGTAAGTTTATTCGCCTCATCAATCCGTCCGCTCGTAATAAGTTCTTTTACACGCGTAGACGAAACTTTAATTTTATCGTAATAAACGTCGTCAACGACGAAAAGCTTTACTCCGTTTTTTTTGCAAAAATCTTTAAGTAAAGCTACGTCGCCTTGCGCATTTTTGCCAAATTTATAATCACTTCCGCATACGAACGCTTTCACGTTAAACTTCGT
The DNA here is from genome assembly GCA_017623435.1 of Clostridia bacterium. Lineage (GTDB taxonomy): Bacteria > Bacillota > Clostridia > Christensenellales > Pumilibacteraceae > UBA10677. Next base: position 21,607 of record JAGAPD010000011.1, read on the forward strand.
AGTCAGTTCGCTCAAAAAGTCTTCGGGCAAAGTGTTCTTCGTTTGCTCGTTGAATTCGTAAGCGATTATTTCTTCTACACCACAACTTTCGTAAATATTTTTGCGCTCGCCAAATGAAAAAATTTGCTTACCGTACGCTTTGTCTTCGTCGCTATTAAAAGTAAAAATTGCGTTCTTATAGCCGTTCTCTTTAGCGACTTCTTTCGCCTTTTTAATGATTGCGATATGACCAAGGTGCATACAGTCAAAAAAACCTAACGCCAAACACAATTTATCTAATTTGTCATTAAAAACGCATTTTTCCATTTTAGTCCCTTAAATACGGCTTGATTTTTAATCTTCCTTCAACAACTTCGCCCAGTCCAAACAATTCATTTTTGCAATAAACGGTAAAGGGCTCAGCTATTTGTCGCTCAAAATCAAGTTTTACTCCGTTAAGTAATTTTTCATAATACTGCTCGTCAATATCCACTCTGGTAAAGTCGGAAAGCGCAACTTCGAGAGGGATAACCGCCTTTTCTTTAAGCTCCAAAAACTGCTCAATAGTTACGCTGTCTTCAATCGTAAACTTGCCAGTTTTGATACGAGTTATCGAAGTCATAGTCGCAAGCGAGCCAAGCGCGTAGGCAATATCACGGCAAATGCTTCGGATATAAGTACCTGCGCTACAATGAATTTCAAAGTAGAAAGTGTTATCGCTATCCTGCGACAATAATTTGATAGAATAAATATTAACGCGCGATGGCTTTAACTCAAACTCAATTCCCTTCCTCGCAAGGTCGTACGCGCGTACGCCGTTTATATTTTTCGCGCTATACGCAGGCGGAAGTTGGTCGCACTCGCCTACGAATTTATCTAAAACGGACAAAATTTCCTGCTTTGAGGGGATTACGCTCGTTTTTTCAGTTACTTTTCCGTCGCCGTCAAGCGTGTCCGTTTCGTAACCAAAAGTAAAATGCGCCCTGTAAATTTTATCCTTTTGGAGTAGCGTGTCAAAAAGTCTGGTCGCTTTACCTACGCCCACGAGCAAAACGCCTTCGCCCTGTGGATCAAGCGTGCCCATATGTCCGCTCTCTTTTACGTGGAGGGTGTTGCGCACCTTGTTTACGACGTCACGGCTTGTCCAACCCTTTGGCTTATTGATTACGACCAAGCCTTTCATTCGTCCATACCGTCCGTAATAGATTTCACAACCTTTCTCACGACGTCCTCGTAGTGGCCGTTGACCACGCAACCCGAGGCAAGCTTGTGTCCGCCACCGCCAAAACTCATAGCGGCTGCCGCCACGTCTACGCTTTTGGAGCGGAAACTTACCTTATAACTTCTCTCGCGCTGTTCGGTCATACATACCGCCGCCTGAACCGTGCCGATGCTCATACCGTAGTCGATAAGCCCCTCCGTGTCCGTCAAAGTGCAACCGCACTCCTTTAAAATCGCGGAAGTAATCGTCATTACGACGATTTTATCGTCACGGAAAAAGCGCATTGAACTAATTGCTTTTGCTGTAAGAGCGAGTTTATTTTTGGTGTTGTTTTTGAAAAAGCCGTTTACTATTCCCTGATGGTCTGCGCCCAACGCTAATAAATCAGATGCAACCGCCATAGTGTGAGCCGTGGTATTGTTGTGCATAAAATTGCCCGTATCAGTAGACAGTCCAAAATACAGACAAGTTGCGCTATCAGCGTCAATAACACCCTCGTCCTTAATAAGCGAATAAAGTAATTCGCAAGTGCTACTGATTTCAGCATCCACGTAATTGACCTTTCCAAAACGGTTATTCGTATGATGATGGTCGATATTTATGGTCATAGGGCATTTAAGGAACGCGCCTAAGTAACAGCCTAATCTGACGTCCACAGCGCAGTCCACCGCAATACCCAAATCGTATTTATCGTACTTTTTGTCGTTAAGCGAGTCAAAGTCCTTAATAAAAGAATAATGAGCGGGCTTGTCCGCGTCGGTTACGAAGTCCACTCTTTTGCCTAAATTTTCGGCAATTCTCTTCAATGCAAAACCCGACCCGAGGCAATCGCCGTCGGGACGGATATGGCATACTATAAGCACGGTACGTGCTTTTTTTATATAATCAATTAGCGTCACCGTTCTTTATTTCCTCTAAAATAGATTCGATTTTGGAACTATACTGCATAGAAGTATCCATACGGAATTCAAGTGAAGGCACTTGGCGGATATCGCGAAAAGCCGTGCTAAGCTCTTTTCTGATAAATCCTGCCGCGTCCTTAACCGCCTGAAAAGTACTGTCAATTCTATCCTTATTGCCAAAGATAGACAAATAAACTTTTGCGGTTTTGAGGTCCTTTGCAACTTCAACGCTCATTACGCTAACCATTTCGGTTTTGCGCGGATTCTTGATTTTATTATTGATAACGTCAGCGATTACTTTTCGCATTTCGCTATTAAGTCTGTCAGATCTATAACTCATTTTCTCTCCCGAAAATTATTTATCCTGTTCGAGAACGTAAGCCTCTACTTCGTCGTTTTCCTTAAATGCGTCAAAGCCGTCAAAGCTCAAGCCACACTCGTAACCGGACGCAACTTCTTTTACGTCGTCCTTAAAGCGTTTAAGGTTGTTGATTTCACCGTCGAAGATTACTACGTCGTTACGGTAAATACGTACCCTTGCATTACGCGCAAGTTTACCGCTGATAACGTAACATCCTGCAATAGCACCAACGTTAGAAATCTTGATAACGTTACGGATTTGAGCGCGTCCCAAAATGGATTCGTGATATTTGGGCGCTACAAGTCCCTTCATAGCCGCCTCTACGTCGTCGATTGCCTCGTAGATTACGTTATAAAGCTTAATATCCACTCCCGTGCTTTCAGCGAGCGCCTTGGACTCAGAGTCAGGACGAACGTTAAAGCCGATAATGATTGCGTTGGATACGCCTGCAAGCATAAGGTCGGATTTGTTAATCGCGCCTACGCCACCGTGAACTACGGCGACTTTTACTTCGTTGTTACTCAACTTCTCAAGCGACGCTTTGAGCGCCTCAACCGAGCCTTGAACGTCAGCCTTAATTATGATATTAAGCTCTTTCATCTGACCTTCGCTGATCTTGTTGAATACGTCGTCAAGAGTAATTCTCATACCCTGATTTGCCTGTTCGTTCTTAAGCTTAGTAGTACGCTCGGCAATGATTTGTTTTGCGGTCTTTTCGTCGTCAACTACGTAGATTGCGTCGCCTGCGTTGGGTACGTCGGTAAAGCCAAGCACGGAAACGGGCGTTGCGGGAGGAGCTTCCTTAACCGTTCTGCCCTTATCGTCTACCATACCTCTTACTCTACCGCTCGTAAGACCGGAAACGACGTAGTCGCCTACGTGGAGCGTACCGTTAAGTACGATAATGTTAGCGATAGGACCTTTACCCTTATCAAGCTTGGATTCGATAATCGAACCGCGCGCCTGACGCTTGGGGTTAGCCTTGTAATCGTTATACTCAGCAAGGAAAAGAATCATTTCCAAAAGCTTGTCAACGTTGTCGCCCTTCTTTGCGGAAATGGGTACCATAATGGTATCGCCACCCCATTCCTCAGGAACGAGGTCGTATTCGGTAAGTGCCTGTTTAACCTTCTCAATGTTAGCGCCCGGCTTATCAATCTTGTTAATAGCAACGATTACGGGCACTTTTGCCGCTTTTGCGTGGTTGATAGACTCAACGGTCTGGGGCATTACGCCGTCGTCAGCTGCTACGATAAGCACGGCAATATCGGTAACGTTAGTACCGCGCGCACGCATTTCGGTGAACGCCTCGTGGCCGGGGGTATCAAGGAAAGTAATCTTCTCGCCCTTGCACATAACGGAGTAAGCACCGATATGCTGGGTAATACCACCTGCCTCGCCTGCTGCAACTGCAGTCTTTCTGATAGCGTCCAAAAGCGAAGTTTTACCGTGGTCAACGTGTCCCATTACGGTAATAATGGGCGGACGCTTTACAAGGTCTTCTGCGTTATCCTCTTCCTCGTGCATTTCAGCAAGCTTTTCTTCTTGCGTCTGCTCAAGTTTAAGTTCAAGTTCAACACCAAGCTCGTTAGCAACGAGTTCCATCGTGGGGAAGTCAACTACGCCGTTGATGTTAGTCATAATACCCAAAAGCATAAGCTGTTTGATAATTTCTTGCGCAGTCTTACCGATTTTTTCACTCAAAATCTTAACGGTAAGATTTTCAGTAGTAATTACCGCCTTTTCAATCTTAACGGGCGCTACTACTACGGGTGCTTTGGGCTTTTTATTCTTAAGCTTACGCGTACCCATACGCTCCTCACCAACGTCGTCGGTGATAAAGCCCTTACGGATAAGCGTACGCTTGTTCATCGTCTTTTTGTCGTCAGGCTTGTTAAAGTCCTTCTTTTTGTCAGCAACGCGTCTTTCCTTCGTGGGCGCTACGGGCATAGGCGCAAGCTTGGTTGCGCTAACGCGTGCCGTAGCAGGACGGGTTTGTCCCTGAGCCTGTTGAGCGGGACGAGCCTGACCGTTTGCATTCTGGCGAGGTGCAAAACCGCCTTGCGCTCCCTTTCCGCCCTGAGGCTTTTCACCACGGGGAGGACGCTGACCTGCTTGCTGACCTGCTTGCTTATCGCGCGGAGTACGCACGGGCGCAGGCGGAGGCGTATACATACCGCGTACGAAACTGGGCTTGGGCGCGGTTGCCGCAGCCGTTTCGGGCGTTGCGAAATGCATAACGCGTACGTTTTCTTTCTTATCCTCCTTCTTCTCGTCCTTAACGGGTGCAGAAGCTTCCTTTTCCTTAACGGGCGCAGGCTTTTTCTCCGCTACGGTTTTTTCTACCACGGGTGCTTGCTCCGCAGGCTTCTTCTCTACGGGCTTTTGTTCCACGGGTTTTTCTACCACGGGCGTTTCCACTTTTACGGGAGGCTCAACGGGAGGTGCCGGCTTAGCCTTTTTAACGGCGTCGTTTTGCTTCGCCTTCTCCGTTTCATCTTTCTTATCGCGTTCCTTTTGAAGTGCACGGTCACGAGCAAGTTCAACAGTAGCGTCGATTTTGCGCTGAATATCCTTAAAACGTGCAGACAAAGCGGAAAAAGCGCCCTTATTGCCTTCCTTTTGGGATTGCATTAACGACTTAACTTTATATACGTTAGAAACAAGTCCTTCTTCTGCCTTTTTAACTTCGTTAGCCAAATTACTTTACCTCCGTAACAACCTGATAAGTTCCGTTCTTATTCGTCAAAATGGCCTGTGCCATTTGTTTATCCGTAACTGCAATAACTTTACAGTTAAGCTTGTGCGTAAGTTCTTCCACCGCTATTCCGTGCGATACGATCGCAGGTACGCCGGGGTTAGTACGCAACAACTTTTCGCGTGTGTTTGTCGCGAGCGTCTTGCACATAATAATTAGATGCTTTTTCTTGTGGTAACGCTCGATTGAATCTGCGCCGAAAATAACTTTTCCCGCTTTGATTGCAAAGCCCAAAATTGACTCTACTTTATCCTTTTGCAATTTCAAACTCCTTTATAAGGTCGTCGTAAACGCTCTCGTCCACCGTCATTTTGAAAGCGCGGGAAAGCATTTTACCCTTCTTAACCTTTTCAATGCACTCTTTTTTTGCGCAAACGTAAGCGCCACGACCGTTTTTCTTGCCCGTAAAGTCAAGCGAAATTTGTCCTTCAGCCGACTTCACGATACGAATCAAATCGCTCTTGTCGTGCATTTCCTTGCACGCGATACACATTCTTTGAGGCGTCTTTTTTTCTTTCATTACACGCTCCACTAAAAATTATTCGATATCGTCGAGATCCTCTGCGAAAATATCTTCGGCAAAAGTTTCTTCGCTCTTAGCAGGAATTTCTTCTACCGTTTCCTCTACTTCTTCACCGTTTTGAACGAGCGAGGAATAGGGTTTTACGTCAATCTTCCAGCCCGTAAGTTTAGCGGCAAGTCTTGCGTTCTGACCGTCCTTACCGATAGCGAGCGAAAGCATATCGTCCATAACTACTACTCTTGCGGTGTGTTCGTCGTCGTTAGCCTGAACCATAAGAACTTTTGCAGGGCTGAGCGCGCGAGCAATAAATTCAAGCGTATCCGAGCACCAAGGAATAATATCAATCTTTTCTCCGCCAAGCTCGGCAACGATAGCGTTTACACGCATACCTCTGTTACCTACGCAAGCACCTACGGGATCGATATTGCTCTCTTCAGTATAAACTGCCATTTTCGTTCTGTAACCAGCCTCACGAACGATGGACTTGATGGTAACGAGTCCGTTCGCAATTTCGGGAACTTCAATTTCGAAAAGACGCTTTACAAAGCCAGGCGCGGTACGAGAAACGAAAACCTGCGGTCCTCTGGGGCCGATTTTGATTTTCTTAACGTAAACCTTAACCGCCTTGCCGATAACGTACTTATCGTTAGGCGCTTGGTCCTGAGGCATAAGGATAGCCTCGATATTTTTATTGATTTCAACGTGAACGTTGTCGCCGTCGATACTTCTTACCATACAAGTAATAAGCTCGTCTTCCTTTTGAGAAAGCTCAGCAAAAGCCTGTTCGCTTTCAACCTCACGAAGTTTTTGCATAATAACCTGTTTTGCAGTCTGCGCTACGATACGGCAGAAATCCTTGGAGTTAATTTCTTCGCTTACGATATCGCCAACCTTATACTTTTTGTCGATAAGACGAGCGTCCTCAAGCGAAATTTGTGCCTCCTTGTCCTCTACCTCTTCAACTACGGTTTGGTATGCAAGAATTTTGATGGTGTTACGTTCGGGATTAAGTTTTACTTCAACAGCCTTAGACGAGCCGAACTCCTTTTTGTATGCGATAACGAGCGCAGTTTCAAGCGCCTCGATAAAGATAGACTTCTTAATACCCTTTGTTCTTTCCAATTCCTCTAACGCGAGGAAAAAATCCTTACTTATCATTTTTGTTTGTCCTCCAAACTGTTTATTCAAATTTTACTAGCGGTCTTACGAGCGCCACTTTGGTGTTCTCGAGCGTAATTTCTTCGCCTTTTACCTGTATAGTTACCGTGTTTTCGTTGCGACTTACGAGCACGCCTTCAAAAAGCTTTTTGCCTTTTTGCGGAGCGTAAAGCTTTACTTCCACTTCTTTTCCGTAATTGCGCTCGTAGTCACGCTGTTTTTTGAACGGTCTGTCAAGTCCGGGCGAGGAAACGTTGAGAACGTACGGCTTTCCACCCGTAGGATCAAGTTCGTCTAAAAGCGGATCAATAGCGTAATGTACCTTTTCGCAGTCGTCAAGACTAACTCCGCTGGGACAGTCTATAAAGATGGTAAGATTGTCTTCGCCGTACTTTTTAGCGAACTCAACGTCTACCACTTCGTAGCCAAGTTCCGTGACGGTAGGTTCAATTTTTTCTAAAACACTTTGCTCCGTTTTCAACGAAAATAACCTCCTTACAGTAATTGAGAGCGGACCGTTCAGTCCACTCTCAGTCTACATCCTATTACATTACGATATAAATATAACATAATTTATAAAGATTATCAAGCGTTTTTAGGTAAAAAATGTAACTTTTTTATCAAAAACTCTTATTTTATCTCTTTTTTGAGCACGAGCGCCGTTCTGCAAGGAACGTATAGGTTAAATCCGTAACCGTATTCCTCCTCTTTCGCGTAGTATAAATACTCTTCGTCCGCGCGATCCTGTCCACCGTATTTTCGTTCGTCAGACGAGAAAATTACTTTGTATCCGCCTGCACCCGTGCCTCCGCAATTAACGAAAACGCTTTCCTGTGAACGGCTTGGATGAAGGTTAAACACGAACAGGAATTCACCTCGCTCGAAAATAATAATTTTCTTTTGCCCGTCTATCCAAATGCAGTTTGCTTTTTTAGTAAGCAATTCGTTATAACGCACGAAAGCTATCATATCGCGGTCAAAATTATACAGCCATTCGTATTTAAGCAAGCCGTTATTGACCAGCGACCATTGTCTACGCGCGTACTTGTAACTCCACCCGTTACCCTCGCGCGGAAAATCAATCCACTCGGGGTGACCGAATTCGTTGCCCATAAAGTTAAGATAGCCGTCGCGCGACAACGACAAAGTCAAAAAGCGAATTACCTTGTGCATATCTATCGCGTAATCCATCGTGGGCGTGTGGTAATCCTTGTTCATGCCCGTATACATTTCCGCGTCGGCAAGGCGGAATATTATCGTTTTATCTCCCACCATCGCCTGATCGTGCGACTCGCAGTATCCTATCGTCTTTTCATTTACTCTTCCACAAGTAAGCTCGTACCAAAGCTTATAAACGTCCCACTCCTCAGCGCGCACTTCTTTGATAAGTTTTATCCAAGTGTCGGGTACGCCCATAGCAAGCCTGTAATCAAACCCCATACCTGCGCTAGATAGTGACAAGCAAGCGCCCGGCATTCCGCTCATATCCTCGGCAATCGTGATAGCGTTTTTGTTTACTTTGTGTACGAGCTCGTTAGCGAGCATCAGATAAACTTTTGCATTCACGTTGGTATTGAGCGAATAATACTGGCTATAATCGGTAAACGCTACGCCCAAGCCGTGATTTTCGTAAAGCATTGAGGTCACGCCGTCAAAACGGAATCCGTCGAAGTGGAATTCGTCCTGCCAGTATTTTAGGTTTGAGAGAAGAAAACGCAATACTGCCCTTTTGCCGTAGTCAAAGCATTTCGTTCCCCACGCAGCGTGCCAACCGCGTTCGCCTGCCAAAAAGTATTGATCAGCCGTGCCGTCTTGTAGATTTAATCCCTCGCCTACGTTAGGACAAGCGTGAGAATGCACTACGTCCAAAAGTACGCTTAATCCAAGCGAATGCGCTTTATTAATTAAATACTTCAAGTCCTCTGGCGTGCCGTAGCGGTGCGAGGGCGCGAAAAAGTTAGTCACCTGATACCCAAACGACGCGTAGTAAGGATGTTCCTGTACCGCCATAAGCTGAACGACGTTATATCCAGACTGTGCTATCCAGTCAAGATTTTTATCCGCAAACTCACGGTACGAGCCTATTCCCTCGTACTCCTGCGCCATACCTATATGCGCCTCGTAAATAAAAGGCGTTTGCGGTTTTTGTTTTTTATACCACTCTTTGTCCGTCCATTTGAATTTTTCACCCATCCAAATCTGTCCGCACAAGGTTTTGCTATTTTCGTCAAAGTCAGTTCGGCGAATATACGCAGGCAATCTCTCGAAAGACAATCCGTCCTTTTCCACGATAAGCTTTACGTGCTGACCGTGACGGAGCGAGTCTTTCCCATCAAAAACAATTTCCCAAACACCGTTATCCTTTTTTTCAAGCGGATGAGAAATTTTATCCCAGCCGTTAAAGTCGCCGTAAATCCATACCTTGTCAGCATTCGGTAACCATTCGCGGAATACGTAGCCGTTTGCAGTTTTTTGAAAGCCAAAATACTTGTAATCGTTACCCACGTCCACGAGCGTTCTATCTTTCGTAAGATCGCTTAGCGCTAAGTTATATCGGTCGATATGTATCGCTAAATCACTCTTATAGGGCGCAAGTTGAGCGTCAATTTTGAATAATTTTTTAAGTGCGCGTTCAGTTTGTATCACTCTTTCTTACCTCCCTACTAAATCTACTTTTTCCATTTTAGGACGGACATTTATGCTTGAATTTACAACATTTCTGCCATTTTAATAAAGGCTTTTGCCGTGGCAATAGTATCGTGAATAGCACGGTGAGCATGCTCGTTAACAAGCCCTAAATGCTTTAGTACCGTACTTAATTTAAAGTTCCTTAACCCTTTAAGCGTATGACGTGCAATTTCAAGAGTGTCTTCTTTGTGGTTATCAAAATAAATTCCAAGTTCTTTTCCTGACGCGTTCAAAAATCCCACGTCAAAATTTACGTTATGTCCAACGAAAACGGTGTTCTCGCTGAACTTATAAAAGTCAGCAAGCACGTCCTCAATCTCGGGCGCGTTAACGACGTCGCTATCCGTTATGGAAGTAAGATCAGTAATTCTTTGCGTAATAGGCTCGTGCGGATTTACGAAGGAATTAAACACCTGCGTAAGATGTCCGTCCTCTACCAAAACGCCTGCCACTTCAATGATTTTACACGTCGTCGTATCCAGTCCCGTCGTTTCTAAATCAAACACGCAAAAGCGTTTATTTTTAAGATATTCGGGTACGGCTTTTGCCACATCGAACAGCGATGCTTGATGTTGTTCCACGTACTGTTGTGGAAAAACCGTTTTATATTCTCTTTTCGTCTTAAACTTGGGCGCTTGCTTAATTTCCACTTCGGGAATGGTGCAAAGGGAAATAGAGTTTACGAACATATCGTAAGTGGTATTACCCCTAAACGTATTTTCTTTAATACTGCCCTTCACAACAACTTCCTTGCCGTCTTTAAGATGAACGATATTGTTTTCCTTATCGCTCTTTCTCGGAAAATACAAGCATTTCATTGAACCCGTTGGATCAGTTATGGTAAACTTATAAAATTTCTTGCCTGCGCTCTCCCCCTCTTTGGGCTTGCGATCGCACTCCGTAAACTCACTTACCTTTCCGCAATAGGTCACGCCCGTAGCCTCACGCTTTGCATCGCTTATGTAGCCTGCACGGTCGTAAATAATCTTGCCGATAAATTCTTCTACGTTATGTGGCGTAATGAAATGCCCGTCACTCGTCTGATAAACGTAATTTCTTAATTCCTCTTCGTGCTCGGCGATAATGTCAATTTTCTTTGCTCTGACTTGCGGAATAATTTCAAAATTTATATCCTCGCAATACGAAACGTTCAACATCTTTTTCACGTCGTCCGTAAACTTAGAAAACACGGGGTTATTTACCATATCCGCGTCAATTTTGAGCTTTACGTCGTACGCGTATTCGCCTAACTTTTGAATAACTACGTCCTCGGCAAACACGAAGGGCGCAACCGACGGGCTACCCTCGGCAAAATTTATAAGCGCTTTTTTGAATAAATCCTCGTCAAAATGGCTTTTAACGAGCTTTACGGTTACGGACGATTTAAGTCCTAAAGCGCGAATTACCGCTGAAGAAATTTTGCTCTCGTTTTCACGTACTTCCTTTTCTTTGAGCTCGGGAAAAATGACGGTAATCACGACTGATTCCGTCTTTACGTCCACGTCTACTGATTTCAGCACCAAATAGTCGTAGGCATTATCCGTTATTTCATTGAATTTTGAAGTAAATGACGCCATTATTTTCTCCGTCAAAGTTTATCAATAAGTAATAAAATTTCTTTTACCGCGTCGCTTTGGTCAATGGTCTTTACGACTTGTCCCTTAACGTAAAGCGCGGTTTTTCCTTTTCCGCCACCGCAAAGAGCAATATCCGCGCCCTTTGCCTCGCCCGGACCGTTGACTACGCAACCCATTACGGCTACTTTAACGCGTTTTTTTACACCTTTTAAGCTATTTTCAAGCGTATCTACGATATTTTCCATATCGTATTCACAACGCGAGCAGGTCGGACAAGAAACGATTTCCACACCCTCACGGTAAAGATCTAACGAGCCAAGTATCATTTTTGCGGTCTCAACCTCGCTGACGGGATCGCCCGTGAGTGAAACTCTGATAGTGTCGCCGATACCTTTTAGTAGCAACGCGCCGATACCTACGGACGACTTTACCGCTCCGCGCAATTTACTTCCGCTTTCAGTAACTCCTAAATGCAAAGGATAATCGCATTTTTCGTCCAAAATCTCGTAAGCCTTAACCATCGTGCGCACGTCGGAAGATTTTACGGAAATTACGTTATCGTAAAATCCGAATTTTTCCAAAATGGCGATATGTTTTAACGCGCTTTGCGCCAAAGCCTCCGCGCCGTCGTATTTTGCCGTAACTTCCTTATCAAGTGAGCCCGAATTTACGCCCACTCTGATAGGCACTCCGTTGCGCTTACACGCGGTCACGACCTCTTTCACCTTATCTTCGCTATCGAGATAACCGGGATTAAAGCGGATTTTGTCAAAGCCGATATCCGCGCAGGCAATCGCGTGGCGATAATTAAACTGAATATCCGCAACGAGAGGCGCTTTGGTTTTGCCTATAATTTGACGGCAAGATTGCACTTCTTCATCACTACTGATCGCCAAACGCACGATATCGCATCCAGCGCTTTCCAGTCGCTGAATTTGTTCAAGCGTTTTCGCGTAATCAAGCGTAGGTGTGTTCGTCATAGACTGCACCGAAACGGGCGCACCACCGCCGATATATATTTTACCTACTTTTACCTGTCTTTTCATCACGTAAACAATCCTATTATGTCAATTACGACTATAAATCCAAGCAGTAAAATCATACCTACTGCGTGAATAATATTTTCAACCTTGCGGTTTATGGGCTTTTTGCGTATCCACTCTATCGTGGTAAAAATAAGTTTACTTCCGTCAAGCGCAGGAATGGGCAATACGTTGAAAATTGCCAAGTTGCTTGCGATAAGGGGCAGTAAAATCAAAATATTACGCCAATCAAGCATACCAAGCTGTGCTATCGTATCCACCGTACCCACTGGGCCCGTCACGGACGTAAGCGGTACGCTACCCGTGAATAGTCCGCCAAAGACTTTTAGTATTGAAAAGGACAGCTCCAAAGTATAGGGTACGCAGTATACGAGCGCATCCCAAAAGCTTGCGCTCTCATGCGCGTACAAGGTCACGAAGCCTATACCCATATAGTCAAACTCGGTCTCGCCGTCCGTACCTACGATACGTTGAACTTTTACCTTAACTTCCTTTTGCTCGCCGTTACGCTCAATAAGGAAAGTGTATTCTTTGTTCTCACTTTTATCCGTCACGAGTTCTTCGTACGAGGTCATAACGTTGATTTCCTGACCGTCAACCGCCAAAATCTTATCGCCCACCTGAAGTTCCGTGCAATACGGCGCGTTAGTTGCGTCGGTGTAAATATTAGTAACCGTAGGCACGCTGTAACCCACTACGCAAATAACGATTATCGAGAAAATTATAGCCGAAATAAAGTTAAAAAGCGCACCCGAAACAAGCACGATAAGTCTTTTCCACGGCTTTTCTTCAATAAAAGAACGCGTTTGCTCTACCGCGTTTTCCTTATCGCGCAAGGGATCTACACAAGGAGGCATAACGGGCTTTTTTTCAAGCTCTTCGTAAACCGTATCGGGATCAACGAATTCTTCTTCGCCTTCTTCCTCCTCCACGTCCGTTTCGCCCTCAAAAGCGCAGTATCCGCCTAAAGGCACGACGCGGAGAGAAAACACTTCGCCCGTCTTTTTGTTCGTTTTCGAGAAAATTTTCGGTCCAAGCCCTATCGAAAACTCGTTAATTTTAAATTTTAAGATTTTGCCCGCAATATAGTGTCCAAGCTCGTGTATAGTAATCATTGCAAGAAGAACGATAATCGCGAGTAAAATATACAAAAAATATTCCATCAGTTCTCCAAAATACGCGGATAGTCACGCATTATCTTTTGATAAACGCTATTATGCGCTTCAATTACTTCAAGATAATCTCCGTACTTTTCCGCTGTCTCATTATTTAAAGTATGCTCTACCAAACGCATTATATCGGTAAAGCGAATTTTTCCGTTTAAAAATAGCCGTACGCCTGCCTCGTTAGCCGAATTGATCTTTGCCGGCATATTGCCTCCCATTTTAAGCGCGCACTTCGCGTACACGGGCATAGGGAAGTTTTTCTCGTCGGGAGGCAAAAATTTTATATCCTTATCAAAAGGGAATTTGCCTACGCCACAGTTTTCGTGGTTAGGATAGGTAAGCGCGTATTGAATGGGTATTTCCATAGTAGGACGCGCTATCTGCGCCATAACCGAGCCGTCCGCATACTCAACCATAGAGTGAATTATGCTGGAAGGCTGGATAATATAGTCGATATTTTCGCAATCAAACAGCCATCTCGCCTCGATTATTTCAAGGCCCTTATTCATCATAGTAGCGCTATCAACGGAAATCTTTTTGCCCATTGCCCAGTTAGGGTGCGCGATAGCCTGCTCGGGCGTAACACCGTGTAGCTGATCAATGCTTTTGCCAAAGAAAGGACCGCCGCTTGCCGTCAAGATAATACGGCTGACGTCGTTGTTTCCTGCACATTTAAGGCATTGAAAAACGGCGCAATGCTCGCTGTCAACGGGAAGTATATCTACTCCGTTCTCTTTAGCAAGCGCGGTAATATACTCACCGCACGCAACGAGCGTTTCTTTATTTGCAAGCGCGACTTTCTTTTTTGCCTTGATTGCCGCAACTACGCCTTTTAGCCCAGCAAGCCCCACTACCGACGCAACGACTACGTCTACTTGTGAAAGAGTTGCTGCGACTTCTTGCGCGTCCTCGCCTGCGTAAACGGTACAGTCCAGTCCGTCAAGCTTATGCGCCTGCGTTTTATCAGACACGCCCACGAACGAGGGCTTAAACTCTTTTGCCTGAGTTAAAAGAATATCCGCGTTAGAACCGCAAACGAGCGCTACAACGCGGAATTTATCGGGGTAACGGCGTACGACGTTGAGCGTCTGAACGCCTATTGAGCCCGTACTGCCTAAAATACATACGTTAATCATAATACCACAAAACGCAACACGTTGAAGAAAATAAAGATAAATACGGCGGCGATGATTACACCGTCAATTCTATCCATAAATCCACCGTGTCCTTTCAAAATCTTTCCAAAGTCCTTAATTCCGCAAGCACGCTTGATATACGAGGAAATCAAGTCACCGATTTGACAGAAAACGCTCGTTCCAAGTCCAAGGAACAGGAAGTTAAGAATATTTGCTACGGGATCAGCGTAAATGGGCACGCATCCTACGAAGTTAAACTGCGCAAATACGGAAATGATATATCCGCCAAGTAGTCCGCCAAGAAGTCCACCTATCGCGCCCGAAATGGTCTTTTTAGGGCTAATGGTCGGACAAAGCTTAGGACCGCGTACGATAGAGCCTACGAAGTACGCCATCGAGTCAACGAGCGTCGTTACGCCAAACGCAAACAAGATTGCTACGTGAGAATGCTCGCCAAGGTAGTTAAGCGCAAGCAAATACGTCATAATAGCAACGGGATAGATAAGCACGAACAAGGTGCTGATTACGTTGCTTATAGTGTGCTTTTTACTGAACATATTGAACACGATGCACGCGATAAAGGTAAGCGCCAAAACGCCGAAGAAGGAAGTAATACCACCACTTCCGCGCATAGTGTCTATTGCCTTAAACGCGACGTATCCAACGACTATGTTGATATACGCAAATATTTCAATAGGACGGGGAAAACGCAAAGATATAGCGCGCACGAATTCAAAACTCGCGAGCACCATCAAAAGCACTACGAGCGCGTCGTAGAAGTGTTTATCCACCAAAAAGGATAACAAAATAAAGCCGACGTAAAGCACCGCAATAAAAACTGCCGTGATAAGTCGTTGCGCAAGGTCTGCAAACGGTTTTTTACCTTTTCCATTTTGAGACGGTGCGTCATCCTTATTTTCAGCATTATTTTCGGAACTTTTTTCGTCCTTATTTTCTTTTTCTTCGTCAGGAGCTTCACCTAACTTTTTATTTTCGTCATCTCTCATAACTTACACCTTTCCGTAACGACGATTACGGTCATGGAATTTTACTAAGATTTCGTCAAACTCGTTTTTAGAAAAATCTGGCCAAAGCGTATCCGAGAAAAACAGCTCGGTATAAGCGCTCTGGTACAGTAAAAAATTGCTCAACCTCTTCTCTCCACCCGTACGAATTATAATATCGGGATCGGGCTGATTAGCGGTATACAAGTAGCGCGAAATACTCTGCTCGGTTACTTCTTCACCGCTTTGAACGAGCAAATTAATCGCCCTTGCTATCTCCGCTCTTGCACCGTAATTTAGCGCGATATTAAAAGTTCCCTTGTCGCCCTCTTTGCTTTCGTTTTCGATTTTATCTAAAATAGCAATTACGTCGTCGGGGAAAAACTGCCTGTCGCCTAAAACGTTTACTCTAATTCCACTTTTAACGAAGTCGTTAAACGAGCGTGAAAAATGTTCGCGAATAAGGTCAACGAGCGCGTTTACTTCGTCGGCAGGGCGAAACTTGTTTTCCGTCGAAAAAGCATATACGGTAAAATAACGCACGCCTCTTTCAAATGCGTGACGGGCAATGGAAAGTAGCGTCTTTACTCCTTCCTTGTGTCCGGCTTTACGGGGAAGCGCGCGTTTAGTCGCCCACCTGCCGTTTCCGTCCATTATTACCGCAATATGCTGTGGCAACGAATTGTCCTCGTTAAACTTCAAGAATTTCTGCTTCCTTGTCTTTAATAAGAGCGTCTACGTTAGCAACGTTTTTGTCAAGGATTTTTTGAACTTCCTTCTCGTAAGTTGCAACGTCGTCTTCGGTAATTTGGTTGTTCTTCTTAAAATTCTTGATTTGATCCATAATGTCGCGACGAGCATTACGGAGCGTAACCTTATAGTCCTCGCCCGTCTTTCTTACCTGCTTGGAAAGCTCGCGTCTTCTCTCTTCAGTAAGCTGGGGGAATACGAGGCGGATAACTTTGCCGTCGTCCGTGGGCGTAATGCCGATATCGGACGCCGTAATAGCCTTTACTACCGCCTTAATCATACTCGTATCCCAAAGCGAAATCTGAAGCAATCTTGCCTCGGGCACGGTGATATTCGCCATCTGATTGATGGGCGTGGGCGCACCGTAGTAATCTACGATAATTTTATTGAGAATTTGAGGGTTTGCTCTGCCTGCTCTAATGGTACTAAGCTCAGATTTGAGATGGTCAATAGTTTCCATAAGCGCAAACTCGTACTCTTCAAATGCGTTAGCAACCTCGGGTAAATTGAAATTCATAATTCCTCCGTAAAACAACTTATTTCCCAACGCGTTATAAATTATACTGCGCGTTAAGATATCTTTACTATTATATTATAACATATTATTTAATTATTTGCAATCGTTTATAAAAAACAAAAATGAAAAATAGGTTTACCTTTTGTGATAAACCTATTTTTTTAGACAATTTTTCGTATTCCTGCGGAAAATTACTTAATGAGCGTACCGATTTTTTCGCCGTTAGCCGCTTTGATAAGTCCGTTTTCGCTGTTAAGACCAAACGCAACGATAGGAATATTGTTTTCCATACAACGAGTAAGCGCGGTAAGGTCCATAACTTTAAGGTTACGGTTCATAACTTCCATATAGGAAATCTCGTCAATCTTCTTCGCGTTAGGATTAGTCTTGGGATCGTCGTCGTATACTCCGTCAACGTTTTTAGCCATAAGCAAAATATCCGCCTTAATCTCACTAGCGCGTTGCGCAGCGCCAAGGTCGGTGGTGCAGTAAGGATTTCCCGTTCCGCACGCGAAAATAACGATTCTACCCTTTTCTAAGTGACGCAAAGCTTTTCTATACGCATAAGGCTCGGCAACGGACGGGATAGAAAGCGCAGTTTGCACTCTTACGGAAATGCCTTTCTTCTCGATAAAGTCCTGAAGAGCAAGCGAGTTCATAATGGTTGCAAGCATACCCATATAGTCGGCAGTCACGCGATCAATGCTAGCGCCCTGACGGCCACGCCAGAAGTTTCCGCCACCAACTACGATAGCGATTTCAACGCCCTGAGAATGAAGCTGAACGATTTGCTCAACGACCTGCTCAACGGCCTTAGAGTCAACGCCTACACCGCTTTCTCCGCCTAACGCCTCTCCACTTAATTTAAGAAGTACTCTTTTATACATTGATTATCCTCCAAAAAAATAGGAACACCAAAACAGTGTTCCTATTAAAACGGTAATTAAAATTACTTATTAGTGATTTTAGCGATTTCAGCAGCGAAGTCCTCGTTCTTCTTTGCAAGACCTTCACCCATTACGAAACGCTCAAACTTGACGATAGACGCAGTTGCGCCTGCCGCCTTAGCTACAGCGTTAAGATGCTGAGAAACGGTAACGGAGTTGTCCTTAACGAAATCCTGATCGATAAGGCAAACTTCCTTATAGAACTTCTTAACTCTGCCTTCAAGCATCTTTTCGATAACTTGTTGGGGCTTGTTAGCCGTCTTGGGATCGTTCTTAATTTGAGCAGTAAGAATTTCCTTCTCGTGAGCAACTTCTTCAGCAGGAACTTCGTCGTTGTAGGTGTACTTGGGCGAGAACGCTGCAATGTGCATAGCGATATCGTGGCAAGCGGTAATGAAAGCGTCGTTGGTAGCTACGATTTCGTCAGCCTCTACACCAAGCAATACGCCGATTTTACCACCCATGTGAAGGTAGGTTTCCACTCTGCCGTTAACTTCC
Organism: Clostridia bacterium; assembly: GCA_017623435.1. Lineage (GTDB taxonomy): Bacteria > Bacillota > Clostridia > Christensenellales > Pumilibacteraceae > UBA10677. The sequence goes on from JAGAPD010000011.1 coordinate 39,836, forward strand.
ATACGGGTAAAACGACGAAGGGAAATCTTCTCGCCGATTTTAGCGGTAGCGTTGTTGATCTTGTCAAGAACGGTACCATCTTCGCCCTGAGCGGGAGATGCCAAAAGTGCATCAACGTCAGCGGGATTTTCTTCAACAACCTGCTTAGCGATAGCGGTAACGAGTGCGGTGAAGTCTGCGTTGTTAGCAACGAAGTCAGACTCACAGTTAACTTCTACGAGCGCACCAACCTTGCCGTCAACGCTGGTATAAGCGCCTACGCTACCTTCGGATGCGATTCTGGACGCCTTCTTAGCAGCGATGCTTACGCCCTGCTCACGAAGGTATTCAGCAGCTTTGTCCATATCACCGTCCGTTGCGGTAAGTGCTTTTTTACAATCCATCATTCCTGCGCCGGTTTGCTCACGCAATTTAGCGACGTCTTTAGCGGTAAATGCCATAATCTATTTTCTCCTTAAATTTTTTTTAGAAAAAAGGCCTCATTGCCCTCGCGCAAACGGGAAAGGCGATAAGGCCGAATTTTTTACAAATTATTCTTCTACGGGAGCTTCAACTTCTTCAGTTGCGGTCTCTTCGTTCATCTTTGCTTCCATCTGACGACGGAGTGCAAGACCTTCTTCTCCTTCACGAGCCTCGATAACTGCGTCAGCCATAGCGCCTGCGATAAGCTTAATGGAACGGATAGCGTCGTCGTTGCCGGGGATTACGTAGTCAACCTCGTCGGGATCACAGTTAGTATCTACGATACCAACGATAGGAATGTTGAGCTTGCGTGCCTCTGCTACTGCAAGGTGCTCCTTCTTGGGATCAACGATGAAAAGCGCACCGGGAAGAGAATGCATATCCTTGATACCGCCAAGGTTCTCTTCAAGCTTGTCGCGCTCTGCTACGAGCTTTGCAACTTCCTTCTTGGGAAGAACGTTGAACTCGTTCATTCTTTCCATCTGGTTAAGCTTGTTAAGTCTTTCAATTCTCGTTCTGATCGTCGAGAAGTTGGTAAGCGTACCGCCAAGCCAACGAGACTTAATGTAGTACATTCCGCACTTTTCAGCCTCTTGCTGGATAGCCTCTTGAGCCTGCTTCTTAGTACCAACGAAAAGAATGTTCTTTCCGCTCTCAGCTACGCTCTTAATGAAAGCGTAAGCTTCGTCGATAAGACCAACGGTCTTTTCAAGGTTGATGATGTAGATGTCGTTTCTGGAAGTATAGATATACTTCTTCATCTTGGGGTTCCACTTACGAGTGGGATGTCCGAAATGCACACCTGCTTCGAGTAATTGTTTCATAGAAACAACGTTTGCCATAGTTTTTTACCTCCTGTTTTACCTCCCCGAGCGTCGTCTTGTAGCCTTTCACGATAGGCATTAGAAAAATTTTACCTACCGCACAGTAAGGTCAATCAGCCCGAGTGCGTACTAAACCGTTTAGTATTATATCACAATAAAAAAAATAATGCAAACGAAATTTGCACTATTTTTAATCTTTTTTGATATTTTTTAATCAATTATACTCTCTTTTTGCTCTTTTGGCGGTTTTGAGAATTTACCCATGTATCCGTACTTATTCTTGTTTGCAAAAATGAACGCCGTAGTTAAAATAAAGGACGACACTTCTGCAACGATTATCGCAAGCCATACTCCGTCGAGCATAAAAATTTGCGGAAGAATAATGATTGCCGCGCATTGAAATACGAGCGTTCGCAAAAAGGAAATGATTGCCGACACAAGTCCGTTATTGAGCGCCGTGAAAAATCCCGAGCCGAATATGCAAAATCCGCAAATAAGGAAATGAATAGAATGTATTTGCATTCCCCTAACCGTCATTGCCAAAAGTTCAGCGTCGTAGCCTACGAAAATAGCGCAAAGCGGCCAAGCAAGTAGTTCCGCGCTCACGGTCATCAAAACTCCCGTAACGCCCAAAATCGCAACGCTCCTACCGAAAACTCCGCTAAGCTCCTTGCGGTTATCTGCGCCGTAGTTGTAACCCACGATAGGCGCGCAACCTATCGAGTAACCTATAACTATCGCTACGAAAATAAAGCCGATATACATTATCGCGCCGTACGCCGCAAGCCCGTTTTCGCCAGCAAGTCGCATAAGCTGATAGTTATACAAAATGGTTACGATTGACGAAGAAATATTACTCATAAGCTCGGACGAGCCGTTCGTGCAGGTTTTAAGGAAAACTTTGCCGTAAAACTGCGTTTTGCCCAGCTTTAAGATGGACGAATTTTTACGCGCGAAATAAACGACGGGCACGAGTCCGCCTACCACCTGACTCATAGCAGTCGCAACAGCCGCTCCCACTAATCCCCAGCCCAAAACGCCCACGAACAAAGCGTCCAGCACCATATTCGTCACTCCAGCCAGTACGATTACGAACAAGCCAAGCTTGGGTTTTTCCGCCGTCACGAAAAAGCTTTGGAAAACGTTTTGGAGCATAAAGAACGGGAGCGCAATAAGGTTGATATTGCCGTACAGCACGCAGTAGCCAAGCATTTCTCCACTCGCGCCCAGTAGCGCGGACATCTGGGGCATAAAGATAATTCCCACCGCTCCCAGCACGATACCTAAAACCACGGTAACGTAAACGAGCATAGAAAAATATCTATTCGCAAGCTCGGGCTTTTTCTCGCCCAGCGTTTTGGCAACGATCGCCGTTCCGCCCGTTCCTATCATAAATCCCACCGCGCCCATTACCATAAGCACGGGGAAAATAAGGTTTATCGCCGCAAAGGGCGTTTTCCCTGCAAAGTTAGATACGAAAATACCGTCCACTATTCCGTAAATGGACGTAAATACCATCATTATTATCGACGGGTAAACGAATTTAAGCAATCGACCTACCGTAAAGTGGTCGCTAAGTTTTATAGCATTCTTACTCATACGCGTAGAAGTATAAACTAATATAATTTTATTGTCAACAAAAAAGAGCCCCTAACGTAAGGAACTCTTTTATTGTTTAGATAATTACATCAAAAATAGTAAGACTTATCATTACAAATAAACCCACATGGCTGGACGAATACCAAGTCTAGCATTTTGATTCATTGTTGATATATCCCCACTAGATGTCACAAACGCTACTTCGTTTTTAGATTTATAATTAGGATCGCGCAGCCACCAATGAGTACACTCACCTGGAAAAAAATAGTTCTTCTTTGCATAATCAGTGATCGCACATTCTTTCGTTATGTTATTGCTAAAGTATAAATTTGCTTCTTTAGAATCTAACAAAAATATCTTTTCTGTACTATAATAATTTTCATGGTCTCTGCCTGTATCAATAATCATTTTTTTCTCATAATCATAAAAAGCATCATTCAAAAAATCATTATTTAACCAGTCCCGAATAGAACTATTTGCCCAATATACTTTTTCTTTAGAAATTAAATTATATGGTTTACTTTCAATCGCAAATTTACTTATTAAAAGTACCCTATCAGTATTCTTCTTTATAACAATCCACATAATTTCTTCCTTTAATGTGTTTATATTATTTTGCTCATATCTTCCAAATTCAATTTCATCTCCAATCCAAGAGTTTTGTAATTTAATTTTTAAATTTTTTTCAAACAACTCTATTTCTTCCTCGTATTTTATCCTTTTTATAACATTAACCAATAAAACCAAACAAAACGTTGTTACTATAGTAACCACGCTAATTATTGACCATATTTTTATTTTAAAATTTCTTATTCTTTTTGCTTTTTCTAAACATTCCTTTGCTAATTCATTAGAATCCTTATAATCAAAAATGCTTGAAAACAATCTAGCCGCTTCTTTATAACTGCCTTCCGTCTGCTTTTTAATTATAGTTCCTTTAGCCTGCAAATAAATCCCTTCTTTTCGAGCAAGTTCAATTTCTTTCGCGGTTTCCGCTTTTTCTAAACATTCCTTTGCTAATTCGCTAGAATCCTTATAATCAAAAATGCTTGAAAACAATCTAGCCGCTTCTTTATAACTTTCTTCTGTTTGTCTTTTTATTATAATTCCTTTAGCTCGCAAATATATTTCTTCTTTTCGAGCAAGTTCCGCTTTCTCCCAACATACTTTTCCTAATTCGCTAGAATCCTTATAGTCTTTTATACTCTCAAATAATACTCTTGCTTCTATATATTGGTCTGGTGTACATGTATGTTTTTGTATTATTTTTAACGCGTTTTGATATATATGTTCTTTTCTCTCTAATTCCGCTTTTTGATAGGCTTTTTCATTTCGATCATTTATGCATTCTATACACTCAATAAGTTTATGTTTTAACGAATCGTTTGCAAATCTTAATGCCTTTTGATAATTGCCATTATCATCAAATGGTTTATCGCAATCTTTTAATTCATCTTGAATTCTAACATTAAGTTCAGCCATTAATTTTCCTAGATATGCCTGCGCATTTTCTGGATCTAAATCTAGAACTTTCTCACAATATTCGTCAGCGCTATCCCAATCTTTATCTTCAAGAAATAAAAAAGCACGACGTAAAAGTGGTGTTACGTTTGTAAAAGCTTGTTGAACAACTGTTTCTTTACTGCTTGCAACTGGTTTTTGCTCATCTTTTTTTACAATTTTTCCAATTCCTCTTACAAGATCGTTAATGAAACCAATCTTTGACATATCTTGCGCTTGAAGATGTGCAAAATCATCAGGTAGTTCATATGCGTCCATATCACGATAACAAGGAATAAGCGCTTTGCTCCTATCTTTTTTAATAATTTTTAAAAATCTAGACCACTCATTTTTCACCCAAATAGCGTTAAAATATTCCGGTTTTGTTCCAATCGCTAGCATAACTTTTGCAGAATTTAATGCAGCAAAAATAATCGGCTCGTATGCTGAACCTAACTTTCCTTCAAGCGTTATGGCCGAATAAAACACTCTAAATCCTTCTCTTGTCAATTGATAGTAAATATCATTAGCAATTACGCTGTCAATAGTTCTATTTCCGTTATTGTCTGTTTCTTTATAACAAATAAAAACGTCGTATTTATCTTCCTTTCTTGCAAGATCTAAAATATCTTTTTGTATTCTATCTATTTCTTTTGCTTGCTCCTCATAAATAACACGCTGACTAATATCTGCATTTTCAATCGCTAACTTATAGTCAGCATCTGCTATAATAGAATCATAAGATGCTCTATGACAAGTTGGTACTTTCTTTAATGTTAATGGATCATCAACGTATTCAATACCATACTTACAAAGAATCAATCCCCAATATGCTTCCGACTGAGTATCATCCACTTGAATTATTTTTTCATACAGTTTTTCCGCTTTATCAAACTCACTTTTAATACGCAAAGCATTTGCACGATTATATACGTTTTGCAAATTTTCATCCATTACTTTAGGGACAGTTTGTTTCGTGCCACAATATTCACATTCTACAATAGTATTTCCCTCAACATTAAGATCCCCACCACACATTTTGCATTTAAATAACGCCATTTTAATTCTCCATTAATCAAACACTAAATGAACTATTTTAATAATTTGCATTTTTTGTTTCTTTCTTCAAGTAAAACAATTAATTCTTTTGACAGCACTAAAATGTTCTCTATTTCTCTATTTTTTACCGCATTAGAAAAATCAGTAAATTTTATAGAAATTTTATTTTCATCTTCAGCCAACTCAACATTACTTATTGGATCGGAATATCGTATGGTTTCGTAAACTTTTTTACATACTTCTTTTATCTCATCAGATTCTACGCTCATTACAAGAGCATCTGCATCTATAGTTAATGCTTTAATAAAAACAGTTTGCGTTTTTACTTTCACATCAATTTCAGCAACAACCTCCGCAACTGTTGAGGCTTTCACGCAAGCGATTATGAAATATCCTGCAATAAGAATACAAACGATAGCACCCAACCACGCAGGCAAAACGGGAAATATCATAAACGCAAGCCCAACGATTACGGAAAAGATAATCGCAGTATATCCCGTTTGTAATAACGGAATATTCAAGAAAGTTTTTTCGTTGCTATCGTCTTTAACAAACTTATACGCCGTAATAAGTTCAGCAACAAACGATATTACGATTAGTGCATACGCTATCCAAAAAACAGCTTTGTCAAAACGAGTTACGCCAAATACTTCGTTAGGTATTAAAAACGTAACTGCATTGAAAAGTACGAACGCAACTATCCAAGTAATACCAAAATACTTAAAATTCTTTTTCATTTTTCCTCCTTATAATTTTTCGCCACATTCAAGGCAGTATTTTCCACCTTTCGTGTCCGCTCCACACTTCGGACAAACGGTTACAAACTTAAATCCACATTCAGGACAAAATTTTCCTTTTACAACGGTTTTTCCACATTGGGAACATACTATCATTTCGTTTGCAAGCACCTTTTCGCCACATTCAAGGCAAAATTTTGCATTCTTAGGAAGTTTTGCGCCACACTTTGAACATTTTTCAACATCATTTTCAACGACTGTTGTATTGTTAATTCCCTTAAACATTTCTCCTAATTGAGGAGCAACAACGCCCACGGCTGCCATACCAACGCCAAGACCAAGCATTTCTCCTGCAACACCGCCACCACCGCCACTTATGTTCATTTTACCAATACCCTCAGCATATGCTTTCTGAACGTCAGCAGCAAGAACATCTCTTTGTGTATATCCTTTTGCAGCCATAACTTCCGCTTCAGCTACACCTGTCATTTTTGTTTTCTGCGCTTCGACCTGAGCATGTATAATATCTCGTTCAGCTTCTCGTCTTGCTATTTCTATAGCGGTAGTTTCTTTTTCTAGAACAGCTTTTCTTTCCGCTGTTATTATGTCCGCTTCCGCCTCAGCATGAGCAGTCTTTACGAGTGCTTCTGCTTGAATCATTTTTGTTTGAAAAGAAATTGTTTGTAATTCACGAAGTCTACGCAAGTTAGGATCATTCTCTGGAAGTACTACTGTAGTAATATAAAATTGAGGAATTGTTAAACCATACTCCTCAAAACCTGAGATAATATTTTTTCGCAAAACTTCTGAAAGTGCTTCCAAATTTTCATCTATTTCTAAAATATTTATATTTTGTTCCTTTATCGAACTAGGAAGATGTGTTTTAACTGCATTTGAAATTAGAGGTCTAAAACTATTTTGAATTGACTTAGTGAATCCTACTCCCGCATCACCCCACGAAATACCTTTCATTGTACCAACAAGTTTCAATAGAAGCATTCTAGAGTTTGATACCGCCAAATTCATTTCACCACAAGCACCAATTTCAAACGGAATACCCATACTCGGCTCAATAAAACGTATTTTACTGTCCGTACCCCATTTAATTGCCATTTGAACGGTTTTATTAATAAAATACACTTCACAATGAAAAGGAGTATTTCCATCCGTTGTACGCTTTAAGATTTTACCGAGTTTGGGAATATTTTGCGTTTCTAACGTGTAACGCCCTGCGCCGAATAAATCTAACGCTTGTCCGTTCATCATAAAAATCGCCTCTTGCGATTCGTGAACGATAAGCTGTGTCAAAGAATTAAAATCTTCACACGGGTGTTTCCATACAAAGGTGGAATTATCGCCTTCATATTTTATGATTTCTGCTATTTGCCCCATTGTATCCTCCTAAAAATAAAAAGTGCGCCTACCGAAGTAAACGCACAAAAAACGCAAACCCCGATAGTCGCCAAACCAACAGAAAAGCAAGAACAAATCTACGCTATATCCAAAGGGAATTTGCATTTTTATCAAATTCATTATGGACATAGCATAAAAAGAATATAATTATCCCATTAGATAAAAATAGTCCTCGCTTTAATATTCAGTTGGTTTGGCATTTTTAAGTATATCACACGTTGAAGTTTTTATCAAGTATTTTGCGTAAAAAAAAGAAAACTTGACCTATTTAAGCCAAGTTTTCCTAACTTTTTAATTTAATTTTTTAGAAGAATATCAGTAGTTGATATTACTCTTCGTCTTCGTCGTGGCAATGTCCGTCGCAGTCGTCGCAACCGCATCCACATTCGTGATCGGCTACTGCGCGCATAAACTCTTCAAATACAGCGTTAAGGACGTTTTCGTCCTCTACGTTCATAAATCTGTCGTTGCCGTCCTCTTCCTCTTCTACACGGAAGATAAGCACGTCGCCCTCTTCTACGCCTTCAAGCTCTTCTACGGGTTGCAAAAGCGCGTAAAAATCGCCCTCGTACTCTACGACTGCAATTTCATAAAACTCGGTTGCGTTGTCGTCGTCATCGTAAAGGGTAACGATTTCTTCGCCGTCGATAATTTCTACGTTTTCAAATTTCTCTTTCATATTATTGCTCCTTGAATTTATTTCTTATTTTTATTCGCGTCGATATAGCTTTGCAAAATGAGTTGCGCCGCTATTCTGTCCACGATATTTTTTCTTTTATCTTTCTTTACGCCCACCGTTTGCATAATCTCTTCTGCCTCAACGGAAGTAAGACGCTCGTCAAAGTATTCCACCTTAATTCCCGAAACGCGTTCAAGCACTCTGCCAAAAGCGCGACTTTTGCCTGCGCGCTCACCCTCGCTACCGTCCATATTGAGCGGTAAGCCCACTACGATAAGCTGGGCGTTTTCTCTTTTGGCGATTTCGCAAACGCTATCGATATTCTTTTTCATACTAAGCGACTTCATAGTCGTAAGGGGCGAGGCGAGAATTTCCATCTCGTCGCAAACGCTTAGCCCTATTCTACTGTCGCCGTAATCTACGCCTAAAATTCTCATACGCTAATTATATCATAATTTTGGCGTTTTGCAAAACCTTTTACGCTCTTTTACAAAAAATATAGCCGCAATTATCTGCGACTATACTCTTTTTTTTAATCAGTTATGCTGATTTTCGCCACAAGTGCCCTCTTCTACGATACAGCACTTCATTTTCTCTGCCTTTTCCTTCGCGTCGTACGCCATTTTTCGTACTCTGGGGTTAGTCGCAAGCGCAACACCCGTCAGCATACCTACGGCAACACCGTAAATCCAGTCTTTCATTTTTGCACCTCCTTTCCTTTTTAGTGTGCGCAAAAACGGACCATATATGTCGGGTTTATATAGGAAAAAAATAGAATTTATTTGTTTTCAGCAACGTATCTGGTAAGATAGTCGTTTACTGCCGCCTTAATAGCCTCTTCAGCCAAAACGGAGCAATGAAGCTTTTGCGCAGGAAGTCCGCCAAGCTCGTCAACGACTTGCGCATTGGTAATTTTAAGCGCCTCTTCTACCGTCTTACCCTTAATCAAAGAAGTTGCCACGGACGAAGTCGCAATCGCTGCGGCGCAACCGAAAGTCTGGAAGCTTACGTCTTCAATGATATTATTTTCAATCTTCATATAAATTTTCATAATATCCCCGCACGACGCGTTGCCTACCGTACCTACGGCGTTAGCGTCTGCCATTTCGCCTACGTTTTGGGGATTTTGGAATTCCTTCATTACTCTTTCGTTATACATTTTTAGTTTCTCCTTTTATTTCGCAAAACAAGGGCGACATTGCGCGAAGCTTGCAAACGATTTCTTTAAGTTTGTCTACTACGTAATCCACTTCTTCTTCCGTATTGTCTCTGCCGAAAGAAAATCTTATCGAGCCGTGCGCTTTTTCAATGGGCAAGCCCGTTGCAAGCAACACGTGCGAAGGCTCAAGCGAGCCGGACGAGCAAGCCGAGCCGGACGAGCAAGCAATTCCTGCAAGGTCAAGCGACATCAATATGGATTCGCCCTCGATAAACTCAAACGCAAAGTTGGCGTTTTGCGGAAGTCTTTTTTCTTTATCGCCGTTATAGATGGCGTAAGGGATTTCGTTTATAACGCGCTCGACGAACTTATCACGAAGTTTTTTGATATAAACGTAATTTTCGTCGAGGTTATTTACTGCTTTTTCAAGCGCCGCAGCCATACCGACTACGCCGGGGACGTTGGTCGTGCCACCGCGCATAGTACGCTCTTGATGACCGCCCGTCATAAGCTTGGTGGGCTTTACTCCGCCGTGGATATAAAGCACGCCCACGCCTTTCGGTCCGTAGAACTTGTGCGCCGAGAAGGACATAAGGTCAACGCCTAAATCGGTTACGCTAACGGGAATAGATCCTACCGCCTGCACTGCGTCGGTGTGGAAGTAAATTCCCTTTTCGTGAGCAATCTCAGCAAGTTCTTTTATAGGCTGAATCGTTCCGATTTCGTTGTTAGCGAGCATTATCGAAACGAGCACCGTTTTGTCCGTGATTGCCGCGCGAAGATCTTCGGGGCGAACGAGGCCGTTTCCGTCCACGGGAAGATAGGTAATTTCAAATCCGTACTCTTTCGCAATCTGAGCGCAAGACGACATAATCGCCGCGTGTTCAATGCTACTCGTGATAACGTGATTACCCTTTTCGCGCATTTTGAGCGCCATACCTTTAATCGCCCAGTTATCCGCCTCCGTTCCGCCCGAGGTAAAATAAATCTCGTTGGGCTTTGCGCCGATAAGCGAGGCTATCTTTCTTCTCGATTCGTCAACGGCGTACGCGCCCTCCTGACCAAAGCCGTGCATACTGTTCGCGTTTCCGAACTTGCCCGTAAAGTATGGCAACATTTTTTGTAAAACTTCTTCGTCAACCGGTGTGGTCGCCGAGTGGTCTAAATAAATTCTTTTCATATCATACACACCTGTAATCGTTAATCATATCTTCCAGCGTCGTTGAACTAAGTAGTCCGTCAATGCCGTCGTATAAGCGCTTGAAAATGATTTTGTTAGGACAGTAATTATCCTGACATTTTCCGCTGACGCAATCGGTGATTTCAAACGAGTCGTCAAGCGCTACCAAAATTTCCTTTATCGTGATTTCACTACTTGGGCGAGAAAGATAATATCCGCCTCCTGCTCCCCTCACGCTTTCAACGATTCCTGCCTTTCGTAGCATCCCTAATAATTGCTCTGCGTACTTCTCGCTCAAATCCGTTTGCTTTATCAGCGTGGGCAATGATATTTTGTCTGTTGCTATCCCGATATTGAAAATTAGCCTAAGTCCGTATCGGGCGCGAGTGGATAGTTTCAATTTAATCCCTACCTTTTTACTATGAAATCACGAATAGTATAATACTATTCCTCCGTCTTGTCAAGTACTTTACGCCTAAAAATCTAATATTTTTAATATGGAAAATAGTAGTAAGATTTTTTATCTTATAAAAAGAAAAATACACTCCCAAAATTATTGAAAATTTGGAAGTGTATTCGGGATTTTATTACCGTCTTAAAATGGAAATATCTTAATTCAGCGTTATTCCGTTAAAGTACTCGTACTTGCTCGTGGTGATAGATTTTTCTATCCTTTGGGTAGCAGAATTATCCTGCAAAATGCTCTCTTTAATGCTTTTAGCAAGATTTATCATATCCGTGTCGGAGGGGAATTGTCCAGCCCCGTGCTGACTGTAACCGAGGAAATCACCTGCACCGCGCATCTTAAAATCCTCTTCCGCGAGCGCGAAACCGTCGCTACACGAGATAAAGCTTTCCAGTCTTTTTCGCGTTTCTTCGTTCTCGCTGTTGCTCAGAACGAAACAATGCGACGTCTTTTCTCCCCTTCCAACGCGTCCGCGAAGCTGGTGGAGCTGTGACAGTCCAAATCTGTCGCTATCGTAAATAATCATTGTGGTAGCGTTAGGCACGTCTATGCCTACTTCAACTACGGTGGTTGCTACGAGCACCTTAACTTCTCCCTTTGAAAACGCCGTCATAGTTGCGTTTTTAACGCTCTCTTTTTGCTTTCCGTGGAGAATCTGGAGCATATCGCCAAAGCGTTTTTTATGCGCATCAAACACACTTTCCGCGCTGTTTATTTCGTCCTCGTCGTCGCTGATTCTGGGCACTACGACGTAAGCTTGCTCGCCCTTTTGAGCGCGCTCGTACACGTAATCCCACATTCCCGTTTCCTTTTCTTTGGGTACGAAACGGGTAATAATCTGCGCTTTTTTGAGGGGTAATTCGTCGATAACGATACGGTCAAGCTCGCCGTAAAGCGACAGCGCAAGCGTCCTTGGAATAGGCGTTGCGGACATTACGATACTGTCTACTCCCCTCGTTTTATTTTCTAAATTAGCGCGTTGAGCCACACCGAAACGGTGTTGCTCGTCCGTGATTACGAGCGACAAATCGGCAAATTC
>JAGAPD010000012.1 GCA_017623435.1 Clostridia bacterium
GTTCACCACTAGCCTTTTTGATGCTACGGTTAATGTTGTCGTTGGGCATATTAGCCGCTTTTGCCTTTGCAATAACGGTACGGAGCGCGGAGTTGCTGTTGGGATCAGGACCGCCCGCCTTAACGGCTACGGCAATTTCACGACCGATTTTGGTGAACACAGCGGAACGCGCTGCGTCAGTTTTACCCTTTGCTCTTTTAATAGTTGACCATTTGCTATGTCCTGACATAATAAGTTCTCCTATATTAAAATTTATCTTTTAGCGTAGCGAAGTTGGTACATCATTACCGACGCGCATACGCCTACGTTGAGCGATTCAGCCTCTTGCATCGGAAGAGAAATTACGGTATCAGACTGCGACAAAACGCTATCGTCCACACCGTTAGCCTCGTTTCCAAGCACTAAACACAGCTTTTCGCTCTCAGTATTATATTCAAAAATGCTTTCGCCCTGCATATCGGCACACAAAACCGTGTAGCCGTTTTCTTTAAGCGAGGACAAAAACTGCTCGTCCACTTCGTAAGTGTTTACGCGAGATACCGCAGACATTGCGCTACGCACGACCTTGGGGTTATAAACGTCTACACAGTCACGACAATAAATATCGTTAAAGCCAACTGCAAGCGCCGTACGAATAATCGTACCCATATTGCCCGGATCACGCACGCGGTCTAAAAATAACGCGCGGTCGCAAGTAAAATTAGGCGCTATGCTTTGCTTTTTCGCTACGCAAATAATACCTTGCGAGTTTTCAGTATCGGCAATTTTGTTAAAAACCGTATCCGTGCATACGATTTTTTCGCAATTTTCAAAACAGTCACCGTGCTGAGCAAAACCGCTTTCGCTAAACACGAGTAACGGCTCGCTTAGATACGGAAAGCTGTCCTTAACCGAACGTAAACCCTCGATAAGATACTTTCCCTGCTCGTCGCGGTACTTTTTGTTACGAAGTTTTGCTACGGATTTCACCGTAGCGTTGTCAAGTGAAGTTATAATCATAAATAAACGCAAAAAAGCACCTGTATTTCGGGTGCTTTTTGACAATTTTGCTTATTTCGCAATAGCCTTGGATGCGGTTTCAGCAAGCGCCTTAAAGGTGTTTGCATCGTTTACAGCAATATCAGCAAGAACCTTTCTGTTAAGGTTCACACCAGCAACTTTAAGACCATACATAAACTTCGAATAGGACATACCGTTAAGGCGTGCTGCAGCGTTGATACGTGCAATCCAAAGTTTTCTGAAATCTCTCTTCTTTCTGCGTCTGCCGATGAATGCATACATCAAAGACTTCATTACCGCTTCGCGAGCGATACGGTAAGAACGGGACTTAGAACCAAAGTAGCCCTTTGCAAGTTTCATAATTTTACGACGTTTTTTAACGGCGTTTACTGCTCTCTTAATTCTCATAGTTGTGACCTCCCGTTACTTCTGAATCATTACTTTGATGGTTGCAGCCTGCTTTTCAGACGCCATATAAGCGCCCTGACGAAGGCCCATCTTTCTCTTGCTGCTCTTCTTGGTAAGAATGTGGTTCTTGCCCTGTTGAGCACGTTTAACTTTACCGGATGCGGTGGTGCGGAAACGCTTTTTAGCACCGCTGTGACTTTTCATTTTTGGCATTTTATTACCCTCCGTAATTGTTTTTATTTTTTAGGTGAAAGGATCATTAAGATATTACGTCCTTCCGTCATAGGCTTTTTGTCCATATTACTTGCGTCTTTTACAATCTCGTAAAATTCGTTCATAACGTCCACGCCAAGCGAAGCGTGCGCCTGCTGTCTACCTCTCATTCGGATAGAAACTTTAACTTTGTCACCAGCCTTAAGGAACTTAATGCATTGTTTTGCTTTCGTTTCAAGGTCGTGAGTATCAATGGTCATTGATAACCAGATTTCTTTAAGGTCGGTAACTTTTTGATTCTTTTTAGCGTCTTTTTCACGCTTTGCAGCATCAAACTTGAACTTACCGTAGTTCATAATCTTACATACAGGCGGAGTCGAACCGGGATTGATCTTTACGAGGTCAAGGTTCTTTTCGTCTGCAATACGATTTGCTTCGCGTGCACTCATAATACCGAGTTGCACTCCGTTTTCATCAATAACACGAACTTCCGCGTCGGTAATTCTGTCGTTGATTTCAATCTCCTTATTGATAATCGTGTCCTCCGAACAAAAAAAATATTGAGCGGCGCAGATTTACACCACTCAATAACACAATTAACCTATTTGTTAAATTAGCGTTACACGGCTTAGGCGTCCTAGCCGGTGAGAATAAATCTACTTCCAACGTCGTCTATTATATAATATGTCCGCCCTACTTGTCAAGCGTTTTTCACTATTTTTTAACACTATTTTATCAAAAAAGGGAGTTTTTGCATAAACTCCCCTTTCCTTATCAATATAATAGCGGTTTAAGTTTTCCGCTCGCAAAAGTCAGTACGAAAATTTCATCCGCCTTTGCTTTCTTTAGTACCTTTGCACACTCGTTAGTAGTCGCACCCGTGGTAAACACGTCGTCAACGAGCAAAATTTTCTTATTCTTGATAGACTCAACGGGCATAACTGCGTACGCGTCGGTAATAGCAAGGGCACGTTCTTCTTTACTCATCTTCGCCAAATGCGGAGTGTATTTTTGTCTGAACAAAAGCGTTTCTACGGGAATTGCAAGTATCTTTGACAACTCTTCCGCTAAAACTTTTGCCTGATTATACCCACGCTCTTTCTCTGCTTTTGGGTGCATCGGCACGTACGTAATAACGTCCACGCCAAAACCGCTTTCGTAATAAACGTCCGCCATAAACTGCGCCATAGTTCCGCCCAAATACTTTGCATTGCCGTATTTTAATTTATGAACGAGCCGTCTTACTTCGTCCTCGTACACGAACGCAGAGCGCGCTTTCTCAAAGGAAAACTTATTTTCCTTACAGTAGTCGCAATACTCCGCCATATTTGCAATCGGACGACCGCAACGCTGACAAAACTTTACGTTATAAGAAAGTTGACACTTATCGCAAACGTTATATCTCGTCTTTTTGGGCAGTTCCGCATCACAAACGACGCATTTAAGATCGTTTGGGTAAAACAGATCAGAAAGCAGGCGCGCAAACTTCATTATTTAAGGCGAAGAGTTTCTCTTGCGATAACGAGTTCTTCGTTGGTGGGAATAATGTAAACGCTAACCTTCGAGTCAGGCGTAGAAATCTGATAGGTTTCGCCACGGGGAACGTTGTTGTTCTTATCTTTATCAAACTCAACGCCCATAAAGCCAAGACCTTCGAGAACTTTTTCACGAACGATTTCGGTGTGCTCACCGATACCACCGGTAAACGCGATAAAGTCAATACCGCCCATAGCAGCAGCATATGCGCCAACGTACTTCTTAACGCGGTAAGCGAACATATCAACTGCAAGACGCGCTCTGTCGTTACCCTCGTCCATAGCAGCAATAAGATCACGGAAGTCGGACGAAACGCCACTTACGCCAAGTACGCCACATTTTTTGTTAAAGTAGTTCATAGCCTCGTGAACGTCCATATCTTTCTTGCCCATCAAGAATTCAACCGCAGCAGGATCGATATCGCCACTACGCGTTCCCATCAAAAGACCTTCAAGGGGCGTAAGTCCCATAGAGGTATCTACGCACTTGCCGTTCTTAACTGCGCTTACGCTTGCGCCGTTACCAAGGTGACAAACGACGATTTTGATATCGTCGCGACCAGCGATCTTTCTCGCTTCGGACGAAACGAACAAATGGCTCGTGCCGTGGAAACCGTATTTTCTTACGCGGTAGTTCTTGTAATCCTCGTAAGGAATAGCGTACATATACGCGTAGTCAGGCATCGTGGAATGGAAAGTCGTATCAAATACTGCTACCTGAGGAGCGTTAGGCATTGCAGCAACGCAAGCCTTAATACCCATAATGTTAGCAGGCTGATGAAGGGGTGCGAGCTCGATAGCGTCAGCGATTTGCTCCATAACCTCGTCGGTAATCTTTACGCTGTCGGTAAAGGTTTCAGCGCCGTGAACGACGCGGTGACCAACTGCAGCGATTTCGCTCATATCGTCAATAACGCCGTACTCTTTACTAACGAGCGCGTCAAGAACCATTTGGATAGCCTCCTGATGCGTGGGCATAGCGCCTTCAATTCTCGCCTCTTTCTTGCCCTTATGAACGAGCACCGAGCCGTCAAGACCGATTCTTTCGCAAACGCCCTTTGCAAGAACGCTTTCGGTTTCCATTTCGATAAGCTGATATTTAAGAGAAGAGCTTCCTGCGTTTACAACCAAAATTTTCATAATATATTTCTCCTTTATTTATTAGAGTGCTTGAAGTGCAGTCATAGCAACTACGTTTACGACGTCTTCTACCGAGCAACCACGGGAAAGGTCGTTGACGGGCTTGTTAAAGCCTTGGCAGATAGGACCGATTGCCTCTGCGCCGGCAAGACGCTGAACGAGTTTATAGCCAATATTTCCTGCCTGAAGGTCGGGGAAGATAAGAACGTTAGCCTTACCTGCAACACTACTTCCGGGGGACTTGAGCGAGCCAACGGACTCAACGAGCGCTGCGTCTGCCTGAAGCTCGCCGTCAACGTTAAGCGTGGGCGCTTGCTCTTTTACGAGTGCGGTAGCGGTAACTACTTTATCAACGAGCTCGTGCTTTGCGCTACCCTTGGTAGAGAACGAAAGCATAGCAACCTTGGGATCAATGCCAGCAATCTTCTTTGCGCTGTCAGCAGATGCAATAGCGATTGCAGCGAGCTGTTCAGCCGTGGGGTTGGGGTTAACCGCGCAGTCACCGAATACGAGCACGCCGTTTTCGCCGTACTTACATCCTTCGGGCATAACCATAATAAAGCAGCTGCTTACCGTGGAAATGCCGGGAGCGGTTTTAATAATTTGAAGTGCGGGACGGAGAACGTCGCCCGTGGAGTTAACCGAGCCTGCTACCATACCGTCAGCCTTACCCGTCTGAACGAGCAACACACCAAGGTAAAGACCGTTTTTAACGAGCTTTTCAGCCTGCTCTCTTTCCATACCCTTTGCTTTGCGAAGGTTGTAAAGAACTTCAGCGTACTCACTCAAATCAGCGGTGTTAGGGTCAAGAATATCTACGCCGTCAAGTTTAGCGTCGGGGCATTTAGCGTAAATAACTTCGGGGCTACCGATAAGAGTAATCTTAGCAATTTTCTGCTCGTTCACTTTTTCAGCAGCGCGAATGATACGCTCTTCTTCGCCCTCAGCAAGTACGATATGCTTGTAGGCGTTAGACGCTTTTTCTTTAATGCTTTCCAATAATGTCATAATTTTTCTCCTTCCGCCCTCAAAACGAGTGCATTTTTTTTAATCTAATGTTATAATAAGTACGGAAATAATTCCCATACTTATTTATTATAACACTCTAACCAAAAAAAGTAAAACAATTTTAGGAGTAAGAAATGAAAAATTGCGCTATTGTTTGCGAATATAACCCTTTTCATACGGGACACTTATACCAGATAAGCAAAGCGTCTAAAAAATACGACGGCGTTATTTGCATTATGAGTGGCAATTTCGTGCAACGCGCCCAGCCAGCTATCGTCGAAAAATATACGCGCGCGTCGGTTGCCCTTAACTGCGGAGCGTCAATGGTAGTTGAGCTTCCCGTAGTTTACGCCGTAGCAACGGGCGAAAAATTTGCTGACGGCGCAATCCGTACCCTATCACAGCTGAAAGACGTTGACGCTATCGTTATGGGCGCGGAAACGGACGACAGCCAAACGCTTATCGCCCTTGCTAAAATTCAGTACGAAGAAAGCGAGCTTTTTACCACGACGCTGAAAAGATTTTTAGACGAAGGAAATTCGTACGCGTCCGCTTTATGTGAGGCGACTGCTGAGTGCGCAAAAGAACAGAATATTGACGAGCAAAAAGTCAAGGAAATATTATCAACTCCTAATAATTTATTGTGTATTGAGTATATAAAAGCGATATATAAGTACGGTCTTAAAGTGGAAATTGATATTATTAAGCGTATAGGCGCATCTTATAACAGTTTATTCCCAACGGACAGTTACGCCTCTGCTACGGCGCTACGCGACCTTATGCAAAAGGGCGATTTTACGGGCGCTACGCCCTATCTTACTGCCGAGGCACAACGCGTAATCGACGAATATTTAGCGCACAAGCCCGACCTTAAATTATTCTCGTCCATTTGCGTTTACGCACTACGAAGCGCAGGAAAAAAAGGTATTTCACTCGCATACGACTGCCGTGAAGGTATTGAAAACAAGCTGTACGAAAACGCTTTACTTTATAACGATATCGAAGAAGTACTATCAAACACGAAATCAAAGCGTTACACGATGTCACGACTACGCAGAATCGTTTTGCAGGTATTACTCGGCATAACGAAAGATAACTGCGAAATCACGGAAAATATTCCCCTTCGCGTGCTTGCAATTAAAGAAGATTTCAAGCCCTATCTTGACAAAATTAAAGAAAGTTCGATAATTCGCACGGGCGATTTTGAAAAGTTTAACGAAAATTACAGCGATTACTTTGAAATTGAGAGAAAATCAGCGCACCTATACTCGCTTATCACCTCAAACCCAACTAACCTTTTCTACCCCTCAAAACTTTATACGAGATAAAAAATAAGACGGAGCAATTATCACTCCGTCTTTTACTTTTACAAATCACAACTTTTAGTTTTAACTAAAAAAGATATATAGATATGTTCCTTATACGCTAAATCCTCGTCGTAAATACTAAATGTTTTTTGACTAATTAAATTTAAAAATTTATCATCCTTTTTTACTGCACACACGTATCCAGCACCATCTATTTCAATAAGATATTTTCGTTCGTTTAAATTATTTGTTACGAAGTACGGACTTTTTTTATAATATATCCTATCGCCATTAGCATCAAGTATCCATTCTTTATCCTTGTCAGGCATAGGTTGACTATACGTTTCGTCTCTTATATATGGTGACCACGTATATTTATCTTCGTTTTCAAGTGAATAAACAGTGTTTAACATATACATACTATTTGACATTGGAGTAATCATTCTAAAAAACGCTATATTTCCTATTCTAACAAAGACAAAACCATACGGCTCAAATTCAACAAGGAAATACTTCAATTCGTCATTTTCGTCATACAAGGGATGTACGGTATAACTTTCATATTTTTCGCCATTAGCATATTTCCAGTCGAATACTTTTGGAACAAGTCGTTTATTTACTTGCTCAATATGATAATCCTCCGAAAACCATTCCGCTTTTATTTGCCCATATAAGAATAGATAAACTAAACTTATAAAACTCAAAACAACGATAAATACTGTTATCCTTTTAGCCCTCTTTGTCATATCCTCTCTCCTTTTTATGAAGTACTGCGATACGGAAACATTTTACAGTATTATTATACTACGTATATGCGCGCTTGTCAATAGAATATATAAAATTATATTAATTACTCTAAAAATATGTAAAAAAGACTTACCGAGGTGGTAAGTCCTTTCTTTTTTAGATTATTTCGGCAATATCGAGGATAAGCTTTTCCGTCTTTTCCCAGCCAAGGCATCCGTCGGTAATAGATTTTCCGTAGATACATCCGTCGGGCGACTGATTGCCGTCTTCGATATAACTTTCGATCAAGAAACCTTTTACGAGTCTTTTGAAGTCGTCGCAATGATTTCTGTTCGTTATAACTTCTTTTGCGATTCTTACTTGTTCAAGAGGCTGTTTTGCGCTATTAGAATGGTTAGTGTCGATAATAACGGCAGGATTTTTAAGCCCTTCTTTCATATACATTCCGTAAAAACGCATAACGTCCTCGTAATGATAGTTAGGAAGGTTGTTTCCGTAGATATCTACGCTACCGCGCAAGATGGCGTGTGCGTATTCGTTACCGCTCGTGCGCACCTGATAACCGCCGTATTTAAATTCGTTAGAAATTTGCGCCGCGTAGATAGAGTTAAGCACGACGGGCAGACTTCCGTTCATAGGGTTTTTAACGCCTACCGCTACGTCGATACCACTCGCTACGAGGCGGTGTTGTTGGTTTTCAGTAGAGCGCGCACCTACTGCGATATAGGACAAAAGGTCCTGAATGTAGTCAACGTTGTCGGGATAAAGCATTTCGTCAGCAGCCGATAGTCCACTTTCGCTGATAGCGCGTGCGTGAAGGTGACGGAGCGCTAAAATTCCGCCTTGAATATCCGTAACGTGTTTATGCGGATCGGGGTTATGGAGCATTCCTTTATATCCCTCACCTCTCGTACGCGGCTTGTTCGTATAAATTCTGGGCACGATAAAAATCTTATCTTTAACCTTATCAGCAAGTTTAGCGAGTCTTGATACGTAGTCAAGCACCGAATTTTCGTTATCCGCAGAGCAAGGTCCTACGATAAACATCATTCGCTCGTCTCTACCTGCGATAATGTCTTTGACCGTATCGTCACGCTCAGCTTTAAGTTTTTTCATTTCAGGCGAAAGCCCTATCATTTCACGCGCCTCTTCTGGCGGAATGATTTTTTTAATTTTATCAAACATAGTTCTTCTTTCCTTTGCGAGTTGTTATTTAATTTCAGGTATTGCATCCGCAACGACGTACTTACTTACGTCACCGTCAAACGCCAGTATTTCACGGACGAGCGTCGAGGAAATATGCACGTTTTGGGGCGACGACATATAAAACACGCCCTCAATCTTTTCATCTTGCGATTTGTACGCCAAATACAAGTTGCGCTCGTACTCAAAATCCATAGAATTTCTAAGTCCGCGCACGTACACGGTAATACCGTTTTCTTTCATAAAGTCGACTAAAAATCCCTTGAAAGGAATTACCACGACGTTGGGGATACTTTGGAGCGACAACTGCGCGATTCTAACGCGTTTTTTGAGCGAAAATTTGCAATTTTTACCGCTCTCGCTAACGGCAACGTACAGCGTGGAAAACTGCTCGGACGCGCGCTTTACTATTTCGTAATGTCCCAAAGTAAAAGGGTCGAAAGTTCCTGCAAAAACTGCCTTATTGTTCATTTTGCTCCTCCTTTTTATACGTCAAAAAGGATAACACGGTATAACCGCACTCTCTTTTATCCTCGTCGTAGCCGTCGAATTTTACCTTTTTATCGGACGAATGTTCCACGCATAGCACGCCTTTATCTGACAAAAGGTCGTACTTTTTAATAAGTTCAGCTATTTTTCTTTCAAGCCCAAGCGCGTACGGGGGATCTGCAAAAATAAAGTCAAACTTCTTTCCACGAAGTTTTTTTAGTGCAAACTCGTAGTCAACGTTATACACCTCGTACTCCTCGCTCTTTGCGCCCACGTGGTTGAGATTGTCTTTTATAAGCTTTACGCTGTCGGGATCGCGGTCGATAAAAATCACCTTATCCGCGCCACGACTGATAGATTCAATACCTACCGCGCCACTTCCACCAAACAAGTCTAATACCAGCCCGTAACCGTCTGGATTTTTGGACGAGAGAATATTAAAAAGCGTTTCTTTAATTCTGTCCGTAGTGGGCCTAACCCGCTCGTCAGCAGGCGAGCCAAGCTTTCTGCCCTTAAATTTTCCGCTAATTACTCTCATATCAACCTACGCTACGAATCTCGTTTACGATTTCAGACGCTCTACGACGAAGTGCACTTGCCTTCAAGAAGTATCCTGCAATAAAGCATCCTGCCGTCAAAACGACGTGGAGCAATACCATTACGAAGCTCATCCAAGTGATTTGCCCAATCGTAATCACGCCAAAGCCCTTAAAAATCAAGGTAAAGGGAATAAACACGAGTTGCATCGCTCCGTGAAGGGGCACGAAATTGAACGCTACTGCAATCACGCTTAGCGCGAGCGTAAAAATAACGTAAGGAATAACGTGCAAAAAGGGCTTTACGGGCTCTATTTTCGTGTATTTAGCGTTATGAACGTCCACGAGCGAATCCGTATTGTTCTTTTTATATTCCTTCTCGCCCGTTTTCATTCCACCGTGAAAGCTCATAAAGCAAATGGGGAGCATAAAAACGATGCCCAAAATCCCAACGATAACGGGCGGAATCGTATCCATCAAAAACACTAAACCAAGTATTGAAAATACCACCGTGTAAATATAGAACGATAAACTCGAAGAAATATATTCTGCGATAGGTTTGCGTTCTTTTTTCATAGTTACCTCCGTATAATCTTCGTTGGCGTAACGATAATATCCATCGCCACGTCAAACGGCTCTCGTTCAAAATCAAAATATTGCTCGTCGTAGCATACGCCTATTTTTAAGGTGTCGTGTGTGGATAAGTACTTATCGTAATATCCTCCGCCGTAGCCAAGACGATAATTATTACCGTTATACGCAAGCAAGGGCACGACGCACGCTTTAGGATTGCCCAAAAGTTCAGTCACCTGCTCGCTCTCGCTATACAAATTGCCCTGCTTGTCCACCGCCAAAACGGTCGTTTCTTCTTTGAGCATAACCGCTTTCATTTTGCCGTTATAGGTGTGCGGTACGAAAATTTTTACGCTGTCGCGCAATTTTTCAATAAGCGCTTTCGTATCTACTTCCGTACCAAACGAAACGTAACAAAAAACGGTATCGTATTCGGCTTTTAATAATTCTATCATTTTTTGTGTTATTTTGCAATCTTTTTGTACGCGTAACGCCACATTTTTTCTCGTAGTGGACGCCACTTTTCGTAATTTTTGCTTATCTATCACAATACTTTCTCCTTACTCTCGCACTCAAAGCGCAAAGCGTCTCGTGTAAAATTTTGTTTTGAGCGCTTGCAAATTCGTCCAAAGACAACGATCCACACGAAAAATACGCTCTGTCACCAGCCTTACATTTAACCTCGCTCACGTCAACGCTCAAAAAATCCATACAAATCCGCCCTACGCTATAACACCGTATTCCGTTTATTTCGCACGGAATTTTTGCGTTAGCGCTAACGCCGTCGCCGTAACCCACGCTAACGGTTGCAACGCGCATATTTTTAGGCGCAACGAAATTCCCGTAACCGATATTTTGCCCTTTTAGGACGGTATTTATTTGTTCAATTACGCCGTATAATCTAACCGTGGGCGTCAAGCTTTCATAGCCGTAACCGTATAATGCAAGTCCTACCCTCGCCCCGTCAAATAAATATTTAGGAGGTGCAATTAAGCAGTTGCTCGCACATAAATGTCGCTTAACTTTTCCGCTTAAAAAGGCCGTGGCGTTTTCAAAAATTTCGTATTGATTTTGACTTATTTTTTCGTCCTGCGCATTATATAAATGTGAAAACACGCTATCAACTTCGCATCCACTTTTAATCGTCGCAAAATACAATTTTTCAAATTCTTCAGCCTCGCAACCCCGTCTATTCATGCCCGTATTGATTTTAATTGCGACTCTTTTACGCTTTAACTTTTTCATTTCGTCAATTGACGAAATAGAAACGATAGAGTTATTATCGTAATCAAAATTTTCCACTCTGCCCAAAATCAGCACGGGCGCTTTTACGCCTAATTTTCTAAGCTCGTTTAATTCGTAAGCGTTAGCCACGCAAAGCCCGTCTACTTCCTTTTCAAAAACTTTTGCGATCTCAAAACCCACGCCGTAAGCGTTAGCCTTAATAACGGCGTAAAGTTTTCTATTCCCCAAAACTTTACGAATTTTTTCAATATTGCTTTTAATAGCGTTTACGCTAACTTCCATATATAACATAGCGTATATTTATGCTAAAACGCTAATTTTCGTTACTAAAAAAGATACAAACTCCCAACAATTCTATATCGGGAGTTTTAGCACAAAAATTAATTTTTCCGTTTTAGTACCTTAAAAAACTATCAAAAGCGTTCTCGTAATGAACGACTTTTTTATCCTCCGTATACACTTCAACCACGTCAAAACGCACCGCTTTATCAAACAAGCGAAAGCGTTTTATATACTGACTTGCGACCTGATTTATCTTACTTCTTTTATGGAAATTTACGGCGTCAGCGGCGTAACCGTACTTATCGTTAAGGCGAGTTTTGACCTCAACGAACACCAAATATCCGTCACACGCGCCGATAATATCTATCTCGCCAACGTTCGTTGAATAGTTGCGCTCGATAATTTCAAAGCCCTTTCCTCTAAGATAATTTACGGCAATATCTTCACCTATATCGCCTTTGTTTTTAGTTGTCAGCATAAATCTTACCTATGAAATTCTTGATAAAAGTCATTCTGTGAATAGGGCACGGACCGTATTTTATCAAAGCGTTGATATGGTCTTTCGTACCGTAACCCTTGTGTTTAGCAAAGCCGTACTCAGGATAAAGCGCGTCCATTTCACGCATAATGCGGTCACGCGTAACCTTTGCTAAAATTGACGCCGCTGCAATGTTGTAGCTGGTCGCGTCGCCTTTAATTATGGATTTAAGTTTTACGTCCGTATCAAGTTCAACCGCGTCAACCAAAACGAGGTCGGGACGAACGGGCATTTTCTCAATGCACTCGCTCATAGCCTTTTTGGTCGCAGCCAAAATATTTATCTCGTCAATGGTCTCGCAGTCAACGATTGATATAGCGTAATTAGCCTTTTGCATAATAATATCAAAAAGCTTTTCTCTCTTCTTTTCCGAAACTTTTTTGCTGTCGTTAATGCCTTCAATCATCTCGTCGAGGGGCAACATACAGCACGCCGTAACGACTGGGCCTGCGAGCGGACCTCTGCCTGCCTCGTCAACGCCAGCTAAAGCAGTAACGCCAAACGCCTTATCGTAATTAAATAATTCTTCAGTCATCTTCTTTTACCTTATCCAAAGTAATTTTGCCCAAGCGCCCTTTTCTGAAATCCTCAATAACGGCGCTTGATGCTCGCTCACTATCCACTTCACCGCCACGAAGCAAAAATCCTCTGCTTTTAGCAACGAGTTTAAGGTTTTCTTCACCCGATTCAGTAGGCTCGAAACCGTAACGGCTTTTAATAATATTACCGTCAAGCGACGAAAGTTCGGTCAAAAGCTCCATAGAAAGTTCAAAAATATCAACGACTTCTTCCTTTATACTACCAACGTACGCCAAATGGCGGGCAATACGCTGATTTATAAGCTTAGGATAAAGCGTACCCGGCGTATCTAAAATTTCAACGTAGTCGTTGACTTTGAACCATTGTTTTCCACGCGTAACGCCTGCTTTATTGCCCGTAATTGCTTTTGCTTTCCCGATAAGATTATTTATAAGCGTCGACTTCCCCGTATTAGGCACGCCTAAAACCATAACTTTAATAGTAGTCTTTACGCCTTTCGCCGCAAACTTGTCAATCTTTGATCCGCAAAGTTTTTTGATAGCGGATAAAATTGCGGACGAGCTTTTAGAAACGGTACTGTCAAGCGAAAGCGCAACGCTACGCTCGCTCGTCAACGCCTTTTTCCACTTTTCCGTTTCAACGGGATCAGCCAAGTCGCTTTTGTTAAGCGCGTAAACGACGGGCAATTTTTGAATGTACCTCGTAAAGTCGGGGTTTATGCAACTGTACGGAATACGCGCGTCCAAAACGTACACCAGCGCGTCTATTAACTTGATATTATCCTCAATCATACGAATAGATTTCGTCATATGACCGGGATACCAGTTGATAACTGCCATTTAGTCCTCCAAAAGGTCGGGGCGCAAACGCTTCGTAATTTCAAGCGATTGCTGTTTTCTCCACTTTTCAATGTTAGCGTGATGTCCTGAAAGTAAAACTTCGGGCACTTCTAACCCTTCGAAAACTTGCGGTCTGGTATAATGCGGATATTCAAGCGTATTATCAGAGAACGATTCTTCAGAAACGGAATCGTTACTGCCTAGCACTCCGTCAACGTATCGCGCTACGCAATCAGTAAGCACCATTGCAGGCAATTCTCCGCCCGTCAAAACGTAATCACCGATAGAGATTTCACGGTCAATGCAAAGATCCAAAACGCGTTGATCAACGCCCTCGTAGTGTCCGCAAAGTAGCGTAAGCCAAGCGTTTTCTATGCCGGCAAGTTCTTTCACGGTAGCCATATCCAAGGTCTTTCCCTTGGGTGACATATAAATTCTAATACTTTTATGCTCAGGATCGATTGCATTAATAGCGTCGTAAATAGGTTGCGCCATCATTACCATACCTGCGCCACCCCCAAAGGGCGTGTCGTCACATTTATGATGTTTATCCTTTGAATACGCACGAATATCCGTAATGCGAATATCAAGCGCGCCGTTTTCAGTAGCCTTTCCGATAATACTCGTCTTTAAGGGTGCAAACATTTCGGGAAAAAGCGTAAGAATGTCAATCCTCATACACGCTCACCTCAGCAAAAACGTCTGCTTTAAGCACGATAATTCCTGCTTCAACGTCCACTTTTACAATCATTTTCTTCAAGAAAGGAAAACGCACCGTCTTTTGTCCGTCACTAACGGTAAAAACGTCCGCTGCACCAAACTGATTTACCTCGATAACTTTACCGATTTCGGTTGAGTCGTCGGTAAAAACTTTACAGCCTACGATATCAGCTATAAAGTAAGTTCCTTCTTCCAAATCAACGGCGTTAACTCGGTCGATTTCGATATAACAATCGCGCAAAGCGTCCGCTTGAGTGCGGTCGTCAATTCCGCTCAATTTAATATAAACGAAAGTCTCGTCAAAGCGACACGAAAGCATTCTATACGGCGTTGACTTAACGTAAACGACCTTTAACTTCTTGTATCTGTTGACGTCGTCAGTAAGCGGTTTTACTTTTAATTCGCCTCGTATTCCTACTCCACGTACGATTTGTCCAATTGTGATAAATTCGTTCATAATTCCTCTCTTTTATACCAAATTAGAGAGCCTATTATAGCCCTCTAATTTAAGTCCATTTTTATTCCGTTTCTAAAATAACGACCGAATACTTAACGCCCGTTTTGTTACCGGCTGCTTTTACGATAGTGCGGATTGCTTTTGCAATACGACCGTCCTTACCAATAACCTTGCCCATATCGGCTTTAGAAACTTTTACGTTTACGGTATTGTCTTCGTCAAGGGTAACTACGACGCCTGCTTTGTCGTCAACGAGCTCCTCGACCATAAATTTAACAAGTTCTAACATTTCGTTCTCCTACGTTGCGCTATCGTGCGCTCTCGTCCGTATAAAACGGAATGGTCCACTTCAATTACTCGCTCTTTTTCTTAATAGCCTTGGTTTTAGCGGGCATAGCCTTTGCCTCCAATACGCCAGCGCCAACCAAAAGTGCGCGAACGGTATCGGTAGGCTGTGCACCCTTTTTAATCCATTCAGTAGCCTTTTCGCTGTTGATCTTGATTTCAGCGGGCTCGGTCTTAGGATTGTAAGTACCAACGATGTCGATAAACTTACCGTCACGAGGTGCTCTCGAATCTGCTACTACAACTCTGTAGAAGGGGGATTTCTTGTCGCCCATACGGGTGAGTCTGATTTTAACTGCCATTTTTCTTTACTCCTTAAAAATTAAAAATTATTTGTTATTTTATTACGGTTTTTCAACCGAAAATTAACTGACTAAAACGGAAAACGGTTTTTTCCTTTACCCATCTTAAACGAGCCGTTTTTCATTCTCTTCATAAGCTCGCGCGTTTGTTCGAACTGTTTGAGAAGTTGATTTACGTCCTGAATGGTCGTTCCACTACCGTCGGCAATACGCTTTCTTCTGGACGACTTAATGATATCTGGCTTTTCGCGCTCTTCTTTGGTCATCGAACGAATTATCGCCTTAAAGCGCTCAATACGGCTTTCGTCAATATCTTTTTCGCTGATTTTCATGTTACCCATTCCGGGAATCATGCCGATAAGATCGCTTATGCTACCCATCTTTTTCATATTTTCGAACTGAACCAAGAAGTCGTCAAGCGTGAAGCTCGCCTCTCTGAACTTCTTTTCCATCTTCTTCATTTCCTCTTCGGAAACGGCTGATTGCGCCTTTTCAATAAGAGTAAGTACGTCGCCCATGCCCAAAATTCTGGACGCCATACGGTCGGGATAGAAAGGTTCAAGGTCACCCGATTTTTCACCGATACCACAGAACTTAATAGGTTTGCCGGTAACGGCTTTAATGGAAAGCGCCGCACCGCCACGGGTATCGCCGTCAAGCTTCGTTAGAATTACGCCAGTAATATCAAGCTGATCGTTAAACGAATTTGCAACCGTTACTGCATCCTGACCAGTCATTGCGTCGACGGTAAGAAGAATTTCCGTGGGAGAAACTGCCTTTTTTACTTCGCGCAGTTCGTCCATAAGCGCCTCGTCGATATGAAGTCGACCTGCGGTATCGATAATCACCGTGTCGTAACCTTTGCTTTCGGCGTACTTAATCGCCTCAACCGCCGTTTTTGCAGGCTTGTTAGTGCCCTTTTCAAAAACTTCGGTATTTACGCTTTTACCAACGACTTTAAGCTGATTGATCGCTGCGGGACGGTAAATATCACACGCAACCAGCATAGGCTTTTTGCCTTGCTTGATAAGGTGCTGAGAAAGCTTACCGCACATCGTAGTTTTACCTGCGCCCTGAAGTCCACAAAGCATAATAACGGTGGGCGGTTTGGGGCTTACTTCAAGTTTAGAGTTGCTGCTACCCATAAGCGCAATCAACTCTTCGTTTACAATCTTAATAACCTGCTGACCGGGAGTAAGACTTTTAAGCACTTGCTCGCCTACTGCTTTTTCACTAACCTTAGCCACGAAATCCTTAACGACCGTAAAGTTTACGTCCGCCTCAAGTAACGCGATTCTAATTTCACGCATTGCTTGTTTGATTTCCAGTTCAGTAAGCTTTCCGCGCGCAGTCATTTTACTGAAAACGTGATTTAGTTTTTCACTTAATCCGCTGAATAATCCCATTTTTACTCCTGTATGCTTTTCAAAAGCCCGTCAAGAACGCTTTTCGCGCTTTCGATATCTCCACGATCAAGAAAATCAAGCGCGTCTGCGACACACGATTCCGTTCTTTGTTTTTTATCAGCGTAGCCTACTACCTCCTCGTAAAAAGAAAGCTGTTCGCTCGCCTTTACTATCGCGTCACGTGCGCCCTGACGGGAAATGCCCATATTTTCAGCAATTTCCGAAAGGGAAAGATCGTAATCGTAATAGTTTTGCAGGATTTCTCGTTGACGCGAAGTAAGTAACTCACCGTATATATCGTTAAGTTCACTTATCCGCAAATCCTTTTTCATCCGTCCTGCTCCTAAAAAACAAAGAGAGTGTAAAGCAAAATTACTTTACACTCATATAATACTACATTATTTTTTCTTTGTCAAGCGTTTTTTATTCAATAATTGCATCTACGAAAGATTTTGAGTCAAAATCTTCAAGATCGTCAATTTCCTCGCCTACGCCAACGTATACGACGGGCACTTCAAGCTCGTTACTGATAGCAAACACCACTCCGCCCTTTGCCGTACCGTCAAGCTTAGTGAGGATAATTCCGTCGATATCAACCGCCTCGTTAAATACGTCAACCTGCGAAATAGCGTTTTGTCCAGTCGTCGCGTCAAGCACGATATAATTAAGATAAAGCGCGTCGGGCATTTCTCTATCTACGATACGGGAAATTTTACCAAGCTCGTCCATAAGATTTTTCTTATTATGAAGTCTGCCTGCCGTATCAATCAAGATTACGTCGTTACCCTTACTTTTTGCGCTGGAAAGCGCGTCGAATACGACTGAACCGGGATCAGCGCCTTCGCCCTGCTTGACGATTCTAACTCCTGCACGCTCCGACCACACGGTAAGCTGATCAGCAGCAGCCGCACGGAAAGTATCGGCAGCCACGAGCAAAACGTTTTTACCCTGCTTTTTGAACTTTTTAGCGAGCTTTCCCATTGCCGTAGTTTTACCTACGCCGTTAACACCCGATACCATAATAATCAAAGGATACTCGTATTCGGGCAAAGGATTTTCATCCAAACTGTCAATCAAAAGTTGCTTTAACTCGTCCTTAACTTTTTCGCGCGTGCGAATAAGCTTTTCGTCAACGACGTCACGAAGCTCTTCTAAAATTCGCTCGGTCGTCGCTGCACCAACGTCGGATGAAAGCAACACGTATTCAAGCTCGTCGTAGAAGTCGTCGTCAAGCGCGCCACCCGTAAAAAGCTTGTTAAGCTTGTACGCGATAACGTCCTTCGTCTTTTTAAGTCCTTCTTTAATCTTGGAAAACAGTCCCATACGTACCCCTTCGTTTATGCATTATCAATGTTTTTAACAGCGTCTTCGAGTTTTACGGAAACGATTTTACTAATGCCCTTTTCTTCCATCGTTACACCGTACAAGCTGTCCGCAAGTTCCATAGTGGGCTTACGGTGCGTGATAACGATGAACTGCGTATCCTCACTAAAGCGACGCAAATATTTTGCAAAACGGTTAGCGTTCGCATCGTCAAGCGCTGCCTCGATTTCGTCGAGAAGACAGAAAGGCATGGGCTTAAGTTTAAGAATTGCGAACAAGATTGCAATAGCGGTAAGCGCCTTTTCGCCGCCTGACAAAAGCGAGATGGATTGAAGCTTCTTTTCGGGCGGTTGCGCCTTAATTTCAATACCTGCCTCAAGCGGATTTTCGCTATCAAGAAGTTCAAGGTCAGCAGTACCGCCGTTAAACAGCTCTTTGAAAATCTTCTTAAAGTTAGTTCTTATCTGCTCAAACTGGCCCGTAAATCTACCAAGCATTTCGTCTGAAAGCTCTTTGATAATTTTAAGAAGGTCAGCCTCTGCTTTTTCAAGGTCTTCCTTCTGCGTATTCATTTCTTCGTACTCTTGAGCAATCGTTTGCGACATTTCGATAGCGTCGACGTTTACGTTACCAAGCGCGTGCATAGAACGCTTTAATTTAGCCGTTTCCTGAACGCCTACGGTCACGTCGTAACCTTCTTCGCGGAACTGCAAGCAGTCTGCGTATTCAAGGTTATATTCTTCACGTACGCGTATTTCCATTTGCTCGATATCGGTATCAACCTTGAGAAGCAACATTTCTTCTCTCGCCTTACCTTCACGCAAATTCTGAAGCTCGTTCATCAAATCAAGTCTATTCTGGTCAACGGTTGCAACCTTTTGATGAAGTTCTTCCTTATATTCGTCAAAGTGAGCAAGCTTTTCTCTTACGACCACGATACGCTTAGCGTCCGCCTCGCCGTCACGGTCACTTGCCGTTTTCATACTCTTTTCAATAGTTTCGACGTTCGCCTTATTTTGAGCAATTTCCTCGTCGTTAGTAGCGATTTTAGCGATAAGCGCCTGCTTATCCGTCGTAAATCTCTCGATATCAGCATCCAAAGTCTTAATTGCCGATTCAAGTTCGTTTACGGTAAGTCTTGCGCTCGTCATTTGCTCTTGGAGGTTATCACGCTCGGCTTTAAGCTCTTCGGATTGTTGTTTAACGCTCTCCTCGTCTTCTTTTGCCGTTTCCTTTTTACTCGTGATAAGGTTTTCAAGCTCGCTTACGCTGTTGATGTCGTCGCTAATCTTGGTCACGCGCTTAAAGTCGCGGTCACGGTCGGATTCAAGCTCAGCTATCGTACGCGCCATTTCGTCGATATCGGACTGAAGCTTATTCCTCGTTTCCGACTTCGCCGCAATTTCAACGTCCGCATCGTGAATTCCTGCTTGACAAGTCTTGATGCCCGTTTGAACGGAATCAAGCTCTTCAGCGCAGTTTTCCTTTCTCTTGGAAAGGGTATCAATCTCGTCGCCTAACTTTTTAACGATTTCTTCAAGCTCCTTGAGTTCTCTTTCGTGGCTGAAGAAGTTAGCGATATCGTTCTTCTTGCTACCACCCGTAATAGAACCGGTGGGGTTGATTACGTCGCCTTCCAGCGTTACGATTTTAAAGCCGTAGCCCGTACTTCTTGCAAGCGAAACTGCGGTGTCAAGCGTATCAACGATAACCGTTCCGCCCAAAAGTCCGTCTACGATATTTTTATACTTTTTATCAAAACGAACGAGCTCGCTCGCCACGCCAAAACAGCCTGCCGTTTTAAGCGCGCGGTCAAAACGCGGATCAATAGAACGGGGCTTAATGGAAGACATAGGCAAGAAAGTAATTCTGCCGTAGCGCATCTTTTTAAGATATTCAATTAAGTATTTAGCGTCTTCCTCGTTTTTGGTTACGATATTTTGCATCGCTTGACCGAGCGCAGTTTCCACCGCCGTCTCGTACTTTGCATCCATCGTAATAAGTTGAGCAACTACGCCCTGAATGCGCTGAGAAAGTTCGTTATTTTTCTTCGCGTCGTTCATTAAATTTCTGATGCTGAAAGCAAAGCCGTCGTACGCTTGTTGCATTTCGTTCAAAATTTTACGGCGCGATTCAGCCGTGTAGAACTTTTCGTTAAGTTTATCGAGTCTACTCGTAGTGTCGTTAGCAAGCGCCAAAAGCTCGTTATTTCTCTTATAAAGCGCCTGTAATTTTTCATTTAATTCCGTTTTCTTTTGAGAAACGGCGTTAAGCTCAGCTTTTACCTGCTCAAACTGCGCTCTGTCCGCAGTAAGCTCTTCGCTATAACCTGCAATTCTTCTTTCCATATCCTCGATTGCAAGGTTAAGCGCGTCACGTTCAGCAAGCAAACGGGACATATTTGCCTTGATATCAGCAAGACGGTCCATCGCGTCCAAAAGCGCTTGTTTATTAGTCTGCGCGTCGCTTTCGCCCTTAGAAAGTCTTTCAACGACCGCCATATATTTATCTCTAATCTGATCAACGAGCGCAAGCGCGTCGCGAAGTTCAGTAGACTTATGCGCCTTTTCAGTCTTTGCCTTAGAAGTTTTTCCGTCGATCTCGGCAATATCTACGCGCATAGCGTTATTTTCTTCGCCAAGACGCACGTTTCTATCAAAAAGCGCGGAAATACGCTCTTTAAGAACTTTGATATCACCAGCTTGCTGTTCCATACTTACGGTAAGCGTCAAAAGCTCTTCACGCAAAGCGTTGATATTTTTATCAATGGAGTTGAGGTCGTACATTGCCTCGTTATACGACGCTACCGCCGCGTCGTATGCCTTTTGCTTAAGGTCAATCGCCTCAACGATACCGTTAAGACGGGTGTTGATAACCTCCTTTGCCTGCGCCGCCGTTTCGTACTGGTGAATATAAGTATTGATTTCGTGATGACGAAGTCTGTCACGCATATCAAGCCACTTTCTTGCCGATTCAGCCTGACGGCGAAGGGGCTCAAGTTGCTTGTTTTTTTCTTCCAAAATATCAATAATACGCGTAAGGTTATCACGCGTTCTACCAAGCTTTCTTTCCGCGTCGACCTTTCTCGCCTTAAACTTGGAAATACCGGCAGCCTCTTCGAAAATGTTTCTTCTATCCTCGGGCTTTGCTGACAAAAGCTCGTCAATTCTACCCTGTCCGATAATAGAATAACCTTCTCTACCCATACCGCCGTCGCGCAAAAGCTCAACGATATCTTTCAAACGGCATTGCGTACGGTTAAGCGCGTATTCGCTCTCGCCACTACGGTAAAGCTTACGCGAAATAACTACCTCGGAATAATCAAGCGAGGGAAACAGTTTTTCACGGTTGTCAAAAACAAGCGCAACTTCGCAATAGGACATTGACTTACGCTTTTCCGTACCGTTGAATATAACGTCTTGCATTGAACTACCACGCAAGAGCTTTGCAGACTGCTCGCCAAGTACCCATCTGATAGCGTCGGCTACGTTACTCTTTCCGCATCCGTTAGGGCCTACGATTCCCGTAATACCCGAGCCGAAAGGAATTTCGTACTTGTCTGCAAATGATTTAAATCCGTAAACTTCTATTCGTTTAAATTTCAAAGTAAATCCCTCAAAGTAAGATTTTATAGGTAAATAATTTTACCGTATGTTATATTATAACATATTTTATTAGTATTGTAAAGCGGTCAACGCATAATACCAAATGCTTTAAGTGCGTTCATTGCCGCCATCTGTTCAGCCGCTTTTTTGCTTAATCCGTGTCCTTTACCTTTCAGTTCGCCGTTTACGTAAACTTCCGAACAAAAATAAGGTTTTCCACTTTCGGACCTTTCAATATCTTGATAAACAGGGCACTTTCCTGTAAAATTCTTTTGAACGTATACTTGCAAAGTGGACTTAAAATCGCGAAGAGACAGCGAACGCTTGATATGCTTTTGAACGAATTCTCGCGGTTTATCCATATTTCTTCCGCAATCAATATAAATTGCAGCAAGTACGGATTCGAATAAATCCGACTTAGTTTTTACTGAATACACTACGTCTTGTCGCGCTCCTCTGCCTATTCTCATATATGGAAGTAAGCCAAGCTCGTCCACGGCCTCGGCAAGCGGAGTTTTAGAAACGATACGCGCGCGCATGGTCGTCATCTCGCCCTCGTCCTTTTTAAGCACGAAATACAGCTCTTCCGCTACGATAAAGTCAAGAATGCTATCACCTAAAAATTCAAGTCGATCGTAGCTTACGGTATTACCACGATGCTCGTTAAGGTAACTTGAATGCGTAAGTGCGTCAACGAGTAATTTTTTATCGTTAAAAACGTAGCCTATATTACTTTCAATAGTTTTGATCTCGGTATCAGTCATTTTTCTCTTCGCTCTCGTCTAAAAGTGCTTTTACGTCAACGGACGCGATTGCTTGCTTTATGTTAGTAATGAAGTTAAGACTGTTCATCTGAACGACCTGACCTACGCTTGCGGTAATAGAGCTTGCCTTTGACGAGCCGTGAGATTTAACGATAATCTTCTCAACGCCTACGAAAACTGCACCGCCAAACGCGTGATAGTCCATACTTGCCTTGAAGTTATTCATAGCGCCTTTCATAAACAGCGCGTAACCGATTTTAGCGCGCGTGGACGCTTTAATTTCTCTTTTAAGGAGCGTACTCATCATTTTAGCCGTCCCCTCAATGGATTTAAGAAGAACGTTACCTACGAATCCATCCGTTACGAGCACGTCGTAGTCACCCGACAAAGCTTCACGGCTTTCCATATTGCCCACGAAGTTAATAGGCATCTTTTTGAGCATCTTAAATACGGCGTGAGTCAAGTCGTTGCCTTTTTTATCCTCAACGCCTACGGAAACGAGACCTACTCTGGGGTTCTCAATACCCAAGGATTTCATATACTCAACGCCCATAAGCGCAAACTGAGCCAAATATTCAGGCTTGCAGTCCATATTTGCACCACAGTCCACAAGGCAAACTCTGCCACCGGGCAAAGTAGGAAGAACAGGACAAAGCGCAGGACGAAGAACGCCTTTAATTCTGCCCACCTTAAAGATACCGCCCGAAAGGACCGCGCCGGTAGAACCAGCCGAAACCATACCAACCACTTCGGGATCTGCTTTGGTAATTTCAAGCGCGCGCACGAGCGAGGAGTTTTTCTTTGCTCTGATAGCGACGGTAGGAGATTCTTCGTTAGTAATCGTCTCTTTCGCGTCCTCTACGATAATTCGCTCCGTATCGTACTTGTATTTAGAAAGCTCGGCGTTAATAATATCGCTATCACCTACTAAAACGAGCGTTACTTCGGGATATTTTTCAAGTGCGTCAACTGCGCCCTCTACTACTACGCTAACACCTCTGTCAGCGCCAAAGGTATCCAAAACTATCTTCGTCATAATTTCCTCCATAAAAAAACCAGCCCCGTATTTTGCTTACGGGGCCGATTAAGTCCATTAAAACATTATTCGTTGTCTTGCTTTACTTCTACGCTTCTGGTCTTATCGTAATATCCGCAAGCCTTGCACGCTCTGTGATTGAGTTTGGGGGCGTGACACTGGGGACATTCACCAACTGCAGGAGCGGACACCTTATAATTCGCGTATCTGGAATTAGTTGCTGCCTTAGAAGTTTTATGTTTCGGTACTGCCATAATAGCACCTCCTGTTACCTAAAAATTTGCTACATTCAAATTGCTATACTATTATAAAGTAAATCGCAAGTTTTGTCAACGGATTTTAGCCCTTTTTGACAAAACATTTATTGAATATTTTGTTTTTTGTGGATATTTTGCCTTTTTTATCAGGATAATTCGAACATACCCGTATATAATTCGTAATATCTACCCTTTTGATCGATAAGTTGGTCGTGGTCGCCACGCTCGATTATCTCGCCTTTTTCAAGCACCATAATAGCGTTAGAATTGCGAACGGTGCTTAGTCTATGCGCGATTACGAACACCGTACGCCCGTCCATAAGCTTATCCATACCCTTCTCGATAAGTCGCTCGGTACGGGTATCAATCGAGCTCGTCGCCTCGTCAAGCACGAGTACGGGCGGATCTGCTACGGCTGCGCGAGCAATCGAGAGAAGCTGTCGCTGACCTTGAGAAAGGTTTGCTCCGTCCGCCGTAAGCATAGTGTTATATCCGTCGGGAAGATGGCGAATAAAGCTATCGGCGTTTGCAATTTTACAAGCCTCAATTACCTCTTCGTCCGTCGCTTCAAGCCTGCCGTAACGAACGTTCTCCATAACCGTACCCGTAAACAGGTGCGTATCCTGTAAAACCGTGCCAAGTGAACGACGCAAATCGTCCTTTTTGATTTTAGTGATATTTATTCCGTCGTATCTGATTTTGCCCGACTGGATTTCGTAGAATCGGTTGATAAGGTTGGTAATCGTGGTCTTTCCTGCGCCCGTTGAACCTACGAAAGCAATCTTTTGACCGGGCTTTGCGTAAAGCGAAAGGTCTTTTAAGATTACTTTTTCGGGAACGTATCCAAACGTTACGTCTTCAAGCTCCACTTTTCCTTCAAGCTTGGTATAAGTTACCGTGCCGTCGCCGTGTGGATGCTTCCACGCCCAAAGATTAGTTTTCTTTTTCGTTTCGGTGATATTGCCGTTTTCGTCGATAATCGCGTTGACGAGTTCAACGTAACCGTCGTCCACCTCGCTCTTTTCGTCCATCATGTTAAAGATACGCTCCGCGCCCGCAAGTCCGGACAAAAGCGCGTTCATTTGTTGCGTAACCATGGTTATGGGGTTGTAGAACTGACGGATAAGAAGAAGGAAGGACATAAGCGCAGCCGTTCCCATAAGCGCGTTTCCGCGCAAAATCAGACACGAGCCTGCTATTGCAATTATCGCGTAGATAATGTGCGAAACGTTACCCATAATGGGCATAAGGATATTTGCGTAAGTGTTTGCAGCGCAAGCGGCGTCGCAAAGCTCGTCGTTAAGCTCACCAAAACGCTTTTTGACGCTACTTTCGTGACAGAAAACTTTGACTACGCGCTGACCTTCTATCATTTCCTCAATGTAGCCGTTCACGTCGCCAAGCGCCTTTTGCTGACGGCGGAAATTTTTGCCACTTCTCTTCATAATTGCAGAAAGAAGAAACATAATTCCGAAAGTCAGTACCAGTATCACGATGGTAAGTTGCCACGAAAGCATTATCATCGAGCCAAGCGCACCTACGATATTGAACGTCGAGGACATTAGTTGAGGGAGCGTACCGCTCATAACTTCACGGACGGTGTCCACGTCGTTAGTGTAACGCGACATAAGCTCGCCGTGAGTATGCTTATCAAAGTACGAAATAGGTAGCGTTTGCATGTGCGCAAACATATCGTCTCTTATCTTTTTAAGCGTGTTTTTGGAAATTACCGCCAAAATCATCGTCGAGGCGTAGTTGCTTAGCGCACCACAAACGAAGAACACTCCCATAAAAATCAGAGGCGGAGCGATAATTCCCAGCACTTCTGCCCATTCTTTGTTTAAGTTAGGCAAAACGTAGCCGTCAAGATAGTAAGACAAAAAGGAGGAGCTGAGAATAGATACTGCGGAGCTTAACAGTAAGCACGCAAGCACTATAAGTAATAAAAATTTATATTTGCCGATATAGCCCAAAAGTCTACCGATTGTTTTCTTGGTGTTTTGGGGCTTTGCAAATTTCATTCCTCTTGCCGGAGGCATTACGCAGTCACCTCCTTGTCTTTATTTTGCGAGAAGTAAACTTCCTGATAAATAGCGTTCGTCGCTAATAATTCTTCGTGCGTGCCCACTCCGTCAATCTTGCCGTCGTCAAGCACGATAATCTTGTCAGCGTCCTGAATGGAACTGATACGCTGAGCAATAATTATAGTCGTTATATCGCTTAATTTTTCTCTGAACGCCGATCTAATCTTTGCGTCGGTCGCCGTATCAACTGCGCTGGTTGAGTCGTCTAAAATGATTATTTTGGGGTTTTTAAGAAGTGCGCGAGCAATACAAAGTCTTTGCTTCTGTCCGCCCGAAACGTTTACACCGCCCTGTCCCAAATCGGTGTTATAACCGTCGGGGAAAGACATAATAAAGTCGTGAGCCTGCGCCGCTTTTGCAGCTTCAACAACTTCTTCTTCCGTAGCGTTTTCGTTACCCCAACGCAAGTTTTCCATAATAGTACCACTAAAAAGCACGTTTTTTTGCAGCACCATGGCAACGTTATCACGCAAATTTTTGAGCTTATACTCTCTTACGTCGTGACCGCCAACGGATACGCTACCGCCGCACACGTCGTAAAGACGCGGGATGAGCTGAACGAGCGAAGATTTTGCCGAACCCGTTCCACCGATAATGCCTACCGTTTGACCGCTGTCAATTTTTAGCGACAAATCGTCAAACAAAAGGTTATCAGAATTTTTTGCGTAACTGAACTTGATTTTATCAAAGACGATACTGCCGTCGCAAGGTATAAGGTTTTCGTCTGCGTTAGTGTCGTCAATGTCAATTTTTTCGTCAAGTACTTCCACTATTCTCGCAACTGACGCGCGGGAAATTACTATCTGAATACTTGAAAAAGCCATCATCATAAGCGACATAAGTATTTGCGTTACGTAAGTCATAAAGCTTAAAATGTCGCCTTCCTTCATTCCGTCGATCACCATAAAGCGCGCGCCAAAGAAGTATATAGCGAGCATACAACCGTACATACAAAGTTGCATTATGGGTGAGTTGAGTGCCATTATTTTTTCAGCCTTAAATTGGGTTTGACGAACGTTTTCGGTGCACTCGTTAAACTTCTCAATCTCGTATTCTTCTCTTACGAAAGATTTTACCGTTCTAATCGCCGTCAAGTTTTCTTGCACGTCCGAGTTGAGCGCGTCGTAGCGCGTAAGCATTTCCTTGAAACGCGGATGCGCTTTCGTAAACAAGAAAACGAGCGAGAATAATAAAATGGGAATCGCTACGGCAAATATAAGCGACATAGGTCCGTTAATTCTTATTGCCATAACGGTAGCAAAAACGAACATTCCGGGCGAGCGCACGAACGAACGGATAATCGTCATAAAAGCGTTCTGTGTATTCGTAACGTCCGTCGTAAGTCTGGTTACGAGCGAGGCGGTTGAATATTTATCAACGTTATAAAACGAAAAATCTTGGATTTTGTCAAATAATTTCTTTCTTACGCCCTTTGCAAAGCCCGTACCTGCAATCGCCGTGAACTTACCACACATTGCTCCGCCAAACAAAGAAAAGGCGGACATTGCAATCATAATAAGCCCCCAAGTTATGCAGTAATTAAGGTCTTCTTTTAATATTCCTTCATTGATTATGTTAGCCATTACGATGGGAATAAGCACCTCCATCGTGACCTCGATTATCATCATCAACGGAGCAAGTATAGCGTACTTTTTGTATTTTCCTATACACGGAAGTAGTTTGCCTACCATATTGCCCTCCAAAATACAATTCAAATATAATTATACTATTTTTACGTATATTAGTCAAATAACGATTCGGCTAATTGTAAAATTTTTCCGTTTTTTAAATCAATCGCCACGTAATTTTCACCTTGCGCCAAAAGCGTATTTGGCGTTTCGTCAAGGTAACTATTCTCGTAATTGACCAAGTAAATTCTCTCGTAATATTCGCCGTTATAAACGTACGAGCGAATAAGCTGATGCGCGTTTATCACTTCTTCGCTTAGATCACAAGTTTTCTTACCGTAGCCCAGCATCAAAACGTTAGCTTTTCCGTCCGTAAAGGAATATCCGACGAACGCACCCTTATCGTAAACGGTAGAAATTCCGTGCGTTACGGGAGAAAACTGATGCACGAGATAAAAGGGAATTTGCGCGTCAATAAGCGCGTACATTCCAGAAATATCACTTCCCTCCGCGCAGTATACTGCAGAAATAGGATATTTACGGTTAAGCGAGATAATCTGATTTACATTTTCGTCAGTTACAGAGTGAACGAACACCGCGTCAATCTTATTTTCGCGCGTTTTGTCCATAATCTCGTTTACGATATACGCGTGCTTAATATCACCCACGACCACTACGCTATCGTCAGTACGAATAACACTGGTAACGTCCTTATAGTTTCCGCACGGTATAAACGAATAATTGCGGTCAAGCGGAATATTATTCGCAACCACTACACCCACGCTCAAAATCACGCAAACGAGCGAAACGATCCACTTACCCCGTTTTATCATAAAGAATTTACTACAAACGAACATAAGCAGATAGATTACGTACGCTATCACTCCCATTCGCACGAAAATTTGAGCAAACGGCAACGCTGCTACGAAATTTGCCACGGCGTCAATTACCACGAGCGGAAGTCCTGCTACCGATAAAAGCACTCCGCAAGAAGGGAAAATAAGTACGAATATAAGCACAAGCGCAATTAAAATATACGCGAAAGTTACGATGGGAATAACCAAAAGGTTGGTTAAAACGGAATACGGCGTAAAAGCTGAAAACGCCATAAGCATTACGGGAGTTATGCCTATTTGCGCAGAAAGAGATACGGAGATAGGCTCGCGTAAAAATTTGGGCAACACTCTGAAAAGACGATTAAACGACGAATCGAATAAAACTATTCCCAGCACCGCGCAAACGCTGAGTAAAAATCCTGCGTCAAATAGGTAATAGGGTTTTATCAGTAAAATCACGCTTACGGCAAAGCAAAGCGTAGACAGCGGATCTTTTCTTTTGCCAAAAATTCCTGCAACGAGCCCTACTACGCACATTATCGTAGCGCGCACGACGGAGGGTGAGAAGGAGGCCAAAAAGCAATACAACAATAGCACTACGGTCGTTACGCCAAAGGTCACGAATCTGTTTGATTTGAGTTTTCGCAGTATCCACGAAACGACTAAAGTTACGAATCCAACGTGAAGTCCTGAAACGGCAAGTATATGTCCTATTCCACCCGTTGAATAAACGTCGGTAATGCGGTCGCTCATTCCGCCCTTTTCGCCCGTAAGCATAGCAAAAGCAATCTCGCCGTATTCGCCCATATTTTCAGTCAAAAGCGTATGAATAGTATTTCGTAGCGACTGCATCAGCGTTGGGCTTTCGTGAAGAAAGGTAAGCGTGCTTTCCTTCGTAGTGCCAAAGTAACGAATATCGTTTCGGTAATTATATCCGTTTATCTCACCCTTTTTAACGACGGGCGAAAAATGAACGATAGTTTCAAAAGCTATAACGTCACCAGCGCGCAAGAAGGAAGTTTGCACACCGCCGTCGTCAACTTCTACCGTTAGATACAAATTACCTCTTACGCTTTTTCCGTCTGCGGTGAGGTCGGTTACTATATAGTTACTTTCATCTAAATCGTTGTCAACGCGTTCAATCTTTCCCGTGCAAGTATATACCGTCGTACCGTCCAACTCGTTCACCCAAGCGTTTTGACAAACGAGGGTATTTATTGCCACCACGAGCATACATATTACGCACAAAAACGCGGTAACGGCTTTAACTCCGTCCTTTTTAACAATTGCAAAAATTCCTGCGCCCAAAATAAGCGTAGCAAGAATAGCGGAAATAATAATAAACACGGACGTATCAAGTAGTGATAACGATACCGTTATTATACAACTTAATGCTACGAACAAAAAGCATCTAAAGTTGACTACTCTCCACATCCGTGTTTCCTCTCTTTCGTTTTAATTTTTCTTAAAGCGTACAAAGTCCGTCGTAAAGGGGATGCGCGTCACAAAGCTTTTTAACCTCCGCCTTTACGTACTCAACTGCGCTTTCCTTTTCCTTGATAATCTTAGAAATAAGGTTACCGATGATCTTCATATCCTCCTCGTTAAAGCCACGCGTAGTAGCAGCAGGCGTACCTACTCTGATACCACTCGTAACGAAAGGCGACGCAGGATCGTTAGGAATCGCGTTCTTATTAACGGTAATGTTGCACTCGTCAAGAAGCTTTTCAATTTCCTTACCCGTAGTGCCATAATCGTTCACCTTAATAAGCAATAAGTGATTATCAGTACCGCCCGAAACGAGACTGATACCGTTTTCCTTGAAAGACTGTTCAAGTGCCTTTGCGTTAGCAATTACTTTACTTTGGTACTCCTTAAACTCGGGAGAAAGAGCCTCCTTAAAAGCCACCGCTTTACCTGCGATTACGTGCATAAGCGGACCTCCCTGAGTGCCGGGGAAAACTGCCTTGTCAATCTTTTTACCAAGCTCCTCCTTGCACATAATAAGACCGCCACGAGGACCGCGCAAGGTCTTATGCGTCGTGGTCGTAACCACGTCTGCGTAAGGTACGGGCGAAGGATGAAGTCCAGCCACGACGAGTCCTGCGATATGCGCAATATCCACCATGAGGTACGCACCCACCTTGTCTGCGATTTCACGCATACGCTTAAAATCAATAATTCTGGGGTACGCGCTAGCGCCTGCAAGCAAAAGACGGGGCTTACATTCAAGCGCAAGACGTTCTACTTCGTCGTAATCAATAGTTTCGCTATCGTCACTTACACCGTAAGAAACGATATTGTATTCTTTACCCGAAATATTTACGGGGCTACCGTGCGAAAGATGTCCACCGTGAGCAAGGCTCATACTAAGTACGGTGTCGCCTACGTTAAGCAAAGCAAAGAACGCAGCAAGGTTAGCGTTTGCTCCGCTGTGGGGCTGAACGTTAGCGTATTCACACCCAAAAAGTTGTTTTACACGCTCAATAGCGAGCGTTTCTACCTCGTCAACGTACGTACATCCGCCGTAGTATCTCTTTCCGCTATAGCCTTCTGCGTATTTATTCGTAAGATGCGAGCCTACTGCCGCCATTACTGCAGGAGAAACGAAGTTCTCGCTTGCAATAAGTTCGATATTTCTTTGTTGACGGCAAAGCTCTCTTTTCATTGACTGCGCAATTTCAGGGTCTACTGACGAAACAAGTTTAAGATCAATCATTCGTATTATCCTCCATTTTTTCAACGCGCGTTATTTGCGCAAGGTACTTTTTTGAAAACACGGTTTTATCTAAAATCAGCACGGTTATAAAACCTACCGCCATACTACCCACTCCTATTGCTACGCTTACTAATTCGCCTACGCTTAGCGCAAGCGAAAGGATAAGCCCTACTAAAAGGAGCGTTAGCGGAAGTAAGAATAGCAAAAGCGTTGCAAACCACGGCTTTTGTTTTGCGGTAAAATACACCGTGTCGCCTTGTTTAGCACCCACTTCGTTTCGCGCAGGCAAAAGAACGCTATTTTCGGTGCTACCCAAAATACACGCCTTACACTCACCGCACGCCGACGAGCGCACTACTTTGATTTTAGCCACGCCGTTTTTCTCTTTAATAACTATTGCCGGCTTTTCGCCCGTGCAAGAAATATTACTGCTCATCTACGTTAATGCAAAGCTCGCGA
Source organism: Clostridia bacterium (assembly GCA_017623435.1). Lineage (GTDB taxonomy): Bacteria > Bacillota > Clostridia > Christensenellales > Pumilibacteraceae > UBA10677. Next base: position 31,544 of record JAGAPD010000012.1, read on the forward strand.
AGTTGTTTTTCTTCAACGGGCGCAGGCGCTTCGGTCATAAGATCGGATGCGTTTTGAACCTTGGGGAACGCAATTACGTCTTTGATATTGTCCGTCTTAGACAAAAGCATTACTAAACGGTCAAGACCGAATGCAAGTCCGCCGTGAGGGGGCGTGCCGTAGTTAAACGCGTTGACGAAGAAGCCAAATCTTTCTTCAATTTGCTCGTCCGTAAAGCCAAGCACGTTAAACATTTTCTTTTGCATATCACGCGAGTGAATTCTGATGCTACCGCCACCAGCCTCCTGGCCGTTAATAACGAGGTCGTACGCTTTCGCTCTAACCGAAAGGGGCGCGGTGTCCAAAAGACCTGCCTGATAGTCCTCGGTGTTGGGGCTCGTGAAGGGATGGTGAACGGCTACGGGACGGTTTTCCTCTTCGTCCCATTCAAGCATGGGGAACTGCGTTACCCACAAAATATCGTACTCGTCGTGATTGATAAGTCCAGCCTTTTCAGCAAGGTGCAATCTAAGCGCACCAAGCGACGCGTAAACGGTTTCGTTCTTGTCTGCAACGAAGAAAAGGATATCACCTTTTTCAGCATTTGCGCGTCCTAAAATGGAATTAACCGTTTCTTCGCTTAAAAACTTAGCGATAGGCGATTGCAAGCCCTCTTCTTTAAGCGCCATCCAAGCAAGCCCTTTTGCGCGATAAGTTTTAACGAATTCGCCCAAAGCGTCGATATCACGACGGGAAAGCTTGCTTGCAAAACCCTTTGCGTTAATTAGTCTTACGCTACCGCCGTTTGCAACGGTGTTAGTAAACACCTGGAAGGAGCAATCCTTTACGATATCGCTTACGTTAACGAGTTCAAGACCAAAACGGGTGTCGGGCTTGTCCGAGCCAAATCTATCCATAGCCTCTTGCCAGGTCATTCTTCTGATATTTTCGGGTAACTCGTAGTTAATCGTTTCCTTAAATACTTTTCTGATAAGTCCTTCCGCAATAGCCATAACGTCCTCTTCGCTATCAACGAAGGACATTTCCATATCCACCTGCGTAAATTCGGGCTGACGGTTAGCGCGCAAGTCTTCGTCACGGAAACAACGAGCAATTTGGAAATATCTATCGAATCCACTTATCATCAAAAGCTGTTTGTAAAGCTGTGGCGACTGAGGAAGCGCGTAGAACGAACCGGGGTGTACGCGCGAAGGTACGAGATAGTCTCTTGCTCCCTCGGGCGTGGATTTTCCGAGGAAAGGAGTTTCGATTTCAAGGAAATCGTTTTCGCACATATAGTTACGAATAATTCTGCACACGTCGCTACGAAGCTTAAATCTTTCCTGATAGGACGCGTTACGAAGGTCAAGGTAACGGTATTTTAAGCGAAGCGCCTCGCTTGCCGTCGAGTTTTCGTCAATAACGAAAGGCGTAGTTTCAGCGTCGGAAAGAATTTTGAATTCGCTAGCCACTAACTCTACCGTGCCCGTAGGAATGTTGGGGTTAATAGACTGGCGCTGACGGAGTTTTCCCACTACCGCAAGCACGTATTCACTTCTGATACTTTCCGCCTTTGCAAAGTTTTCTTCGCTCGTTTCGGACTGGTCGAAAACTACCTGAATAATACCCGTGCGGTCACGAAGGTCAACGAAGACCAAGCTACCGAGGTTTCTTCTCTTTGCAACCCAGCCCATAACGGTGAGTTGCTGTCCGATTTCACTTTCTCTTATTTGTCCGCAGTATTTCGTGCGTTTTAAGTTTCCTAAAAATTCAGCCATTATCTTTTCTCCATAATGTATTTCGCAACCGACGAAAGCGCAACTTCTTCTACGCTACCGTCGCTTAAATTCTTAACGTTTACTACTCCGCTTTCCTTTTCGCTCTCGCCTATAACGATCGCAAAACGTGCCTTTTGCTTATCCGCGTAACGGAATTGCGCTTTAAGACTTCTGCCCGTGTATTCCGTTTCTGCAGCAACGCCACAGTCCCTTAAAGATTTTACGAAATCCATACAAAAGGGTACGAGCGATACGTTCTGTGAAAGCACGAATACGTCGGGACGGTCGTGATTTTCAATCTCGATTCCCAGCGTGTCAAGGAGCATAAGCAATCTTTCAAGTCCCATACCAAAGCCTACACAAGGAGTGGGTTTTCCGCCCACGGACTCTACTAAATGGTTATATCTACCGCCTCCGCATACAGTTCCTTGCGATCCAAGAGCGGTCGTTACGAACTCAAAAACGGTCTTCGTGTAGTAGTCAAGTCCACGAACGATGTTGGGGTTAATTACGTAGTCGATTCCGCCTGCTTTAAGTAGATTTTCAAGCGTGTTCATATGTTCACGGCAGTCGTCGCAGATATAGTCCAAAATCTTGGGCGCGTCTGCTACGATTTGCTTACAGCCCTCAACCTTACAGTCAAGTATACGCAAAGGATTACGCTCGAATCTGTCACGGCAAGTAGGACACATACTATCAAGTTTAGTAGACAAATACTTGCGGAGCGCTTTGTTATACTCTGCTCTACACTTCTCACAGCCTATGCTATTAAGGTTAAGCACGAGTCCTTTAATTCCGAGCGAGGACAAAAGCGTATGCGCCAAACTGATAACTTCGTAATCAAGTAGCGCGTTGTCGCCACCGTAAACTTCTACGCCGAACTGATGGTGTTCACGAAGTCTGCCCGCCTGCGGATTTTCATAGCGGAAAACGGGCGTGATATAGTACATTTTAAGAGGAAGCGAACACGCGTCAAGCGCGTTTTCTACGTACGAGCGCGCGACGGGCGCGGTTCCCTCGGGTTTAAGCGTAATGGAGCGCTTACCCTTGTCGAGGAAGGTGTACATTTCCTTTTGTACTACGTCCGTATCGTCGCCTATCGAGCGCGTAAAAAGCTCGGTATGCTCGAAAGCTGGGGTGCGAATTTCGTGAAAGTTATATAATCTTGCAATTTCTCTGGCACGTGATTCAACGAATTGCCATTTATAGCTGTCAAAAGGCAAAACGTCTTTCGTGCCCTTGGGAACGTTTATCATAATTTCTCCGTTAAAGTATATATTTTTTGAGGTCGTGACGGCGTACTTGCTTTGACAAATGCTCTTCTACGTACTTTTTGTCAATAGTTACGTCAATCATAGGATGATCACCACCAGCGTTAAAGCTTACGTCCTCGAGCAAGCTTTCCATAATGGTATGAAGTCTTCTCGCACCGATATCTTCGCCCGTATCGTTTTCAAGCTCGGCAAGCTTTGCCATTTCTTCAATTGCCTCGTCGGTAAAGATAAGGTTGATATTATCAACGTGGAGCATATGCCAGTATTGACGGGTAATAGCGTTTTCGGGTACGGTGAAAATCTTAATAAAATCTTCCGCCGTAAGACTTTTAAGCTCTACCCTGATGGGGAAACGGCCTTGAAGCTCGGGAATAAGGTCGGTAACGCTACTTACGTGGAACGCACCAGACGCTATGAACAAAATGTAGTCGGTCTTGATTGCACCATACTTTGTCATAACCGTACAGCCTTCTACGATAGGCAAAATGTCACGCTGAACACCCTCACGCGAAACGTCAGGGCCTTTTGCGCTTCCACCCGTGCTTGCGATTTTATCAATCTCGTCAATAAAAATTATTCCGTTTTGCTCTGCTCTCTTAACGCCCTCCGCGTTAATGGAGTCGTTGTCGATATGCTTTTCACTCTCTTCGTTGGTTAAAATCTTTATTGCCTCTTTGACGGTAACTTTGCGTTTTTTCTTTTTCTTGGGCATCATTCCGCCAAAAATTTCACCGATATTTATTTCCGCGCCCGTGCCGGGAATTTCCATAGGCTTGGTGGTCTCGTTAACTTCGATTTCAAGCATGTGATTATCAAGTTTGCCTTCGGCAAGCTCGCTTTCCACCCCTGCGCGAATAGCGTCCTCGGCTACGTCGGTAAGCTTTTTCTTTCTTGCTACCGTGATAGCGTCAACGATTTTCTTAACGGCAACTTCACGGGATTTTGACTCAATTTCCGCCATCTTCTCGTCTTTAACGAGTCTGATGGAAACTTCTACGAGGTCACGTATCATAGATTCTACGTCACGGCCCACGTAACCAACCTCGGTAAATTTAGTAGCCTCAACCTTAACGAAAGGCGCTTTTACGAGTTTTGCAAGTCGACGAGCAATTTCAGTCTTACCTACGCCCGTAGGACCTTGCATAATAATATTTTTAGGCGTGATTTCTTCACGAATTTCGTCGGGAAGTTGTGAACGGCGATAGCGGTTACGGAGTGCAATAGCAACGGCGCGTTTTGCCTCCGTTTGACCGATAATATATCTGTCAAGCTCGGCTACGATCTGTTTAGGCGTAAGTTCCATTGCTATACCTCCTCTACCGTAAGATTGCCGTTAGTGAATACGCAAATTTCGCTGGCAACTTTCATCGACTCAACTGCAATATCTTTTGCGCTCATATCCGTATTGCGAATAAGCGCGCGTGCAGCAGAGAGCGCGTAATTTCCACCACTTCCGATAGCGCAAACGCCGTTTTCGGGCTGAATAACGTCACCGTTGCCCGAAAGAACGAGCATTTCCGTGCTATCTGCCACGATCATCATTGCCTCTAACTGACGGAGCGCCTTATCGCCACGCCACAGCTGTGCGAGAGCAACTGCGCTACGCATCAAATTTCCGCTATAACGGGAAAGCATTTCTTCAAATTTTTCGCTCAACGAAAAAGCGTCCGCAACTGAGCCGGCAAACCCGATAACAACTTTGTCGTTATATAGTCTGCGCACCTTTACGGCGTTGCCTTTCATAATTACGCTTTGTCCTGCGGTGACCTGTCCGTCACCTGCAATAACAGTCTTACCGTCTTTTTTAACTCCGACGATAGTCGTGCCTTTTAATTCCATAGAGTTGTCTCCTAAAGAGTATATATTTTATTGTAACATAATATATCGTATAAATCAAATTAAAAAATAGCCTTTTTCAAACTTTCAAGACTTTTTTGCGATAAATACGTCTTTTTTTCACTTTTGTCTTTAATTCTTTTTTCGGGTGGCGGAAGCAATCCAAAGTTAGCGTTCATAGGCTGGAAATCGTCAGACGGCGTTTCCAAGTACGCGCATAGCGCTCCGCAAATAGTGTCGGTAGGAAGTACGGGCATAGGTCTGTTTTCAACGCACGCTATCAGCGCGTCCGCCGCAATCAGTCCGCTCATTATACTTTCCACGTAACCTTCTACACCCGAAAGCTGACCTGCAATAAAGGTTTTAGGATAATTTAAGCATTGAAAATGCTTGTTAATGCATTTAGGCGCGTTGATGAAAGTATTTCTATGCATAACGCCGTAACGCAAAAATTCAGCGTTTTTAAGTGCAGGAATGCATCTAAATACGCGTTGTTGTTCGGGAAATTTAAGGTTAGTTTGAAAGCCCACGATATTATACGCGCTACCCTCCGTATTTTCCCTACGAAGTTGAACTACGGCGTAATGGCGTTTTCCGTTCTCGTCAAAAAAGCCAACGGGACGAAGAGGTCCGAAAAGTAAGGTCTCCTTGCCCCTCTTTGCCATAACCTCAACGGGCATACATCCTTCGAACACGTCTGATTTTTCAAACTCGTGAAGCACGGCGCACTCCGCTGAAACGAGCGCGTTATAAAAGATTTCGTACTCATCCCTATTCATAGGGCAATTTACGTAATCTCCGTCGCCTTTTCCATAACGGTCAGCGGTAAAAGCGCAGGAATAATCAATAGTCGAGCCGTCAATTATAGGCGCAGCAGCGTCGTAAAAATGTAATCCGTCACCCAGTTTTTTTGCGATACTGTCAGCGAGCGCGTCTAACGTAAGCGGTCCTGTTGCGATTATAGTGTATTCGTCCGTATCCCAGTCGTCGAATACTTTTGAAATAATCTCAATATTCTCGTCTTCCTCAAGTTTTTTAGTTATAAGCGCGCTGAATTTTTCTCTATCTACCGCAAGCGCACTACCAGCAGGCACGCGCACGCTATCAGCAATACTAATAAGCTCGCATCCAAGCAAACGGAGTTCTTCTTTAAGTAATCCCGACGCAGTATTAAGCGCGTCGCTTTTAAGCGAATTACTGCACACCAGTTCGCCGTAATCGTTAGAAGAATGCGCAGGAGTTTTTACGTAAGGTTTTCCGTCGTAAAGACGCACCTTATACCCCCTTTTTGATAGACGAAAAGCCGCCTCGCATCCAGCAAGACCGGCTCCGATAATATTAACCTTTATCCTTTCGTCACTCACTTTTTTGCATTCCGTTTGTAATTACAATTTTTATTAGAGCACTTAATTAAATCGCCACTCTTTAAGCTGTGAAGTACCGTGTAACTACCACACTCGGGGCACTTTTCTTCAAGCACGGGATCAAACGAGGTAAAATCACAATCGGGATAGCCCGTGCAACCGTAGAAGGTCGCTCTGTTCGTTACGATCTTTTTAAGCGTTTTTCCGCACTTAGGACAAAGTCCGTATTGCGTGTTTTCAAGTTCCGCCTTAGTAGGCTCCATTTTCTTAATATTTTTGCAGTAAGGATATCCCGAGCAAGCAAGGAATTTTCCGTACTTACCTTGGCGTACCACCATAGGCTTTCCACACTTTTCGCAAACCTCGCCACTAGCCTCGCCTTCAATAGGCGGCTCTTCCGCCACGGGCGCAGGAGCAATAAACTCGGGCGGAATCTCAGGCGGAACAAATCTTTGCGAGGAATCACCCGACAAAGATGCAAGCGAAATGATATCGTCGTCTACGGGAATATCTTCCACTTCTTCTACCACCTTTTTAGGCGTTACTTTCTTCGCGGTTTCCTTCTTTTCCACTTCGTCAATAGGCTTTGTATTTTTACACTTGGGGAAGTTAGGGCAAGCCAAAAACTTACCAAATCTGCCCGTGCGCACGACCATATTCGCCCCACACTTATCACACTTAACTTCGGAAATTTCATCCGCTGCTTTGAGCGAGAACGAGTCACCGTTAGCGGCTGCTATCTTATCCTCAAATCCGTCGTAAAAGTCCTCGATAACCTTTTGCCAAATTTTACCGCCAAACTCGATATCGTCCAGCTTTTCTTCCATATTAGCCGTGAATTTTACGTCCATAATTTCCGTAAAATACTTCACGAGCATATCGGTTACGTCCTCACCAAGCTTCGTGGGGATAAGGTACTTTCCGTCCTTTTCGACGTAATCGCGTTTAAGAAGTAAGGTTACGGTAGGAACGTAAGTTGCAGGTCTACCGATACCCTTTTCTTCCATAAGTTTTACCAAACTTGCCTCGGTATAACGCGCAGGAGGCTTGGTAAACTTCTGTTCGTACTTATGTTCAATAAGTTGCAGAATTTCGCCATTTTCCATTTCAGGAAGCTTCGCATTCTGCTCTTCTTGTTCCTTACTGTCATCAACGTAACTGCTATAAACGGCAGTATAGCCCTTAAATAAAGGAGTTTTACCCGTTACCTTGAATCCATACTCGCCTGCTTTAATGTCAACAGACACGGAGTGATATTTTGCCTCGGACATCTGGCTCGCCATAAAGCGATCGTAGATGAGCTTATAAAGCTTATAATGGTACTTATTAAGCACGTCCTTTAAGCTCTCTGGCGTACGGGCAAGCGTAATAGGACGGATTGCCTCGTGGGCGTCCTGAGCAGACTTTTTAGACGCGTAATAGTTGGGTTTTTCGGGGATATAATCCTTACCAAACTTCTCGGCAATAAACTCTCTTGCTGATGAAATCGCATCAGGCGAAACACGGGTGGAATCCGTTCTGATATAGGTGATAAGCGCTACTTTTCCTTCACCTGGAATATCAACGCCTTCGTAAAGCGCTTGCGCAGCGGACGACGTTTGCTGAAGAGTCATACCCAGTTTATTAAGCGCGTCCTGTTGCATCGAGCTGGTAATAAAGGGCGCGGGCGCGTGAGACTTAGTCACCGTCTTTTTAACGTTGTCAACGACGTACTGCGCGTTAGCAAGCGTAGCAATTGCATCGTCAACGTCCGCTTTGCTTTTAAGCGTATATTTTTTCTTATTCTTCGTGGTGAGCGCAATCTTTATCTTCACGCCACCGCTATTTTTAACGATAGAGAAAAAGGGCCAGTATTCCTCAGGCTTAAACTGTCTAATTTCACGCTCTCTTTCCACTAAAAGACGGAGCGTAACCGACTGAACTCGACCGGCAGAAAGATTGTTTTGAATCTTTTTGCAAAGCACGGGCGAAATTTTATAACCCACGAGACGGTCAAGAACGCGTCTTGCTTGTTGCGCGTCAACGAGGTTGATATTAATTTCACGAGGGTTTGCAAGACCTTTTTGCACTGCTTTTTGGGAAATTTCGTTAAATTCTACGCGCACTTTGTCCTCAGGCTTTAAGCCAAGCACGTGCGCGATATGCCACGAAATCGCCTCGCCTTCACGGTCCGGGTCGGTTGCAAGATAAATGCACTCTGCTTTTTCAGCAAGCTTTTTGAGCTCGTCTACCGTACCCGACTTATCGGGCAAAATCTCGTAACGCGGTTCAAAATTCTTCTTGACGTTTACGGCAAGACTTTTAACGGGCAAATCGCGGATATGTCCTTTCGTTGCGAACACCTTATATCCGTTTCCCAAATATTTTTCTACGGTTTTAACCTTTCCGGCACCTTCTATAACAACTAATTTCACAAGCAATCTCCGTTTATTTTCTAACCTCAAAAGTATTTGCGCTCGTTCTCACGATTGCACCTTCGAGTTCAAGCATAAGTAGCGCCTCCGATAATTTTGCAGGCGACATACCGCTTTCCACGACTAATTCGTCGTAAGTTTTCGTTCCTTCTTCCAAAAGAATATATAACTTTTTTTGATCTTTGTCAACGATTATTTCACAATTTTCTTGCTCTTTATTCGCTTTTTTTGGCGGAACAACGTTCAATCTTTCCAAAACGTCACGACCGTTTCTAATAAAGTTTGCGCCCTCGTACAAAAGGTCGTTACAACCCTTTGAACGCGAGGAAGTCACGTTGCCGGGCAAAGCAAAAACTTCTCTGTTTTGTTCAAGCGCGTATTTTGCGGTAATGAGCGCACCACTCTTCTCGCCTGCCTCAACCACGACTACGCCACGCGACAATCCGCTGATAATGCGGTTACGCGCAGGGAAAGTAAATTTCGTAGCGTTCATATCAGGCTTATATTCAGTAAGCACTAATCCGCCGTTTTGAATGATTTTATCGCAAAGTTTGACGTTATCAACGGGAGTAATATGGTTAAAGCCACTTCCCATAACGGCAATAGTTTTACCGCCTGCGTCCATTGCACCCGTGTGCGCGTAGGTATCAATACCCGTTGCAAGTCCACTAACCACCGTAACGCCACCTACCGCTAAATCGGAGGCTATGTCTTTCGCCATATCCTTTCCGTAAGCCGTACAAGCGCGCGTACCTACTACTGCTACGCAGGTGTCGGCAATAGCGTTGATATCGCCACGGTAATACATAACGAGCGGCGCGTCCACTTCAGGTTGAAGTAGCGTTTGCGGAAAAATTGGGTTAAGCACGGTTACTACGAAAATATCGCTACTGCGCAATTTATCAAGTTGCGTTTCGATATAATCTTCGTCGTGATAACGCAAAAGCTCAGCGTACGCCTTTTCACCAACACTATCCTTAATAAGCGTTGAATTAGCCTTAAAATCGTGCCAAAGCGAACCTAAGCTACCCGCTTTTTTGATAAGCTCGGTCTGTTTACGGGGCGTAAGCGTAGGCAAACTCAACCAAAATAATATTTTGCTGTCCGAAAATTTTGCCATTACTTAAAATAATCCCTATCCATACTGCGATAATTAAGCGCCTCGCTTAAATGCGCAATCGTAATATTTTCACTACCTTCAAGGTCGGCTATCGTGCGCGCAACCTTAAGTATACGCGTGTACGAGCGCGCGGAAAGACCTAATCTGTCAAACGCCGAGCGAAGTAAACCTTCACTTCTCTCGTCAAGCTTACAATACTTTCGTATCATAACTGAATTCATTTTGCTATTGCTGAAAATTCCCGTACCCTCGTAGCGACGAAGTTGAACTTCTCTCGCTCTGTTTACTCGCTCGCGAATGCTTTGCGAGCTTTCTTCCAGCGTGTCGCTTGACAAATCGGAGTAAGTTACGCTATCAACGGAAATATGCAAGTCAATTCTGTCCATAAGCGGACCTGAAACGCGAGACAAATACTTGCTGATTTGCAAGGGCGAGCACTTACACTCGTGCGTTTTCGAGCCGTGATATCCACACGGACACGGATTCATACTCGCAACGAGCATGAAATTTGCAGGATATTCTACGCTACGCGACGCTCTTGCGACCGTAATAACGCCGTCCTCGAGGGGTTGACGCAACACTTCCAGACAACTGCGGTTATATTCGGGCAGTTCGTCTAAAAACAGTACGCCGTTATGCGCCAAGCTGATTTCGCCCGGGTGTGCGTTAGTTCCAAGGTGACACAGAA
>JAGAPD010000013.1 GCA_017623435.1 Clostridia bacterium
GGGCCTTCAGGGACTTGAACCCCGGACCGATCGGTTATGAGCCGACTGCTCTGACCAACTGAGCTAAAGGCCCAGACACTAAAGGCACCTTGATATTGAAAGTGGTGACTCCGAGGGGAATCGAACCACCGACACGGAGATTTTCAGTCTCCTGCTCTACCGACTGAGCTATCGAGGCTAAAATTGGCGACCTGGAAGGGACTCGAACCCTCGACCTCTAGCGTGACAGGCTAGCGTTCTAACCAGCTGAACTACCAGGCCACAAAAGTGACGTTTGCGTAAAATGGAATGGTGGGCCTTCAGGGACTCGAACCCCGGACCAATCGGTTATGAGCCGACCGCTCTAACCAACTGAGCTAAAGGCCCTTGTCGAAGAAGTGGAGTAAATTTGGTCGGGGTGAAGAGACTCGAACTCCCGACCCCATGGTCCCAAACCACGTGCGCTACCACTGCGCTACACCCCGAAACCATCTTGCGCTGACTTGTATATAATACTACAATTTGAAAAATAAGTCAAGAAAAATTACGAACATTTTTAAAATTTTTTTAAGTTTTTTCTTATAAATTAAAAGTGAGCAAATATAGCATTTTTGAAGGGACGTCAGGATAGGTTTTTGACAAAAAAAGAGCGTTTTATATAAAAGCTTCGTAAGTTTACATCAAAAAGGTGTTAAATTATTTTTGTAAACGATAGTGGAGGCGATATTATGGTAGACAGTAAATTAGTCGGAAAGACTTTGTACGTTGGGCTGAACGGTGAACTTGACGAACATTCTGCCCTTTACGTTCGAAAAAAGCTTGACGAATTGATTGACGAAACGGACGTAAGAAAATTGATAATTGAACTGAGCCAGCTTAATTTTATGGACAGCACCGGTATAGGAGTACTTTTAGGGCGTTATAAAAAGCTTGTGAACAAGGGAGTGCCCATACTAATTGCTAACCCGTCGAAAAGCGTGGACAAGGTTTTAACGCTGTCAGGAATTTACAAAATAATGCCCAAAGTAGTATCGGAGGCGTAAATGGAAAACTATATAGAAATTAAATTACCGGCAATAAGTAAGAACGAATCACTCGCGAGAAACGCTATCGCGCTATTTTGCGTAGAGTTAAATCCTACCGTAGACGAGCTTGACGACGTAAAGACTGCCGTATCCGAGGCGGTTACGAACTGCATCGTACACGCTTACGGACAAGAGCAAGGCGAAATAATTTTACGGGCAAACGTATGCGAGCAAGCTTTACATATCGAGATAGAGGACTTTGGCGTAGGTATTGAGGACGTTGAAAGCGCGATGAAACCTTTCTTTACCACAAAGCCTGAGGATGAGCGTAGCGGTATGGGATTTACCATAATGGGAGCGTTTATGGATAATTTACTCGTAAAAAGAAACGAGAGTGGTGGAACGGTCGTGATTATGGATAAAAAATTTTGACGGGGTAAATAGACTTGCTTGACCACGAAGAAACTCAAAGACTAATAATTCTTGCACAAAAGGGTGACGACAACGCAAAAACTTTGTTGCTTGAAAATAATTCTCCGCTAATTAAAAGCATTTTGCGTCGTTACCGTAATAAAGGCGTAGAGTACGACGACTTGTATCAACTGGGGTGCATAGGGCTACTGAAAGCAATTTACAACTTCAATAGCGAATTTTGCGTGCGCTTTTCAACGTACGCCGTACCTATGATCGCCGGGGAAATCAAGAGGTATTTGCGTGACGACGGGTACGTTAAGGTTTCGCGTTCCACTAAAACTTTGGCGTGTAAGATAATGCGCTACTGCGAGGGAATAAAAAATAGCGAGGGGCGAAGTCCTACGGTTGAAGAAATTGCAAAGGAGTTTGAAATCGACGCGCAGGAAGTCGTTTTTGCGTTAGACTCGACCAAAATCCCTTTATCCTTATACGATAAATGCGAGGACGATAGCGGTCAAGCGCTTTTTGAAAAGATAAGCGACGGGGACACGACGGACGAGAGAATTGACAGGATGATAATTCGCGACGGTATTGCTAAACTAAACGAGCGAGAACGAAAAATAATTTTACTTCGCTATTTTAAGGACAAAACGCAAAGCGAAGTTGCAAAGGAAATGTGCGTTTCACAGGTGCAAATATCCAGGCTTGAAAGCAAAATTATTAAGAAATTAAAAGAAGGTTTTGAGTAAAGGACGGTTAAATTCCGTTCTTTTTTTCGTATAAAATACGGCGTTTGGTCAGATATTAATAGTATGAAAAGAATAGAAAAAGACGCAACTTCTTTGCTTAACCCCGAAGACAAAGAAGTGCTGATCAGGACGGTAAAAGAAAAATGAACGAAACAAATAGACGAAACGAGAGATATAACGAATACGTAAAATCAGTAACTCCCTCAACCTCAACGCTAAAATCGTTGTTAAATAGCTTTTGGATAGGTGGGCTTACTTGTCTTATAGGACAAATTATCTTTGATTTATATAAATGGATTTTTCCACAATTAGACGCTACTAATATAACGAATTTTACCTCAATGACGCTAATAAGCGTTGCAATTTTATTTACAGGATTAGGCTTTTACGACGTTATTGCGCGTCGTGGTGGGGCTGGATCGTTCCTGCCCATTACGGGATTTGCTAACGCAATATCAAGCGCGTCACTCGAGTTTAAGACCGAGGGGCTAATTTTTGGCACGAGCGTAAAAATGTTTAGCGTCGTAGGACCAGTCGTCGTCAATGGAATTTTTTGGTCGACGGTCGCAGGTATTATTCACCTAATAATTTCGGGGTTAATGCTATGAACGTAAAAACTTTGCACAAGGGAAATAACTGTGATTTCCTTTTTAAAGATAAAATGCCTGAATTTTTGAGTAAGCACGAATACACCCGTCAAACGATTTTCTTCAATAATCCGCCGTCTATCGTTGGTAAAATGGCGGTAGGTGGATGTAAAGAGGGTGACGGACCTGTAGGAAAATATTTAGACAAAGTGCATTGCGAAGACAAAATAGGTGAAAAAACCTTCGAAAAAGCAGAAATTGATATGCTTACCGAGGCGGCTACTGGCGCAATAAAAAGTAGTGGAATCAAAAAGGAGGACGTTGATTTGTTTATCGCAGGCGACCTTCTTAATCAAATTACCTCGTCAAGCTACGTTGCGCGTGATTTAGGCATTCCGTATGCAGGAATTTATAGCGCGTGTTCTACGATGAGCGAGGGGCTGGCGCTTGCGTCGATGATGCTAAACGCCGGGTATTTTGACAATATTTTATGCGCAACGGTCAGTCATTTCGCAACCGCTGAACGGCAATACCGTTATCCGCTTGAATACGGTTGTCAGCGACCGCCTTACGCACAATGGACGGTTACGGGCGCAGGCGCAACGCTACTATCCCGTGGCGGAAATGGACCTAAAATCACGGGCGCGACGTTTGGTAAGGTAGTTGACTGGGGCACGAACGATCTAAACAACATGGGTGCAAGTATGGCGCCAGCTGCAATGAGTTCACTTATTGCAATGTTTAACGATACGGGTACTGAGCCTGACGATTTTGATCTTATTTTGACGGGAGATTTAGGCAAGCTTGGCTCGGACATTTTGCGAAAATTAATGAGTGAGGCAGGATATCCGCTTGGACAAAACTATATTGATTGCGGAAATATGGTGTACGGAATTGATCAAAAATGTTATCAGGGCGGTAGTGGATGCGGTTGTAGCGCTACGGTAGTCAACTCGTACGTTTTGGATAAAGTAATAAGCGGTGAATACAAAAAAGTGGCTTATTTTGCAACGGGTGCACTTATGAGTGCGCAAAGCTGTTATCAGGGCGAAACGATTCCTTGTATAAGTCACGGAGTTATTATTGAGGCGTAGTTATGTTAGAAAATTTATTGACTTATTTAATAGTTTTTGCGTCGGGCGGACTTTTTTGCGTAATCGCGCAACTTCTTATAATTAAAACGAAACTTACTCCTGCGCGAATTTTGGTAATTTTTCTTTTATCGGGAATATTTTTACAAGCAATAGGAGTTTACGAGCCTATTTATAGCGTGCTAAAAGCAGGAATCAGCGTGCCTATAATCGGGTTTGGCGCGGCGCTTGCGAAGGGAGCGATAACTTACGCGCATCAGTTTGGATTCGTGGGCGCGTTTGCAGGTGGGCTTATTCAAACTGCTTTCGGAGTAGGCGTAGCCGTAGTGGCAAGCTTTTTGGTGACGCTGATTTTTTCGCCAAAATCGAAGTGACTAAAAAATTTAACCTCGCATATATATCTATATGAAGGTTAAAAGGTCAAAGAAACGCAAATATATTTTTCTGTTTTTTTCCGTGCTGTTAATTTGGGCGGGCGTTTATTACTATAACGCGGTAATAATTCCCGTAGTAAAATCGGTGTCAGAAGAAAAAATGCGCGCTATTACGGTAGACGCGGTCAACGACGCCGTCAAAACTTCGCTCGAAGAAATGCCGTCGTACGCAGATATGACGAAGATGACTTACGACAAAGATGGAAACATCAGTACGATTGTCGTTAATTCGTCCGCAATTAACGATATCGTTCAGCGTATGACCAAAAACGTTGCTCAAAAGCTTGACGACATCGACAGATATGGAATAGAAGTACCCGTAGGCTCGCTTAGTGGCGTACTGTTTTTAGCAGGTAAAGGCCCGGAAATTTCACTTAGAATCGTGCCTATCGGCTCGGTAATTCCTCAGCTTTGCTCCGAATTTAAAGAGGTAGGAATCAACCAGACTAACCATCGCATTTATCTTAAACTGAATACTAACGTCAATTTGGTGTTGCCCGGCGCACATAATTTAATTGAAACGATAACCGAAGTGTCTATATCAGAGTGCATAATCGTAGGAAAAATTCCGTCAACTTATTTAAATTCCACTTCAACGGAGGATATGATGGATTTAATTCCCTAAATCGCTTGCAAAATATCCTTTTTTATGCTAAAATAGTGCTAACGACGTTAATCGTGGCATAAGAATTTACGCAAACGACAGAGAGCGCCCGTTTTGCTGAAAGGGTGCACGCGTAAGGAGATTTTCACCACAGTAGTCGGCGTGCTGATATTAGGCTCGTCCGTTTAACCGCGTTATAGGTTTCAAGAGGTTAAAACTTTCGTTTTAACGAACTTGGGTGGTACAGCGTTATTGACGCCCCGAGATTTATTCTCGGGGTTTATTTTTTTATAAAGAAAACTTATCCTATTTTGGAGGCGTAAATGAAAGAAAAACTTAAGGACATTACCGCGCGCGCTTTGCTTGCAATTGACAAAGCGGACAATAACAAGGACTTGGCTGCGGTAAAAGTCGAGATTTTGGGCAAAAGTGGCGAGCTTACGGGCATTCTTCGTAATATGAAAGACTTGTCGCCCGAAGATAGACCGCTTGCAGGTAAACTCGTAAACGAGGCGAGAGTGGAGATTGAACGGGCGTTTGACGCGAAGTTTAAGTATCTTCACGACCTTGAGCTTGCTAAAAAGCTGGAAGAAGAGAAGATTGATATCACTATCGAGGGTAGCGACAAGAAGTTAGGCGGACTTCATCCCTTGACTCAAATGCAAAACGACGTAATCGACTTCTTTACTTCGCTTGGGTTCGCCGTGCTTGACAGCCCAGAAATTGAAACCGATTACTATAACTTTGAGGCGCTTAACGTTCCTGCAAACCATCCTGCGCGCGATATGCAAGATACTTTCTACGTTACTGACAGTATTTTGCTCCGTACGCAAACTTCTGCTGGTCAGATCAGATATATGGAGAATAAAAAGCCTCCTCTTAAAATGATAAATATCGGCAGAGTTTTCCGTTCTGACGATGTGGACGCTACACATTCGCCCGTGTTCCATCAGATCGAAGGACTCGTCGTGGACAAGCATATTACTATGTGCGACCTTAAAGGAATTTTGGCAAAGTTTGCTCAACGTTTCTTTGGCGAAAAAACGCAAATCCGTTTCCGTCCGTCGTACTTTCCCTTTACCGAGCCCAGCGTAGAAGTGGACGCGTCTTGTCCGTACTGTGGCGGAAAGGGCTGCCGCGTATGTAAGGGTACTGGCTGGATTGAAATTTTGGGCGCAGGTATAGTAAATCGTAACGTTTTGGCTACTTGCGACATCAATCCTGACGAATTTACGGGCTTTGCATTTGGAATCGGTCTTGACAGAATTACGACCATTTGCCACGGCATTAACGATATGCGACTTGAGTTTGAGAACGATATTCGTTTCCTTAAACAGTTTAATTGAGGTGAGAAACTATGAAATTACCGCTTAATTGGTTAAAAGATTACGTAGATATTGATATTGAGCCTAAGGCGCTTGCTGATAAACTTCTCGGAATCGGTTTTGAAGTAGAGGAAATTATTTACACGGGTGAAAACATTGAAAACGTTAAAGTAGGTCAGATCGTAAATATCGAAAAGCACCCTGACGCTGATAAACTTCAAGTTTGTACCGTTAATATGGGCAATGAAACTATTATTATCGTTACGGCTGCTACTAACGTTGCCGTTGGCGACAAAGTGCCCGTAGCGCTTGACGACTCGCATCTTCCTACCGGAAAACATATTCTCGCAAGTCCTTTGCGTGGCGTAATGAGCTACGGAATGTTCTGCTCGGGCTCGGAGCTTATGATTGACGATAGCGTTATCGAGGGAGCAGAGGTAAACGGAATTTTGATTCTTCCCGCTGACACGGTTATCGGTCAGGATATTAAAGAAACGCTTGGACTTAACGAGTACGTTTTTGATATTTCTATCCCTGCAAACAGACCCGACTGCCAGTCCGTTTACGGACTTTCGCGTGAAATCGCGGCGCTTTTTGGGCAGGTTGCCAAAAAACCTTCGCTCGAATATACTGCATATAAGAGTGACTTGACTATTCCTCAGGCTAAGATTTCGAACAAAGAGCTTTGCTCGCTTTACACGGGTAGACTTATTACTGATATTAAAATCGAACCTTCGCCCAAGTGGATGCGTGATAGACTGCGCAACGTAGGAATCAGAGCGATTAACAATATCGTAGATATCACGAACTACGTTTTAATGGAAATCGGTCAGCCTCTTCACGCGTTTGACGTAAGCTTTATTGACGAGTATATTGACGTAAGACGTGCTAAAAACGGCGAAAAAATAGTTGCCTTGGATGGAAAAGAGTATTCTTTGAACGAAAAAATGCTCGTTATTGCTGATAAAAACAAGGCGTTGGCTATTGCAGGCGTTATGGGTGGCGAGTACAGCGGAATTAACGACGAAACCAAAGTTTGTTTCCTCGAGGCGGCTCGTTTTGCAAAGGAAAACATTCGTGCAACCTCGCGCGCTATCGGACTTCGCTCCGACTCGTCCGCAAGATACGAAAAAGGTGTAGACTGGAATAGCGTAGAGCTTGGCAGAGAACGTGCGCTTGCACTTTTTGCACAGCTTGGCGCAGGTAAGGTTACCGATCTTTCAACCGGTGACGGCGTACAAAAGCCTGAAATTAAGGTTATTACCACGACGTCCGACAGAATCAACGACCTATTTGGTATCGTCGTTGAGCAAGAAAAGATGGTGGAAACTCTTACTTCGCTTGAATTTGAAGTGGAGGAAAAGGGCAATACTTTGGTATGCAAAGTTCCGCTTTTCAGAGAAGATATTGACAACTATACCGATTTGGCGGAAGAGATTATCCGTTTCTACGGCTATGATTCGCTTACCGAGGACTTTATTAAGGACGCTCAGCCCACGGTAGGTGGAATGACCGTTCGCCAAAAGAATATCGCAAGCATTAAAAATACTATGGTTGCTTTGGGTGCGTACGAATGTTTTACTTATTCGTTCATTAACCAAAAGCAATACGACCTTCTTTGCTACGCGGAAAACGCTCCCGAGCGCAACACCATCAGAATTATCAATCCCTTGAGTGAGGAATTCTCGGTGATGAGAACGCAGCTCGTTGGTAGCTTGCTTGATAGCGTTTACACTAATCAAAGCCGTAAAAACGGTGACTTCCGCGGATTTGAAATTGCGAAGGCGTATATTCCTAAATCCTTGCCAGTAACCGAACTTCCTTACGAAAACGACACGCTTTGTATCGTTTACACGGGTAAAGAAGAAAGCTTCTATACCATTAAATACGGCGTAGAAAAAGTGCTTGACGGCAGAGTGGATTACTCGATCGTTCGCACGAGTGCGCCTTATCTCCATCCCGGAATTGGCGCTGATTTGGTCTGTGATGGAAAAGTGTTCGGCTCTTTTGGTAAAATTCACCCAACCGTTGCTGATAATTACGGAATTTCCGCTGACGTTTACGTCGCTCAAATCGATTTAAGCGGATTTATCAATATTGAAAAAGATTTAGTACCTTTCAAATCCCTTCCCAAATTCCCCTTGGTTGATCGCGACCTCGCGGTAATCGTTAAGGACGAATACACGGTGGGTGAGATGATTGAGTGTATTAAGTCTGCGCACCCCCTGTGTTATACGGTAAAACTTTTCGATATCTATAAGGGTGAGCAAATTGAAAGTGGATATAAGAGCGTGGCGTTTAGCTTGAAACTTCGCTCTGATGAAAAAACTCTCGTCGACGCGCAAATTCAGGAGTGTATGAATGCAGTTATGGATGCGCTTAACAAAAAGTTTGGAGCAAAGCTTAGATAGTGATAGAGAATAGAGAACGTTTAGAAATATTAGCGCCCGCAGGCAACATGGACAGTCTGCGGGCTGCTGTGATAAACGGCGCTAACGCAGTATATTTGGGTGGCGCTGGTTTTAACGCACGCGCAAAAGCTAATAATTTTGATAACGAATCTCTTAAAGTAGCAGTAAATTACTGCCATCTTTTTAACGTGAAAGTGTATTTGACGGTAAATATTATCTTAAAACCGTCTGAATACGATCAAGCGTGTGAATTGATAAAATATGCAAATAGTGTAGGCGTAGACGCATTTATTATACAAGATATTGCGTTTATTAAGCATTTGCATAGTACTATGCCAGACATAGTAGTGCACCTAAGTACGCAAGCAGGTATTCACAATCTTGAAGGAGCGCTATACGCACAAAGCTTAGGCGTTTCAAGAATCGTTCTTTCGCGCGAAACGAGCCTTGAAGACATTAAGAAAATAAAAGAGAACACTAATCTTGAAATAGAATATTTTATTCACGGTGCACTTTGTATCGCTTTTTCAGGCAATTGTTATCTTTCCTCAATGGCGTCGGGACTGAGCGGAAACAGAGGAAAATGTTTACAGTTTTGCCGTAAGAAATATACTTGCGGAAAATCAAGTGGATACCTTTTGTCCGCAAAAGACATAAATATGTCTACCAAAATTAAGGAGTTAATTGATGCAGGCATAACGTCCTTTAAGATTGAGGGAAGAATGCGTCGCGCCGAATACGTAGGCGGTACGTTAAAACATTATAACGATATTTTAGACGGATTATCGCCAAATGATAGCAACGTAAAACGCTTATTTAACCGCGGTGATTACTGTCAAGCGTATTTACAAAATCATACTCCGCCCATAGTTTATCCGTCAATTCAAGGACATATCGGCGAAAAAATAGGCACGGTAGAAAGATTAACTCAAGACAAAGCAAGCCTTAAATTAAACAAAAAGCTCAACGAAGGCGACGGCTTAAAATTTATAAGAAAGAGCGTAGAGGTTGGCTCGGCGTCCGTTTCGCAAAGTGGTTATCAAGTAGGCTTTTCGGGTAGCGTCAAAGTAGGCGACGAAGTTTATATTACGACTGATAGCGCACTAATGAAGGAAATTTCTTCAAGAGAGAAAAAAATAGGCGTTCAGTTATACTTATATCACGACGAAGGAAAGCTTATTGCAAACGCTGAATACTTAAATAAAGCTTGCGTAATTTATTCAGACGAAATCGTTTTGCCAGCACAAAACAAACCGCTTACAAAAAACGATTTTATCGACTGCTTTTCTAAAACGGGCGATAGTGAATTTAGATTAGATTCGCTTAACTTTTATAGTGAAGAGGATATTTTTATCCCCAAATCCAAACTAAACGAGTTCAGACGTAACGTTTATTTAACGATTTATAACGACGTTTTAGACGGTTATAACGAAAAACAAACCCAAGAAAAGCAACGAAATTGCCTTAAAAATAGACTTTCGGAGCAAAAACCCGTTGTTTTTTCGCAGTTTACCACCAAGAAAAAGGCAAAAATCGTTCAGATTGACGATATAACTTTGCTTGAAAAGTTAAACGATTTTGATTATATTGCGTATTATCCTCAGTTTTACACTCAAAAAATCATTGAGGATATGAAAATTTTGGGCGAGAGGGGCATTTTAGTTTTACCCACAATTGCACGTGACGACGATATAACTCAGTTAAAAGAAATTTTAGATAGTAAATTCATTAAAAACGTGATTATAAATAACGCGTACGGCTACGAAATTGCAAAAAATAAGAATATTTTGCTTGGAATTGGAATGAACATTATTAATCCCGATTCTCCAAAATGCATCATGTCAATAGAGTACGACGGTAAAAATTTTGGCGAGAATTTTGCTTACGCGTACGGCTACAATCCCGTTATGACCTTCGCGCATTGTCCTAAAATCACGCTAAGTGGAAAATGCGAGCATTGTAGTGGTCAATCGCTTACTTATACGGATGAAAATGGGAACGATTTTCTTATGCGAAATTATCGGATAGGAAATCGCTGTTACTGGCAAATGCACAACTGCGTACCAGTAAGCGCGTTATCCTCGCTGGATAAATTCGATAAAATTTTCATCGATTTAGTAGGCACGCCGTCACGACAAATTGAAACCGTTTTACTTTCAATAAAAAGCAATGCGGATCTTATCCAAAATAAAACTAAGGGATATTTTAACAAAAAATTACAGTAATATGGTAAGCAAGAAAGTTTTTGATCTGTTAGAATTTGATAAAATCAAAGAGAGTGTAGCTGCGTGCGCGGTCTCCGCAAGGGCGAGAGTTCAATTAATGAATTCACAGCCCTCGTTTGACTATGCTCAAATTCAGCGTGACCTAACTTTAACGAAAGAGGGCGACTTACTCATTAATAAATATTTAATGAATCCGTTATCATCTTTTGACGACGTAAGTGAAACGCTTGAGCGCGCTCGAGTGGGCGCAACGCTTAGTATGGGCGAACTTCTTAAGGTTGCTCGACTAATAAAAGCGGCGAGAATTGCAAAATCTACCGTACTGGACGCACCCGACGATATCGTTGAGCTCAAAACGATAGTAGAAGGTGCGAATATTGACAGATATTTAGAAAAAGAAATTACCGACTGTATTTTAAGTGAATTTGAAATGAGCGACAAGGCGAGTGATAAACTGTACGGACTTCGTCGTAAAATTCAAAACATAAACGCAAAACTTAAAGATAAATTAGCAAGCTACACTCGTGGCAACGATTTTTCAAAATATCTTCAAGATAATCTCGTGACCGTAAGAGAAGGTCGATACGTTCTTCCCGTCAGAGCAGAATGTAGAGGCGAAGTAAAAGGATTAGTACACGATAAATCAGCAACTGGGTCAACCGTTTATATTGAGCCTTTTGCAATCGTAGAACTAAATAATGAACTGCGTGAAACCATAGCTGAAGAGCAAGCAGAGGTAGAAAGAATCCTCGAAGACTTCACAAAACGCATTGCTTGTCAATTAGAATCGCTATATTTGTGTCAAAACGTGTGCACAACCCTTGATATAATACTATGCAAGGCGAAGTACTCGACGAAAATTCGCGGAATTTTACCCGTTTTTAACACTAAAAAACAACTTTTATTCAAAAATGCACGCCATCCGCTAATAGACAAAGAAAAAGTCGTCCCCGTAAACATTTCACTTGGCGGAGAGTATTCGGTGCTTCTTATTACCGGTCCTAACACGGGCGGAAAAACCGTTTGCTTAAAAACCACGGGACTTTTTTGTCTTATGGCTTACTTTGGACTTTATCTTCCCTGTACGGAAGCAAGCGTTTATTTATTTGACTCAATTTTCTGCGACATAGGCGACGAGCAAAGTATTGAAAACGAGCTTTCTACCTTTTCGTCACACGTAAAATCGCTTATTGAAATTACGGACAATATGAACGAAAATTCACTCGTACTTCTTGACGAAGTAGGAGGCGGAACTGATCCCGACGAAGGAGCAGCACTTGCGATAGGAATTGTAAAATATATTGAAAGCGTAAACGCCAGCGCAATTTTAACTACGCATTACGGCGAATTAAAAGAATACGCTCTATCCTCTAAACGCGTGGAAAACGCGTGTATGGAGTTTGACGAAAAGACCTTGTCTCCTACCTTTAGATTAGTAATCGGTATGCCGGGTACCAGCAACGCGCTTAATATTGCAAAAAGATTAGGGCTTAATAATAAGGTCATTTCTTACGCGTACAACGCGCTCTCTAGCGACAAAATCAAGTTCGAGAAAATTCTTCATAACGCCGAAAGGATAAGAAAAGAGGCAACGGACGAGCTTGAAAAAACGCGCAAATTACGCGAAACCGTTCAGGTTGAAAAGAGCGAAGTAGCGCTTAAAAAGTCGCAAATTGACGCTCTTGAAGAAAAAATCAGAAGTAACGCGTCCGTTGAGACGAAACGCCTCGTTGCAAACGCCACCGAGCGTGCAAACGAGATTATCGATCAGCTTAACGATATGATGCAAGAATCCATTACCGAAGCAATGCTTTTAGAAGCTAAAAAACTGCGTAACGAACTAAACGACCTCAATTATTCAATGAATAGTAATAATATTACGGTTGATTGCGAGCAGTTAGATAAAAGCGAAATCAAAGTAGGCGCAAAAGTGGTGGTAAAATCCATCGGTGCTACGGCTACGATACGCTCAATTAATGAAAAACGCGAGCAGGCAGAAGTACAGGTGGGTGCAATTAAGATGAAAATTTCGTTTTCCGATTTAGGAAAGCAACCTAAACCCGCTCAAAAGCCCCAACCGTCGCAAAAAAAAGTAACGCAGGGCGAACGTGCGTCGTCGGGATTTAGCGAAAGGGAAGTTATGCTACTTGGCATGACGGTTAGCGAAGCGATTGAGGTTATTGAACCGCTAATTTTGTCTATGGCGAACGAAAACGACGCAAAACAGCTACGAATCGTTCACGGAAAAGGCACGGGCGCGTTAGGTAAAGGCGTACAGGCGTATTTGAAAACAAATCCTTTCGTGCTGGAATTCCGTTACGGACGATACGGCGAAGGTGATAACGGCGTTACCATTGCCACGATCAAATAATTTCACGGAAATTTCGTGCAAAAAAGTTTTCTTTATTAGTATTTTATGTTATAATCGTACGAGAGGTACAAAAATGGAAATTTATTATGAAAAAAACGTCGCTAACGAAAGTATTGACAAACACAAAAAGCGCAATATCGTTCTTAACGTGCTCAAAATTATTGGCTACGTTATGATATTTTTAATTGTTCTGGTGTTCATCAATTTCGTAGAAGTGGACAATATTATCGTCACGGTATTTATGTTATCCTTGCTTGCGTTTGTGATAGCAGGTGAGTTCGTAGTGTATAGACTTCTTCGCAATCTTAACGTAGAATACGACTATTTTATTTTGGGCGATACGTTCAGAATCGTTAGCGTTTACAACCGTAAAAAGAGAAAA
Source organism: Clostridia bacterium (assembly GCA_017623435.1). GTDB lineage: Bacteria > Bacillota > Clostridia > Christensenellales > Pumilibacteraceae > UBA10677. Next base: position 13,598 of record JAGAPD010000013.1, read on the forward strand.
AAGCTTATCGAAACACCAACGTCTGCTATAGCGTCGATAGGTTTCGTAGACGGCGAAACCTTTGACCGCTACGATTCAGACAAGGACGTTAAGCGCGTACCCGCATTTTGCAATGACTACGACGTTATGTATATTTTATTAAACCGTGACGGCGAGAAAAAATTGATTTTCGTTGAATCCGATCCCGAATTCGTCATGAACCTCAAACGCGCTTTGCATCCTACCGTTTTGGACGATTCGTTCAAAGCGTACGCACTCAAACTTCAAAAGAAAAATAAGGACTAAAATATGATTTATCTTGATAACGCCGGCACGACGCGCGTTTACGACGAGGCGATAGAGGCAATGAAAGAAGTATATTCAAATACCTTTTTCAATCCTTCGTCAACTTATAAAGACGCCCTGGCAGTTAAAAAATTAATATCCGAGTCGCGCGCGGTAATTGCTCAAAAACTTGGATGCGCACCCAACGAAATTTATTTTACTTCGTGCGCTACCGAGTCAAACAACTGGGCGCTTACGAGCGGATTTAAGAATAAGCGCGGTAATCTCGTAGTAAGTAGCGGTGAGCACGCTTGCGTTTACGAGTGCGCTAAAAACCTTAAAAATAAGGGGTTTGACGTGCGCTTTGCGCCCCTCAACAGCGACGGCACGGTTTCGCTCCCTGCGCTTTTATCGCTCGTAGACGAAAATACTTGCCTCGTTTCAGTCATTCATACCTCAAACGAGACGGGCGTAATTAACGATATTGAAAGTATTTCTCGGGCAGTCAAAGCGAAAAACAAAAACGTTATTATGCACTCTGACGGAGTACAAGCGTATTTGAAAACGAATTGCTCCGTAAAAAAATTGGGCGTCGACCTTTATAGCATCAGCGGTCACAAAATAGGCGCACCAAAAGGCATAGGCGCACTTTACGTTAACTCCAAAATAAAACTCCAGCCCCTTTTATTTGGAGGCGGACAGGAAAGCGGAATGCGCTCGGGCACGGAAAACGTAGGTGGAATAGTAGCGCTTGCAAAGGCTACGCAAATTTATGCTCAAAGTAGTAGTGAAGAAATGCTTAAGCGTCGTGACCTGCTCGTGAATTTACTCAAAGAAATTGACGACGTAACTATTTTATCTGAAAGTGCAACTCGTTCACATTCGATCGTAACGGTAGTAGCGCTTAATACGAAAGCGGAAATACTTCAAACTATGTGTGCTGACGACGGCGTAATTATAGGTCGAGGCTCAGCGTGTGCAAGTCACCATAGCGGAAACAGAGTACTAAGCGAAATGGGACTTACCCAAAGACAAATTGACGGCGCGATAAGAATCAGTCTTAGCCCGCAAACGAGCGACGAAGATATACGTCAAGCCGTACGAATCATTGACAAAAATATTACCAAATTAAGAGGACACAACATTGGATAGAGTAATACTTATTCGCTACGGCGAAATTCACCTCAAAGGCAAAAACCGCAAGTTTTTCGAGAACAAACTTATTAATAATATCAAGAAAAAACTTGATGGAATCGAGTACGAATTTTTGTATAAGAGAAGTAGATACGTAATACAAAATTACAGTCTTGAAGTGGAAAACGACATCATTGAGAGATTGCAAAAGGTTTTTGGAATTCACTCAATTTCCGTTGCGCATTGCTGTGAATCAACCGTAGAAGACATCGCAAGAACGGCAAAAGGAATTTGTAAAGAATACGGTAAATTTCGCGTTACGGTAAACCGTGCAGATAAAACCTTTCCGCTTAACTCGGTTGAACTTTCCCGTCATATCGGCGGAATGCTTTTGAGTAAATTTCCCGGCATTTCCGTTGATTTATTCAATCCTGACTTTATCGTAAATATCGATATTCGCGAGGACGGTGGCTCGTTCGTATACATTGACAAAATTGCGTGTGCTGGCGGTATGCCGGTAGGTTGCGGTGGAAAAGGAATGCTTATGCTTTCGGGCGGTATCGATTCACCCGTAGCCGGTTATATGATGGCAAAGCGCGGTCTTTCCATTGACGCGATCCATTTCCATTCCTATCCTTACACGAGTGAGCTTGCTAAACAAAAAGTAGTGGATTTAGCGAATATTATTTCCGATTACACGGGCGAAATCAACCTCGTTTGCATTCCATTTACCAAAATCCAAGAGGAAATTCACCGCAACTGCGATACCTCGTATATGATTACGCTCGTACGCAGATTTATGATGCGAATTGCGGAAAGAGTAGCGATTAAGAGAAATTGCGGTTGTATCGTAAACGGCGAAAGCTTAGGTCAGGTTGCCAGCCAAACGCTTGAAAGTATTTTCGTAACTAATTCAACTATTCAATCTTTACCCGTATTCCGTCCGCTAATCGGTATGGATAAGGACGAAATTATTGATATTTCAAAAAAAATCGGTGCGTTTGAAACGTCCATTCTTCCTTACGAAGATTGCTGTACGGTATTTTTGCCCGACGCGCCCGTAACTCACCCCACGCTAAAGAGGGCTGAGCACGAGGAAAATCGCATTCCAGATTGGGATAAACTAATCGACGAGGCTATCGACAATCTCGAAATTATCAAAATCGTCTAATATGCTTCTTCTTTGATATGTCACGGTATATTTTTGCCGTGGCATATTTTTTTTGCTGAAAAACATACGAATTCTATCTTTTGGCAATGTATCTCCGTCCGCGATCAGAACTTCATTATTTTTTTCGTAAATTCGTCCGTCGATATCTACGCTAATTACGCTACTTGGAACGGTAAATTGACTATCGTCGTTTAGAAATTTTAATAACGAAACGGCAAGGCGAGTGGGTAAATTTCCTCCCGAAATTTTGTTGTCCATTAATCCGTTTTTAGCGTTAATTCTAACCGCTACGGTGTAGCGCGGAGTATAAGCCACGCAGTACGCATCCGTGTTGCCGTTTTTGTTTCCTACCGTGCCCGTTTTGGCGCAAACGTTGTCAAACTCATATCCGATTTTCTTTGCCGTTCCCGACTTCGTGCACTCGTTCAGCATATCGCTAATCAAGAAAGCAGTATCGTCGCCCATACTTCTTACCCCTTTATTCGTTTTACTTCTAAATAATACTTTTCCGTTCTTGTCAACTATTTCTTTTAGAAAATTTGACTTGTTATAAACGCCATTTTTAGCCAAAGTTTTATACGCGTCGCACAAACCATTAAGCGTAATTCCGTCAAAAACACCCCCAAGCGCGAGCGATAATTCATTATCGGAAGGCGCTATATTTAACCCAATTTTTCGCATAAAGTAAAGTGAATTTTCTACGCCTACACTTTCTAAAAGCTTTACTGACGGAACGTTAAGCGATAGAGCAAGTGCCTTTTTTGCGCTGATATAACCATAGTATTTTTCCTTATAATTTTTTGGCGAATACCCGTTAAAATTCGTGCGCTCGTCTAAAATTTTACTGCACGGATAAATTAGATTTTTTTCAAGTGCAGGCGCGTAGGAAGCAAATGGCTTTAGCGTTGAGCCCGGCTGACGGCAAAGAGTTACCGCGTCTAAATTATCCGTTGATGCAAACGCCAAAACCTCGTCCGATAAGTTACTTACGACGCTTACGCTAATATCAGCGTTTTTGATCTTATTCGCATTTACGATTTCTTGTGCAAAGCTTTGCAGCTTTTCATTGCAATAAGTTTTGATTTTATAGTCGTGAAGCAGTATTTCGTTTTTCTCTTTGTTTAAAATTCTGCTTGCCTCGTCAAGCGCGCCGTTTATATATTGATTGACGAAAATATTTCGTTTTGCAAGTTCAATTTCGCTATTTTTCGCATTTTCGTAGTCTGATTTATTTATCGACTTTTGTTCGTACATTCTCTTTAGCACCAAATCTCTACGGTTTTTGCACTTTTCATAATGAGAAAAAGGATTTAAATTAGTCGGACTATTGATTATTCCTGCTAAAGTAGCACCGTCGCTTACGGACAAATTTTTGACTTCTTTATCAAAAAACGCCTTGCTTGCGCTTTTTATACCGTAAATATTTCCGCCAAAATTGAGCGCATTTAAGTACATTTCCAAAATTTCGTTTTTATCGTAAATTCGTTCTAAACTTCGTGCAATTCGTATTTCTTGCACCTTTCGTGACAAAGTTTTTTCACTTTTTAAGTGCGTATTTTTAATTAATTGTTGAGAAATCGTGGACGCACCTTCCTTAAACGAATTAGAAATAAGGTTGTTTTTTATCGCACCCAAAACTCTAATATAATCAACTCCGTTGTGCGAATAAAAGCGTTTATCTTCAACGGCAATGAACGCGTTTTGAGCGTGAGAGGGGATTTCGCTTAAACTTACGTACTCACGATTTTGAGCTCCGTCAGCAATTTTTTCGCCGTCAGCATAATAAAACAACGAATTTTTCTTAAGATTTTCTAATTTTTGAATATCGAGCGTGGCAAAACCGCTAATTTTTACGTTTGGCTCGAGCAAAACGGCAAGCCCCACCGCAAGTGCCAAACTCAAACTTATAAAAACAACTAACGACGCTATCAAAATTTTCTTAAACTTTTTCATACGGTTATTTTGCCCTATATATTTATATTTAATTTATAAATACACTAATTGCCTCGATTTGCTATACTTTTTTGAAAAAATAAGTTATAATATTATTTTGGAGGCAAATATGCGCGGAAAATACTTTATAAATACATACGGTTGCCAGATGAACGTCCACGAATCCGAAAAGCTCGCGGGTATTTTGCGTGAGCACGGATATACGGAGGCAAATACGCTTGAAGAATGCGATATCGTAGTTTTCAACACCTGTTGCGTACGAGAGACTGCTGAATATAGAGTGCTTGGAAATTTAGGAATCGTTAAAAAGCTTAAAGAAAGCAAACCCGACCTTAAAGTAGCCGTTTGCGGTTGTATGGCTCAAAAACCGGGCGCGGAGCAAGCACTTAAAAAGCGTTGCCCGTTTATCAATATAATTTTCGGCACGCATAACCTTCATAAATTCGGCGATTATCTTGATTTGCTTGATAGTAAAAAATACATAGGAGAGGTTTGGGATAGCGAAGGCGAAGTGGTGGAAAACGTACCCGTTTATCGCACGAGCGGAGTAAACGCTTGGGTAAATATTATGTACGGATGTAATAATTTTTGCTCGTACTGTATCGTTCCTTACGTGCGCGGTAGAGAGAGAAGTCGTAACGAAAGCGTTATCCTTGACGACGTAAAGCGACTTATCGGCGAGGGATACAAAGAAATTACGCTACTTGGTCAAAACGTAAACTCCTACGGAAACGATTTGGCAGATAAAGAAGTCAATTTTGCAAATCTACTTGACAAAATCGCTAATCTTGACGGAAAATTCAAAGTGCGTTTTATGACCTCACACCCCAAAGATTTATCAGAAGACGTAGTTAAAGTTATCTCTTCGTCAGAAAAACTCGCTGATTATATCCATCTTCCCATTCAAGCAGGTAGCGACAGGATTTTGGCGCTTATGAACCGTCGCTACACTAAAAAAGACTACTTAAACAAGATTGATATGATAAGAAAGTATATCCCGGGCGTTGGGCTTTCCAGCGATATTATGGTAGGATTTCCCACCGAAACGGAAGAAGATTTTCTTGAAACGGTGGACGTCGTAAAACGCGTTGGGTACAATAATCTGTTTACCTTTATTTATTCGCGCAGGTCCGGAACGCCTGCTGACAAAATGGAGCAAGTGGATATCAAAATCAAAAAAGATCGCATTTCGCGACTTATCGACCTACAATTTGAAATAGGCAACGAAGAGGCGACTAAATGCGTTGGAAAAACTTACGAAGTACTTTGCGACGAGTGGAAAAACGGCAAGGCAAAGGGAAAATCCTCGTGCGAAAAGGCGATTTCCTTTGCAAGCGCAGATGATATCGTAGGTAAGTTCGTGCCCGTAAAAATCACGGCAACGAAGAACAATCAACTGAAAGGAGAACTCGTAAAATAATGGCTTTATCACCAATGATGCAACAATATATGCAGCTGAAGGAGCAGTACAAGGATACGATAATTTTCTATCGTCTGGGCGACTTTTACGAGATGTTTTTCGACGACGCTATCACCGTAAGCCGTGAGCTTGAACTGACCTTGACGGGCAGAGATTGTGGACTTAGTGAGCGCGCGCCTATGTGTGGCGTGCCGTATCACGCAGTAGATAATTACCTTGCTAAACTTTTGGAAAAGGGATACAAAGTCGCTATTTGCGAGCAAGTCACAAAGCCCGGCGATCAAAAAGGATTAGTTGAGCGTAAAATCGTGCGCGAGGTTACTCCCGGAACGAAAATTGACGACACGATGCTTGACGAAAAGTCAAACAACTATCTTATGTCTATCTATATGCAAGGTAGCGCGGTAGGCGTTTCGTGGGTTGATATTTCCACGGGCGAATTTAACCATATTCAAATTGAGGCTCAGCTTGGTTTGCATCTTAACGAGCTTCTTTCGCGAATTAACCCGTCCGAAATTATTTGTAACGGTGAAATGTTAGCGCAGTCCGTCAATCTTTCCGTCGTAAAATTCGGTGGCGTTTGTCCCTTTTCTTCTTACGACGAGTACGCGTTTGAGTACGAAAATGCAAGCGCATACCTCAAAGAAAATATGCGTGAGTGGAAGAGCTTTGGCGACAAAAAGCTTTGCGTTTGCTCGGCAGGTGCGCTGTTGAAATATCTTGAAAGCACGCAAAAACGCTCGCTTTCTTACCTTAAAGAGTCCAAGCTTGAAAACTCCGACGACTATTTGGGTATTGACTCTAACGCAAGAAGAACTCTTGAGCTCGTTTCTTCCGCGCTTGAAAATAAAAGCAAGGGCACGCTTTACTGGTTTATGAACAATACCTCGACGGGCATGGGCGCAAGACTGCTCAAAAAATGGATTGAACGCCCCGTTCGTAACTGCGTAGAGATAAATAAGCGTCTTAACGCCGTTGAATTTTTGACTAAAAACAAGAATTTTGCGCAATTCTTGCTTGAAAACTTACAAAAAGTTTACGATTTAGAGCGTATTGCAACTCGTGCGTCTTACGGCAATATTTCTCCAAAAGACACGCGTGCGTTAGGCGATTCTCTTAAAGTTCTAAGTTACGACGTTCTCCCCAAATGCGTGGGCGTAGACAACGAATATATTTCTTCGCTCGCCAAAAACGTAGCGGACTTTACTCAGCTTGCCGATCTTATTTGCTTTGCGATAAAGCAGTCGCCCGCGTCCATTCCGCGCGACGGAGGTATTATTGAGTCGGGCTTTGACGCTGAGCTTGACGAATACCGCGATATGCACTCTAACTCCAAGGAACTACTTAAAGCGATGGAGGAAAACGAGAAAACTTTGACGGGAATTAAAAACCTTAAAATTTCCTACAACAGAGTTTTCGGATATTATAGTGAGGTATCAAAAACGCAAACGGACCTCGTTCCTTACCGTTACGTACGCCGTCAGACTATTGCTAACGGCGAACGCTACGTGACCGAAGAATTAAAGGAGCTTGAATCCAAAATTCTTAACGCGGAAGAGTACGCAAAAAATCGTGAGCTTGCTCTTTTTGAAAGTATCGTTGAGAAAATCAAGGAGCACGTTGACGATATTATCAGCGCTGCTCATAACGTAGCTATTTTAGACTGTCTTACTTCACATTACGTCGTGTCGCAAAATAAAGGTTACGTTAAACCTGAAATCGGCGACGATATTAAACAAATCCATATCGTTGAGGGTAGACATTGCGTCGTTGAAAAGCTTATCGGTACGGAGAACTTCGTCCCTAACGACACTTTCCTAAACGACGACGAAGACCGTACTATGCTTATTACCGGACCAAATATGGCTGGTAAAAGTATCTATATGCGCCAAGTTGCTTTAATCGTTATTATGGCGCACACGGGTTGCTACGTGCCTGCTAAAAAGGCGCAAATTTGCCCTGTTGATAAGATTTTCACACGAGTAGGCGCGAGCGACGACCTTTCTACCGGCAGAAGTACCTTTATGGTGGAAATGTCCGAGGTTGCAAATATTTTGGAAAACGCTACGGAGAACAGCTTGCTTTTGCTTGACGAAATCGGCAGGGGAACTGCGACCTTCGACGGACTAAGCATCGCTTGGTCGATCATTGAATTTTTGTCCACGAAAATCAAGGCAAAAACACTTTTTTCCACGCACTATCACGAATTAACCGAGCTTGAGGGCGTATACGAGGGCTTAAAAAACTACAAAATGACAGTTCGCGAATTCCACGGTGAAATCGTATTTATGCGTAAGCTTATGCGTGGTAGCGCAAATAAGAGCTTTGGTATTGAAGTAGCAGGACTTGCAGGACTGCCTGAGTCCGTACTTAAAAAGGCGAAAGAGCTACTTAAGAAGTTGGAAAAATCGGATATCGCAAGAAAAGAGCAGGAAAACACGAATTATCAGTTATCTATTTTTAGCAACAACTCGAACAACGAGATTATTTCTATTATTAAAGAGCTTGATATGGATAATCTTACCGCAAGAAAAGCACTTGACGTTCTTTACGACTTACGGGAGAAGATAGACAATGACAGAAATTAAAGTTTTAGACAAATCGGTTTTTAACCGCATAGCCGCTGGCGAAGTCGTTGACAGGCCCAGTTCTATCGTTAAAGAACTAGTTGAAAACGCAATAGACGCTGGCGCTACGGCAATTTCCGTTGCCGTGAAGGGCGGTGGGATAGAAAGCATACGCGTCTCCGATAACGGTAAGGGCATTGCAAGCGCTTTCGTTAAAACTGCGTTTATGGCACACGCAACGAGCAAGATAAAGGATATTAGCGACCTTGATCAAATTTCTACGCTTGGATTCCGTGGCGAAGCGCTCCCGTCGATTGCGTCGGTTGCAAGGGTTACTATGGTTACTCGTACGCGCGACGCAGATCTAGGCACGCAATATATTATTGATAACGGAGTAGAAGTCGACTTTGGTGAGATGGGCGCTCCGCAAGGCACGAGCGTACTGGTGGAAAATCTTTTCGAGCGTATTCCTGCTCGCAAGAAATTTTTAGCAAAGGAAAGCACAGAGGAAAACGCTATTTCCACGCTCGTTTCAAAGTTCATTTTGGCAAATCCTACCGTTTCCTTCCATTATACGGCAAACGGCAAAAATATCTATTCATCTAGCGGAAACGGACTAGAAAGCGCAATAAGCGCCGTATACGGCAGCGATTATATGGCAAATATGCTTAAAATTAACAGTACTATGTCAGGCATAGTACTGAGTGGTTATATCAATAAACCTTCTTTTACAAAGCATTCTAAGTCTTTTCAAACGCTTATTATTAACGGTAGATTCGTAGAAAACGACGACGTTTCTTATACGGTATACGGCTGTTATCAAAAATATTTAATGAAACGACAATTCCCAACTTACGTACTTCATCTGACCATTCCGTACGATATGGTAGACGTAAACGTTCATCCCAACAAAATGGAAGTGAAGTTTGCAATTCCCGGGCTTATCAAAAAGATAGTTGCCGACACTATAAGAACGCAAGTATTAGACGCCGTATCCGTTCCAAAAGATATACGAGAGGATTTTGACGAGCCAAAAGTTAAAGTTTTTGACTTTTTTGAGGTAAAAGAACAGCAAAGCGATTTACCTTTTGACGTGCCGTCAAAGCCCGTTGAGCGTACGATTCCTGCCTTTTTAGAGGACGAAAGCGAAGCCTCGCCCGTGGAAATCAAGCAATACACTTCGCAAGAAGATTATTTTGAGGACAAGCCTAAAAGAAAGATTGATAGTTCAATTTTAGGCGATATTCCCACGCAAAAAGTATTTTCTCGCTCAAGTTTTAACGATACGAAAGTGCGCGAGCCGTCGTACGCAACGATTACGCCGTCACCCTTCTTGTCAAACAAGCCCGTCCAGGATAGCATTGAAGTCAAAATTACGCCAAAAGTTTTGGGTAAAATTTTCAATACTTATATAATAGTTGAATACGGCAACGATATTTGTCTTATCGACCAGCACGCCGCGCACGAAAAACTGCTTTACGACAAACTCGTAGACGAATATAATAATTCTTCCGTCGCGGTGCAAACGATGCTTATTCCTTATAAATTTAGCGTCAGCGCACAGGAGAGAGAGGTACTTGAAAACAATCTTGACACGCTCCATAGAGCTGGGTTTTACCTTGAATCGAAGGGCAACGATTTTATACTCAAAACTACGCCTCTTTGTTGCGTAGGACTTAACGCGCAGTCGTTTATCAGCGACTTTTTGCGCGCAAATAACGACACTAAACTCCTTCCTGACGAGCTAAATAGCGTATTGATGCAAACGGCTTGTAAGTCCGCAATAAAGGGCGAAGACGATTTATCTCAATTAGAAATCAACGTTTTAGTTGAGCAAATTTTCTCACAAATATCCGAACTTTTCTGTCCTCACGGACGTCCAATCGCCGTAAAACTTTCACGAAAAGAGATTGAAAAATGGTTCAAGAGAATAGTGTAAACAACAAAATTATTATAATTAGCGGACCAACGGCCGTCGGAAAATCCGATTTAGGCGTAGATTGCGCGCTAAAATTCAACGGTGAGGTCGTGAGCGCCGATTCTATGCAAATTTACGAGCGTTTAGATATCGGCACGGGTAAAATCACCGCAGAGGAAATGCGAGGCGTCAAGCACCATTTACTTGATATCGTTGCACCTGATAAGCGTTATTCGGTCGGGCAATACCTTAAAGACGCTACGACGGTTATCGACGGGATTCTCGCGCAAAACAAGCTTCCCGTCATAGTAGGTGGCACGGGACTTTATATTAACGCGCTTATAAACGGAATGAATTTTTCGGACGCAGACAGAAGTGACGAGGTGCGCGAAAAATGGAAGGCAATTGCGAGCGAGAAAGGAAACGAGTACGTTTATTCAAAGCTCGTTGAAATTGATCCCGATTCTGCGCAAAAAATCAGCCCAAACGATCTTAAACGCACGATACGAGCGCTTGAAATTTACGAAGTAACGGGCAAGCCAAAAAGTCAGAGCGCAAATACCGCTGAGTGCAAATACGACTATTTATTCGTAATTTTGGACGAGGAGCGCGAAGCTTTATATCAGCGCATCAACAAAAGAGTGGACAAAATGTTTGCTCTGGGGCTTTACGACGAGGTAATTTCACTCAAAGATTACGCTGAGCATCAAAGCATGCAGGCAATCGGCTACAAGCAAATTTTGCAGTTTTTGGACGGACAATTTTCCGACCTTGAAAGCACGAAAGAAGAAATCAAAAAACTTTCCAGAAACTACGCAAAACGACAAATGACCTTTTTACGCTCCATTAAAAGCGATAAAAAAGTATGGCTAAAATACGAAAACAGGCACGAAATTTTTGATATTATCACTAAATTTTTGAATAACGAGGACTAATATGACCGCTCAAGAAATTATTAAACAGGCTGAATTAGATTTAGCGGAACGCTTTAACGAGATTGACCAAATCGCGCTTTATAACCAAAACAAAGTGCTTAGCGCGTTCAAACTTAACCGTATTGCTTTGCGACATTTCGCAGGAACGAGCGGTTACGGCTACGACGACACGGGTAGAGACACGCTTTGTCAACTTTTTTCGGACGTTTTTCATACCGAAAGCGCCATCGTTTCGCCCCTTATTGCTAATGGAACGCACGCCATTTCTACCGTTTTGTTCGGACTTTTGCGACCGGGGGATTTGATGCTTGCAATCACGGGCAATCCGTACGACACGCTTATGGACGTGATTGGCGGCGAAAAAATCGGATCGCTCAAGGATTTTGGCGTTAATTTTGATAAAATTGAGCTCAATCACGAGGGCAAAATCGATATAGATCTTGCCGTAAATACGATCAAAGAAAAAAAGCCCGCCGTAATTTTCATACAGCGTTCTCGCGGTTATAGCTGGCGTTCTGCGTTGTCGGTCAGCGAAATAGGCGAGGCGATTAGGGAAATTAAAAAGGTTTCTTCCGCGCCCGTCGTTATTGACAACTGCTACGGCGAATTTACTGATACGATCGAGCCGACCGACGTTGGCGCTGACGTTATCGTGGGATCTCTAATCAAAAACCCAGGTGGCGGACTCGCTCAAACGGGCGGTTACGTAGCCGGTAAGAAAAAATATATTGACCTAATTGCAGGCAGACTTACCGCGCCCGGAATAGGAATGGAAGTGGGCTCATATGCTTACGGTTATCAGTATTATTACCAAGGATTTTTCATCGCGCCCCACGTCGTAGCGCAAGCGCTTAAAGCGTCCGCGCTTTTTAGTCGCGTGTTCAGTCAACTCGGTTACGAAACATTGCCGTATTTTGACGAGAAACAAAACGATATAATTACCTCAATCAAATTTAAGAACAAAGAAGAATTAATTTCGTTCTGTCAGACCGTTCAAATTTATTCGCCCGTTGATAGCCACGTCGTTCCCGAGCCGTGGGATATGCCCGGATATCACCATCAGGTAATTATGGCTGCGGGCGCGTTCGTTCAGGGCGCGTCAATAGAGCTTAGCGCAGACGCTCCGATAAAAGAACCGTATATCGCATACTTCCAAGGCGCGCTCACTTACGAGCACGCACGAATCGTACTCGAAAACATTCTCAATAATTTCAATTTGTAAACATTTGATAGTAGAAAAGTTCGCTAAAATTTTCTGCTAACGCGTAAATATTTTAGGGGAGAGAAATTTTTACTCCCAAATTTCCATAGGGACATCTATTCCAATCACTTCGCAAAACTACACTTTTGCGAAGTAATTATTGCTAAAAAGGGTGTTTTTGATTGACTAACTATAATTTATATTGTTAAAATGTATTTACAGTCGTTTTGATAAGTAAAAATAATTTTTGATAATTATTTTCTTAATACATTTATCAGTTAAAGGGGTTATTATCAGAAATACAATCCGTATTCATAAAATACTTGTTAGATTATATCAATTTTGAGGTAAAATTCTATGAATGAGACCTATTTTGACCAAAGAGATTCCAAAAATATTGAAAAAATCAGGGAAATTTGCGAAGAATTGCCCGATTTTATCACGGAATACGTAGTATCCTTGCAGTTAAAAACTACGCCTCTTACCCGTTTAAGCTACGTAAACGACGTAAAAATCTTCTTTGATTACCTCGTAAAACGTAAATTTAAGCAAAAAAACGACATAAATGACATTACTATGTCTGACATAGCACAGTTAAAAGCGTACGATATCGAGCTTTTTTTGGATTATTTAAGCTCGTATCAACTTTGTGGTAAGCATTACAAATGTAGCGACGCTGCAAAAGAAAGAAAACTTTCGTCAATCAGAAGTCTATTTAAGTTTCTCTACCGTCGTGACTATATCCCGTCTAATATAACTGAAAAAGTTGAAACGCCCAAGATTCACGAAAAACCCATTCGCTTTTTGGAAGTTAATGAAATTGCGCGACTTTTGGACGTAGCTGAATCAGGAGAATCCTTAACTAAGCGCCAAAAAAGTTTTCAAGAAAAAACCAAGCTTCGCGACGTTGCTATTATATCCTTATTTTTAGGCACGGGAATCCGTATTAGCGAATGCGTTGGATTAGACCGCAAGGATTTAGATCTTGAGCTTTGCGCAATCAACGTCACCCGTAAAGGTGGCAGCAAAACCGTTTTGTATTTTTCGGACGAGGTCGCAAAAGCTTTGTTCGATTATATAACCTGGCTAGACGAACAAATCAAAAATCAAACCGAATTTGCTCAAAGAATCACCGACAAAAACGCGCTTTTCGTATCACTTAAAGGCAACCGCATTACCGTACGCGCCGTTCAAATGCTCGTAGAAAAATACACATCAATCGTTTCCCCCTTAAAGCACATCACGCCCCACAAGCTACGTAGTACGTTTGGTACGACTCTTTACCGCGAAACCAAAGACATTTACGTCGTTGCCGACGTCTTAGGTCATAAGGACGTAAACACGACCAAAAAACATTACGCCGCAATCAGCGACGAAATTCGCAGGCAAGCATCCACGTCAATTAAGCTTCGCGAAAAACCAGATAATGAATAATATCATCATAAAAATACATCCCAACGCGTTTTCGTTGGGATGTATTTTTATCAATATCGAAAAAATTTTGCTAATTTACTTTATAATACGCGAATTTATTATTTCTTTTAACTCTGAAAATTCCGTTTGAATAAGTAATTTCTTGGCAATTTTCAACCAAAACGGTCAAATTTTCAGACAAAATTTTATAATTTTCGCCTGATTTTACTATATAATTTCCGTCACAAAACACAACTTCGTCACTTTGAGTTATAAACTGTTTTGACTTAATATCGTATATTCTTTGCGGAAATTCCGTAATAATTTTACCTTTTCTAACGAAACAATCCTTTACTTCAATATTATATAAAAGCTCGTACTCTCCCGTTAAAATCTCAACGTAGCCGTACAAATTTACGGGCGCGTTTATATGAAAAACAACGAAACCGTCGCTCGCTGGATAAATCGTAATATTCGTAGGCTCAAACGCTATTTCATTATTTATAATAGAAAAATCAAAAACTAATTCGTTTTGCGCGTTAATAAGCTTTGGATATTCCATCTTAAAATTACCAAATTCGTCCGCACCGTAACTGTATGCGCTAAAAACGTTTTCTTTCATTACGTCACACAGCTGATATCGTGGCTCAATCAAAATTTCACCCGTTGAATATTTCGCAAAACCGTAATTATTTTCTGCGTCAGTAATTCTCACGATATCGTTATACGGCGCACTCATAACGAAATTATCACCAATTTTTGCTACCGTTAAATCGTTTGAGTTATAATATTTTCCATTTGATACAATTAAATCCTTATTTACTATTACGCCGTCTTTATTTATCTCGCCAACCAAATTACCGTTTTTATAAACGAAACCTTTTTCGTTTGTTTTAGCCAAAATCAAGTCGTCATCAATATCAATATAATCGTATTCAAAATTTACGACGATATTGCCGTCCAAATCAATTACGCCCAGTTTTTCATTGCTTTTTCCTATGATTTTATCACATTTTAGGTCAAAAATTACTATGTCACGCGAAGTACTATCAATAAATTTGCTAATTATACCGTCATTTTTAAGTAAAAACACTTCGTTTTTCTCGATTACGAAAGCAAAATTACCAAAGAAATCCATTCCGCCTTCATACTCATATTGACCTATTAAATTTAATCCAGCTATCTCCTCTGCTTTTGAAAAACTTATTTGATCACTATCGCCCGGTTTTTCGGGAGTTTGTCCACCGTAATCTTGCGGATTATTTATGAAATCGTCGTAGCCATCCATAAGATTTTCAGACGGCGTACAGGATACGCAAAACAGTACACCAATAAGCACGAGTAAAATTATTAAGTTATTCCTCACTTTTCTCATCTGTAAAATTCCAAAACCCATCCGTATTCGTTTCTAAGTTTCTTTCTTCTCTCAAGCGCGTCAGGCATGTGCTTACACAGTTCGTTCCAAAAATCTTTTGAATGATTATGATGAACGGTATGAGTAAGTTCGTGCATGCAAACGTACTCAATAAGATCGCGTGGCAACATTATAAGCCTCTCGTTAAGGCGTATTTTATCGTAGCGATATCCAACGTGATAGCACGTGCCCCACAAAGTTTTTGCGTTACCAAAAACAAGCTCGTCGCACTTTAATTTACTTCTGTTTGCCATTTCAAAAAGAATAGATCTCAAATTAGGTTGATATTCTTTACAAAGCTCCCTCACGTTTTTAAGCCTATCCTTATGTTTTTGTGGAAGAAGTACTTCGCGCCCAAACAAATATGCTTTACCCTGTTTTTCAAGCTCGTTCGCCTTGCTAACCTTTTGCTTTTGCCGTTCAACGACTTTTGCAATATCCTTTTTCTTCTTTTGCAAAAAGTCGTCAATTTCTTTTCTCGGAGTTTTCGTATTAGCGTACACGACCACTTTTCCGCCCTTTATTTTAGCGAAAATCTTTCTGTAGTTCCCACGAACTAATTTGCACACGATTTTTTCCATAGTTATATTATAAAACAAAAAGAGATTTTTGACAACAATCTACAATATATTACTTAAATTTTAATCATAAAATTTTAAAAATTACTATGTCACAAATAGTATACGTTTGACAAAATACCTTTTATATAGTAAAATATTATCAGTATATATAGGTGGTGTCATATGACAAAAACTATTAACAGCGATTTGATTCGCGGAAACATCAATACTATCATCTTAAAGTCGCTTTATAGCGGTGACAGATACGGCTACGATATCATCCGTGAAATTGAGGAAAAAAGCCACGGTCAGTATATCTTAAAACAGCCTACTCTTTATAGCTGTCTTAAAAGACTTGAATCGCAAGGATTTATTACCTCTTACTGGGGTGAACAAAGTAACGGTGGCCGTCGCAAATACTATACTTTAACAGATATGGGACGCGAAGTATTTATCCAAAGTCAGGACGAATACGAATTTTCGCGTACGATTATCGACCAACTCATTTCCGAGCGCGATTACGACCTTGACAGCGTTGAAAAGCCCGAGAAGGACGAGGAGGAATTCAAAGAAGTTGACGCGGAAAAGGACGTAGAAATTAATGCGACACAAAACGCTGAATGCGACGAAACGATAGACGAAATTGAGGAAGTTTCCACTACTGCAGAAGAAAACGAAGTGATTGAAAGCCCCGTAGACACGACTGAAAGCGTTTCTACGCAGCAATACGACGACGAATATACTATCGTTTCTCCCGAAAACGCCGTAGAAGAAAATATTGATTTTGAGAGTTATTTGAGCGAGGGAACGAGTTATACTTCGGGCGCTGCCGCAAAAGAGCCTGAAAAACACGTTGATCCCACCACCTTCTCTTACTTTGCTAACTTTATGGATGAATCTAACGAAGAGCAAGCGAAAGAAAACGCCTACGAAGAAAATCAAACTTACGAGCAAGAAAACACCGCACAGGAAGAATCTTACGAAGAAAGCGCATCCACTTATATTCTTCCCCCTCAACCGCAAAAAGAGCGTTCCGTTACGGACGACTTTTTAAGTTATAATTCGCCTGCTCCGTCTTACACCCCGTCGTACTCGTACGAGCCCGTTCAAACTCAACCTGCTCCAAAGCCCACGACTTCTTCAAACGACAACGAATATAAAAGCTCTCTTTCTCACCTTATCGACGGATTTAATACACCTTTTGCGGAAGAAAGCGCAGTTTCCACCGAAATCAACAAGGATACTTTGCTTGCCCAAAGCTCGCTTTCTGTTAAAGAAAAAATTCAGGTTAAAAACTTCGGAAAGCTCACCGAGTCTATGCGTGAAATGGGCGACACGGTTAAAATCAGAACGCCTAATAGCGACGCAGCGAAGGAATATAATCAGCAGTTCTATTATTATAGAAACAAACTTCGCCTTTGGCAGTCGGGCGCATTATTCCTGCTTATGATCGTTGAAACCTTACTCACCTACGTGATTATCAAGACGGGCTGCGGAATACATACACCTAACGACCTTGGTTTTTATATCTGCGCCGTAATGTTCTGCCTCGCTTTCCCCATCAGCGCAGGAATCCTTTTCCTGAGCAATCCTTTTAAGCGAAAACGCGTTGAGTTTAACTTGCGAACCTCACTTATTTTCCGCTTTATCATTATGCTCCAAGTTATTTTGATCGTATACGCGCTTTGCGTTTATATGGGAATGCCCATTGCAGGTAGCACCGAATATACCTTGTTCTTCACTCTCCCTGCCGTGCTTTCCACTAATATTCCTATCAGCGCGATCATTTTCAACTCGCTTTACAAATCAAAACGCTTTGCCGTTGAAAACTAAAATTAAAACTCCTACCCGTAATTTTGGGTGGGAGTTTATTTTTATCTTATTTTACTTATAAATTTATTTTTCCATTCCAGTCACATTCAATTCCGCACGATGCAAGCACTAATCTATGCACTCTCGCCTCGCGTTCGAAGTCGGAATCGTCCATTTTACCCAAGTGAATTTTACGGGCAAAATCACGCAACATATCTCTATAACGATCCTGCACGGGAGTATTTTCAGTCACGACGGGCTCACTCCAAGTAAAAAGATTGTTTTCGTTCATTTTATAATTTACGACTATATTTGAAGTTAAAGGGAACTTAAACTGCGGATACTCACTACGCTTTTCAAAACAAAAGCTTTCAATGGGCTTAATTTCGATATTTCCAAGTGAGCCACAAATAACCAACTGCCTACGACCAAAACCACCAACTTCACTTGCACAAGTTTTTAAGAACGAAACAACCGATTTATATTTAAAAACTACGAATCCATAATCTTTTGCGGTGACGTCAAACACGCCCGTAGACTCGTTAAATGGAATTATTTCATCCGGTAGCCCCATAAAAGAATATATCAAGTCAACCAGATGGCATCCCAAAAAGAAAGTCATACCGCCCTTAAAAGCACCCAGCCACTTTCTTTTTTCTTTAAAGTGGTCAATCGACATATGCACTTCGACTGAATAAATTTGTCCGATTTTTCCTGATTTAACGATTTCTAACGCCTTTTGCACCGCCAAATTATAGCGATACATATATCCGATTGAAAAAACTTTTCCATTTTTCTTTATAGTGGATAACATTTTTTCAAAATCTTCCGCTGATTCACTACCGGGCTTGTCCATAAAAACGTGCAAGCCACGGTCAGCAGCGATTTGCGCGTACTTCACAAGATTAAGGTCAAAAGTTTCTATGGTTACAGCATCTAAATCAGGTGTTGCAAACAATTCGTCAAGCGTGATTTCATATTCCTTTACCTGTTCAAAAGCAGGGTTATTCTCGTTTTCAACGCGCGCAAAACCAACTACGTCAAATAAATCAGGCTGATTCAGAATCGTTAGAAAATTATCAATTGAATGGTCGTGCCTGATTCCTATTTTGCAATTTTTATCTTTTTCATATTACCACTCACTTTTCCAATCAAACTGAACGCCTACGGGGAAATTTTTATCGTTTATAAGTCGCTGATATACTTCTTCACACTCCGATGGTTGATGCGTTTCTTTGACAATATCACGAAGAGTTAATCTACCGTTAGCACACAAACGCAAAACCGCCTTAATGTCGTCAATATGCGTGTAATTTCCGTGACTTGATTCAAGCTCCGCTCGCGCGTGAGTATGCGCACCTATAAGCGAAATTCCCGGGTAATGCACTTTGGTATAATAGTCAATCGTAAAGTCGCTTATGCGCGTACAACCAAGCAAAGCAACCCTACCAAATCTCGCCATACAGTCAAGTGTTTCATTAAGTCCTGCGCCTACGCCCGTAACTTCTACGGCAGTATTTACGCCACCTTTTGTTGCCTCAATTACTTTTTTTGCAAAGTCTTTTTCGAGCGGATCAAACGCGTAATCAGCACCGTTTTTGAGCGCCTCGTCACGACGCTCTTTTATCGGATCACACGCAATTATAGGACACGCACCTGCAACCCTTGCAAGCTTTACGGCAAATTGTCCTAAGATACCCAAGCCCATTACCATCAACGATTCGCCTATCTCTAAATGCAATTTTCTAATTGCCGAAAGCGGAAAAGTTGCAATAAAGGCAACGCCAGCATCCTCGTACGAAACGTTATCATATTCAATTTTTACAACCTGATTTTCGTTAACTACGTTGTAATTACCGTGCTTGCTCCAATACGCAACCACCCTGTCACCCACCGAAACACGCGTAACTTTTTTACCAACGGCAACCACTTCACCTGCGCAATTATAACCAAGCGTTCTTGGAAAAGGTGCGTTACCCGTGTTTGGCGATGCGGTAATATTTGCCCTCTCCGTGCCTGCACTTACGGTCGTAAAATGACTTTTTACCGCAACTTGATTATCCTCTAAAGCGTTGAAATCAATCTCGTCAACGTCGATATATTCCGCCACAAAAGGCTTGGTAAAAACGATATTTTTAATTTTCATAATTTACTCCTTAACGATAAGTACTACTTTGCCTACGTTTTCGCCACGGTACAAAACCTGTTGCGCCTCGTTAGCCTCAGCGAGCGGAAACGTTTTGTAAACCTTAACTTTCATTGAACCGTCCTCAAACTTTTTCCAAGTCTTTTCAACTAACTCGTTGAGAAGTTTACCTTTTTCACTGGGCGTTTTGCTACGCAAAGTGCTACCGATAATATGGATATTTTTAACGTAAATATTTCTGAAATCAACGGAAGAAATATCGCCTGCAAGCGTTGCAATCTGTATCCACCTACAACCCCTTGCTACGTATTTTAAGCATTTTCCGAGCACGTCTCCACCTAAACAATCTATAACGATATTTACAGGTGTGCCCTTTTGCTCTTCTTCTTTAAGGACCTCTGAAATGTCCGTTTTAGTCGTGTCAATTACTCTATCAGCGTTAAGATAAGCCACCTCTTTGACCTTTTCTTCGCCTAAAACGGTGGTAATAACACGAAGTCCGAACGCTTTTGCCATAGGAATTACCGCACTTGCAAGTCCGCTTGCGCCTGCATTCATCAGCAAAGTTTCGCCCTCTTTTGCTCCGCCAACGTGAAAAAGGTTAAGGTACGCCGTCATATACACTTCAGGAATTGCGGACGACTCAACGTAGCTTAGTCCCTCAGGTATAGGCATTACCATTTCTTGCGGAACGGATACGAATTCAGCGTAGCCACCGCCACCTAATAGCGCACACACTTTGTCGCCCACCTTAAATCTTTCTACGCCCTCACCAACTTCTTTAACCTTTCCAGCAACCTCTAACCCGGGCCACTCGGGACAACCGGGCGGAGGCGGATAATTGCCCTCGCGTTGAAGTAAATCGGCGCGGTTTATTGCCGCAGCGTAAACTTCGATAATAACCTCTCCCTTATTTAAGACGGGATACGGAACTTCGGCTAAACTTAAAGATTTGTCTTGCTTATTTATAACTATTGCTTTCATATTTTATACTCCTATTTATATTATAAATAGTTGACTATTCTTTGTCAAGGTGCTATACTGTCAAAAACGACGCTATTATGCTATCATAATAACTTTATACGAGGAAAAAACGAAAATGTCAACACTAATCTCTTATGAAAAGAAACTTTGCATGTCGCAACTCAACGTTACGCACTCGTCGATTGCAAGCCCGTTCTTTTTTGACGTAGGCGAAGGCAGAACGAACGCAGGCTTTATCTACGTGGTAAAAGGCGAAGTCGTCGTGCGTAGCGGAAACGAGCAACGAAAATTTTCAAAAGGCTCACTCTTTTATCTGCCCGGCGGTATTCGTTATACTGCAAGATGGAGCGGTAAAGAAGGTATTGAATATTACGGTCTTTATTCCGTTGCAAAGCATTACGATACGATCGTTCCTGACGAGTTCGCACTTCAAGAAATTACTCCACCGTGGAAAAGTGACGGAGACAACGTGATTATCAAAATATTTTCTTTGATGGAAACGGGCGAAAGAATCAATAAAGTCCGCGCTATCAGCACGTATTATTCCTTTTACGCTGATATGCTCTCCATAATGCAACAAGCAACCGTAAAACAGTTAAATTCCGCTTTAGTACGCGCCATTGAGTTGATTGACGAGAAGTTTTCGGAAGATATTCCCATATCGCATATCGCGCAAAAATGCTTTATAAGTGAATCAAGACTGTACCACTTGTTCCAAAACGAACTGCAAGTCACGCCCACTGCTTACCGCAACGAGCGTAGAATTTTCCATGCAACTGAACTATTAACGAATACCACGGATTCTATCGAGCAAATCGCTTTTAGCGTAGGCTTTCAATCAGTAGCACATTTCAGAGAAGTATTTAATCGCTTCACGGGGCTTACTCCCTCAAAATACCGCACGAGTTTTATTTCAAATAAAATCAACGTCACCCAAAGTAACGACTAATATAAAAAAGCGAAGACCTAATCGTCCTCGCTTTTCTTATTTTTCTTTTTATTGATAAGGTAATTTAATAGATAAAACGCAAACGCGGCAAACGCAATCAGGCCTATCCACACGGGAATTCCCCATCCACTAAAGGGGATAATTTCGCCAGTACCAAAGTAACTGTAAAATGCTACCATCACGGGGCGCGTTATCGTCACGATCGTGATAAAAAACTTGAACGACATACTCGTAAGTCCTGACACCATACACAAAATATCGTCGGGAAAAAAGGGAAAAAGCATCATTATGATAAAGGGCACTTTACCCTTTTCAGCTAATAGCGCTGAATATTTCTTGGTTTTATCTTCGCCGATAATCCAGGAAACGAGCTTTTGACCAAACGTGCGACCAAGATAAAAGCAAATTACCGATCCAACTATCGTGCCCAGCGTGCTAACGATAAAGGACACCGTAGGCCCAAACAAATACGTACCGATTACTATCGTAACGGCGGCAGGTATGGGCAAAACTACTACTTCTAACAGCGTTAAAAGGAATAAAATCAAAATTCCCCAAATACCAAAGCCCGAAATGTACTCCCTTATCGCGTTTCCATCCGAAAAAATCCACAGCAAATCGTTTATTTGTAAAGGAATATATACTGCTAGGACTACGAAAACGACCACGTTTATGCAAATCAGCAGTTTATAAAGGGGCGTTTTGGTTTTCTTTATCGCCACGGAAAGAACGAACACGACGCAAGAAAGACTTAACGCGCAATAATACAAGAGTGCGTTAAAATTTACGCAATATACGGCGACGAGCACCATATTTATTAGCGCAAGCACGGACGAAAGCGTTCTCGCCACGATACTGCTTTTTTGTCTAAACTCAGTCGTATCAGTCATATTCATACATTATTTTATGGAAAAAATTCTATTATATTCCGATATTTGCGTTATTCATACGCTTTACGCAGTTATCAATTTCCGCGCGCGCGTGCTTATCACAAAGATTATTGTACTCGTTGTCAGCGTGTCCCTTTACCTTAACGAAGGTAACCTCGTGCTCACGCATACGGATAAGAAGGTCGTTCCATAAATCTACGTTCTTAACTTCCTTTTTGTCCGCAGTTTTCCAGCCTGCGTTTTTCCAAGCGTAAAGCCAACCGTTATTTATAGCGTTGATTGCGTAAGCTGAATCGCTGTAAACGGTAACCTTACAACGCTCCTTTAACGCACATAAGCCCTGAATTATCGCAAACAACTCCATACGGTTGTTAGTCGTCGCCTTGTTGTAGCCACTAATAGTTTTTGATATTCCGTTGTAAATCAGGATAGCACACCATCCACCTACGCCCGGGTTTCCACTACAAGCGCCGTCAGTATATATGTCAACGTTCTTCATTTTGCTTACTCATTTCCTCTGCTCTTAAAACCGATTTTCTTATTGCGCCCTTAACGATTTCTTCAAAATTATTGTCGTTAAGATAATTTACTCCCTCAATCGTCGTTCCACCCTTACTACACACTGCGTCGACCATTTCTTGCACTTTAACCACTTTTCCGTTTTGAGACGCGCATAAAACGCTCTCTACACTACCTAAAATGGTCTGAATCGCCATAGTCTGAGCATCCTCATCCGAAAAACCGTACTCTTTTGCACTATTAATAAAAGCATTTATAAACTTATACACGAACGCAGGCGCACTTCCGCACAAGCCGGTAGTAACGCTCATATCCTCTTCTCGTACCTGCGTAGCCGTACCAAACGCCGTCAGCATTTTTACTACCGCTTGCTTTTCACTTTCGTTAATTCCCTCGTAGCAGTACGACGAACAGGACCTAAATATCTTTGCGTTAAGATTAGGCATAACCCTGACGATTTTCTTCGCCGTGCCAGAAGTCAGTTTTTTAAGCGAATTTATACTCGTTCCAGCCATAATGGAAATTAGCGTTTTGCCCGTAAAGTCACAATCCCTTAGTGCCACACTTGCCGTTTGTGGCTTTACCGCAACGAAAATATAATCGCTTGCGCTTATAAGGTCAGCGTTACTTTTCATAACGACCAGCCCAGATTCCTTCGCTTTTGCAATTTTTTGCTCGTCCGTATCAAAAACGGCAACGTCAAAGCACTCTTCTTCGTTATTTACGAGCGCGGAAACGATTGCTTGCGCCATATTTCCGTATCCAATAAAGCCAACTGTATAATTTTTCATAAAAACTCCTGTTTTTCGTTTGACTATTTTGTTTTTTTTGTATATAATAAATGGGTACTTTCAAGGGGAGTGGCTCAACGGTAGAGTAGCGGTCTCCAAAACCGTAGGTTGCGTGTTCGAATCGCGTCTACCCTGCCAAAAACTACTGAACAAATTTATTTGTTCGGTAGTTTTTTTGTTGTGGGAGCAAGTTTCGTCGTTTGCAGAATGCAAATGTTCGCGGTCGCGTTAGCTACCAAGGGAAACGAAGTTTCCTGCCCTCGCGTCTCCCCTGCCAAAAACTACTGAACAAGTTTTACTTGTTCGGTAGTTTTTTTACTGTGGGAGTAAGATTCGTCGTTTGCAGAATGCAAATGTTCGCGGTCGCGTTATAGCGACCAAGGGAAACGAAGTTTCCTGCTATCGCGTCAAACTATTGCCTATTCCCACTTTTTCCAACTACTGAACAAGTTTTACTTGTTCGGTAGTTTTTTTGTTGTGGGAGCAAGATTCGTCGTTTGCAGAATGCAAACGTTCGCGGTCGCGTTAGCGACCAAGGGAAACGAGGTTTCCTGCCCTCGCGTCAAACAATCATCCATTTCCACTTGTTTCCAACTACTGAACAAATTTTTTTGTTCGGTAGTTTTTACTAAGGTTATATCACATCATCGTCAAAATCGTACGAAAGAGCGCAATTTTCACAAACGTCTATTTTGCAGTTGTTGGAAAATTCTACGCGTTTCATTACGTTTCCACATTTAGGACAAACGTGAATTTGTTTATTGCCAACCTTCTCTACTTTTATTTTCTTACCGTAATCACAGGATAAATGATAATACACGGGATAACCAAGTCGCTTTGACAAATATTTTGCTATCTCAATCCCCTGCTTGTTTACTGCCGAATCAAAGTTTACACGCTGATTTCCAGTATAGCGGTCACTAATGCAATTTAACCACAAAGTATCTATTGCCGAATAGTTTTGTTGCCACGTCAAAACATCGCTATAATCCGCACTATTTTCTGGGTACGGTAATTCATAAAGCGCAATAGGCTTACCGCAATTACAGCACGTAAATACGCTATCAATATCAGTATTATACGTTTGCATTTCTATTGCATCTCTATTTGCACACGAACAATACTCCTGACTTTCAATATTTACACCAATATCCTCTTCGCTTAAAGTAAAATATTCTAAAACTTTTTCCCTAACGCTCTTTACGTAAATACTATCGTACTTTTCGCTCAAAGAATCTTTTTTAGGTGTCGTAACGTATAAACGGTAATTCTTGTTTTTGATAACTTTATAATCTTTTAATATTTGTCCGTTACATTCTAAAATATAAACGAATTGCCAAATCAAATCAACGATTTTATTATCTATTGATATTTCTTTTGGTAATAATTCAATAGTTTTATAATACATAATTATCTCCAAAACAAAAAGCGCCTATGAGCAACACCGCTGTCTACAATATTATTTCAAATAAAATATTCTCGTGTTACCGCCTTCCACTTCTTCTTTTATTATAGAAAAACATTTCCCAACGATAATTACCGGTGCATACGCATTTTCCGCACAGGAAAACGCATCAGAAAGTGACGTAATCGTTCCGTCTTTATTGCCAGCAGAAATAACGTAAACGCTTTGGTCTGTTTCGTGAATATCGGCAAAGTTAGTAACGACTTGTTTATTCACTCCTTTTTTCAAAATGTTTTCTACGTTATGTGAAAAACGCGAAATAGCCGTTTCTCTCTTCTTTGGCGAGCCTAACTCAAAAACAAAACGCTCTTGCTTTTCCTTAATAATATAATCAGTAATAAATTTTTGTTCAATCTCGTTATGCATTTTAATTACCAACTTAATTAAAGCTTAATAACGTTCGTTCCGTCTTTAGTTACGTAATGCGTCTTAACGCCTAAAATTTCCATCCATTTACGAGTTACCGTCGTTCCATACATGCGCTCACGTTGCATGCTGCGTAATTTTTTTCTATCAGCAAGATAGTAAGGAATTTCAGGCTCGTTATACAACCAATCAGCACAACACCACATACACACGTCGGGCATAATAGCCGCGTAAACTTCCATTCCTACGTTACCGTGTCCGTGATGAGCCATTTGAACGATATCAGACTTTAATAAATGACGCGATTCCTCATACAAAACGTCGCCACCCTCTGGACCAAGATCGCCAAGAAACAAAACTTTCTTATTCGGCGTAGTAACGCTGAACACAAGCGAAGAATCGTTCATCAGATTAGAAAACAATCCGTCGTGGTAACTATAGATAAAATCAATATGACATTCGTCAATATCAATGCTTTCT
The DNA here is from genome assembly GCA_017623435.1 of Clostridia bacterium. Taxonomy (GTDB): domain Bacteria; phylum Bacillota; class Clostridia; order Christensenellales; family Pumilibacteraceae; genus UBA10677. The sequence goes on from JAGAPD010000013.1 coordinate 39,950, forward strand.
CCTTGCTTGACGACTTGCGTAATTTCCGCTATTTGTGGCTCTAACGTAACCCACTCAGCAAGCACTTCATCCAGTTCGATATTAAAGTATTCCACGTCAGGAACGTCCGTTCTACCCTTTAATTCGTGATACGGCGGAAAACAATAATAAATTTTTTCGACGTCAAAATCCGCCAAGCGATTGCGCTTGATTTCATCCATAATTCCGCTTATATGATCGTCGTGAGCGTGCGTTAAAATCCAAGCTGAAACGTGCCTACCGCCAACGTATTGTTTCAGCAGGGGCATATCTTCAGGTCTGCCACCGTCGATAATAATTACGTTATCAGCTTTCGTAACCAGAACGAAACTCATCATAAATTTGCTCGTTTCGGTAATTTGATACAGTAGTGTGTCGTTATTCATAATGTCCATCCTTTTATTAAAAATTTAAGGCGACGTCACAATAGATGACTGATTAGCAATTTTGCGATTTGATAAGAAAATAAGTTGGTTTACGTAGAATTTTTCCATCAAAAATCAGTCAGATCTTGTGACAAAGCCAAATTAAAAAGCCATTCGTTTGTGGGGAGTTTTTTTCGTTATAGGCTCTCTGCCTAAAATTTCACGCGCGGTGTTTACGTAATATTTGTAGTTTTCAAGAGGCGTACCGTTAGGAATGCGGTGATCAAGCCCAAAAACCGTGCCTTTATGCATAAAAGGTTGCAATTTGTATTCAAGCTCGTTACGGATTTTCTGTTTCGTACCGCGCAAAACGTGCTTGTCAATTCCGCCTTTAACGCCCAAACGCTCGCCGTATTTTTTTCTAATTTCAACGATATCCATACCGCCTGCAGGCTCGCACGGGTAAGTCACGTTAAGACCGCAGTCGATAAACGCGTCAAGCACGGGGTTCATATTTCCGTCGCTGTCCTGACAAAAAATCTTCGTCCCTTTTGACGAAAGCATATCCCAAACCTTACGATAATAAGGCTTGATAAACTCCGTAACGAGGTTAGGCCCGATCAGCGGGCCACTCTTTCCTGCCATATCCTCGTGGACGGAAAGCTGGTCGATAACTATTTTATCGCTGATACGCTCGTAAACTTTCATAGCCGTATCAGTAAGCGTATCCATAATATCGTGCATAAGCTCAGGATCTTCATAGTACGCAATACAAGCGTTGACTTCGCCCATAAGCTCACGTGGCGTGTCAAAACCGCCTTCAATCGCCGCAATGACGAGTCCGCCTTCATCGCGCTGGTACTTTTTAGCGCGTTCAACCTGATCCCAGTTGATACGACTTTCGTCAAACTGATACATGTGCTTGATTTTAAGCCAGCTATCCATATCGGTTACGGGAAAATCAAGCGGAAGGGGCAACGTCGCGTAGCCTTTGACTAATTTCATAGTTCTCCCAAGCGCGTCACGGGAAATGGTATACTGCGCGTTATCCTCGATAATTTGCGGAGCAAAACCGCCTCTTACTCCCGTAAAACCACCGCAACCAATCGTCGGCACGTAGTCAAAATCAAAAGCAGAAAGATTAATTTCATCCTCAGTTGCGCCTTGTGCTTTCCACTCTTCTTCAAGTCCGATAAGCGGACCAAAAAGCTCAACGAGCATCGGTCTGTCGATATCACCAAAAGTCATAAGGTCAACGTATTCCTGGCGAGTCCATTTCATAATTTCTCTCCTTATTTTAAACTGTAAAATAAGTATAAATCAAACGGGAAGTCAAGTAAAGCAAAAAAAGTACGGTTTTCTTTCCTTTTAATTACCGAGTAGAAAGAAAACCATATATTTTTTATTTTAACTGTCTGGGCGACAAATGCACCTTACTTAGCGCTTTTTGCATTACTTCGTAAGTAAATTCGTCCACTTTTTCTACGTCTTCAGGGAAAATGTCAGCAATTTTGTGCGAGGCAAGAACTCTATTTTTGTTGTCAAGAAGTTCAAAAACAAATCCGCCCTCTTCTAAAAATTCAGCGTTGTAAATATACGCGCGCATTTCAGCAACGATCAGCTTCGAATAGCCGTATATTGCGTATCTACCGTAGCTGGCTGGCACGAAGAAGGTATCACCCGCTTTAAAGTAAATATCCTCAACGTTTCCTTCGCCCTCGATACAGGTGTAGCATTTAAATGAAACTTTGTCGGTATAACAAATTCTACGCCCTTCAATCTTCATAGTTCCTGCGGTAAAGCATCTATGCGTTGCAAAAACGACTCTGCCGTCAGACTTAATTGCGATGGGCTTTGGATTGTACGCAGTAAAATCCATTACGTCAAGCGCTTGAGCGACGTGTAGTTCACGCTTATTTCCGTTAGCGTCCGTCCTATCGTAGTCGTAAACACGGAAGGTTATATCACAGTTTTGCTGAATTTCATAGATAAGACAGCCCTTACCGATAGCATGCACCGTACCGGGCGGAATACAAATACTGTCGCCACTTTTTACCTTACGGAAATTAAGAAGTGACACGATAGTATTATTTTTAATCGCTTCTTCAACCTCTTCCCTCGTTACGTCACGCTTAAAGCCTACGTAAACGCCTGCGCCTTCTTCAGCGGAAACTATATACCAAGTCTCGTTTTTACCGTATTCCGCGCCCATCTTTTTTGCGTAATAATCGTTAGGATGGACTTGAATAGACAAATCGCTTTTCGCGTCAATAAGCTTAATAAGCATAGGAAATCTTTCAAAATCCTTTCTTCTTTTTCCAAGCTCCTTTTGCGTTACCGCCTTATAAAGAGGCGTACCGTCTTCGAGATAACAAGGATTTTTTTCATCAAAAGACAGCTCCCAAGTCTCGGCAATTCGTTCGTTATCCGTTTTTTTGCCGTACTTTTCCTTTAAGGTCGTTCCACCCCAAATAGCGTCTTTAATCGTGGGAATTAGTTTAGAAATCTTCATTTTTATGCCCTTTTTGCTTGTTTTTTAGTCGAGTACTATGTCACGCATAGTACTTTTTACGCCTTTTTCTTGAAATAAATTAATCTCGTAGTCAAATTCGTGGTGAATAATCCACTTCTTTGCTCTTGTGTAAACAGATTACCAAAGGATAAATCACAGTTATTCAACACACTACCACTCACTTCACCCTTATACGCAAACTTTTCGTCTACGTTAAAATGTGAACGCACTTCCATCTCGTAAATCGCGTTATCGTCAAAGCCCGTAAAATTCCATTTAGTAGTAGCCGTATTCCAGAGCTCTACCGTCTCACCGATAAACACCATCGCCTCGCTCTTATCCTCGCCAAAAATTGCCCACGAAGAAGTTTTGCGGTCGTCAAATACACTATCAAGCAAAACGTACTGACCAAACTGTAAAAGCTCTCTGTGCTTTTTATAATATTCGATTTGCTTTTTCATAATAGCGATTTCCTCGTCGCTACATTTAGTCAAGTCAAGCTCGTATCCAAACGCACCCAAGGACACAACGTTAAATCTGTTTTCTATCGTGTTATTGCTCCAAGCCGTAACGTGCGCGCCAATAGCTGACTGGGGATATCCATAAAGCGTTCCTTCTTGAATATGAACCCTATGCCACGGCTCAGTCATATCACTACACCACGTTTGAGGCATATAGTAAAGCAAACCAAGGTCAAACCTTGCGCCACCAGACGCGCAGGATTCAAACAGCACGGTCGGGAAGCGCTTTTTAAGTGCGTCAATAATTCTATACAGTCCCAAAATATATTTGTGGTAATATTCACCCATATTATTAAGCGTAGGCGAATACATATCAGACATAAAACGATTACTATCCCACTTTACGTAAACCGCACCGCTACGCTCGATTACGTCGCCGATTTCATCAATCAAATACTGCTGAACTTCAGGATTAACCAAATCAAGCATAAGTTGGTTGCGTTTTCTAATAGGTTCACGGCCAGGAACGGCCATAGCGTACTCGGGGTGAGATCTGAAAAGCTCACTATCCTCATTTATCATTTCGGGCTCAACCCAAATACCAAAGTCAAGTCCAAGCGCTCTAATTTTATCAGCAACGTTTTTAAGTCCACCGTCAAGCTTTTCAACGTTATCAAACCAGTCGCCAAGCGAGCATCTATCGCTATCACGCTTACCAAACCAGCCGTCGTCAAGCACGAAAAGCTCCGCGCCAATTTCCACCGCTTTTTTAGCAATACCCACTAACTTTTCCGCGTTAAAATCAAACGCCGTGCCCTCCCAGTTGTTTACGAGGACGGGACGATTTTTGTGCGCAAAATAAGGATCAACTATTTGATTTATCACAAACTTATGCATTTGCGCGGTAATTTCCTTTTCGTTATCAGCACAAACCATAATCGCTTGGGGCGTAACGAAACTTTCGCTATTATTAAGCGTCCACTCGAAGCAAGCGTCGTTGATGCCCACCAAAACGCGAGTGTTTCCCTCCGAAAAATGACTTTCAACTATTTCGCTATGATTACCCGTATAAACAAAGTTAAAGGCAAAATTCTTACCCGAATAGCAATCCTTTAAGATAAAGAAAGGATTCGTCATTGCCGACGAAGTGCCCGACAAACTTTGAACTTGAAATTTACCCGAAGAGATATGCGTTTCTTTTCTAAAACGCTCTCTGCACCACGCGCCGTGGAAAGACACACAGTCGTATTCTGTGCCAAACAAATCAAGCTGTAAGCTCATCATTCGGTTAAGTTTTACACTCTTATCTCCCGTATAAGTAATTTTTTGATTTACGGCAATCACGTCGCAATTTTCAAAAACGGAATAAAACTGCTCAAGCGTAAGCTTAGCAAATTCGTCCACGAAACGAATCACGAGCGTTTTTAAGGGTTTTCTTGCTCCGGGCAACCCATCAAAGGTCACTCCGCCCTCGATAAATTCGTGGCTATCGTAAACGAAACGGTTTACGAAGCTACCATCCTCGTTTTCAACGCGAAGAAGCTGTTCCATTGCATTTCCGTCACCTACGGAAGAAACGATAGTAGGCTGACCGTAAAGGTCGTCACTTGACGCACTAAAATTCCATACTGCGCTGTTCGCGTTAAGAATTTCAAGAGCGCTTTCGCTTAAAAAATTATCACCCAGCACCTTTTTACCGTAATGTACGACAGAAAATCTTCCGTCTTCAGCCACGAAAAAGACAAGAGAAGTATTTTGTGTATCAAGTTTAATAAAGTTTTTCATAGCAACTCTCCATAATTAAATAATGCTCCACACCTAAATGTAAAGCATTATTTAGTTCTAATTATTTAGCATATTCAACGCTACGCATTTCGCGTACGACGTTTACTTTAATTTGTCCGGGATAATCCATTTCACTCTCAATCTGCTTTGCAACTTCTTTTGCAAGGAAGATAGTACCAGCATCGTCAACCACTTCGGGCTTAACCATAATGCGCACTTCTCTACCTGCCTGAATTGCAAACGACTTTTCAACGCCAGGATGGCTGTTTGCAATGCTTTCAAGCTTTTCAAGTCTTTTAACGTAATTTTCGAGCGACTCGCGTCTTGCACCGGGACGGCTACCGCTGATTGCGTCAGCGCATTGTACCAAAACTGCCTCAACGCTTTGCGGTTCAATATCGTTGTGGTGAGCGGCAATACAATGGATAACGTCCTTGTTTTCCTTAAACTTTTTCGCAAGGTCAGCACCGATAGTGATGTGCGTACCCTCAACCTCGTGGTCAACAGCTTTACCGATATCGTGCAAAAGTCCAGCGCGTTTAGCAAGCTCTACGTTTGCGCCAAGCTCGGCAGCAAGAGTGCCTGCAAGGTGCGAAACTTCAATCGAGTGACGGAGCACGTTTTGTCCGTAACTCGTACGGTATTTAAGTCTACCGAGAAGTTTGATAATGTCGGGATGAAGTCCAAACACGCCTGCCTCAAACATAGCGGATTCGCCCGTTTCCTTAATTTGCGCGTCAAGTTCTTTTCTCGTCTTTTCAACCATTTCCTCAATGCGAGCAGGATGAATACGACCGTCCGCGATAAGCTTTTCAAGCGTGATTCTCGCTACCTCACGGCGCACGGGATCAAAGCCCGAAAGAACGACCGCCTCGGGAGTATCGTCAATAATAAGGTCGATTCCCGTAGCGTTTTCAAGCGCGCGAATGTTTCTTCCTTCGCGACCGATAATTCTACCCTTCATATCGTCGTTAGGAAGGTTTACGACGGATACGGTAATTTCAGCGGAATGATCCACAGCGCAACGCTGTACTGCAACGGATACGATATCCTTTGCCTTTTTGTCCGCCTCGTCCTTAGCTTGCGCCTCAATTTCGCGCACCATTTTAGCGGCGTCACGTTTTGCCTCGTCCTCAATGGACGCAACGAGCATCGTTTTCGCCTCGTCTTTGGTCATCTGCGAAATCTTTTCGAGTTCGCTGATCATCGTGTCGTGAGCGGCGTCAACCTGTGCTTGTTTTTCGGTAAGCTTCTTGTCCCTTTCAGCAAGTTCCTTCTTGAAATTCTCAACGGAGTCAGACTTTTTATCAAGCGCAGCCTCTTTCTTGTCGAGAGTTTCTTCCTTTTGCTGAATACGCTGTTCAGCACGTTGGAGTTCAGTTCTTCTGTCTTTTACTTCTTTGTCGAATTCAAGACGCTCCTTGTGAATAGTTTCACGAGATTCCAAAATCGCCTCTTTTTCAAGAGTTTTAGCCTTGGAAATAGCGTCGTTGATCATTTGTGTTGCCGTTTGTTTCGCGTTGCCTATAGTCTTGTTGGTTACACTATGATTTACAAAATATCCAATTACAGCGCCAATGACGAGTGCGCCAATACCTATGCCCACGGTGAGACCAACAGAAGCACCCGAAGAAAACAGCAATGATAAATCAAATGCCATTGTTTCGTCCTCCTGTTATTAAATTTTGATATATATTTTTATCTGCTTAAAATTCTCGGGTTCTCGTCTAACCTTTTAGAAAAACAAATAAGTAGGTGAAAAAACTTCCACCTACTTAATACTATACTATAAATTATGGAAAATGTCAAGGGATACACACAATATTTTGTGTTATTATTCCTCGTCGTCCGTCGTTTCGTCAATTTCCAACATGTCGGAATTTTCAAGCGCTGCCGCTCTAACCTTTTGCTCAATTTCAGCGTAAAGCTCTTTGTTGTTTTCCAAAAGCGTTCTTACTGCGTCTTTACCCTGCGCCAAACGTTCGTCGTTATAACTAAACCACGATCCACTCTTATGAATGATATCAAAGTTGATTGCAAGTTCAAGAAGCGATCCTTCGCTACTAATACCTTTTCCGTAGATAATTTCCACTTCAGCAACTCTGAAAGGCGGTGCCATTTTGTTCTTAACGACCTTAATTTTAGTCTTGTTACCGATAACCTCCGAACCGCTCTTAACCGCCTCGCCCTTACGAACGTCAATACGAATAGACGAATAGAATTTAAGCGCTTTACCACCCGGAGTTACCTCGGGATTGCCGTACATTACGCCCACTTTTTCACGAAGTTGGTTAATGAAAATTATACAAGTTTTGGTCTTGTTGCATACGCCGGCAAGCTTACGGAGAGCCTGCGACATAAGTCTTGCCTGAAGACCTACGTGACTTTCGCCCATTTCACCGTCAATTTCCGCCTTAGGAGTAAGAGCCGCAACGGAGTCGATTACGATTACGTCAAGCGCGCCACTTCTTACGAGCGATTCGGTAATATCAAGCGCCTGCTCACCACTATCAGGCTGAGAAATATAAAGCTCGCCAAGGTTAATACCAAGCTTACTTGCATACACGGGATCAAGCGCGTGCTCAGCGTCGATAAAGGCTACGAAACCGCCCGCTTTTTGCGCCTCGGCGATAACGTGCAAGGAAAGCGTAGTTTTACCACTCGATTCAGGTCCGAAGATTTCAATGATACGGCCACGGGGAAGACCACCAATTCCAAGCGCAAGGTCAATAGATAGACAACCCGTAGAAATTACGTCCACCTTGTCCACGACGTCGTCACCAAGACGTCTGATAGAACCTTTACCAAAGTTCTTTTCGATTTGAGCAATCGCGTCGTCAAGCGCTCTTGCTTTATCCTCTTTACTCATATTTGCGTCGATTACCGACTTTTTTCCCTTTTCTTTCTTTTCCATAAAAGTTTACCCCTTTTAAGTTATCAATTTTTACAAACGGACGGGTACGTACCCTGCCGTTTTGATATTTTTAGTCTTTATTTTTAAGCGCGTCTTTGTTGGCTACAAGGTAGTGAATTGCCGAAATTACGGTAAGTAAAGTAGCAATTACCAAGAAAACGAAACCAACGTATTTACAAACCAAGCCGAAAATTTCGTTAAATCTCGTCATTGCAGGATAGCAAAGATAGAACGAAAGGCCAATGAGTTGCGTGACGGTTTTGAGTTTACCAAGATTATCTGCCGCCAAAATTACGTTGTTAGTTGCAACGATCATTCTAAAGCAAGAAATTATCAACTCTCTTGCGATAATAATTATTGACGCGATCGTAACGAAAACCTGAAATTCGTTTTCGATTGCCGCCACCAAGATAAGCGCACTCGCGACCAAAACCTTGTCCGCAATAGGATCAAGAAACTTTCCCAGCGTAGTTACTTGGTTATTCTTTCTCGCTAAATAGCCGTCCAACCAGTCAGTTAAACTTGCAATAATAAATACTGCCGTCGCAACGAGCGTATGATAAGGAAACTCTATCATATACAAAGCTACGAAAAACGGTATTAAAATCAACCGTGCTATTGTAATTTTTGTGGGTAAATTCATTGCGATACAATTTCTCCTATTAAATCATACTCGTCGTAATCGGTAATTTTTACCTTATAGACGTTACCTACGTCAGCGTATTCACCGCTAAAATAAACTACTTTGTCAATATCGGGCGCATCGTATTGTGTACGACCGCAGAAAAGCCCTCTGTCGTAATCAACGTCCTCGTAAACCACGTCCAAAACTTTGCCGATCATTTGCTCGTTGTACTCAATCACGTTTTCAAGATTGAGTTTTCCAAGCTGGTTAACTCTACTCTTTTTAACTGCTTTCGTTAATTGACCTTTAAGCTTTGCCGAGGGCGTACCTTCTTCTTTACTGTAAGCAAAAATTCCGACGTTTTCAGGCTTATACTTTTTAGTAAACTCCATCAAAAGATCAAAATCATCTTGCGTCTCACCCGGGAAACCTACCATAAAGGTGGTGCGGAGCGCAATACCCTTTTGTTTGAGCTTTTCACAAATATTGCACGCGTCAGCGTAAGTATTACGCCTATTCATACGCTTAAGCACGCCGTCAGACACGTGTTGCATAGGAATATCGATATATTTCGCAATTTTATCTTCACTTGCAATCATATCGATAAGCTCGTCCGTCACAAGCTCGGGATAACAATACATCAATCTTATCCACTCTACGTCCGTTTTTACGAGCTCGCGAAGAAGTCTTACGAGCGAAGGCTCTCCGTACAAATCTTTGCCGTAATTCGTAACGTCCTGAGCAACCAAAATAAGCTCTCTGACGCCCTGTTTTACCAGCGTATTCGCCTCAAAAACGATACTTTCTATCGTCCTAGAACGGTATTTGCCTCGAATAGAAGGAATCGTACAAAAGGTGCAGAAGTTATCGCATCCGTCAGACACGCGCAAATATGCAAAATGCGGAGGCGTCGTAAGAATTCTACCGTCGCTTGCGGGCAAAATTTCGCCGTTATTTTCAATAGCGTCACGAATTTTTTCGTATTCGTTTACGCCTAAAAACGCGTCAACTTCGGGCAGAGAATCTCCTATCTCGTCACGGTACTTTTGAGGTAAGCAACCCGTCACGATAAGTTTTTTACAATTACCCTCGTTTTTATAAGCGGACATCTCCAAAATGGTGTCAATCGCCTCAACGCGAGCGCTTTCAATAAAGGCGCAGGTATTGATTATAATAACTTCAGCCTCTCCGTAATCGGAAGTAATCGAATACTCACCGCCTTTAAGATACCAAAGCATTTTTTCGGTGTCCACGCGGTTTTTGTCACAACCGAGCGAAACGACAGCAATCTTTTTCGTCATAATCTATCCTTCGTACTCTACGCCAAAGTACTCCTTGAATTTTTCGGGAGTAATCTTTATCTTACGCGGTTTAGCGTTGTCAAACGGACCAACGAAATCAAGCGATTCAAGTTTGTCCATAATTTTAACAGCCTTGTTATAACCAAAGCAAAACTTACGCTGAATAAACGAAGTAGACGCAATACCGTTCTTCATCATGCAAGTAATTACTTCAAGCAAAAGTTCACGTGTAATTGATTTTTCAATAGCGTCTGCTCTTTCCGATTCAGTCATATTCGCTACTTGCGTGATTTTTTCGTCAATATCTCTTTCAGACATAATTTATCCTTCGTAGTCAATACCAAAATATTCCTTGAATCTTTCGGGCGAAACTCTTACTTCACGCGGTTTGGAGTTATTTTGCGGTCCTACGAATTCAAGCGCCTCAAGTTGATCCATAATCTTAGCCGCCTTGTTAAAGCCAAGGTTAAATCTACGCTGAATAAGCGAGCTTGACGCCATACCGCACTTCATAATGCAACGCACTACCTCGAGGAAAAGTTCACGGTTGACGGATTCGTGTTCCATTCCGCCGCCACCGCCACCACTACTGTTCGAGGATGCTTTTGCGGAAATAATGGTCTCAAATTCTTTATCAAATTCAGCAGGATTGTTAGTTTTTACAAACTCAACGATATTCTTGATTTCGGGGTTAGTAACGTACGCGCCCTGAATACGCGTCTCTTCGCTCTGATCAAGGGGCGCAAACAACATATCACCACGGCCCAAAAGCGATTCAGCACCGTTATTATCAAGGATAATACGCGAGTCTTGAGCGCTCGTTACTGCAAACGCGATACGCGAAGGAAGGTTTGCCTTAATCGTACCCGTAATAACGTTTACTGACGGACGCTGAGTTGCAAGGACGAGGTGAATACCAGCCGCTCTTGCCTTACTTGCAATCGTCATAATGATGTCTTCCAAAAGCTTTTGGTTTTCTTTAGAAGAAATCATAAGGTTAGCGAACTCGTCAACGACTATTACGATATAATTCATCTTAGGCAAAGTACCCTCTTTTACTTCGGGCATCGAATTATATTCCATAATGTCCTTTACGGCGTTCTTTTGCAAGATAACGTAACGGCGTTCCATCTCCTCGTTTGCCCACTTGAACGCGTTTACCGCCTGACCAACGTCGTTGATGGCGTTAGGAATCATCATGTGCGGAAGTCCGTTATAGGGCGTAAACTCTACGAGCTTGGGGTCTATAAGAATAAGCTTTACGTCGTCCGGCGAGGACTTATACAGCAAGCTGATAAGTAGCGAGTTAATACACGAACTCTTACCACTGTTAGTCGAACCTGCGATAAGAAGGTGTGGCATCTTATCGAGCTTGGTAATCATAATATTACCCTGAATGTCCTTACCAAGCGCAATAGTAAGAGGCGACGACGAATCCTTAAACTCTTTCGATCCGATAATGTCTTTAAGCGCAACGGTGTAAATGGTCTCGTTGGGCACTTCTACGCCGACTGCACGCTTACCGGGGATGGGCGACTCAATACGAATCTGACCTTTACTTGCAAGGTTATATCTGATATCGGGCGCAAGGCTTTCCACCTTACGGACGGACATACCTGCAGGCATATCAAGTTCGTAACGCGTGATGGCAGGACCAACGGTAACGTTACTTACGGTAGCAGGCACGCCAAGCTCGCGCAACGTCTCTTCCAAAAGCTCTCTCTTTTCGGCAAAATCTTCTTCGTTGCTTTCGGGCTGAGAAGATTCAGTCGTCAAAAGATCAAGCGTAGGCGGACGATACTTAGTCTTTTTCTTGGGTTTAACCGGTTTTTCAGGCTCATGCGCTTTTTCGCTCTTTGCAAAAGTTTCGATAGTAGCCTGACTCTTTTCGGGCGTAACCGTCTTTTCAATAGATTCTACGCGCGACTCAAAGGGCTTGGGCTCAACGTAATTATAGTATCCCGTCGTATCGTTGTTATTCACGTAGCTTCTCTCGCTCGCGTCCTCAACCTCGTCTATAAACTTAAACGAAGTGGTCGTTTCCTCAAAGTTTTTACCCATTTCGGTAATTTCTTCAGGAGTATCAAGCTGATATTCGTCAGAAGACATTCCGCCGTCAATAATTTCGTCCTCGATATCTTCCTCAATTTCTTCGGTGAAATCGTCGCCTACGATAATATCAGACTGAATCGGCTCGTCACTCTCTTCCTCAATTTCCTCTTCAAAATCCTCGTAGGTATCCTCAATGGGCGCAAAATTGAACTGATCTAAATTCTCTTCGCTCTTTTCGCCGATATCGATAAACTCTTCCTCGGGCTCGTCAAAAGAAACGGGTGTTTCTTCTTCCTCGTCGTCCTCTTCGTCAAATTCAACCGAAGGCGCGTAAGATACTGCGTACTCAACGGGCGCAGGACTTTCGACGATTTCCTCCTCGTACTCATCTTCCTCAGGTTCAATTTCCTCGGGCTCTTCATACGAAACGGAATAATTATAGCCGCTATTTACGTTTTCAACCTTGCTTACGGGTTCTTCGCTCTTTACTGGCGTAATATCAGGCTTGCTGATCAAAGAAGGCTCAAGTACGGGAGTATCCTCTTTTACGACGGGCAAATCCTTGCCTTCTTCAAAGAAGTCGCCGTTAATGATAGGTCCGCGCGTGAAGGTTGGCTCGCTTTCTTTTACACCAAAAGTAGAATAACCGTAACTTGCCGATCTTTTCTCTTTGATTTCTTCTTGAGGCTTAATTTTTTTCTCGTCATCTCGCAATTTGCTTGCAACTTCGTCGCCGTTAGTAATTTCACCGGGTACGAACTTGTGCTCAAAATATTTGGGCGCAGGTACGGGCACGTCACGAATAATAGGCTCTGGCGCTTTCTCCTCGACGGGAGCACTCTTTACTACGGGCTCTGCTTGCGCACTTGCAGGCATAAATTTCTCGTAAGCTGCCTTGTTATCCTCGAACAATATTTTTTTTGCTCTCTCGTAACCGTAAACACGCTCAATATCCTTTCTGTCAAGCTGAAAAGCGATATCCTCGTCTTTATCAACTTTTTCTTCTACCACGGGCGCGCTCTCTTCAATTTCGTCAAAGGATGCGGACTCGCGCGTATATTTAACTTCAGGACCGATAATCGTACCTACGAAAAGTCCGTTGGGATTACCCTCGGCAGGCATATAGTTGCCGTTGCCGTCGTAACGGCGCGACGCTACGAATCCGTCGTGCTTACCCGTTTTATAATTACGCGAGGGCTTACCGGGAATGCTCTTCTTTTTCCAAATTCCGGGCATAGCCAAAAGCAAAATGCCAAGCGCCAGAATTGCGTAAATAATATAACTGAAAACCGATCCAACGAGCGCGTAAAGTCCGTAGTTGATAAGGCCGAAAAGAATTCCGCCAACGGTATCTTTTCCACCGTAAACGCCTGCGATATAATCAGCAAAGCCGTTTTGAATATATTTTGCGCTGGTTGCGAGATTTACGATCAAAATCAAGAATATGGAGAAAAATATCGCTACTGCTACGTAACGACCGTTTGCCCCCGATCCTTTCTTGCTTACTTTGATTACGCCTACGATAAACATCGCCAAAAGAATGGGATACGCACTATATCCCACTACGCCAAGCGTAACGTTTGAAATTACGTTTCCTATCTCGCCAAGGATAAGTCCGGACGTGATAAGACACAGTAATAAAAACGCAGAGATAATTATTAAAACTACCCCAACCGTTTCGCTGTTAGCATTCGCTTTTTCCTGTCTTTTTCTGTCTGAATATTTGTTAGGCGTCAACGCACTATACCTCTTTATATATAGTTAGTTATATATATTATAACATATTATTTAAGGACTTTCAACCATTTTTAACCTTAAAATTTCATTAAAATAACCGTACCACGAAATTTTTTGGTACGGTTATCTCATTTTTTGATATACTGCAAATGTTTTTTTAGCAAAAAACTTAATTTTTGTCAAAAACGCCTAATACGTCTACGTCCGTTTTCTTACCAACGTACGCCGAGTTAAGTCGCGAATAATCAAAAATAAAGTTAGCAAAATCGTCAATATCTTTCTTCGTGATAGCGTCGATTTTTCTGATTCTCTCGTCAATGTCGTAAATTTTTCCGTCTAAAAGCATCAGTTTTCCACACGCAGTCATAATGGAAAGCACGTTTTCGCCCGCAAAAACTACGGAAGATTTTAACTGAACTTTCGTTCTTTCAAGCTCAGTTTCGGATATTCCGTTCTTTTTGAAGTTGTCGATTTCCTCTTTAACCGCCTCTAACGCTTTTAACGTGTTCACTTCACTAATATTAAGATAAATATTGAACGTGCCGATATCTCTATACGCAGACGGAGCGCTGTAAACGCTGTAAGCAAGTCCGCGCTGTTCACGAACGGACTGAAAAAGTCTGGAGCTCATTCCACCGCCCAAGCAAACGTTAAGCGCCGTCTGAACGATTGCTCTGTCGTCGCCAAAAGGAATGGACGGAAAGGACAAAGCAATATTCGACTGCTCAAAATCCTTTATTCTTTGAGCGTGAATTCGACTGTTAAAGGCGTTTTTAATGATGCTCGGCTTGCTCGCACATTTGGGGAAATTCGGCAAAGTGTATTTACGAACGAGCGCGTCCGCCTGCTGGGCCGTTATATTTCCACTAAAAGCAATTACCATATTGCCGGGCACGTAAAAGTTTTTAAGGTGCGACCTGATATCGTCGCCGTCAAAACGCAAAACGTTGTCGATAGGTCCTAAAATAGTCTGTCCCAACCCCTCGTTACCAAAGGTCGCGGAGGCAATATAGTCGTAGCAAATATCCTCGGGAGAATCTTCAACCATATTGATTTCTTCAACGATAACCTTGCGTTCTTTGTCAAGCTCACCTTTATCAAAGGTGGACTCAAACATAATTTTACTCAAAAGCTCGAAACATTTTTCGCCGTACTCGTCAACGGACTTGACATAATAGCAAGTACATTCCTTGCTCGTAAACGCGTTTACGTTCGCACCAAGCGACTCGAACGCGTTAGCGATGTCAAAGGGCGTCATATCCTTCGTACCTTTGAACATCATATGCTCGGTAAAGTGCGACAAACCGTTGATTTGAGCGGTCTCGTTACCACTTCCCACGCCTGCCCAGTATCCGCACGCTACGGAGCGCACGCCGGGAACGCTATAAACGACTACTTTTAATCCGTTATCATATTCTATAAGTTTATTCATTTTTCTTTCCTTTCGTTAAATTACTTGACTTACGGGCTTGACGCCAAGTCCACTTGCGCTTATCTTTTTTAAGATTTCGTCCAAAACTTTTACCGTGCAAGCCGTCGGATGAGCCAAAATCAAATCGCCACCCGACAAATTTTTGGTCGCACGCGAGAGAATTAGCTTCTCGTTTTGGTCGCGCCAGTCGATAGTGTCCTTACTCCACATAACCGTAGTATACCCCATTTCCTTCGCAATATCAAGCGTTATTTGATTAAATGCGCCGGAGGGGGGTGCAAAAAGCGTAATTTCCTTGTCACAAAGCGCTTTTACAAGCTCGTGAGTGGATTGCATTTCCTCTTTATTTTGCTTGTCGCTCAGCTTATCGTGGTTTTTGTGGAAAAAGCCGTGATTACCTATCTCGTGACCTTCGCTAACTATTTTCATAAAGGTCTCTTCGTTATCACGCACCCAGCTTCCACCCACGAAAAAGGTCGTTTTTACCTCGTTTTCGCGCAAAATTTTAAGCATTTCGTCAATATATTCCGTACCCCAGTATACGTTTATCATAACTGACACGCAATCTTTTGACGAGCCCTTGTATACGGGCGAATTATCAGCGCTTACCGCTACGGCAGACGAAGTTATCCCCACGAATGCAAAAGCACACACGACGATCACTATAATTGCGTTTACGATAGTCTTACGGAAAAATATTACGGAAATTTTCATAGTCACCTCAAAATCTTTCCGTATATTTTATTCGCATTATCGCGCTAATATGAAGGAAAAATATATCCGCCCGATATTACGGACGGATATACGCTAATTTTTAGAGTTTTGCTTTAAGGCGAAGATTTACTCTGCCCTTTTCGTCGATCTTGATTACTTCAACTCTTACGTCGTCGCCTACGTTAACTACGTCGGTAACCTTTTCAACGCGCTCTTTAGCAAGCTTGGAGATGTGAATCATACCGTCTTTGTTAGGAGCGAGTTCTACGAAAGCACCAATTTCGATAGTACGAACTACTTTACCTTCGTAAATCTTGCCGGGAACGGGATCTTCAACGATAGAAAGAACGATGTTCTTTGCCTTTTGAGCCATATCACCGTCGTGAGTAGCAATATAAACGGTACCGTCGTCTTCGATATCCATCTTAACGCCCGTCTCTTCGATAATCTTGTTGATAACCTTACCCTGCTTACCGATAACGTCACCGATCTTTTCGGGATCAATCGTGAAGGTAATGATCTTGGGTGCCCAAGGGGAAAGCTCCTTTCTATACTCGGGAAGTACTGCAAGCATCTTATCAAGGATGTAGAGTCTGCCTTCTCTTGCCTGAGCAAGGGCGGTACGAAGAATTCTCTCGTCGATACCCTTAATCTTAATATCCATCTGGATTGCGGTAATACCCTTAGTAGTACCTGCAACCTTAAAGTCCATATCGCCAAGGAAATCTTCAAGACCTTGGATATCGGACATAACTGCTACGTTATCACTCTCAGTATCCTTTACAAGTCCCATTGCGATACCTGCTACGGGCGCTTTGATGGGAACGCCTGCGTCCATAAGTGCTAAGCACGAACCGCAAACGCTCGCCTGCGAGGTCGAACCGTTGGAGCTGAGAATTTCACTTACGGTACGGATGCAGTAAGGGAATTCGCTCTCGTCGGGAATTACGGGTTCAAGAGCGCGTTCTGCAAGCGCACCGTGACCGATTTCACGACGACCAGGTCCACGAAGGGGCTTTGCTTCACCCGAGCTATATCCGGGGAAGTTGTAGTGATGCATATATCTCTTGCAGTACTCTTCGTCAAGGTTTTCAAGCTTTTGAACCTCGCTCATCATACCAAGCGTACAGGTAGACATTGCTTGCGACTGACCGCGAGTAAATACTGCCGAGCCGTGTACTCTGGGAAGAACGCCTACTTCGCACCAGATTTCGCGGATTTCGTTAAGCTTTCTGCCGTCGGGACGGAAACCTTCGTTCAAAATCTTTGCGCGTACCTTTTCTTTGGTAAGATAGTAAATAACGTCTTTGATTTCGCGGGTGTTCTCAGGATAAATCTCAGCGAAGTGTTCAAGAACCTGAACGTCAACGGCGTCTTGCTTTTTCTGACGCTCCTGTCTGTCAGTTTCTTTAAGTGCCTCGTCGATAAGCGTGGACGCGTACTGACGAACTGCTGCGTTGATATCCTCGGGAATGGTGTAAAGATTCATTTCAAGCTTTTCTTTACCAACTTCTGCTACGATGCTATTGATAAATTCAACCTGTTTTTTAATCTCTTCGTGAGCGTACAAGATACCGCCGAGCATAACTTCTTCAGTAACCTCGTTTGCGCCTGCCTCAACCATCATAATAGCGTCTTTCGTACCCGAAACGTAAACGTGCATTTCGCTCTTTGCTCTCTGCTCGTTGTCGGGGTTGATAACGTACTGTCCGTCAACGTATCCTACTACTACCGAGCCCGTAGGACCGTAGAAAGGAATATCAGAAATAGAAAGCGCGATAGACGAACCGATCATTCCGTATACTTCAGGGGGAATGTTGGTGTCAACGGAAAGCGCAGTTGCTACTACGCAAACGTCGTTGAACATTCCCTTGGGGAATAACGGACGGATAGGTCTGTCGATAAGACGGGAAGTAAGGATTGCTTTATCACTTGCTCTTCCCTCACGACGCTTAAAGCCTCCGGGGATTTTACCTACTGCGTACATCTTCTCTTCAAAGTCTACGCTAAGAGGGAAAAAGTCCATACCGGGACGGGGTTCGGGCGACATATTTACGTTGGTCATAACCACCGTATCGCCACATCTAATGATACACGAACCGTTAGAAAGACCAGCGTACTTGCCGATCTCAACGGTCATTTCTCTGCCACCTACTGTTGTTTTGAAAATTTTAGCTTCTGCCATATAAATAAACCTCCCAAGCTAATCCACGTCTCTCGTGGATAGCCAAAATAAAAAATTAAGGGCATAACAAAAAATTACGCCCTTGAAAATTTGCGATTACTTTCTCAAATCGAGTTTCGCGATAAGCTGACGGTATCTCTCGATATCAAGTTCTTTGAGATAGTTAAGCAAGCTTCTTC
The DNA here is from genome assembly GCA_017623435.1 of Clostridia bacterium. Lineage (GTDB taxonomy): Bacteria > Bacillota > Clostridia > Christensenellales > Pumilibacteraceae > UBA10677. The sequence goes on from JAGAPD010000013.1 coordinate 58,230, forward strand.
TCGAACCTACCATTTGAAGGAGTCCGCGACGAGAATGGAAATCCTTTGCGTGCACTTTAAGGTGCTCGGTAAGGTGTGCAATACGGTAAGAAAGAAGTGCGATTTGAACTTCGGGACTACCAGTATCTCCCTCGTGAGTTGCGTACTCAGCAATAATCTTTGCTTTCGTTTCCTTGTCCATAATTTTTACCTCCTGACAAAATTTATTCGCCCTGAACCTAAGTATCTGGAAGGAGACTCCAAAACCTGTGGAAACAGGGTACTTTGCTATTATAACACTTTAAAAGATATTTGTAAACTGTTTTTCGCAGAATTTTTGCTTATCTTTTAATTTTTCTTCAAAAGTTTGCAAATAAAGTCGTACATCACGCACGTCCGCAAATCTTTCAATTCTGTTTTCACTTGGCAAAACGATTTTAGTTATTGCACCTGCTCCGCAAGCAATTACCGACAAACAATCCTCCATCGTCGTGATATTGTTTGCGCATTGAGTCCCCGGCAAGCAATACCCCACGTTTTCCTGATTGCCAAGCATTTGCTTTTGACGATACAAGTAGTACGGCAAATATCCTGCTCGCGTAAGCTCGTCGTAAGCGTAAGAAACCATTGCGCTCACTTCGTCGTTTTCGTATCTTCCCTCGTTTTTGAGCGCCGATCCGTTTTTGCGCGAAAGCGTATGCACTGTAATATTATCGGGACGAATGTCGTTTATTTTATCAAGCGTGTACTTAAAGTCGTTTAGCGTTTCTCCGTTTAGCCCTGCAATTAAATCCACGTTTATTCTGAATCCGTACTGCTTGACGAGGGCGTACTTTTCAAAGAAATCCGCGCTCGTGTGCGCCCTACCGATTCTATTTAGCGTTTGGTCGTTAAGCGTTTGAGGATTGACGCAAACTCTATTCACCCCAAGCGACTTCAACGCGTCCATTTTCTCTTTCGTTATCGTATCAGGACGCCCTGCTTCCACAGTAAATTCCACTTCCGAAAATGGAAAACCCTCAAAAAGCGATATAATTTCATTCGCCTCTAAAGCCGTCGGAGTACCACCACCAACGTACACGGAAAACAGTTTTCCACGCGCGTTTATTTGCGAAACGGCGTCTTCAATTTCGCGTCTAAGCGTCTTTACGTAGTCGGGAATTAGCCTTTTGCATCTATGAAGTGGCTCGGTTATAAACGAGCAATAATTACACTTCGTAGTGCAAAAAGGAATATGCACGTACAGGTTAAAAAGGCGCTCGTTTTTTTGATAAAAGCCCTCTTGATTTTGTACGATATCGCAAATCAGATTAGCTTTTTTCTCGCTTACGGAAAAACGCTTTTGCATCTCTTTTCTGCACTCGTTAAGCGTTACACCCTCACCCAGCATATCGTAGACGAGCTTTGAGGGGCGAATTCCAGTAAGACTTCCCCACGGCACTTCAATACCGCTTACTTCCTTTATTGCGCCAAAAATGGACGCTTTCGCTGCGCGTTTACTCAGCCTTTTGATTTCTAAAACGGTTGACGGCAAATCTACGCTTGAATTAAACTCGAAAGCTTTATCGTCCACGCTAACCGTGTTAGTCCACTCTATTTTGCTTTCCGTTGCGACTTCCACGCACTCGTGCACGATTTTATATTTACAGTCCTCAAGATAGGGAAAAAAGAGCTTTATCTCGTCGATAAGCTCGTTTTCAATATCTATTCTATTCGTCGTAAAATCAAGCATAAGGATTGTTTTCCTTTTCAAAATAAAGTGAAGTGCTTTGTCCGTGACCGGGATAAACTTCGTAATCTTTTTTAAGCGCGAAAAGCTTTTGAAGTGACGCGCGAAGTTTTGCCACACTTCCGCCCGGGAAATCCGTTCTTCCTACCGAAAGATAAAACAGCGTGTCGCCCGAAATAATCGTGTCACCCACGATATAACAAACGCTGCCTTCGCTGTGACCGGGCGTGTGCATAACGGTAAAATCAATACCGCAAATCTGATAAGATTTTCCGTCCTCAACGAAAACGTCCACGCTGAACGCATTAAACTGTCGTCCACAATACACCGCTAAGTTTTCGTGAGAATTTAGCATACGCACGTCACCACGGTGCATATAAACGGTTGCGCCTTTTTCTTGCAAAAATTTAACGCCGTTACTGTGGTCAAAGTGCGCGTGCGTAAGTAAAACCGCCTGCGCTTTTAGTCCGTTTTCACTTAAAAATTGCTGTATACTTTGCTCGTCGTCTCCGGGATCAACGACGATACAACCGCATCCGTTTTCAGTTAAAAAATAGGTGTTTACGCCTAACGCGCCTATTTCAATACGTTTTATCGTCATAATCAACTTTGGCTACTTCTAAACACTTTTTCCACATCAGGAAGCGCTCCAATCTTATTTATGAGCGTATCAAATTCATCCATACTGTTTACGTTTACGGACAAATTGATAATAGCGTTACCCGTTTTATCCACTCTCGCGTTAAGATTCGTTATAGTGAGCTTCAGCTCGCTTATCATCATAGTAATTTTAGCGAGAAGGCCGTTAGCGTTCTTCGCCTCAATCTGCATTGCAACCGAGAAAGGCGACGCACTCTCTTCCGCCCAATGCGCCTCGATAAGACGGAAATCTTCGACGTTTTTAAGGTTAGGACAGGACTTTCTGTGGATTGCAATACCACGGCCACGCGAGATAAATCCTACGATTTCGTCGCCGGGAACGGGGCTACAGCACTTTGACATTCTGACCAAAAGGTCGTCGTGGCCCTTTACGATTACGCCGTTAGAAGAAAGTGTGTTGCGGTGCGAGGCAACCCTTGCAGGCTGTTTTGCGCGCTCCTCTTTCTTGTAAAAGTCGATAAGTTTTGATAAAATCTGATTTACGGTAAATCCGCCGTAGCCAACTGATGCGTACAGGTCGTCAAGCGACGAGATGGAATATCTTTGCATAATCACGTCCAGCCACTTGGGTACCATAAGGTTTCCAAGCACGTAACCGCGGATTTTTGCCTCTTTTTCCATCATTTCACGGCCACGCTTGATGTTTTCTTCTTTAAGCTCCTTCTTAAAGAACGCCTTGATTTTAGCCTTTGCCTGCGTTGTTTTTACAAAACGCAACCAGTCACGGCTCGGTCCTTTTGAGGTGGACGAGGTGATAATTTCAACGTAGTCCCCCGTACAGAGCTTAGTTTCAAGCGGTACGATTTTGTTATTGATTTTTGCGCCGACGCACTTATTACCGATTGCGGTGTGCACGTAGTACGCAAAATCGACGGGATTAGAGCCTTCAGGTAGCGTTACGACGTCACCTTTTGGCGTAAAAATGAATACCTGACCGCTATAAAGGTCAAATTTAAGCGATTCGTAGAATTCCTGAGGGCTGGAAGTTTCGTTGCTTTGAACGTCCATAACTCCGCGTAGCCATTCAAGCTTTTCGTCAAGTTCGTTGACCTCTCCTCGCTTTTCTTTATATTTCCAATGCGCCGCGATACCGTATTCGGCAATCTTGTGCATTTCGTAAGTTCTGATCTGAATTTCAAAAGGCATACCGTAAGTCGTCATAACGGTGGTATGCAACGATTGATAGTTGTTGGGTTTAGGTACTGCGATATAGTCCTTGAATCTGCCCGGAATGGGCTTCCAGAGGGTATGAATCATACCCAAAACCTCATAGCAGTCCTTAACGTTTTCAACGATAACGCGTACCGCGGTCAAATCGTAGATTTGGTCGAAGGTACGGTTATTATTCTTCATTTTCTTGTAAATGCTATAAAAATGCTTAGGACGTCCACTAACTTCACCTTTAACGTTAAGCTCCTCTAATAGCGAAGTAAGGCGTACGCAAATGCGGTTTACAAGCTCTTGACGCTCCTTTCTCTTTAATGCAATTTCACCTACGAGTTTATCGTAAATTTCAGGTTCAAGAACCTTTAAGCACAAATCCTCAAGCTCACATTTAAGGTAACTAAGACCTAAACGCGACGCAAGGGGCGCAAAAATTTCAAGCGTCTCGCGCGCCATAGCCATTTGTCGCTCGTGACTGATGGATGAAATTGTGCGCATATTGTGCAGGCGGTCAGCAAGCTTTATGATAATTACGCGGATATCTTTTGCCATCGCAAAGAACATTCGTCTGAAATTCTCCGCTTGCTCCTCCTCTTTGGACTTAAACGCGATTTTGTCAAGCTTGGTAACGCCCGCAACGAGCTCGGCAACCTCGTTACCAAACAAATTTTCAATATCAGATTCGGTGGCGTTAGTATCTTCCACGCAGTCGTGAAGTAACGCCGCCGCCAAGGTACTGCTGTCAAGTCCTAAATCAAAAAGGATGCTGGCAACGGCAACGGGGTGCGTAAAATACGGCTCGCCAGAATCACGCTTTTGGTCGCCGTGCATTTTTTCAGCGAAATCCCAAGCGCGAATTACCAAATCTGCTTGCGTACTGTTAAACACGCGCAAGATTTTTTCCTTAAACTGCAACATCAGCCGTTGGTCTTCTCCTTTACAAGATTATATATTTTTGATTTAGTCAAATCCGCCCTTACGCCTCTGTTTACGCTGATGCGGAAGGGGGTATCGCTTACACTAATAATTCCAAGCTCTTCAAAAACGCTTATACAAAAAACAAACTGATTTAAGCTTATATCGTTAGTCTTAGCCAAGTGCTTAAATAACGCTATCTGACTGGCAACCTGCGCGTTTTGCGCGGAGCGAATAAGCTCGAAATACTTAGCGAATACGTCACGGTCAGTAGATACCTCATACTTTTCACTAAACTGCTCAGGAACGAAGATTTCCGCTTTAGTCAACCTATTTAGGTGAGAAATTACACCGTTATTAAGCGGAGCATCCAGGAAAATAATACGGTTATAGTTTGCAAACGATAAATTATTTTCCATTACGGGAGCGACGATAATTCGGGTAAAGTTACCCTTAGTAGTTGCGTACATATACTCGCTAAACATAGGACGAGAATGTAAAGAAATAAACTTTTCGTAGCTTTCTCTACTCCCTGCCACGATTAGCGTTCCGTACTGATTAAGCGTAATATTTTCAATATCCTCTTCTTTGTATACCGTATAACGCGCGGAAGAAGAAGGTATATATTTGAGCAATCCGTAGAAGTAACTTTGAGTAGCCATATCGTTAATATAAAGGTTTTCGGGCGAGCAAGCGCGAATAATACCCTTTACCTGTTTTCCACCGTAACTACTCGTTTGAAGCTCGGTAACTATAGTCTTTTTTCCCGGGGCTAAAAACTGATAAGCAAGCTTAGAATAATTGAACGCAAACAGCTGGAATCCGGAATCAAGCATAACTGAAATATGGCTTTGATTGTTCTTGCAGGGCGAAATTTTTGCCTCGTTAAGCGTTATCTTAAATAATGGCTTTACGTTTCCGTTACCCGTCGGCTCAAGCAAATCAAGCGACTGAACGAAATCGTAAGTCACGTCACTCACTTCTATTTCCATATCGTAACGGCATTGCGGTAAAAATAATTCGTCGTCGTATTTTTTAAGGAATTCGTTTACTTTTACCTTGAATTGAGAAATTTTATCGGGCAAAATCGAAAATCCTGCCGCTTGTGAGTGACCGCCAAACTCAACGAGCGTATCACGGCAATATGAAAGAAGCTCGTGTACGTTGATTCCGTCAACGCTACGACAAGTGCCCTTATAGGTATCGCCAGACTTAACCAAAATAAAGGACGGGCGGTTATAGTCGCCTGCAAGACGCGCCGCAACTATGCCAGTAATACCCTTTTCCCAATCGGGATGGCTTAAAATGATAGCACGGTTGTTAACGAGATCCTCGTATTCAAGATCGCCTACCGCCTCGTTATACATTTCGTCGCAAATTTCTTTGCGTTTAGAGTTATCCTCTTCAATTTCCGCAACGATTTCGCGCACTCTGTTCACGTCTTTTTCAGTCAAAAGCTCGAACGCGCGATAAGCGTCACCCATTCTACCTGCAGCATTGATACGGGGCGCAATTTTATAAGCTATGTCGCCACTCGTTACCGTTTCCACTTTTAGTTTGTCAAAAAGCAAACGAAGTCCGAGATTTTTTCTCTCGTTGATTTTTTGTAAACCAAATTGAACGATAAGACGGTTTTCATTAACGAGCGGAACGAGGTCGGCAATAGTTGCCACGCACGCAAGATCGATATATTCAAGCATCGTTTGTCTGTCGCTAAGCGCCTCAATAAGTTTAAGCGCTACGCCTGCACCGCAAAGCATATTATCGGGATACGCGCAGTCCTCTTGTTTCGGATTTACGACGACACATTCGGGAATTTCTCCCGAAATTTCGTGGTGGTCGGTAACGATAATATCCACGCCCAAATCAAGCACGAATCTTACTTCGTTTGCGCCTGAAATACCGCAGTCGCAAGTCAAAATCAGGTCGGGCATCTCGTTTTCAATAATTCTGCCAAGCGATTCCACGTTGAGACCGTATCCCTCGCCTATGCGGTTAGGAATATGTACGAGCACGTCAAGTCCGCGCGTAGACAAATACAACGACAAAATGGACGACGCACAAACACCGTCAGCATCGTAATCGCCGTAAACGACAACTTTTTCGCGGTTTTCAATCGCTCTGTTTAGTCTATCAACAGCCTCACTCATTCCTTTCATAAGGAATGGATCGTAAAACATTTCCTTTTTAGGATGCAAGAAACTATTGATAGTTTTCTCGTCACAAAGCCCGCGCGAAAACATCAACTCAACGAAACGCTTGTCAAGTCGTAATTTTCTTGCGATTTCTTCGATCGTAGCGAAGTTAACCGAATATTCATTTTTAGGTAAAATCTTTACGTTCACGTTTAACTCCACAATCAATCGTTTTTAGGCGCAATTGCCTACAAAAATTATGATAACTTGAACATTAAATAAAAATAAGCCTTCGTGTGAAGGCTTATTTTTCACTTTTTATTTTGCGCTCTCTTTTGCGCCTTTTGCCTTCGGCGTTTTAATTTTTCCAGGGAAAGCCTTCATTAGCATTGCCCAAAGCGTGGGTGCAATGAATACCGAAGAATACGTACCTGCTAAAAGACCGAAGATGATCGGAAGTGCAAATACTCTGATATCAGGAACGCCGATAATTGCTACCATAGAGATAGTAATAAGCGTCGTAAACGTCGTGTTGATCGAACGCCATACCGTTTCCTGAACGGATTTATTTGCAATAAATGCAGGCTTAATAAGTTTACCGTTCATGCGTTTACCCGAGTAAAGTTTAAGGTTTTCACGAACACGGTCAAAGATAATAATCGTGTTGTTGATAGAATAACCAAGAATGGTAATTACCGCTGCAATAAAGGTTGCGTTGATTTCAATACGGAAGACGAGCATTGCGCACAACATAATAAGAAGGTCGTGTGCAAGCGCAACAACTGCCGAAATACCACTCAAAATCTCGAAACGGATAATGATATAAACGAGCATGCAAAGAAGTGCAATCGATACGGCAAGCAAGGTGCTCTTCAAAATCTCACCCGAAACGGTCGAGCTGGTCTGACCGCCGTCCACTACCATACCGCCGTAGTTGTCGGAAATGGTCATAAGGCTTTCAAGCTTTTCAACCTGGTCAGCGTTCATAGCAGACGCAAGCGTAACGGTAATAGCAGTCTTTTCGGTGTTCGTAGTAGCAGATACTACGTCGTAACCCTCGTCAGCAAGCTTGTTACGAAGTTGTACGTCGTAGTCACCTGCAAGAATGATGCCGTCGTAAGTTGCGGTAAAGGAAGTACTTCCTGCCGTAACTTCAATTTCGGGTTTAAAGAAGAACACGGAATCAGCAAGAGCGTCTTGAAGTTTGTCGTTAACTTCTTCCATAAGCTCGTCAGAGCCTACTGCCTTATACTTGAGCAAAAGACCTGCGGTATCCGCCTCACCTTGACGCTGAACGGAAGAAATCTTAATTCCGTAAAGGTTACCCTCGTCGTCTTTAAGGTTTTCAGCGATGCCTACGGTAAGATTTTTGTAATCGTCGTAGGTTTCGTCAGTAAGCTTGTTACCAAGCGTAATCTGAATCTTGTAACCACCGGTATAGTCCATACCAAGGTTAAACGCGCTACCGAATACGAAGTGATAAACGATACCAAAAATAAGCGCAACTACTAAAATGATTGCAGGAACAATGAATACCTTTTTCTTGTTCTCTACGATTTTGAATTCCTGTTGGAAAAGTCTATCGAATTTCATTATGCGAGTACCCCCTTGTCAGTATTTACGGGAGCGTCGGTGTCGTCACTCTCTTCGTCTACAACGGGCTCAACGTAGTTTTTACCACGCTTGAGGTTGTAAAGCTTGGGGTTAGTATTGCTAATTGCGGTAAAGTAATTGCAAAGTCCACGCGTAACGAATACGGACGTAAGGAACGAAAGAACGATACCGATCAAAAGCGTAATACCAAAGCCCTTGATAGAACCCGTACCGAAAATAATAAGAACGATAGATGCAATTACGGTCGTAACGTTACTGTCCAAAATTGCCCAGAACGCTTTCTTAAAGCCTGCGTGGTTTGCTGCAAGAACGGATTTACCGTTTGCATACTCGTCACGGATACGCTCGTAAATAACGACGTTGCCGTCAACTGCCATACCCAAGCTGAGGATAATACCTGCGATACCGGGGAGCGTAAGCTGTACCCAAGGGAAAACCGCGAGGAAGAAAAGCATAAGCACGGTGTAAATAGCAAGCGCAAAAGTTGCAACTACTCCGTAAAGTCTGTATCTCCAGATAAGGAAGATAACTACGAGCAAAAGACCAACGAGACCTGCGATAATACCGTAGGTAAGCGCCTGCTCACCAAGCGTGGGAGATACGGTCGAACTTTCTTTAAGCGAAAGCTTTACGTCGAACGTGCCACTCATAATCTGAGATGCAAGGTCAAGCGCTGCTTGCGTTTCTTGTCCACTCATAGTAATCTGCGCCTTTCCACCCATAATTGCTTCGTTAATCGTAGCGGTAGAAATGGGGGTGTCAGCACGAACGCCGTCGGTAACGATGTAAATGGACATAGCCTTATTTACGTTGTTAGACGTGATCTGACCGAACTGCTCTGCGCCTACGCTATCAAATTCAAGCGAAACTACGGGAGCTGCCTGCTGAGTGTCGTAATAACCAACGGCGTTAGTGATATGCTCGCCGGTCATAACGGTTTCACCAGTTTCGTCAAGGACGAAAGCAAGGTCAGCGGGTTTACCGATAAGTTCGAAAATAGCGGACGGGTTGTCCACGTCGGGAACTTCTACACGAAGTCTGTTTCCATTTTCAGTTGTAATTACTGCTTCGGTGTAACCTTTGTCTACGAGAAGATCGGTAAGACGATTTTGCGTAGCAGCGAGTTTGGTTTCAAAATCGCTAACGCCAGCGTCGTCCGCTTCGTAAACGGCGTAAATACCGCCCTTAAGGTCCAAACCGAGTTTAATCGAACTTGCAAACGAGTTGTAGTTGTGGAAAGTACCGGGAATCTGGAAGGAACATACCGACAAGATAATTCCGATAATCAACGCAACGCCAATCAATGTAAGTTTGACTATTGACGATTTTTTCTTCATTTTTGCCTCCAACTTGCAATAGCATAATTATATAATATTTGCGCCCTTTTAGTCAAACAAAAAACGACGCTTTTTGATATTCGCTTAAATTTATTTTAAATTTTCAAGCGAATTTACGGCTATTGCACATTCTATTCTTTTGCGCATAAGCTCGCATGTCATTTTGTACGGTTTATTTATGTCGCCACAGTAATGTATAGCGTTTGCAGCGCAACCACCGCTACAATAATATTTTGCCCAGCATTTTCTACAATCTTCCTTACAAAGCAAATTGTTTTTAGCAAAATGCTCGGGAAGCGTCGTATCGAAAGTGCCCTCTAAAACGTTACCAAGTTTATAATTACCATCTCCGTCGAACTGATGGCACGGGAAGATATCTCCGTTAGGCGCAACGGCAACGTATTCGTTACCTGCTCCGCATCCCACTAATCTCTTCGTTTCGCACGGTCCGTGATAAACGTCAATCATAAAGTGGAAGAAGTTAAACCACTTGTCCGTCTTTCTTCTCTCAAAGTACTCTTTAACTAAAGTTTCGTACTCGGCGATAAGCTCGGGAATATCACTCTTTTTAAGCGCAAGACGGTGCGTATCAGGAAGAACGACGGGCTCGATAGAAATCTGATCGAATCCGCAGTCGTTAAGATACAAAACGTCTTTTGAAAAGTCCTTATTAAGCGCAGTATAAGTTCCGCGAATGTAGTACTGACCTACGCGCTTTTGCTTAAACTTCAATGCGTTTTGCATCGCCAAATCGTACGAGCCCTCGCCCGTAGCCGTCTTTCTTACGCAATTATGAACTTCCTTTCGTCCGTCTATACTCAAAACGACGTTATACATTTCCTCGTTAAAGAAATCAATCGTTTCGTCGTCAAGGAGCACGGCGTTAGTCGTAATGGTAAAACGGAAATTTTTGTTCTTTTCTTTTTCAATTGAACGCGCGTAAGCAACCGTCTGCTTAACTACGTCAAGGTTAAGTAGCGGTTCGCCTCCGAAGAAGTCAACTTCAAGATTGCGTCTGTGTCCACTCTTTTCAATAAGAAAATCAATGGCTTTTTTAGCCACTTCATAGCTCATATTCATCATCTTGCCACTATACGAACCGCCGTCCGCGAAACAATATTCGCAACGAAGGTTACACATATGCGAGATATTAAGACACATTGCTTTGATTACGCCGTTATATTCAGCCTTCTTATGTTCAGGTTCAGCGCTATCAAGCACGCCTTCTTTGATAAGCTCGTCAAGTTCAGACTTTGCCTCTTCAATTTCTTCAGTTGTATAACGGGAAAATTCCCCCCTTGAGTAATCAACGGGAGAATTAAGGTTTTCTACTAAAGCCTTTGTTAAAGAATCGACTATAAACACCGAACCACTCTCGACGTCCAGCAAAAAGCTGTGGCCGAGGCAGTCAAACGTATGTATCATTTCTTATCTTTCGTCTACTTTTTCATTTCTGTTGATCTTCTGCTGTTCGCAAGACTGGTTGCCTACGGTGCAACTGGTTTTGCAAGCGGATTGACAGCTGGACTGGCATTCGCCACAGCCGGTGTGTTTGTCTCTGCAGATGGTAGATTTTGCTACTACTTTAATGTGTTTCATAATATACAGCCTCCGTATTTTATATAGTAATTATACTATATTACTCAAAATTTTGCAACTGTTTTTACGGCGATTTTGACCATTATGTTATTTTCTTACGTTTACGGCGAAAATCCCGCTCAAAAGTCCCGTAATTGCACCCAAGGTTATATCGTTAAGTAGCGATATCCCAAACGAAAAACTTCCGCCAAGCACGGAAAAGAGAACGAAAGTCACGAGAATATAAACGATTCCGTGAATTATTCCTCTGATAAAGCCTTTGCTTGGAAGGCGGAACGAAAACAGCGCCGACAAAAATACTGCCACTCCTTTGATAATTTGGTTGATTATGCATATATATTCAGTCGGAATGGAAAATATTTTTATTATCAGCGCGGACAAAAGCACCAAAACGAAGGTAATAATCAGCGAAATAACGAGCGCGCGAAGTTGTTCGAAAAAGTATCTGTTTATACCGATAGACTGCGTTTTTGACATAAAAAAACCTCCTCACGATTACGTTAGTAATTATATGAGAAGGTTAATTTTTTTAGAACAAAATTATTAGTCTTTCTTTTCTTCGGTTTTTTCTTCAGCGGGTTTAGCGCCACGCTTAGCCATTACTTGATAAATAGCGTTGAAATCGAAAACCATAGTGCACTTGCTACCTTCCTGACCAGTTTCAAGAACGAATTCTTTTTCAAGCGCGTTGATTTCGTTGATAGCAACGATTACGCCTACGATACCGCCAACGGTCTTAATCTTATCGCCTACGCCGATAGAATTGTGCATTTCCTGAACTGCTTTTTGTCTCTTCTTCTGAGTAATCATAGGAAGAACGATCATAGCAACGAGCAAAAGTCCGATAACGACAATCATTATAATCTGTTGAGGATCCATTTTATTATTAACTCCTTATGTTTTATTGTTTATATCTTACCACAAACCGAAAAAATTAGCAACTGTTTTGACGCCTTTTACTATATTTAACTAAAACCGTACACCCCGTTATGCCCCACTACGTCAAAAATATCACATAGTTTACAAAAAAGTTTACCGTTTCTTAATTTTTTAGCGCAAGTCACCTCAACGGGCGCAATGTCAACGAGTTTTAACATAAGCTCGCTTTCGCTTAAAATTATTCGTTCGCTTTCTTGCCCTGCAATTACTTCGTATCCATTATCGCGCTCGCGTATTTCCACCTTGTCATGCTTGGGTTTTACGGTCGAAAGTAAAAACCTGAGCAATAAATTAAAAGAATCGTCGTCACTTAAAAGCACGCTGTTTTCTTTCGTAATTTGAACTACGCCTTCCCACCTCGTCAATAATTCTTTTAGTCTGAAATTGAAAAAACCGTCTACGGAAAAATTCTCGCTCAACTTCAAAACTCTTTTGGCGTACTTTACGTCGCTTTCCCTGTCAAAAGCCACCAGCGTTTCAATAAGCACTCGCAAATTTTCGTCACTCAACGAAAAGTCAAGTTTTTCGTATAAATATTCCCTCTTCTTTTCCACGCAGTAAATTTCAAGCAAAAAATTTACGATTGCTCTCTTTACGCGCTTAGCGTTTTTTACGTCGCACGAAATTTTATATACTTTTTGTCCGTATTCTTCACTCACGCTTGCTTTTTCGCCAAGCGTTGATAATTCGCTATTAAGTTTTTTCGTTTCCTCGCCAATATTTTTGCAAAATCCGCATGTCGCTCTTAATATTATATTCAACTTACCTCTCCTTGTCTAAAACTATTTTACCGCATACTAAAACCTTTTACGCGACAGTTTTTTGAAGGATAAGTACGAAATTTGTAATTTGCGCCATTTCGTTAAGCATAATTTTGGGCAAAACACTCTTTATGCGCGTTCAAAGAAAAACTTTTGAAAAAAA
>JAGAPD010000014.1 GCA_017623435.1 Clostridia bacterium
ACCGGGCTGGAAGCTGAACGACGAGTTGCCTTCTTCGTCCTTTACGATAATGTTAGTACCGGTTACGTCCGCAGGCATCAAGTCGGGCGTGAACTGAATACGCGAGAAAGGAAGATTGAATACGCGACCAAGCGTTCTTACGAGTCTGGTCTTTCCTACTCCGGGTACGCCTTCAAGTAGTACGTTACCACCTGCAATCATTGCGATTACCGTTTCTTCGATAATGTCCTTCTGTCCGATTACGTCTCGTTCAATTTGCTCGAAAATGTTCTTACATTGCGTACTGAACTTTTCAATGTCTTTTTCTTCTACCATTTTTATATCCTCTCCTATTTTTTCTCTCGTCGTATACGCGTTAAATACTGTCGTAGTATTTTTCGATAAACGCGCGAAGTTCTTCGGGAATTTCTCCGCCTGCGGCAATAATTTCCATTGCCTTTTCGTAATATTCGTCAATCTTTTCGTGATAGTAGGTTTCGCCGTCGATAATCAAGTTTTTATCCTCGTACTTACCGCCTGCGCCACCGCCCTCGCCACCGCCGGCGTTGTCGCTGTTGCCGTCGTTATCGCTTTCGCTGTCGTTGTCACTATCACCGTCGCTATCGCCGTCACCGTTGTCACTACTGTCCGAGCCTCCACTACCGCTTCCGTCACCCGGCTCGTCTTTAGCCATATCCTCTTCACCGCCCTGCTCGTCGCTACTCTCGCCGTCGGTAGGCTCGTCCGAGCCGTCACCCTCGCCGATTTCCTCGAAGTAAGCAATAAGCTCGATATCCTTCGTAACGTTAAGGTCGTGGCGACCGGGCTTAAGCAAGCCGTCGCTCCAGCCCTTGAATACCCAGCCGTCAATGGCTACCGCCGTAATAGGCTGAGCGTCTTGACCTCTTTCAAAGATCTGGTCGGCAATACCTACGATTTCACCGCCCTCCTCGATCACGTACGAGATAGAAACGAAATCCTCTCTACTTTCCGTGCCCGTAATAAGTTCAGTTCCGTCGGGGATAATTCCTTCCTGCGCAAGACCTACTGCCGTCGTCATCGTGCCACCCATAAGCACCGCTACGATTGCGAGCGTGAGCATACCCTTTGACACGGCAAGCTTGATTCGCGTAGAATCGACCTCCGCCATACAACGCTTTGCGTCTTCGCGCTGGCGCATTGCAATGTAGGAGTTATCGTTTTCAAGCTCAAGCATCGTAATAAGACGCTCTTCAAGCCCAAGTCTGTCCACTCTTCTTGCAATGGCTTTCGTGGTGGGACGGTACTTGAAAAAGTACGCGAAAAGTCCGCTTGCTACCGTAGTTACTGCCGCTACCACGATAGACAGAATAAGACCGAAGTCAAAACCGAAAAACCACGATACCGTCGCAACGACAAACGTAGCCGAAAAGCCGATTATAACTGCCAAAAAGAGCGATTTGAAAATTCCTTCAAGCGCAATCCTTTTATAGTATTTTTTGAATAAATTTTGTTTGTTTTGCATTAAAAAGTCCTCTTTTTAGATATGAGCGCGTAAAACGCATTATAACATATCTTTATATATAATTATAGCACACTTAATCGTATTTGTCACGCGATTAAATGTGCTATAACCATTTTTCATATAAATTTCACAAAGAAAATTTTACCACTTTACCCAATTAAAGGGTTATCAAACCGTAGTAAGTTTTTACTTGGAAATTATTTCATGTAAAGCGTGTAGGATTTAACTCTGTCTACTCCGTCGTAGTTGGATGCGTAAGCAGAGATGTAGTAGGTCTGTCCAGCAGTCAAACTATATACGGAAGCATTGATGGAAGAATCCCACTGACTGTTAAGGTAATTACCGTCAGCATCCATAAACGAAGTGTAAAGGTCGTTAGGCCATTCAGCAGGTAACGTGTAGTACGAACCGCTTACGGTAGGCGTGAATTGCCACCATACCTGACCATAGTACTGGTCGGGAACGAGAAGTTCAACCGGCTTATCTACTTCAACCAAGTAAGCAGTTTCTTTACTCTTACCGTCAAGAGACGCTACCCATTGAGCGTAATCGTACCAAACTGCCGTGAGCGTTGCTCCGTCGGGGTTGTAGTAGCCACCCTTGTAAAGAGTATCGTCGCCTTCAATCTTCCAGCCCATAAACTTGTATCCTTCGTGCGAAAGAACGGGCAAGGTAATTGCTACGGAAGTTACGATATCTTCGTAAGCCATACCTTCGTCTTCGTAACCGGTAACGAGTTTGTAGGTTGCTTGCTTATCAGCGAAATCCCAATAAGTTGCCGCTACGCCGTAGTTCCAGTTATAACCCCAACCAGCAGGCTTTTCCTCCTCTGCAACTTTACAGAAGATAGAAAGGTTGGTCGAACCGTTGAATACGCCGTATTCCATAGTTTCTACCGTGGTGGGAATAATTACTGCTGAGAGCGACTTCCAGCCGTAGAACGCAGAACCCTTGATGGTCTTAAGCGTTGCAGGCAAGGTAAGTTCAGTTACCTGAGCTGCGTTATAGAACGCGCTGGAACCGATGATTTCAAGCTTCGTACCCAAGTCAACTTCGGTTACGGAAGTACAACCGTAGAACGCGTTGTTACCAAGTTCAACTACGCCGGAAAGATTGATAGCGGTAAGTCCGTTATTGCCCGAGAACGCACTGTTTCCGATATATTCAAGCGTCGAGGGGAAGGAAACGGTCTTAAGAACGCTTTGCGTCGTGGAGTTGTAGTCGTGATAGAACGCCATTTCGCCGATAGATACTACGCCTTCGGGAATGATGATGCTCTCAAAGTTAGGATTCTTGAACGCATTATTGTAAATTTCAGTTACGCCAACGGGGATATTAAGCGTCGTACCGCTGCCTGCGTAAGCCACGAGCATTACTTTAGTAACCGCCTCGTCGCCCTCGCCTACGGTATCGGTAAGCGTCATATAGCCGTTTTCGTCAGTCTTAATCGAGCTTTCACCTTCGGTGTATACTCTGATTGCGTACTGAGCAACGCCACCGTTGTTAGTTGCACCCTGTTCGATAACGAGCGTCGAGAAGTTACCTACTTCCATAAGCTTGGTACAGTTGAAGAACGCATTCTGCATACCCGAGCCAGTAGAAATTTCCTTACAGGTTTCAGGAATTACTACGGAAATAAGCGACGAGCAGTAATAGAACGAACCGGGAGCGATAGTAATTACGTTAGCAGGAATATTTACGCTAACGAGCATCGAGCAGTAATAGAACAATTTTGCAGGGATAACTTCGATAGCGTCAGACATCTTAACGGAAACGAGGTTCTTACAGTTACCAAACGCCTCTTCACCGATTTCGGTTACTCTGTTGCTCATAACTACCTTCTCTACTACGCTACCAGCGAACGCTTTCGCTCCGATAGTGATAGGAGTCGTACCGCCCTCCTCGAAGATGATTTCTTTAAGAACGGTGTTATTTGCAAACAATTCGTCAGCAATTGCCGTGATCGTGTTGGGAACGACGTAGGTCGTGTCAGCCTTACCTGCAGGATAGTTCATAATCGCGGTCTTGTCAGCGCTAAGAAGTACGCCGTCGATAGCCGAGAATACGGGGTTACCGTCTGCTACGATATAGCCTTCAAGTCCGGATCCTGCGAACGCGTTTTTAAGCGTGGTAAGGGACGCGGGAATTTCAATCGTCTTGAACGACGAGCAATTCTTGAACGCGTCAACCTCGATAGTCGTAAGCGTATCGGGAAGAACTACCGTTTCAAGCGCAGTACAACCCAAGAAGAAGTTGCGAGGAAGAACTTCAATGTTAGCCAAAATAGTAACTTTTCTAAGCGAAGTACATTCGCTGAACATATACGAACCAACGCTCGTTACGGATGCGGGAATTACGATTTCTTCAATTCCGCTACCAGCGAAACAGTAATCTTTGATAATCTTAACGGTATCGGGAATTACGATCGTCTTAAGATTCTTTTGGTTCTGGAACATACCGAAGGAAAGTTCGGTTGCCTTGCTGTTGATAATTACGGAAGACAATTGCGAATCTGATCCGCTATTAGCCGAGAACGCGTAATCACCAAACGAGGTAACCGTTTCGGGAATTACGATACTTTCGATAGATACGCAGTCGGTAAACGCGCTACGAGCAATCGTGCTTACGGTCGAGGGAAGAGAAATGTATTTAAGTTCCGTACAACCCTTGAACGCGTTAGCGCCAACGTGAGTGATTGCCGTGCCGTTTTCGAACATTACAGCCTCAAGATTCTTACATTCTTCGAACACGCCGTAGAGGTTGGAATCAATAGAGCCGTAAGAATTGTAGCTTGCGTCTGCGATAACCTTTACGCTAGCAGGAATAGTAATGGATTCAAGTCCTGCGCCAGTAAAAGTACCAACGGGGATAACTTCGAGGTTAGAACCGCTTGCAAAAGTTACTTTCTTAAGTGCTTTGCAAGTATCGGAATTGTATCCGTATCCTGCGTTGAAGGTAAACGCACCCATGCTTTCAAGACTTGCAGGGAAGGATACCGTTTCAAGAGCGGTACAGCCTGCGAAAGTCTTATCGCCGAGCTCTACCAAGCCCTCTTCAAATACAACAGATTTAAGATTTCTGTTGTTGTTGAACACACCGATCGTGCTACCGGGGGTAGTATTTCTGATACCCATTACGGTTACGGAAGGAACGGTGATAGTCGTAAATTGAGTATTTGCGAACGCGCCGTCGCCGATGAAATCAATCTCGGTGTCGTCAGCGAAGGTAATCTCGTTTATAGATGCGCCGTAGAACGCCTCTGCCCCGATATAAACGAGGTTGGAGGGGAATGCGACGGACGAGATATACTGGTTACGGAACGCTCTGTAACCGATGGTAAGCGTTTCTTTTCCACCCTCTTCGAATACGAGCGTGTTAAGGTTTGCGTAGTAGAACGCCTCTTCTCCGATGCTCGTTACGCTGGAAGGAATGGTGATAGAATTGATACCCGATTGATAGAACGCTTTGTCTTCAATGGTCTTAAGACCTGCGGGAAGAACTACCGATTTAAGGTTATAAGCACCCTTGAACGCGCCGTAGCCGATAGTGGTTACGGTTGCAGGCACTTCGTAGGTTTCAGCGGTTGCCTTTGCAGGATAAGTAATAAGCGTGGTCATGTCTGCGTCGAAAAGAACGCCGTCCTTAGTAACGAACAATTCGTTGCCGTCTGCTACGATAATGTTTTCAAGACTGTTACATCCTTCGATCATAGACGCGTCAAACGTGGTCAAGCCCTTTGCAAGAACGATCGTCTTAAGGGACGAACAGCCTACAAACGCCTCTGCACCAATCGTCGATACGTTTTCAGGAAGAGAAATTTCAGTTACGTTGGACGCGTTGTAGAAGGCTTTCTTTCCGATAGTCGTGGGGTTATCGCCCTTGTTAAGAGTAATCTTGGTAACGTTTCTACATTCAGCAAACGCGTTGTCGTTGATTGCAGTTACCGTACCGGGGATAGTGATTTCACCACTCTTTGCCATGGGGCACATAATAAGCGTGGTTAAGTCTGCGTCGTAAAGTACGCCGTCAATAGATTTAAGGTACTGACCGCCCTCCTCTACGTTGATAGCCGAAAGCTTTTCGCTCCACCACTGATAGGTGTTAGAACCCCAGTTCGTATACTCAATATAAGTGGTCGAGAAGGTCTCTGCGCCTTTTGCAAGGGGCTGAATGATTTCGCCGTTATACGAAGTATAGGGGGCCATATTCTTGGGAAGGTTAACGACGATCGTTTCGTCATAGTTAAGCGAGCCACCCATGTCGATGAACGCGTAATCGCCGATAGTTACTTCGCCCGTACCGCCCTGCTCGAAGTTAATCTCCTTAAGGTAATCGGTATGAGCAAACGCGTATTCGCCGATTGCAAGCAAGTTCTTTGCGCTTCCCGTAGCCGAATCAGACTCGTAAGGAAGGTTGGTAAGCGACTTGGGAAGGGTGATGGTTTGAAGCTTGGAGTACTCAAACGCGTGAGGTGCAATGCTTTGAATTTTGCTGTCTTCAGCAAAGGTTACGTCGAAAGAAATAACCTGCGTGGACTCGTAGGTTTCGCTATTCCAAACCCATTCGCTATAGCCACAGCCGTAGAATGCGTATTCGCCAAGGTCAACGAGACGAGCAGGAAGAACAACCGATTTAAGCTTCGTCATATTGTTGAATACGTAACCCGTTTGAAGAATGTTAGCGTAAGCGTTAATGGTCGAATCCCAGCCCTCTACGTAGCCTGCTACGCCAAGGTAAAGGTCTTCAGTACCTTTCTCTTCAAACACGATACTACCAAAATTCGCGCTATCGAACGCATAAGCACCGATTTCAGTTACGGTATTAGGTATAATGAATTCTAAGGAGCCACTCCAACCACCTGCGTTTTTAAATGCGGCAGCGCCGATAGTTTTAAGCTTGCTATTAGGCTCAAAGGCAAATGATTCAAGGTCGTCACAGTAATAGAACGCGCTTGCGCCGATATACTCAACGGACGCAGGAATTACTACGTTCATCATACTGTTATCGTAGAACGCGTAGTCACCGATAGTAACGAGCTGAGAATTTTCAGCAAAAGTCAAGGTCGTGCTATAACTGGTGTTATCGTAGAACGCGTAAGCTCCGATAGTTTTTACCGTCGAAGGAATAGCAATGTTGTCAATGTAAGTATAATCGAACGCGTGCTCGCCGATAGTTTCAAGACCTTCGTTCATAGTAATGGAAACAGCGTTGCTTCCAATTTTTGCAAACGCGTATTCGCCGATAGCTACGGTGTGTTTAGGAAGCACTATTTCAAGCGTAACGGGATTAGAATATCCACCGTTTACACCCGTGCCGTAGAACGCGTATCCACCGATAGTAAGCGTCGTGTCAGCGCTGGGCTCGCCCGTAAAGGTAATGGACGAAAGGCTCTTCATATCTCTGAACGCGTCGCTACCGATTTCCGTTACGCTGGCAGGAATGGTGATGGACGAGAACGCCGTGCCTCTGAATACGCCGTTGCCAATCTTGGTTACGGTATCAGGGATTTCGTAATCACCCGACTTTCCGGGAGGACAGAACAAAAGTTCAGTCGTATGTTTATCAAAGAGAACACCCTCAACGCTACTGAAGTAAGGATGATCGTCAGCAACGATTACTTCTTCAAGCGACAAGCAACCGCTGAAGATACCGGGTACTTCACTTACGTTATTGGGGAGCGTTACGCTCTTAATCTTGATACAGTCGTAGAATACGTCAGTACCAAATCTAAGCTCGGTCGAGCTTGCTGCGAAGGTAACGCTTTCAAGAAGAGTACATCCGCGGTAAGCCTGATTGCCTACGTACGATACGTTAGCGCCGATTTCAGCGGTAACGAGCTTATCACAGTTCATAAACGCGCCTGCGCCTACGCTGGCAATCTTACTACCCTTCTCGTAATTTACGGTGCTAAGCGCGTCGCAATCACGGAAAGCGTATTTATCAATATTTACGAGGTCAAAGCCTTGCTCGAAGGTTACGGAGGTAAGCGTCTTGCAACCGTAGAAAGCGCATTCGCCTACGTTCGTTACCGTTCCGGGGATAGTTACGGTCGTAACTCCGCAACCCATAAACGCGCCGTTAGCGATTTCCGTCGTTCCGTCGGGAACTGCGAATTCACCGCTGTAGCTTGCAGGGAAGTAAAGGAGCTTCGTGCCCGTAGCGTCGTAAATAACGCTGTTAACTGCCTTATAGTTCTTGTTGCCCTTTGCTACGGTAATGCTGGTAAGTGCCGTGCAACCCGTGAACGCGTCGGTAATAGCATCCGTTTCTACGTTCTGGATAGCGGGCGTACCCGTTGCCGAGGACAAGTTGTATCTGCTGAGTGCAATATTGTTAAGTCTCTTGGGAAGTTCGATCGCTTTAAGCGCCGTGCAACCGCTGAACGCTCTTGCGTCAATAGTGAGTGCGCTTTCGTTGGTAGCGGTCACGAATACGACTTCTTCAAGCTTAGCGTTGTTAGCAAAAGCGTCAATGCCGATGCTTACTACGCTGGTGGGGATAATTACCTTGCTGAGTGCGCTGTCTTTGAACGCTCTTGCAGGAACTTCCGTTACGTTTTCGGGGATAATGTAAGTACCCGTCTTACCAAGGGGCATAACTGCTACCTTGAGGAAGTTATTGCTACCCTGAATTTTCTCGAACACAACGCCGTTTACCGACTCGAAAGCAACCGTGCTGTTGCCTGCTACTGCGTAAACGTTGATGTTTTCAAGCGACGTACAACCCGTGAAGGTGTCAATCGTCGAAATGGACTGAATGGTGTTGGGAAGATTAAGGGTTACGAGGTTACCTGCGTTCTTGAACGCGTTACCAGATACGATTGCAACGGGCAAGCCGTCGTAGTAAGCAGGTACGGTTACTTCGTCAACGTACGCGATTCTATCGCCTTGCATTACTGCGTATACGTCGTTGCCGTTAAGCTTAGTCTTCGTAAATTTAAGCACGCCTTCAATCCAGAACGCGTATACTTCGGTATCAGCTGCGATATTCCAAGGAGCAAGGCTGTTACCTCTTACGTCCGTGTAACGAACGCCCTCGCCGTCGGGCTGGCTGTACCAACCACCGAACGCTGCGGTTGCGTCGCTAACCTGAGGAACTGCAAGCGTGAAGTTTTCGCTGAATTTAACCGTGCCCGTGGGAGCAGTTACGCTACCGCCGTTGCCACAGTTATAAGTTACTTCGTACTCTTTCGCGTCGTAGTGAGCGTAAAGCACGATATCGCCCGTTTCGTTAAAGTAATTGTCCGTATATACGGTTGCGTTGCTCGTGGGAGCGTTGTACCAGTCAACGAAGGTGAAGCCTTCTTTGCTGGGCGTGGGAAGATTCATCTTGTCGCCCGTTACCTTGTACTGAACTTCAACCACGTCTCCGCCGTAGCTGTCAAGCACTACGGTGTGTGCGTTAACGGAAGTTTCAAGATACTGGTCTTCGGATACGCACCATACCTTTACGGTGTTTACGCCAGCCTTGTTCCACTCGATTTCGATGGAGTTGCCCGTTACCTCGTACGCCTTAGCGCCGTTTACGGAAACCTGATATTCGGTTACGCCGAACACGGGATTCCAAGAAAGCGTGCCTTGGCTGTAACTGAGCTTACCACTCATTACGCGGTAGGACGCAACGATTTCGTCGCTCCAAAGCGAATCGGTAGCGCCCTTTGCGCGAACGGAAACGGGATACTGAGCGCCCTGTACCAAAGCGATATCTTCGGGAAGGGTGAAGCTCGTTTCGCTCGTAGTGTACGTTTCAGTACCGATTTTTACTTCGTAGGTTGCGTTCTCTACTGCCGACCAAGAAATCGTGTTACCGTTTACTGCCAAGTTAGCAGGAGTTTCAATCGCACTCTTCTCTACCTTGGTTTCAGTTGCCTTGGGAGAGTTATAACCTTTTGCGATGGGGTAAACCTTTACGGTGATATTACCCGAGTAATGTTTAAGATTGATGCTGGTTGCGTTACCGCAGTCAACGAAATTGCTTTCGCCCTCAACGGTGGAAACGGAAACCATATAACCCGTTGCACCGGGAACTGCGTTCCAAGAAACCTCACAGTTTTCGTCGTCGTAAGTAAGCGCGCCAACTTCGCCAAGCAATCTGTTGTAGTTAAACACTTCGGAGGTCGAAGATGCGTAACCTTCAGCGATTGCCGTAACGTAGAAGTCGATACCGCCCGTCTTCATTTCGATATTTGCGAAGTTGAAGGTGGTGGAGCTGCCGTTGTCGTACGTTTTAGCACCCTTTTGTTCGCCGTTGTAAGCAACGGTAATTACGTACTTCTCTGCGTTAGCTACGCCCGTGAACACGAGCATAGAGGGTTCGAAGATTTCAATCAACGAAACTCTGGAAAGCGCGTTGTTCTTGTAGTATCTAACCGCGCTTGCATTCTTCGTGGAATCGGTTGCTACTGCCGTAACGGTTACGACGTAGTCGCCAGCCTCGTACGCGGTAAAGTCTACGTCAACTACCGTACCTGCGGTGGTGGTGTTCCACACGAGCTCGCCTTTTTGATCAGCGATTGCAATCTCGTATCCGCTTGCGCCCTCTACCGCCTCCCACTTGATAGCGTCTGCGCTAACCTCCACAACGGGAAGAGCGAGCGTATCAGTCGTGGTGCTTTGCCACAAAGCAAAGAGCGTGGTGTGCGCGTCGAATACCATTCCGTCAGCGTACTTATACGAAAGCGCGTTTGCGTCCTCGGTGTAGCTTACCCACCAGCCCTTGAACTCGTAATCAGCTCTTTGGGGCGTGGGAAGGTCGAACACCTGTCCGCCGATAGTGGTACGCGCTTCGATTTCCTCTGCTCCGTCGTAGCCAAGGTCGAAGTCAACCGTATATTCAGATACAGCGCCTGCTACCTCTGCACTCCAACGCGCGTAGATAGTGGTATCCGAATAAACGATACTCGATCCGAACGCATAGGGGGTGGTAAATTCGCTGTCGGCGTACCAGCCTACGAATTTATAACCGTTACGCGTGGGGTCTGCGGGCTTAGATACCGTCTTACCGTTAAGAACGGTTACGCCCTCAACCGCGCTACCTTCGTTGCTGTTGAAAGTTACCGAATAGTTAACTTTCTTAAGGAAACGAATGGACGCGTCGTCGTATTCCATTACGAGAGTGTCGCCACTAAGCGTTGCCGTTACGTCTTCGTCGCTCGCCATATCAAAGTCAAGCGTCAAAGTCGTTCCGTCAAGCGTGTACTTACCACTCTTGCTCGCACCTTCGTAGTTGAAGGTAAATCTGTTGCCCGCGCTAAGTGCTACGGTGTACTCGTCGTTGCCTGCGTCGAAGTAATAAATACCCGATTCAGGACCTTCCGTTACGGGCTTTACTTCTTCGGGCTGACAAGCCGTGAAAGATAAGCCGATAACGGCAACGAGAACAAGCAACAAGACTTGGAACAATTTGTTTGTCTTTTTCATACTGTTCTCCTTATAAAAAAATTTATTTTTTCGTATGTTTTCATTTGGGATGAAAACTGCATAAATTTACAAAAAACTCCGTGCGCATATACATACGTACGCACGTGTATGCGCTTGCGCAGGCGTTTTCTATAAATAATAAAGTATTATACTCACGTCGGTTGCCTTTGTCAAGCGATAATTTGCGGTTTTTTAAAATTTCTACATTTTTCTTGCTTGTGAATTTTATGCAAAAAATGTATAAAATTTATGCATAAGTGCATAATAAAAGACCGCTTTCGCTAAATATATTTTCAGCAAAAGCGGTTTTACACGTATAATTTTTTTTCGTTTTTTAGTATAATTTAATCTGATTTTCGCATAGTTTAATCCAAATCAAACGCGCTTCCCGTTTCCATTTTTATCGTGATAACCACGCCAAAGGTGGTAGTATCCGACGCCAAAATTATCATGGGAAGCTCTGCAAGCGTGCCGTGAAAATCAGATACGGTCACGACCAACGCGCTACCGCCGTCCACTACTTCCACCTCGCTTACTTCACCCAAAGTGGGATCTAATAAACTTACTGCGCCCACGGCCGCTTTGTCCGTAAACGAGCCCCAAGGTAACACGAATTTTGTCTGCACCGACGCGCCCGTCACGTCAAAAATGCTTTCGCTCGCCAGCATTTGCGCCTTGTAAATTTCAAAACTGCACGTCGAGTCGTAACCGTTATAAAGCGCGTTTTTACTGATACGAATTTGCGCCTGCGCCTTTACCCCGTCGAAGTCAGCAACTTCACCGCTGAGCATAAGCTTTACGCTGTTTTCATTCTCGTAAACTACTGCAGTCAGCGTTTTGCCGTAAAGCGCTCCGCCAAGCGTGATATCTCCCACGTCGATAGTGTTTTTGAATCTCGCTTTATTGCCCTCACCCGTAGGCGCAATGCTTTTAACCGTAAGCGTTTGCTCACCACTTGACAGCGCTCTACCCTCAACTTCTATGTTTTTGCACTCGCTCAGCCCCCAAGGATTTTCGTTGGGCGTACAAGCGAAAACGAACGCACAGCACAGCATAGCCACAAAAAGGGAATATAAAATTTTGACCGTTTTATTTTTCATTTCTTTCTCCAAAAGTTCTTTTTGCTATTATACCTTCTCGCACGCAAAAAAGCAAGCGTTATAGCGAGCTATTTATCGCAAATTTACGCAAAAAAACGCAAAACGACAGGGTACGTGCCCTGCCGTTTTTGCTTTTTAAAAAATTTTTAACGCTTAGTTGGCAACCACGCTGCAATGGTCGAGGTCCAATCCTTACCAGCCGAAGCGTAGTCCACGAGGTAATATTCTTCCCCGTTTTCGGGCGTAAATTTAAGCTTAATCAAGCATTTTTCGCCCTCTACGATTTCACAATTTTGCGCTTTTGCGTTATAGGTAGGAAGGAAAATCGTTTCGGGATTTTTGCCCGTGCGCTCGTCCGCGCCAAGTACGAGAGGTCCTACGGTAACCGCGAAGTAATTATCTTCTTCGGGGAGGTGTTCAACTTCCAACGCTCCACCCGTGCAATAGCCGTTAATTTCCTTGCTCGTATCCGTGTAGATAACGTCCTTTTCCCAATGCTGGGGATAATGGAAAACGAGGGGCATATCGAAGTTAAGCTCAACCGTTTCGTCCGACCAGACCTTGTCGTAAGCGATATAGCCCGTCGTACCCTTCGCCCACTCGGGACTGCGTAATTTAAGCGTAAACTGCGTGGGCTTATCTGCCGTAACGCGAATTTTGATTTTGCCGTTTACGGGATACTCGGTTTCAACGGCAACGGTGATTTGCGCGTCGCAGTAACCAAAGTTTGCTTTACACGTTTCGTAGAAGTTGACGGTGATTCCCTCTTTCGACGCGGTAATAGCGTTTTGAGCGAATACGCCCACGCCTGCTGCGCCTATGCACGCGCAACAACCGTAATAAGTGTCGTCGCAAAGGTTCATCGCTCCGCCTACGCCTTGACCACGCTTTCCGGGAGTTAAGGGGCTGTAACTGTCAAACGGGAGAATGGAGGGCTTTAATTTGAGGTTATGCCAGTTCATATAAAGCTCGTGCGCCTTGTGACTCTCACGTTTTTTCTCGTTGACCGCGCCAAGATAAGCGTTGTAGAAGGATTTTTCCATAGCGTCTGCGTATTTACTGTCGCCCGTGAGCTCCAAAATACGCGAGCAGAACTTCATCCAAGTTACGGTAACGCAGGTTTCCTGCATAACGCCGTCGTATTTTACCGTTTGGCGCGCGGAAGTATGGTCGAAAAGCTCGTGCGTGATTCCACTACAACCGATTATCGAAATTTCAGATGCAAGTATTGCGTTTGCGAAGTTGACGACCGCCTTTTTGTACTTCTCAACGCCCGTAACGTAGTAATATTCGAGCAAGCCTTCAAAGCAGGACATCATTTCGTACGCTTTGGGCACGCCGTATTGATAGGGAAGAAGTTTATTTTCGTATGCAAGCTCGAAAATATTAATCCCTTCCGCTGCGCCCGTATTTACGATATAGGTCGCAAAATCCAAATACTTTTTCTCGCCCGTCCATTTGTAAAGCTTTACGATCGGCTCTAATATGGACGAGGAATTTATGCCCAGCCAGAAGTTTGACGTGCGCGTGATAGAAAGTTTACCCTCGCCCACGTGCGCCATAACGTAGTCAGCCGAGCGAGAAATAAAAGTGATGATTTCCTTTTTTAGTTGCTCGTCCTTGCACACTTCAAGATAATATTCACAGCCCAAAATCACGTACTTTCTGCACCACATATCCCAGGATTTGAATTCGTTATCGCGAGTG
Organism: Clostridia bacterium; assembly: GCA_017623435.1. Lineage (GTDB taxonomy): Bacteria > Bacillota > Clostridia > Christensenellales > Pumilibacteraceae > UBA10677. Next base: position 13,710 of record JAGAPD010000014.1, read on the forward strand.
TACGCGGAAATTCTTCCGTCCTCTTCGGCAACGGACATTATATGCTTTACCGTGTCCGTCAAAATCTTAAAGAATTCCTCGTCGCGCGTGTACTTATATACGAGCACCGCACCGCGCATCATCTTGCCCCAGTACTCTCCGCGCCACCCCATATAAGTGTCGTCAAATTGCTTTTCGTAAACTTCTACGAACTTTTTCCAAACGTCTATATCGCTAAGATATTCTTTTTGCAAAAAGCGCGCCGTGCTGTCAATCAATCCGCTAAACTTTATCATTATTCTCTCCTTTTGCGTAATTATTTCAAAACAACAGGGTACGTCCCTTGCCGTTTATTACAGTTTCCAAAATTTATCCACGTCAATTCCGTATTTGTCAAACAGAATTTCAGCCTTTTCATACGCCCCCAAAATATGCGCACGATGGCAGTCACTACCTACCGCAAGCGCAATTCCACGGTCTTGCATTTGCTTGCACCAACCTAAATATTCGTCAATATACGCAGGGGGATATGCATAAACCACGCCATAAAGATTAAGTTCAAAGGCAGTATCGTTTTCTTTTAACGCGCACTCAAGTTCGCCACGCATTTGTTCGCTTATGTCCGAAAAATCGCTAAAAGGATTACTCGGCACTTCTTTTTCACAAGCGTTCCACCATAAAAAATGCGCTAAGATATCCGTTTGCGGATGAGCCGCGCCGTACAAATATTGTCTAAAATATTCACTAATTGCACCCTTTTTATCTCTGCGCATATAAAGTGGCCAATGCACGCCCGTTACGACGTATTCAATACCGTACTTTTGACGGAATTCATCATCAATGGCAAGCGTAGGCCTTGCATCTACGATAGGACAAATTTGTCGCAAACCGTAAATAGGCACTTCGTCGTATTCGCCCTTGTTTATTTTTTCCACTTCCCACTCGGACATAACCGAAACTTCTGCGCCAAAGTGAAAACGCCCTTTAAGTGACGGGTACTTTTCCAAAATTTCGTCGTACGCTTTTCTCGAACGGCGTATATCGTCCTCTTGGATTATCGTGTGAATATGGTCGCTTACGCCAAAATCGGTTATGCCGTTTTGCGCCTGCTCGTTAACCAAATCTTCCATAGTCATACACGCTTGGTCACAACTAAATTCGGTATGAATATGCCAGTCGCTAGTTATCTTTTTCATTTCAGTTCAAACTCCCCTAACGTAGTCGACAAAATATAGTCGGGCTTTATCTCGCGAAGTCTAGCCATATGAGGCTGAGCAATATGCACCTTTTGATGCTCCGCACTTTCCCACGCCTCAATCAATAAAATCTCGTTTTTGTCCTTCTCGGAAAAATAATAATCGTAACGCAAGCATCCGTCCTCAGCGCGCACCGCGTCCACTATTCCTTCCGACTTTACCTTCTCAATAAACTGCTCTCTTTTGCCGTCTACCGTCTTAAAAACAACGTAAATCGTATACATATTCTCTCCTTTCGTCACGACTACGAGCATACGTACCACCCAAATCACGACGTAAAATTATTTCAAAATTAGCTCATCATTTTAATTTTCATTCAGTTAAATCTTGTTACGATTATTATACTACTGTATAATAATTTTGTCAATAGTTTCAAAAAAAATAGTTGGATATTGCGACGTCGACTTAACGAAAAACGGCAGAAACAGTCTGCCGTTTTTCGTTTTAGTTTTTGAATTCTTCAAGCACTTGTTTGAGCAAAACGGGGTTGTCGGTCATAATGCAGTCAACGCCCATTCTGATAAGCATACGCATTTCGTCGGCGTCGTTTATCGTCCAATACTGTACGGCGATATTTCTACGGTGCGCCCTGTCGACGATTCCCTGATTATCAAGAGGAATTTCAATACCCACGTCGTATGAAAGCGGGATTTGCAAACAAGCAAAGTCGCCGTCGTCAAAAATATTTACGCCAAGATAGTGTGTGATAATGAACTTTGCAGCCGAGCCGGTAGGTGCGCCACGAAGAAGGTGCGGATAGTTAGTCTTAAGCTCCACTTCTATTTCGTCGTTAAACGTACCGATTACGATTTGGTTTTTGTAACCGGGGTATCTATCCAAGGTTTCAGATAAAATCTCGCAAGCCTTTTTGCCCTTTTCGCCACCGTTTTTGATTTCCACTATAAACATCAGATCTGGATGCGAGGTGTAAAATTCGTCGAAAAGTTGCTCGATGGTCGCAATTTGAAGACCACGTTCCTCCAAATTCGTGACGTCTTTATAAATTCGGTCGCCATTTTCATCCTCAAAATAATAACCGAAATTATACTGACGAAGCTCGTCAAGCGTCATATTTGAAATGTAATGACGATTACTTTTCGTCTTGCAAAGCTCCTTTACTTCGTCGAAAGAGATATCGCCGTTCACGTTGCAAGTTTCGTCGATATAGCTGTCGTGGTTATATACGAGATAACCGTCTTTCGTAAGATACAAGTCGCTCTCAATAATATCCACGCCTATCGTCGTAACTGCCTCACGAAAGGCAAGCATAGTATTTTCAGGATTGTTTTCGCCACCACCACGGTGCGCTGCTATCATAGGAAGCTCACCTTTTCCAACGATAAACGGGTTGTTTTCCACGTTCTTTTTGGGCGGAATCACGTTGATTACAACGAAAAACAAAACGAGCGTCGCAACTATTATACCTATTACTTTTAGCGCAGTATGCTTTTTCTTCATAAATTTTACCTCGTACAAATATACGTCAATTCTAACACTTTTTTACATTTTTGTCAAGAGTATAACAGTAAAAACGGAGCATAACGTTATGCCCCGTTTTGTTTTTTAGCCCCTAAAAGATTCGACTTTTTCTATATTACCGTCATTGAAAGTTGCCGTGTAATAAAAGTAAGCGTTTTTCCTTTCCTCTACGGGCACGGTAAAATCAAAGGTCACGGGAGCAAGATTGTAAATTTTCAAGTTCCCCTTCTCCGTTTGCTTTTCGTAAAAATTCTGGACGTGCGTGTGCCCTTCGAAGATATATACGGGCAAACCGTAGCGCAAAAATTCGTTTGCCATTTCCGTGCGCGTGTCCTCGTTAATATCCTTAAAAGCAACGTGGCTAATCCAAACGATACTTTTCGTGCCCTCTTTAACCTTGGATTTCAACTCCTCACTCACCCACTTGATTTGTGCGGACGGGAAAATAAAGTCGGTGGACTTTCGCATAATTTCGGGCGCGTCCGAGCCACTAACGCGGTCAAAGCTCGCGTCCACCGCCACGAATAAAACCTCGCCCAGTTCAAACGTATAGACACTTCCCACGCCCTCGACGTAGGGAATAAATTTACTTAATTTACTCTTTTGAATAAAAGCAGTTTCGTGATTACCAACGACGCCAAACAAGGTTTTTTTCTTGATTTCGCCGTCGTAGGGATGCAAGCCCTTGGTTTTCACGAATTCAACACCCTGCTCGTACAGCGCAGGCGACTCGTCGCGCAAAAAGTCCACGAAATCCCCGAGGCTGATATAGTGATCGCTGTCGGGCGTTGCGTCAATGATTTTATTCAGTTTACACAAGCTTTGCGTACCGTTAAAATAAACGTCACGGTCCTCGTCAGAATAATGTAAATCCGTAAAAAAAGTTATTTTCATGTTATCTCCTCACGTTAATTTTTCCATAAAAATCACTACAAAAATAATAACACAAATACTACTATATGTCAATTATCCTTGCATCGTTTTTTCGTTTTGCCCGCAAAAATCGCGCAATTATTCAAAACGGCGCAGTACGTACCCACTCGTTTTTTAAAAATTTCATTTAGTCAGCGTCCAGATTTTGCAGTCAGCGTCGAAGGGATCGACTTTTTTACCAAGACTAATAACAGGCTTTTTCCCTTTATAAACGGTTATAGTATCAAAGCCCTTTGCTCGTAAATCATTACAAATAGCGATGTCAAGCGATTTGTCGCAACAAAAAACTTCAATCTTGCTATATCCCAGGTCTTCAAAATCCTGTGCGTGTTTCTCGTAATAGTCGTAAGTAATCGTTTTATACATATTGCTTTTCCCTTATAAATACTTCTCCGCTTTTCTAATCTTTTCTGCATATTCCTTGTATTCTGGCGAGAGGTGTGAACACATTCCTCTGGGCAATTTAGGATATATAAAATTGCCTGCCTCTTTGAATTTTGATTCACGCAACCATACGTCGAATTTAATTTTTTCTATTACCTTTAATCTTTCATCATTCCATTTTTCTTCGGTTAAGTAATAAATTGACCGTTGCTTTTTCATAACGCCAATATTTACACAGCTTATACTTTTATGGGGGTCTATTTCGTCTCCATTTTTCCATTTGAAACGCAATTTTTTCAGCCTGCTTAAAAATTCGCAACTCGTATCAAAAGAAACTTCAAACCATATTTCATTTCCATAGACCGAATACGTATTAGTAACCTTTCTTTTAAAATTCTCTTCTTTCTTTTCATTTTCTTCAATTTTCAAAATTTTCTTATCGTTCACTCCGTCGTAAAGCCAATTATCATCATTTTCATACGCATCCCTACAATCTCGCTCAAATCTATAAATGATTTCACAAAACTTCTTGAAATTACGCTTTCTTACTTTGCAATTAGATAACGCCCATTCAATTTCAGTGATGCTATGCACTAATCCTTTTGGGGAAATTGCATAATGAGTATACGCAACGCAGTCGTTTTCGCGATCAATTTCATCTCCGTTTTGCCACCTGCAACCCCATTCACTTAAATGGTTTAAAAAATCCTCCGCATCACGAAAGTCGATTTCAAACCAGTATTCGTTGCCACCAAATAATTCCTTATACTTTTCCATAAATAAAAAATCTCCTTGTTCTTCCACAAAGAGATACGAAAAAAGACCCATCGTTCTGATGAGTCTTATGCGCGCTATATAAACCCATCAGTCAGCCTTTAGCACCTTAACTTTCGCCAGGTTGCTGTGCGGTCATAGGGGCTGTCCCTTACGCACTCTTTATGGTAATTTTATTATAACGCACGTTTTCACTTTTGTCAACGATTTTTATCGTGTTGCAAAAAAATTTTTATAATTACTGCAAAAAAGTAAAAACGGCAAGGTACGTACCCTGCCGTTTTGCATTTAACATTTATTATTTTCCATAATATTCATCCAAAACTTCCGATACTACTTTCGACCAAACGATCAAGTTTTCAGGCTTGTTAGATACGGTACTGATATCTTTTAGAACAAATTCAACGGGGCAGCCGTACTTTTGGCAAAGCTTTACGGTCGTTTCCGTTTCTTTTCTAATAACGTCAGGGTTCGTCGTTAACGCTACGTGCGACGGATTAGGCTTGCGCGCGTAAACGTATTTTCCGCCCATCCACTCTGCCATAACTTCTTCCTTTGCCCACGGAACAACGCCGATTTTGCGAAGGTTAGGAATCTTACTTATAACGTTTAATTTTCTATGCAACGGCTCGCAACAGCCGTAATAAGTATAGGCAAATCTGTCAGCAATCTGGAGCGAATAATTTATATCAAATTCCTCTTGCATCTCGGGCGAAATCTCCGAAAATCCTTGCGCCATTGATCGATACCAGGTTGCTTTCCAGCCGTCCTCGGCTAATCCGGAAACGTATGCGGGAGTGCAATGCAGTTCAGGCACGGTTGGATCAACGTGCAAATTCTTTTCAACGAAATCCATTTCCGCCTTTACGATATCCAAAAATCTTTGGCGAATAGCGTGCAAATATTCGGGGCGATCGTAAAAATCGTAGATTATGTTTTCTAACCCACGGTACCGCGCAATTTTATCCCAAGCGGCGTCGTACACGTATCCTCTGCCACACAGCTTAACGGGCATCGCGTCGCCAAGTAGCGAGGTATAGAACTCCATTGCCTTTTCATCCTTATCAGGGCGCGCCGTGAACGAGGGAATTTTAATAAGCTCAAGATTTTCTTCGTCTTCCAGCATATCTTCGTATGCGTGCGACACGATATTATTTTTACTATCCGTACGCACGATTTCTTCCTTCCAAGACAGCCCTATGCCCGTTGAATCATACGCCATCGTTACGCGGAAAAAGGGCTCGAAAAGCGTATCAGCGCAAAAATGCTTTCTTCTGTAAATATCCCTGCGAAGCTTTAATTCTACGCTCCTTGCCTGCTCGTTTTCACAAAGACAAGTAAGCTCGTCGTCGATATTCATTTGATACCAGGGAATTTCGTCAATGACCACTGGCGGACGGACGAGCTTCAAATCGTTCGTGTCACGCATACGCTCGTTCATTTTTTGCTGTTTTTCGTCCGTCGCAAGCTCCATATAGCGTTTTGCAAGCTCTCTTACGATATCTTTATCTTTTTGCAACATTTCGCCACCTCTCCTGCGTTTTTTACATTATAACACCGCTGATTAAAAAAATCAATAGGGTTTACAGCGTTTTTTAATGTCCTCCGGAAATAAAACCACATATTTTAGAAAAACGGCAAGGTACGTACCCTGCCGTTTTGCATTTTAGTTTATAAAATTTAAGCGTTAGTCGAGTTGAGGACCAGCTTTTACAAGTGCCTTACCTGCTTCGTTGCCGGTGTATTTAGCAAAGTTCTTAACGAAACGACCTGCAAGGTCCTTTGCCTTTCCTTCCCAAACTGCGGTATCAGCGTAGGTATCACGGGGATCAAGGATGCCCGAATCTACACCGGGAAGTGCGGTGGGAACTTCGAAATTGAAGTAAGGAATTTGCTTGGTATCTGCTTTAAGAATAGAGCCGTCCAAGATAGCGTCGATAATACCACGGGTATCCTTAATGGAGATACGCTTGCCAGTTCCGTTCCAGCCGGTATTTACGAGGTAAGCCTTTGCGCCACTCTTCTCCATTTTCTTAACGAGCTCTTCTGCGTACTTGGTGGGATGGAGCTCCAAGAAAGCCTGACCAAAGCAAGCGGAGAACGTGGGGGTGGGCTCGGTAATTCCGCGCTCCGTACCAGCGAGCTTGGAGGTAAAGCCGGAGAGGAAGTAGTACTGAGCCTGTTCGGGCGTCAAGATAGATACGGGAGGAAGAACGCCGAACGCATCAGCCGAAAGGAAGATAACGTTCTTTGCATCGTGTGCAGCCGATACGGGACGAACGATTTTTTCGATATGGTCGATAGGATAAGATACGCGGGTGTTTTCGGTAACGGAGCCGTCAGCGAAGTCGCAAACGCCGTTCTCGTCAAC
>JAGAPD010000004.1 GCA_017623435.1 Clostridia bacterium
AAAGATTATGGCTTTTTATCTATCCCTGCAAAGAAATATTATAAAAGACGAATCAAGTTAAAAAAATATTATAAAAAATTAAAATAATAAAATTAAACAAACATATTGAAAATGAAACTATTTTTAGTAAAATAAAAAATAGAAATAAATATTTGAAATTTGATGAATTCGATTCTCCACAAAAATTATTAGAAAAATTTAGTATTAACAATAATAGTTTCCAAGAAATTTGGAACGAATTAGAATGGAAATAATTAAATAATACAGACTTGCAAGAGTGTAACTATCTTAAGTGGTAGTTACACTCTTTTTCAAATTAATAAAATGGTATATAAAATTAGAATCAAGACGGAAGAAAAGATACCTTGATTTTTGCATATTTTGTTGGGTTTTGGCGTATAATGGCGTATGAAAATATTGCTTATAAAAACGGATTTAGTGGGTTTCGTGCGCAAAAATTTTGTCAAGCTTTTGCTGATTTTAAGCGTAGGGGTAATTGCCGGGCTTGTGGCGGTGCACGGTGGCGTGGTTGTAAACGACGCATGCGAAGTGTGTGAGAAAAGTAACAATATAATAATACTTTACTTTAATGAAAACAGGTCGCTTTTATCCATACTTTTTGCGCGGTTGTTTGAAAGCGCGTTGATACTTGCCGTAATTTTGCTTTGCTCGTTTAACGACCTGACTTGTTTGCTTTCGCCCGTCGTTTTGGCGTACAAAGCGTATACGACATTGTATTTTGATATACTGATTTTGCGCTGTAACGCGTTTTTCGGAATTATTTATTTCGTTCTGCATACCGTTTCGCTGTTGTTGTGGCTGTGCGTTTACGCTGCAGCGTCGTGTAAAGTAATAAATAGTGCGTGCAGATGTAGTTACGGGTTTAAGGAATTGAACGTACTGTGCAAGCAATTCGTTCCTATTTTTATAGCCGTTGGCGTTGCTATCGCGGTAGAAACGATCGTTATTTTCGTGGGCGGAATTTTCATTTAGCGCATATTTTTTCTTCGTTTGCGGATATTAAGCATATGGAGGAACATAAATGAAACGAAATAGAATAATTGCAATGCTACTTGCTTGCTTTTTCGTCGTGTGCGCGTTTTTGGGCGTAAAACTAAACGCAGGGGCGCAAGAAGTTATAAGCGTTTCGGCAAAATCTGCTTTGCTTGCTGACGCGTATAGCGGAAAAGTCGTTTACGCGAAAAACGAGAACGAGCGACTTCAAATAGCGAGTATGGTCAAAATTATGACGCTTAACTTGATATTTGACGAGATTGAAAAGGGTAACTTGACTTACGATCAGGAAATTGTCGTGAGTGAAAACGCATCCTCGATGGGTGGCTCGCAGGCGTTTTTGGACGCGCGTTGCTCGTATAAGGCGGAAGAGCTTATCAAAAGTATTATCGTTGCGTCGGCAAACGATTCGTGTGTAGCAATGGCGGAGCATATCAGCGGTAGCGTAGAAAGTTTCGTTGCGCTTATGAACGAAACGGCTGAAAAATGGGGAATGGAAAACACCTGTTTCGTAAATTGTACGGGCTTGCCTGCAAGCGGACAGTATTGCTCGGCAAGTGACGTAATGATTATGCTCAAAAAATTAATCAATCACGAAAAATTTTTTGAATTCTCGGGAATTTGGATGATGGATTTTGCTCATCCAAGCGGTAGAGTTACGCAATTAACTAATACTAATAAATTAGTTAAGTTTTACGAAGGATGTGACGGTGGTAAAACGGGTTATACCTCTGAAGCGCGCTCGTGCTTGGGCGCTACGGCAAAAAGAGGGGAAACGCGACTTATTTGCGTGGTAATTGGTGCGGAAAATTCCAAGACGAGAAATGCAGAAGTAAGTAAATTATTTAATTACGGCTTTGCAAATTACGAAACGAAATGCTTTCTAAACGGCGGTGAGAGCGAAAACTTAACTGCAAAAGTTTCAAACGGCGTAAAAGAAAGCGTGGAAATTTGCGCTAAAACTGACCTGAGAGCGTTTTGTAAGAAGGGCGAACTTAAAAATTGTGAGATAAAATACGAAATAAACGAGGTAAATGCGCCTATAAATGCTGGAGATATCGTCGGAAAAGTTAAGATTATTATGTCAGGCGAAGTAATCGCGGAGTGTGATTTAGTGTCCAAAGAGAGTGTAAGTACCTCAAAATTTATGGATTTTGTAAATGATATCATAAGAAATTGGTAAAATTACTATGCGTGACATAGTATAAATTGCATATAAAATGCACTTTTGAGGCAAAAAAGAGTGTAAAAAGATGGAGAGATTAGTTTTTAGAAGAAGAACCGTGAAAATTCGTTCACGGTTTTTTTATTTTGTTCTCACTCTTTATCTACGATAAAAAGGCTTAATATATTTGACTGGAATAAGAAAAAGTGATATAATAAGCAAGTATTTGTGTAAGTACGGATTTTTACGGAGTAAAAGATGAAAGAGAGAGAAACGTTAAAAGTTAATAATCTCGGCCATTTGGAGATAGGCGGATGTGATACTACCGAGCTCGTGGCAAAGTACGGTACGCCTTTGTACGTTATGGACGAGGAGCATATCCGTAAAATATGTCGTAGCTATACGGAAGTGCTTTCAAAAAAGTATCCTGACTCACTCGTTTGTTACGCGTCGAAGGCATTTTCCACGAAAGCAATTTACGCTATTTGTAAAAGCGAAAGCTTGGGCGCTGACGTGGTGTCGGCAGGTGAACTTCTGACCGCGATATCCGCAAATATGAGTGGAGAGAATTTGTATTTTCACGGCAACGGAAAAACGCCTTACGAACTTCAATTAGCAGTAGACAATAACGTTCACGCGGTAGTAGTGGATAGCGAATTTGAAATTGACTTACTGGATTTTATTTGTGCTCACGCTCGCAAAAAAATAGGCGTTATGGTTAGAGTAAATCCCGGCATTGACGCGCACACTCACAAGTTTATTCAAACGACGAAAGTGGATAGTAAGTTCGGTTTTTCTATCGCTGACGGTACGGCGGAGCAAATTATCAAAAAAATCCGCGAGAAAAACAACCTTGAATTTTTGGGTATTCATTGTCATATCGGCTCGCAAATATTCGAGCTTACGCCCTTTGAACTTGCTGTTGAGAAAATGACCGACTTTATCGTGACGCTCAATAAAAGCGGTATTGTGGTAAAAGAACTCAACTTGGGTGGTGGTTACGGCGTGCATTACACCGACGAGGACCGTCCGCTTGAGCCTTGTCAATACGTCGAAACGATAGTGGACAAGCTAAACGAATGCATCGCGGTCAAAAAAATCAAAGCTCCGCGCTTAATTCTTGAGCCGGGTAGATCTATCGTGGGCGAGGCGGGAATCACGCTTTACACGGTAGGCGCGGTAAAAGAGATTAAGGATGTTAAAAAATACGTTAGCGTAAACGGCGGTATGTTCGACAATCCGCGTTACGCGTTGTACGAGGCTAAATACGACGTGGCGCTTGCAAACAGAATGCTTGACGAAAAGACGGAAAAGGTTACCGTGGCAGGCAAGTGCTGTGAAAGTGGAGATATGCTCGCGGTGGACGTTTTACTTCCGCCTGCTCGCCCGGGTGACGTTCTGGCGGTGTTTACGACGGGAGCGTATAACTACTCGATGGCAAGCAATTATAACCGCAATTTAGTTCCGCCCGTAGTTTTGGTAAACGGGGGAGAGTCGGAATATATCGTGCGCCCACAGTCTTACGAAGACCTTATGGCGCGTGATGAAATTCCGTCGTGGATTAAAAAATAAGGATGGTATTATGTTCGGATATTCCGGTGTTTTAGAATTTTTAGTAGCGGCGCTCGCGATTATTTTAGCGATAATGTTGCACGAACTTGCCCACGGCTACGTCGCCCTCTGGAACGGCGATCCCACGGCAAAATATAACGGCAGACTTTCGCTCAATCCCATTGCGCACTTTGATATTTTCGGGCTTATGATGCTACTTCTTGCAAGAATAGGCTACGCGCGTCCCGTACCCATCAATCCTAACAATTTCCGCAATAGGAAGTTAGGATTGCTTACGGTTTCGCTCGCAGGAATACTTTTTAACCTTCTTTTAGCGTTCCTTTTCGTGCCCCTTTTGTTCTTGTGCAATAACGGTGCAATCAACGCTATAGCGCAAGGAAACGAAGTTTTGGCAAACCTTTTTTATTACCTGCGTGAATTTTGCGTGTGGTTCGTAATCATCAACGTAAACCTTGCGCTGTTCAACATTTTGCCCATTTACCCGCTTGACGGATATAACGTAGTTGAAGGCGTAACGCGCGCTACGAATAAATACAACAAATTTATGCGCAATTACGGTCAGTATTTGCTTTTAATTTTGGTTGGAATTAGCATTATCGTGGACGTTATGGGAATGCCCTATTTTATGGATCCGCTCGGGCTATATATCAACACGTTCAGGAATTGGATAGTGGACGCGTTTAGTAAATTTTGGAGCTTTGTAATCTAATGGCAGAAATTTTGGAAGAAAAAGAAATAACCACGGCGCAGGAAAGCGAAGAGCAAACGCAGGAAACCGCTCGGGAAAATAGCGAGAGTGAAAACGCGGTAGACGCTCAAAGCGAAGAGCAAGCGCCTACAAAACAGGGTAATAACGTGGATGACGAAATCCAAAAGTACATTGATTCGCTCCAAGACAAAGACGTTTATAATCCCGATTCGTACGAAGTGCATCTTGAAAACTTCGACGGACCGCTTGATCTATTGTGGTTTTTGATTCGCAGATCGAAGATTGATATTAACGAAATATCCCTTTCTTCGATTACCGAACAGTATTTAGCGAGTATGGCGGAGATTGATACGCTTGACCTTGAGCGCGCGTCCGAGTTTATTGAGGTTGCGGCGTGCTTAGTTGAGATTAAGTCAAAGGCGTTACTTCCCCGTCCGCCCGTTCTTGAAGATCCCGAGGACGATCCTGAAAAAACGCTTATTCGCCGTCTTGAAGAGTATCGCTTGTTCAAAGAGGCGAGTGCGAAGATTAAGCAGATTGAAACGACGGGATTTCATTACCGCAATCCCGACCCCGGCGTAGGCAAGCCCCGACTCGTTTTGGGCGATATGACCATGGAAGGACTGCTTGACGCGCTCAAAAAGATGTTCGTAAAACTTGAAATTAAAGCGAAGGACAATCAGGAACGCAACATCGTAAAGGACAGATTCACGGTTGCTGAAAAAATAGCGCAGGTAAAGGATTACTTTGCCGACGCAGACACGATAAAGTTTACCGATTTATTTGAAGACGACTATAACAAGAGTGAGATTATCACCACATTCCAAGCAATGCTTGAACTACTTAAAGGTCAGTTTTTTAAGGCTGAACAGCACGAGGTTTTTGGTGAAATCATTTTACATAGAGTAAGAGAGGCAGCAGAATATGATTGATTTGAGTATGCTTGACGAACTGTTGGAATCTATTTTGTTCGTTTCTGGAAACGGACTTAAAATAGAGGACATTGCACAGCATTTGGAAATTAAAACGAGCGAAGTAAACGCGTCCATCAAAAGATTAAAGGAAAAATACGGCAACAAGAGTGGTATTCATCTTTTGACTTATAACGGAAAGGCGCAGTTTGCAAGTAACCCTGCGCATTCTGACGTGGTTGCTTGCGTTCTTAACCCTATTCGTGAGCGTGATTTGTCTAACGCCGCGCTTGAAACGATCGCAATTATTGCCTACCGTCAGCCCGTAACCAGACTGGATATCGAGCAAATTCGTGGCGTAAACAGCGAATACACCGTTCAAATGCTACTTAAAAACAACCTTATCGAAGTAGTGGGCAGAAAGGATTCTCCCGGTAAACCGCTTTTGTTTGGAACGACGGACGAGTTTTTGAAGAGATTCCAGCTTGAAAATCTTTCTGATCTTCCCGACTACGAAACGCTTTTGGAATCCATCAGAGTTATCGGCGGTGGAGTCGAGCCCAGAAGTATTTACAACGAGTACGAAATTCCCGAGGAAGAGGCAGACGCGGAGGTTGCTGCAACTCAAACTGCGCCAGAGCCTGAGCAGGAGAGCGAAGAAGATTTTGAACTTCCCGAAGAAGAAGTGCCCGATTTTCTTAAAGACGAAGAAAATGTCGTAAAGGTTGACTAAACTAAACGAATAAAAAAGGATTACCCGTAAAACACTAACCGTGTGATTACGGGTTTTTTTATTGCAATTTTACTTTTGAGCGTTATTATCGTGCCCTTTTCGGTATCACTTGGCGTTCAAATGGACGCGCTTAAAAACGGAGGTGCGTTTTTCGTTGCGCTATTTGGGAAGACGCTTTTTAGCGGACGAGTTTATTTTAAGCAAACGAGAGAGTGTGGCAGTATCGTTTTCGAGCAAAAGAATAAGCAACGAGAAATAAGATTTACCAGCGATAAAGAGGACGAAAATTCATTTTCAGCCGTGCTTACGCGTACGCTCGCGCGGTCGTTAAATATTACGAAGCTTTCCGTTGAAATGAAAATAGGCAAGCGTGACGACGCTTTGTTTACGACTATTGCCTTAGTGGGCGCACGAATAATTGCGTGCTCGGCTTTAAGCGTAATCAAAAACGCGTACGGTAGCGAAATTAAGGACGGCTACGAGGCGGTTTACGATAAGGATATATTCGTAATTTCCGTAAGCGGAATAATTAAGGTGAGTATTGCAGATATTATTTTTGATACATTGCGAAACCTATTTGCAAAAATTAAAAGAAAAGGGGGAGAAAAAGTTGATTATAGATCATAAAGAGCGTCCTATAGAAAGGGTTATGGATAACGCTTTCGTTAGACTAAAAGGGCTGGTTAGCGCGGACACGGTCGTAGGTAATCCCGTGCGTACGGCGGACGGTGTAAGCATAATTCCCGTTAGCCGAGTAACTATGGGATTTTTGACGGGTGGCGGAGAATACAGCGACGGAAGAGAAGAGCAAGAAGGCGATTATCCCTTCGCTGGCGGTAGTGGGGCAGGCGTTTCCGTTTCGCCCGTAGGCTTTTTGATAAGCGACGGAAAAAGCGTGAAACTCGTAGGCGTGGAGGATAAGTCGCTTTACGACAAGCTTCTTGCCGTTATTCCCGATATCGTGTGCGCTTTTACGAAGAAAAAAGATGACTAAACGAAAAAATATAGTTGCGTTCGTTCTTTTATCGGTATTTTTATCAATTTGCATATTTCATCAATTTTCCACAATAGGACGCGTTGAGGCTATGCAAACTTGCGCTAAAAGTATGATAGTTATCGAGCGCGATACGCATAGAATACTTGCAAAAAAGGACGAGAAAACGCGTTTGCCGATGGCTAGCACGACTAAGATAGCGACGGCAATTACCGTCATAGAAAACGTAAAAAATTTAGATATGGAGGTAACGATTCCTATTCAAGCGGTGGGCGTAGAAGGCTCGTCAATATACTTACAAAACGGAGAAAAACTCAAAGTAATCGACCTTCTTTACGGGCTGATGCTACAGTCGGGAAACGACTGTGCGGTAGCGCTCGCTCTAACTACTGCAGGTAGTATTGACGGCTTTGCTAAGCTTATGAACGATACGGCAAAACGAGCAGGCGCAACGGATACGAATTTTACTAATCCGCACGGACTTCACGACGATAATCATTATACGACGGCATACGACTTGGCGCTTATCACGGCGCACGCGCTTAAAAACCCAGTTTTTGCGAAAATCGTCAGTACTAAAAAATACGAAATGCCGTGGAAGGGCAGAGAATATAACCGCATTATCAGTAACAAAAATAAAATTTTAGGCACTTACGAGGGCGGTGACGGTGTTAAAACGGGGTACACGAAAAAGGCAGGACGCTGTCTTGTGGCGAGTGCAACGAGAAATAATATGAGCGTTATTGCAGTCGTGCTTAATTGCGGACCTATGTTTGAAGAATGTAGAGATCTAATGGACTACGCTTTTTCCACTTATAAAATGGTGGATCTGTCGCAAATCGTTAACGAGATAAGCTTGCCCGTAGATAACGGCAAGCAAAAGGAAGTGGGGCTTACTTTAAACGAGACCGCGTTTTATCCGCTCAAAGAAGACGAGATTAAGGATATAAATTACGAGATAGATTGCGAAAAAAGCGTAGTTGCTCCCGTTAAAAAAAGCGAAGAAAAAGGAAAAATTGAGTTTTACCTTAAAAATCAGTTGCTTTTTACGAAAAAATTATATACTATAAAAGGAGTCGAACCGACTACGATAGTAGACAAGCTTGGCGATATCGTCAAAAAATGGAACGGCTAATTTTTTAGGTAAGGATTTCGTATGCGCATAAATAAGTTTTTGGCGGAATGTGGAATAGCGAGCAGAAGAAACTGCGAGGCTTTGGTTTTAGAGGGCAGAGTTAAAGTAAACAACAAAAAGGTGCTTAAGCTCGCAACGGACGTTGATCCCGAAAGTGATTTGGTCAGCGTGGACGACAAGCCCGTAAAACCTATTGGAAAGCATCTTTACATTATGCTCAATAAGCCCAAGGGATACGTTTGTACGACGAGTGACGAGCTGGGCAGAAAAACGGTTATGGAGCTTCTAAAAGACAAGTACCCCGGAAAGCGTATTTTCCCAGTAGGCAGACTTGACTTTGATACCGAAGGACTGTTGCTTTTAACCACCGACGGCGATTTAGCGAATAGACTTATGCATCCGCGTAACGAGATTTCCAAAACTTACGTCGCTAAAATCGAGGGCGAGATTTCCGAAGCAGACCTTAACAAACTTCGCTCTGGCGTTGAGCTTGACGGAGTTAAGACCAAGAAGTGTAAGGTTAAACTTCTCGGCTTTGACGAGAATATGTCAAGAATAGAAGTGGTGATTACCGAAGGAAGAAACCGTCAGGTAAGAAGAATGTTCGAAAGTATCAACCGCGACGTAGTTTTCTTAAAGCGTACCGCAATCGGCGATATCAAGCTGGGTGGACTTTACAGAGGAAACTTCCGAGAACTTAAAGCAAACGAGAGCGAATATTTGAAAAAAATCTAATTTATATCGATTTTACGAGCGTGCCGTCGTCGTTGACGGCGCGTTTTGTTTTTAAATCTTAAAATATTTTATTTTAATATGTCGATTTTGCTTGAAATTTATTGCGATAAGGTTTATAATGGTATTGTGGAAAATTTGGGATTTCCCATCCACAATAATAATGGAGGCTTATATATGAAAAGTGTTAAGGAACTCAACAAGATTGCAGACGACGCTTCTAAATCGGTTATGCAGACCGTAGGAGCAATCGTAGACGCGCAGTCCTTTATTGAGTCCGACAAATTCATCCGTTCCGTGACGGCGCTTGGCGACGCGGTAGGCGAAGGCGTAGTAACCGGCTTTGCAACCGTAAACGACGCACAGGTAGCAGTGTTCGCGGTAAACGGTGAAGTTTTGAAGGGCGGTATCGGAAAGGCAAACGCTACGAAGATTGCAAAGTGTGTAAATAATGCGGTTAAGACGGGTGCTCCCCTTATCGGAATCGTAGATTCGTTGGGCGCGCGTTTTGCCGAGGGTATTGAGGCTATGGAAGGCTACGGCGCGATTATCAACGCGTTTACCGCAGCTTACGGCAACGTACCCACCATTCTTATTATTAAGGGTAACAACTTCGGTATGCTTTCCTATCTTACCGGACTTTGTGACGTAACTATTTGCTGTGACAAATCCGTAACGGCAACTTCCAGCCCCCTTATTTTGGCGGCAGGCAGCACGCTTGACGTAGCGAAAGTGGGAACTGCGTCCGTTATGAGTGAAAACGGTATAGCATCCGTAGTAACGGCTTCCGACGCTGAGCTTGGCGCGACCGTTAAGAAAGTATTGTCTTACTTTACCGACGGAATTATCGCTGGCGAAGACGACGGCAACCGCGTATGCACCGGTCTTGGCGCAGGAGTGGATACCGCTACCGTTATTTCGCAAGTCTTCGATAACGGATCGTTCACCGAACTTAAAAAGGATTACGGCAAGGAAGTGGTAACCGGTTTTGCTCGACTTAACGGAATTTCCGTGGGCGTAGTTGCTATCAACGCTAACGAGAAGGACGGCAAGATTTGTAGCGACGGAGCAAAGAAAGCGTCCGCTATGGTAAACACCTGCGACAACTTCGGTATTCCCGTAGTAACGCTCGTTGACTGCAAAGGCGTAGTTAACTGCGTTAAGTGTCAGGGCGAGCTTATGCGTTCGGTTTCCGACCTTCTTTATTCTTACAACGTATCCTCCGTTGCAAAGGTTTCGCTTATCACCGGAAACGCAATCGGTCTTGGCTACGTAGCGTTTGCATCCAAGAGCGTATTTGATTACGTAATCGCTTGGGAAAACGCAACGGTAGGTCTTTTGGACAACGAGGCGAGTGCTCAACTCGTTTATGCTGACGAAATCGCAAAGGCTGAAAACAAAGAAAAGGCGTCTGAAGAGCTTGCTAAGGCGTACGGCGAGGAAAACACCGCTGCCGTTACCGTAGCAGAAAAGGGTTATATTGATAACGTTATCAATCCTAACTTCTCCCGTCAGTACCTTATCGGTGCCGTTCAGGCGTTCATCAACAAGAGGTAAACGGATATGACGTTATTAGCAGCAGACACTAATGTAAATATTACCGTTTTAGACAGTTTGCTTGTGCTTTTGCTGGGAATGCTCGTAATCTTTTTTGTACTGACTATATTGATTTTCGTAGTAAAGGGCTACGTTGGATTCTTCGCTCTCATTTCGGGTAAGAAAAACGAAAAGAAGGCAGAGAAGAAAGTAGAGAAAAAAGTGGAGCAAGTCGTTCCCGTAGCAGTGCCCGTTACTAACGTAACGAGCGACGAAGAAACCGTTGCTGCAATTATGGCGGCAATCACGGCTTATTATATGAGTGAAAGCGCAAGTGGAGAAGTACCTCCCTTCAGAGTAAAAAGTATTATCTTAAAATAAGGATTATTAAGGAGAAAATTATTATGCGTAAGTTCAATGTTAACGTAAACGGAAATACCTACGTTGTAGAAGTAGAAGAAGTTGGAGCAGGTAGCGTAGCTGCTGCTCCCGTAGTAACCGCAGCACCCGCACCCGTTGCAGCCGCTCCTGCGCCTGCAGCAGCACCCGCGCCCGCAGTAAAGCCTGTTACCGCTGGTGGTGAGGCAGTAAAAGCACCTATGCCCGGTAACGTTCTTAAGCTCGCAGTAGCAGACGGCGCTACCGTTAAGAAGGGCGATAAGATTTTGGTGCTCGAGGCAATGAAGATGGAAAACGACATCAACGCAGTTTGCGACGGTACCGTTTCCTTTGCAGTAAGAGCAGGTGACAGCGTAGAAACTGGCGCAACCCTTGCATACATTAAATAAGGAGAGCGCAAATGGATTTGATTGAAACCCTTGTGTCCCTTTGGGAAAGCACGGGTATTGCTCACTCGATAGCGCACGCAGAGTGGCAGAACTACGTAATGATTATTATTTCGTTCGTATTGTTCTACCTTGCTATCGTAAAGCAATTCGAACCCTTGTTGCTTTTGCCCATATCGTTTGGTATGTTTATCGTAAACATTCCCGGGGCATACGATATTTTGTACGGTACGAGTCACGGATTGAGTGACTTAGAGATACAAAACCTTATTATGAATGGTGGACAAACTAATTACGGCTTGTTCCATTACCTTGAATTCGGTGTATCAAAAGTTATTTATCCGCCTCTGATTTTCCTTGGTATAGGCGCAATGACCGACTTTGGTCCGCTTATTGCTAACCCCAAAAGTCTTC
This sequence comes from Clostridia bacterium, assembly GCA_017623435.1. GTDB lineage: Bacteria > Bacillota > Clostridia > Christensenellales > Pumilibacteraceae > UBA10677. Next base: position 11,701 of record JAGAPD010000004.1, read on the forward strand.
TTATCGGTGCGGCGGCTCAGTTTGGCGTGTTCCTTACCTTCTTTGGCGCAATCGCTTTCGGATTCGAGGCGGCACAAGCAGCGGCAATCGGTATTATCGGTGATGCGGACGGTCCTACCGCTATTTACGTAACTCAGCAGCTTGCTCCCGAATTACTGTCGGCAATTGCAATAGCAGCGTATTCGTATATGGCGCTCATTCCCGTAATTCAGCCCCCCATTATGAAGCTTCTTACCACGAAGAAAGAGCGTATGATTAAGATGCAACAACTTCGTCCCGTAAGCAAGCGCGAAAAGATTATTTTCCCCATTGCAGTTACGCTCGTCGTAGGTTTGTTACTTCCCGACGCGTTACCTCTTTTGGGTATGCTTATGCTTGGTAATCTCTTCAAAGAGAGTATGGTAACCGAGCGTCTTGCTAAGACTGCAAGTAACGAGCTTTGCAACATTATCACCATTTTGCTTGGTACTATCGTTGGTACGAAAGCAATGGGCGCAACCTTCCTTAACTTTAACACGATTTTGATTATCGTTCTTGGTTTGGTAGCGTTCTGTTTCGGTACTGTTGGCGGACTTTTGTGTGCAAAACTTCTCAACGTACTCTCGGGTGGAAAAATCAATCCGCTTATCGGTTCTGCCGGCGTATCCGCAGTACCTATGGCGGCGCGCGTTTCGCAAAAGGTTGGTCAGGAGTACGATCCCAACAACTATTTGCTTATGCACGCAATGGGCCCCAACGTAGCAGGTGTAATCGGCTCGGCAGTAGCAGCCGGTGTATTCCTTGCAATATTCTAATTTGAAGGAGAATATCTATTATGGTTAAAATTATGGAAACGATCCTTCGTGACGGACATCAGTCGCAGGCTGCAACCAGAATGCGCCTTGACGAAATGTTACCCGTTGCGGAGCAGATGGATAAAGTAGGATATTACGCACTCGAAGTTTGGGGCGGAGCAACTTTCGACAGTTGCTTGCGTTACCTTAACGAAGATCCTTGGGAAAGACTTCGTGCTATCCGTAAGGCTATCCCTAACACCAAACTTCAAATGCTTTTGAGAGGTCAAAACCTTCTTGGCTACAAGCACTATGCTGACGACGTAGTTGACCTTTTCTGCAAAAAAGCTATTGAAAACGGTATTGACATCATCCGTATTTTCGACGCACTTAACGATCCTCGTAACATTGAAACGGCAGTTAAGGCTACTAAAAAGTACGGCGGAACGGCAGAAGTAGCGTTCAGTTATACTACGAGCAAAGTTCATACTATTGAGTATTTCGTAGAACTTGCTAAAAAGTACGAGGAAATGGGCGCTGATATTATCTGTATTAAGGATATGGCAAACCTTCTTCTTCCTTACGACGCGTACGAGCTCGTAAGCAAGCTTAAAGCAAACCTTAAAGAAGGCACGCAAATCCACCTTCATACGCACAATACCGCAGGTACTGGCGATATGACCAACCTTAAAGCAATCGAGGCTGGTTGCGATATCGTAGATACCGCGCTTTCTCCGCTTGGAAACGGTACTTCCCAGCCTTCTACCGAGGCACTCGTTGCAACGCTTAAAGGCACGAAGTACGACACGGGCATCAATCTTGAAGACCTTAACGTTCTTACCAAGCATTTCACGAAGGTTGCACAGCGTCTTACCGACGACGGATTCCTTAGTTCTAAGGTATTGAAGGTTGATATCAACGCGCTTATTTACCAAGTTCCCGGCGGTATGCTTTCTAACCTTATTTCTCAGCTTAAACAAGCTGGAAAGAGCGACAAGCTTTTGGAGGTTTTGGAAGAAGTTCCCAGAGTTAGAGCAGACCTTGGTTATCCGCCCCTCGTAACGCCGTCCAGCCAGATCGTAGGAACGCAAGCAGTTCTTAACGTTCTTGCAGGCGAGAGATACAAGATGGTTACTAAAGAGACCAAGGGCGTACTTCGTGGCGAATACGGTCAGCTTCCTGCTGAGCCCAATCCCGAAGTGGTTAAGAAAGTTATCGGCGACGAAGAGAGAATTACTTACCGTCCTGCTGATAAGATTGCTCCTGAGCTTGAAAGCATAAAGAAAGAAATCGCAGAGTACTACGAGAGCGACGAGGACCTTCTTACGTACGCGTTGTTCCCTCAGCTTGCTATTCCTTTCTTCAAACGTCGTCAGGCGGCTAAACTTGGCATTGACAAGACCGTTTACGACAAAGAAACGCAAGTACATCCCGTTTAAGACATTAAGCCACCCCAAGCGTTTTAATCTTGCGGTGGCTTTTTATCGTGATTCTTTTACGGTAAAAATAGAGCAAAAATAAGAAAGTGGAGTAAAAATGAGAACAGTAGTAGTTGGCGGAGGCCCAGCCGGTCTTATGGCGAGCGCAAGTTGTGCGTATTGCGGTGGTCAAACCGTACTTATTGAGCGCAACGAAAAGCCCGGTAAAAAATTATATATAACAGGTAAGGGCAGATGCAACGTTACTAACGCTTGTACTCCACGCGAATTTTTGGAAAAAGTAGTTACTAATCCAAAATTTTTGTACGGCGCGCTGTACGCGTTCACGCCCGAAGATACCGTAAATATTTTGGAAAGCAACGGCACGAAAACCAAAGTGGAGCGTGGTAACCGTGTTTTTCCGCTGTCTGATAAAGCAAGTGACGTAACGAAAGCGTTCGTAAAGTACGCTCAAAACGCAGGAGTCGTTTTTGAGCAAGGCAACGTTACGGAAATTGTCAAAAACGGCGAAGTATTTCGCGTGGTTACAAACGAAAAAACTTACGAATGTGATAGCGTAATTTTGGCGTGCGGAGGCGTAAGTTACCCTTCAACTGGCAGTAACGGTGACGGCTTTAAGCTTGCAAAAGCGCTTGGACATACCGTCACGGCAATTCGTCCGGCGCTTGTGCCCATACACTTAAAAGAGGACGTAAAAAGTTTACAAGGTTTGTCACTTAAAAACGTATCGGTTACGGTAGGAGTGGGCAAGAATTCTTATACGCAGTTTGGCGAAATGCTTTTTACTGACAAAGGCGTTTCTGGACCTGTAATTTTGTCGGCAAGTAGTCTTATCAACAAAATCAATTACGTCGGTACACCCCTTTGTATTGATTTAAAGCCTGCGCTTGACGAGAGTACTCTTGACAAAAGAATACTTTCCGATTTCGACAAATATAAGAACAAAAGATTCCGTAATTCGCTTGACGATCTTCTTCCTAAAAGCCTGATTCCTTATATTATCGAGCGTAGTGGGATAAATCCAGATAAGCCCGTTAACTCCGTATCCCGTGAAGAGCGCGCGGTTTTGGCAAAACTTCTAAAATGCTTAAATTTCACGATTTCCGCTTTGGGAAGCGTTGAACAAGGCATTGTAACGAGTGGCGGAGTAAACGTTTCGGAGGTCAATCCCAAGACGATGGAAAGTAAAATCGTCAAAGGACTTTACTTTGCAGGCGAAATGCTTGACGTAGACGCGCTAACGGGCGGATTCAATATTCAGATAGCGCTCTCTACCGGATACCTTGCCGGCACGAACGCAGGAGGTAATTATGATTAATCAAATATTTTCCATTCGTGGAGCTACGACGGTTGAAGAAAACAGCGTTTCGCAAATTACCGAGCGCTCCGTTGAGCTTATGAAAGAAATCGTTAGTCGCAATAATTTGAGCGAGAATTCTTGCTTTGAGATTACCGACTATATTATCAGCACGACGGAGGATATCACGGCGTTTTATCCTGCGCGCGCTATTCGTGAAAGCGGCGTAGTAAACGCGCCCATTTTCAGCGCAAAAGAACCGTCGATTGACGGTGCTTTGCCCCTTTGCATCAGGGTTATGGTGCGCGTTAGCAATAGTGGTGAGCGCGTTGAGCCAAAACACGTTTATCTTCACAATGCTAAAAACTTAAGAAAAGATTTAATTGAGAAATAAAAGATACAGGAGAAAATTTATGATTATTGCAATTGACGGACCGTCCGGAGCAGGCAAAAGCACGGTAGCAAAACTTCTTGCTGCGAAAATGGGTATCGTATATCTTGATACGGGTGCAATGTATCGCGCGATGGGGCTTAAAGCTCTTAATAGCGGAGTAAGTCCTACTGACGCAGTTGAAGTAGAAAAACTTCTTGCCGTTACCGAGATTGACGTTAAAAATATCGACGGAACGCAACACGTATATTTAGACGGAGAGGACGTAAGCACGCTTATTCGCGAACACCGCGTGTCAAAAGCGGCGAGTGATATTTCGGCAATTCCTTGCGTAAGATTTGCTATGGTAGAACTTCAGCGCAAGCTTGCCTCAAAAAAGGATACAGTATTAGACGGCCGTGATATCGGAACGTACGTTTTGCCTAACGCAGACCATAAATTTTTCCTTACCGCAAGCGCTGACGAGAGAGCGAATAGAAGATACAAAGAGCTTATAGCAAAGGGCGAGGAATGTACGTTTGAAAAAATCAAACAGGACATTATAACTCGCGACTATAACGACTCGCATCGCGCTCTTGCGCCCTTGAAAAAGGCGGACGACGCTATCGAAATCGACACTACGGAAATGACGGTAGACGACGTCATAAATAAGATGATTTCCGTTTTAGGAGACTAAAATGAATAGGTTTTACACCACACTTCGCGCAATTGCATACTGGCCGATGAAGCTACTTTTTCCGGCAAAAGTAATAGGCTACGAGAATTTGCCCGTGCCCCAAAAGGTTATTACCGTTTCCAACCATTTGTCTATGCTTGACATAGTTTTAGTGGGAGTTAACGTGTACGGATACAGACACTTCGTTGCTAAAAAAGAGCTTGAAAAAGTGGGTTTTATGCGTTGGCTTATGAAAAGGGCAGACGCTATTACTATTGACAGGGGCAAAGCGGATTTGACTGCGATTAAGAGAATTTTGACCGCGCTCCGTAAAGGCGAAGGACTTAGCATTTTCCCTGAAGGAACGCGTAATAAAGATGATGAAACTTTGCAAGAAGTTAAGACAGGAAGTGCAATGTTTGCGTTAAAAGGCAACGCACCCCTCGTGCCCGTAATGATTCATCATAAGCAAAAGCTTTTTCGCAGAAATTACGTTTACGTTGCGCCCCTTTTCACGCTTGACGAATTTGCTCAGGGTAAAATTGACAATACTGCTATCGAGCAGGCTGCTGAGAAAATCGAGCAAGAAATGAAGAAAGCGCAAGACTATCTTAACGACTACGTGGCTAACAAGCGTTGGAAAGAGGAAAAGCGTAAAATCAAGCAGGATAAAAAGGCTTATAAAGCGCGTCTTAAGCAACTAAAGAAAGAAATTAAGGCGCAAATTAAAGTCGAGAAAAAGGCAAAAAAAGAAAAGAAAAATAAGGACAAAAATCAATGAGAATTATTTTTGCCAAAAACAGCGGATTTTGTTTCGGCGTAAGGTCTGCAGTTGATACTGCTTACAAGTACGCAGGCGAGAATACCTACACTTACGGCGAGATTATACATAACGAAATCGTGCTGAAAAAGCTTGCTGACGCAGGCGTTAAAAGCGTAGAAAACGTTGAGGAAATCGACGCGCAAAACGCAACCGTAATTATTCGTTCACACGGCGCGAAAAAGAGCGTTTACGAACAAATCGAAAGCAAAAATTTTACGCTTATTGACGCGACTTGTCCGTTCGTAAAGAAGATTCACGAGATTGTGAAAAAGCATTACGAGAACGGTTATCGCATCGTAGTTATCGGAAATAAGGACCATCCTGAAGTGATTGGAATCAACGGATGGTGTAACGATAGCGCGATAATCGTGGACGAAGCTTTTGACTTTTCGTCTTTAAAAAATGAGGAAAAACTGTGTTTTGTAACGCAAACTACCTTTTCAACGCAAAAATATGCGAAAATTTTGAAAAAAATTCGAAAAGAGTGCGATAAAACAGTTGAAATATTTGACACAATTTGTTATACTACTATTAGTCGTCAAAATGAGGCCAGGTCTTTGGCTGGCTTGTGTGACAAGGTTTTGGTAGTGGGAAGTACCAAAAGCTCGAACACGAGAAAGTTGATTGAACTGTCTCGTTCGCCCAAATGTCGTTCGTTCGGCGTGGCAAGCATAGACGACGTAAAAAAAATAAATTTTAGCACCGAAGATGTTGTAGGAATAATAGCAGGTGCGTCAGCTCCGGACGAGCTGATTACGGAGGTAAAAGAGTACATGGAAAAAAATTTTGCAGACGTTAAAGACACTGAATTTCTCGAAGCAGTTGATAAATCTTTCGTCAGTTACAAAGAAGGCAAACGCGTAAAAGGTACGGTCATTTCCGCAGATGAAAAGGGCATTATGCTCCGCATCGGTGGTAAGAACGACGGATTTATTCCCGCATCCGACGTTAATATTGACGGCACTTACAATCCCGCTGATTACGCAAAGGACGAGGAATTAGAGGTCAAAATCGGCAAAAAAGATAACGAAACCGGTTGCATCTTGCTTTCCAAGAAAGCCGTTGATGAAATCAAGGAAGCAGACAAAATCGTTGAGACGATCAGAAATGGTGAAAAGTTTGAACTTACCATTGACAGAAACGTTGAAAAGGGCCTTACCGCTAAGCTTGGCACTTACAACGTATTTATTCCCGCGTCTCAGGTAGAAGAGAGATTTGTTCGCGACCTTAAGAAGTACGTTGGCAAGAAGCTTGCTGTAGTTGCGCTTGAAATTGACGACGCAAAGCACAAGATCGTTGCTAGCCATCGCAAAGTTGCAGAGGCAGAGCGTATCGCTAAAGAAGATATTTTCTGGGCAAACGTTGTTCCCAACATGATCGTTAGTGGCGTTGTAAAGCGCACCACCGCGTTCGGCGCGTTCGTAAGCGTTGACGGATTTGATTGCTTGGCACACATCGTTGATTTGTCCTGGACGCATATTAAGAACGTAGAAGAAGTTCTTACCGTTGGTAAGAGCTACGAGTTCGTTGTTCTTTCCGCTGACCGCGAGAAGAACAGAGTATCCCTTGGTTACAAACAACTTCAACCCCATCCTTTCGTTGCTTGCATGGAAAAGCACCCCGTTGGTTCGGTTACGAAGGGTAAGGTTGTTAGCGTAGTTCCCTTTGGTGTGTTCGTAGAAGTTGAGCCCCATATTGAAGGTCTCGTTCACGTAAGCGAAGTTGCACATACTTTCGTTAAGGACCTTAAGGAAGTTGTAAACGTTGGTGACGAAGTTGAAGTTAAGGTTCTTAACTACGACGAAGAAAACCGCAAGATCAACCTCAGCATCAAGGCTTGTCTTCCCGAAGAGCCTAAGCCTGCTAAGGAAGAAAAGAACGAAGAGGCTGGCGAGGAAGTCGTTAAGAAACCCAGAAAGCCCCGCGTTAAGCAGGAAAAAGAGCCTGAAGAAGATAAGGAATGGAGCGAAGAAGTTTCTAACAATCCTTTTGCTGACCTTCTTAAGAATCTCGACGTTGAGTAATAAAAATAAACCCCTTTCGCAAGAGAGGGGTTTTGTTTTGTCAAAATTTTAGAAGTTTTCATATATTATAGTATGATTTTTGATCTTCATAACGATATTTTGACTTTTGGTTACGACGAGCAAACTTTAAAAAATGAAATAGAGCGGTTATCCACGCGCGTTAAAGGGGTAATTCTTGCATTTTGGTCAACGAAAAGCAAAGGATTACCCTTTTTTGATTGTAAAATTGCTAATATTTATCGTGCGATAGAGGATTTGCATTTTTATAGTGAGCAAAGAGAAGATGATATTTTAAGATTTAATCCGCTTTACTGCTCGCTGACTTGGAATTACGATAATAGTTTGGCAGGTGGAGCACTTGACGGAGGTTTGCTTACTGGCGAGGGCGAGTACGCAATACGCTTTTTAAATAAGAATAATATAATAGTAGACGTGGCGCATTTAAATAGGCGCAGTTTTTTTGAAGTGATTGAGTGCGCGGAAAAGGTCGTTTGTTCGCATACCGCCGTTGAAGCTTTGAAAAGTCATTTGCGAAATTTAACTGACGAGCAAATAAGAATTATTATTCAAAAGGGCGGAGTTATAGGGCTTACGCCCGTGCGGGCGTTCGTTAAAGGGAATGGAGGCGTAGTTGATTTTACGCAAACGATTGATTATTGCGTGCAAAGGTTTGGCGTGGAGCATTTTTGCATAGCCACCGATTATTACGGCTCGACCGATTTTGACGAAAATTTATCGCGCTACGAGCATTTTTGTAAAGTAAAAGCCGAACTTTTTAAGCTCGGCTATACTAAAAAAGATATTGACTCGTTGTTTTATCACAACGCAACGCGCTTATTTCTTTAATTTATTAAATAGGTCCGTCAAAAGTGCGTCCGTGTTGATATGGTAGACGTATTTCATAAAGGGCGCGGCGTTTGAATACGAATAGTGGTGATCGTACTGGGGCATGGCAATATGCGTGATTTCTTCAAGCATAAAACGGCTGTTATCGTTGAGTAGCCAAGCAACCGCCGTCACGTCCCAAATTGCTTTGTGCCAAATTTTATCGGAAGAATGTCCGCAGTAATTGATAGTGTTTTTTGCCAAGTAGTCGCACAAGGGATTTGCACCAACGAGCCACTTTTCTAAGTCAGGCTGACTAACGCTAAACGCAGAAACGACGCCACAGCATGGGAGCTGAACGATAGGAGCGCCCGAAGAAAAGACTACGCGCGCGCTTGCAACGTCTTGGAACATATTAAATTCTTTGGTATCGTGCCAATGTCTTGCGTGACCGCCCAGCCAAACGATAACGATTTTTTCAGCAATGCTTGGATCGAGCAAAAGTGCGCTTGCAACGTTGGTAATCGCGCCGATTGCAACGACGTATAGCGGATTGTCCTTGCTATAAGCGTTTGCGCGCTTTACCAAATCTTGCACCGCGTCCGAAATAACGGGCGTTTTTTCGTCGGGAAGATAGGTGCGAGAGCCTTTGTAAGTATATTCAATCATATCCTCGCGTCCGCAAAGCGTGAGGATTTTTTTAAGCTCGTCGTAGCTTTTTTCCATTCCGTCCTCTGGGGAGGTGGAGTTATTGTTAAAAAAGGGCGCGGCGTAAAAAGCCTTGCAGTTGAGTTTTTCGTCCGAGCGAAGTAGGTACGCTACGGCGAACTGGTCGTCGATTTCGTTATAAGTATCCGTATCAAGAACGACGTCTATTTTTCCACTTGGTACTTCAAGTGCCTTTATAAGTTCAGATTGTGTCATAAGATTACTCCTTAATCATATTATAGACATTTTACTTGATTGCTACTAAAAAATCAAGTGTTTACAGTACTATTTTAATGTTTAAAATATTAAGTTTTACTTCACCTCGTAATAGGTTGCGGTATCCTTAATCCTATCGGCTCGCAAAAAGAAAACATCTAAAACAAAAAAAACAAACCCCATTACGTAGCGTAGTGGGGTTTTGAATATTAATTGTTAAAATGAAAAAACTTAAATGTTTTTTCTTCTTTTATGTTCCTTCTAAACTTCATTTATATGCTCTCCGATATAATTTTATTTCACTTGATTGATCAACATATTAAAAGATGTAGGCTCAGTATTATTAGCGGTATAAATCACTCTGATCTTTCCATCAAAAACAAAAGAGTTTACTTCCAATTCTTTTTGAAGTTCATCAAAAGTTCCATATACTTTTTTATCTATTAAAAATTCTTTGTGATTTTCTTGATTATATGATATCTTGACGTATTTTTTATTGCTGTTTATTATATATAGTTCTTCATATAAACTTGATTTTTCAAAAACTAATTTAACGTCCAAAATATCATATTCTTCATATTCGTATATGCCTTTTTTTGTGCTGTTATATTTAATGTGATTATATATAATAGGTTTTCTAATTTTTTTTGAATATTTTATTTCGCAATATAAATCTTTCAGTTCCTCATTATCAACAAATATAGTACTGATTATTTTTGTCCCCTTAAATAACAATATTTTCACGAGAGAACCACTATTTATTATATCCCTATACTCTTTAAATTTGTTTTCAGATCCAGTTAAATAATAATAGTTATATTTATTCTTATCATCATCAATAATATATAATTTAATTAGTATTGCACCACAACGAGACGTTTCCTTCGTTTCTTTAATAAACGCTTTAGCATTGTTTATTAAAATGCTTTCTGTTTCATTTGCTGAAACTTTTTTCTTAGTATATAAAATTTTAAAAATCATAAAAGCATCAAATAAAACTAATGCAATTAAAGGTATTAAAAAATATATGCTTTCAAATAACCCTAATATTGTAATTGTACATAAACAAATCGAAAGAATTAAGTATGTAAAAAAACAAATATCAATAGAATATTTATAAACAATAAAATTCAATTTGTCCTTTTTCATATTTTTCACCCACCATTATCATATCATATTAATAGGTCGAATTTTATTTTATACCTATATAAAACAAATAATAGGTCCTTTGCGTCTGCCTTCAGCCGAGCAAACGGAGTTTGCGAACGCCACGGAGCGATAGCGAAGTATTTCGCCACGGTGGCGGAAGGGCAGAGAATATCAAAATATAAGAAAAAAGAATGCGTAAAGCATTCTCTTTAGACGCGCCTTGTTGGTGCCCAAGGCCGGACTCGTCATATATCGAGCAAGAAATGCTTGCTTGCAAGGGCATTTTTGCGACGATATTCACGCACGCAAGTGCGTAACCGGCACGGTGTTTCCACCGAAGGATTTTAAGTCCTTTGCGTCTGCCATTTCGCCACTTGGGCAAAGTTATGGAGGCACCACCCAGACTCGAACTGGGGGTAAAAGCTTTGCAGGCTTCTGCCTTACCACTTGGCTAT
>JAGAPD010000015.1 GCA_017623435.1 Clostridia bacterium
CGTTCCCGTATAAACTCCTGCCTTTTGATCAAGGGGAATATCGAAACGGAAGTAAAGTCCTTGATTCGAGTTAGGCTCAACCACGTTCTCGCCTACGTTTACGATATTTTCGTAAGGAACGAGTGCGTCGGGATACCAACCAATAGGAGCATCAGTACCCGAATAGTTGGTCGTAACCTCAATGTACTTTTCGTGGAAAAGTTCAATCTTTTCCTTGGGGAAAACTGTTCCGTCGCTCGCTTTAAGGTCGTTAATCTCGACCGTGTAGCGAAGGGGTTTATCCTTTGCGGTGATAATGATGTGCTGTGCCTCTTTCTCTCCCTTTGCCACGGTGAGATCGATTTCAGCGTCGGTTTTGAAGCCGTCGTAACCCGTATGTACGTCTTGCAAAACCTTTTCCCAGCCGGGCGCGCCCCAAAGAGTCGCGTCAGCCAAAGTGCCGTAGCTTACCGTGTTTCCGCTACCGCCGTCAGGCGTATCGCAAGCGAAACAGCAAAGCGAAAGTAGTACGGCAAGCAATGCCGATAAGATTTTTTTCATTTTTGCCTCCTTTTAGTATGTGCTACGCTTTCGCGTAAATTTACGAATTGATTAAGCATAAAAAACCTTTCCCCCCACTCAGCAGGGAAGAAAGGCTTTTTATTTCTTTATTAATCTACAAGTTAGTTTGCAATACCTGCGTTAGCAAGCGCCATATTCCACTTGGTATCGTTCCAAGCCTCAAGAGTTTCGTCCATGAAATCCTTGGGCGTTTTCTTGTTGCCGGAAGATGCAAATACGGTGTGGTAGTCTTCCTTAATAAACGCTTTAAGTCCGCCGTACTTAGCAAGGGGGAACGCGTAATCTGCAGGAAGAGTGAATACCTCGTACTTGTCCGTACCGAAGTAGTCAAGTCTACTCTGCTGAAGAGGATTAAGCGTGTCGTAAAGCGCGGAGTTCTTTTCTTTAAGGTTGTACTTGAAGGGAAGGGATGCGCCACCGGTAGACTTAATATAGCTTTCGATAGCGATATCGGTAGCCATGAAACGAAGGAAGTCAACTGCTACGTCCTTACCGTTTGCGTACGAAGGAATTGCAGAAGTATGGTTAGGTCCGATAGAGCCTACTATCGTTCTTGCCTCTCTTACCGCTGCGATAACCTCGTCGTTGCTGTAATCGGTGGTCGAGGTGAAAACAGGCTGGGTAGTGGTTACGCCGTCAACGTAATCTACGATTGCAGAAAGCTGTGCGTCGGTAATACCAAGCTTTACGCCAAGCTGGCTGATTACGGGAACGCGCATGGTCTTGAAGGTATCAATACCGCTGGTAGCCTTAATCTCGTTAGCGATAGCGCGCATTTCGTTATCAAACCAGTCGCCGTTTACGTGGAATACGCCGTGGCCCTGAAGGAAGAGCGTTTGCGACTGCATGAATTCCCAAGTGAACGACGAGGGAGTGAAGTATCCCTTATCGTAGTCAAGAAGCTCCTCGTATACGCTCAAAGCGTGCTCTCTACCCTCTTGAAGGAAGATGTTCTTGGAATAACGGTTATCGTCGATACCGTTCCAGAAGTTGAAGTAGTTATCAACGCCTTCGTACTGTGCCCACCAGATGGGGAACAAATACTTAAGATATCCGATTGCGTCCTTTGCCTGAACGATGGAATAGCCTTCGTTGTACTTGCCGTTGTCAGCACCCTTGTTAGCCATGATGGTAGCGCACGCTGCGATAAATTCGTCAGTCGTGTTGGGAACTTTAATGCCAAAATCGTTAAGCGTATCTTCGTTGTAGATGATACTGTTCATACCACCTGCCCAGCTCGTCAAATAGTACGTTTCGCTACTAAGATCGGTAACGTCAATGTACTTGTTGGAACGGTTGTACGAATCAAAAGCCTTATCAATCCACTTTACGTTTTCACCGGGTACGGTGGAGTTGTAAACGAGGTCGGTAAGCTCTAAGAATTGTCCGTTCGGACCTGCAAAGCTTTGAAGGTTCGCACCGAAGATAAGGTCGAACGAGTTTGCCTTCTGACCTGCGTTAAGCTTACTCTCTGCAAAGTTAGAAACGTCGTTGGTCGTTACGGCAGGGATAATAAGGTTAGGATATTTTTCCTTAACCCATTCTTGCTTTTTGAACTCTTCAACCATATCGATACACCATTGCGTACCGTAACCTGCATCCCAGCAGTAGATCTCAAGAGTTTCAGGAGTGTCAGGTACTTCGGGCGTGCACGCCATAAACGAGAAGGACGTCACAGCCATTACAAGACACAAAAGTAAACTTGCGAATTTTTTCATTTTTGCCTCCAAAAATTAATTTTTTCGTTTCGACTACGTTGCATCGTTACGCTGATTTTTTCGCCAAAAATCTGCTTTCATTTTGCCCCGTCGCCTTTTTTAGAAATTACTATATATATAATAACAAAAAATTATCAAAAACGGAATAGAAAATCCTATACAAAATTTATAATATCTTATGATTATATTCTATATTGTATTGAAAATTATAATATATTATGCGCAGGCGCGTGTTTCTATATTATTTTCACACTCAAGTCGCCCTACGGGTGTACCCTTCTCCACCGCTAACCGCCACCTCTTTCTCGGAGGGAGGCTGTTTATACGGTTGCTTTTTACTATAACACCGTAGGGCGGGGGCTTGCTCCCGCCGCAGGCATAGCCTGTTTCGTAATACGACCAAATATACGATCATCTTTTCGTAGGGCGGAGGATTCTCCCCTACGTCGTGTATGTTACCACCAACCTTGGTCGTTTTGTAGGGGCGATTCACGAATCGCCCGTTATTACCATTATACCAAGTGCAAAAAACAAAAGCTTGGTTGTCATCTTGAGCGGAGTGAGCGCAGCGAACGCAGTCGAAACCCGAAGGGCAAACGGCGACGCCGTTTGGATCTAACGAGTATATATGCGTAATCGGTATATGATAAGCCCATTTCGTGCATCCGCCGTTTAGATCCTTCGACTTCGTTCGCATTGAGATTCTTCGCTACGCTCAAGAATGACAACAATGCTCACTTCGCTCAGGATGACATCAGAGGGCATAAGCCGTACGGCATTCGTAGGGGGCGACTATCAGTCACCCGTTTATCGTTTGGCAATGGCAAAAACGAGAGACAAAACGCCTCCCCTACGAGTAAAAAATAAATGCTTTTATTCAATACAAATACAAAAACGACAAGGTACGCACCCTGCCGTTTCACCTTTTACAGCTCGTTTTCGATATCTTTTACTATATACTCGATTGCGCCTTCGCTACTTGGTACGGTGACGCGGTGCGCGACCACTTTTAGCGCGTCGATAGCGTTACCAACGGCGTAACCTATATCACCCAGCTTTACTAAATCAATATCGTTTTGGTTGTCGCCCACGCAAATAACCTTCTTAAACTTCTCACCGCGCTCGCGTTCAAGCAAAGCAATAAGTTTTTTCGCCATTTTACCTTTGCTACTACCTTTTGGGCAAATTTCAAGCGTAGCAACACCTGACATTTCAATGCTGAATCTGTCGCCAAACTTCTCGCTCGCCAAATCAAAGCAGCGTTTTACCATAGCCGTGTCCGTGCTCTCAATAATCGCCTTATACACGGGGAATTTTGCGCTGTCAAGCACCTCTTCCATATCCCCGCCCTTGCGATAAAAGCGGAAAATAAAGTCGTTGTCCGTCACGCGCAAAAAACTCAATTCTTTCACTTTTTGACACAAATACAGGGCTACGTCCCTGAAACTTTCGTCCATCGTCTCACTTTCTACCGCTCTGTTTTCCTCTATCGAGTAAAGCGCCGTGCCGTTACTTACCACCATATACGGCGCGATAGGCATAAGCTCGCCCACTCTCATCATCTCGTCGGGATTTCTGCCCGAAACGATAGCAAAAGTACCACCGTTTTCCACGAAATACTTGACCGCGTCAATATTGTTTTGTGGAACAGCCGACAAAAAATCGTCGTTTTCCCAAAACTTAAAGGTATTGCTGGAAATGGTATGGTCAAAGTCGCTACAAATTATTATTCCGTCAAATTTTTTCATCTTCTTCATCTCACGAAAGTGTGTTTTTTTAGGTTGAATTTTTGGTTAAAAACATAAAAATAAACGGTGACGTATGCCACCGTTTTGATTTTTTATGCGTTTACATTGGGCATATCGTTGATTTCGGTACGCTTGCTTTGCGATCCGGTCGGGTTCTTGATTGAGAACGCAATATTGATAAGGTGGTCACCTATTCTTTCAAGCGCGGTAATTACGGAGAAGAAGTAAGTGCCTCTTTCTACGTCGCAGTTGCCCGAGTGCAAACGAGCGATATGGCTTACGCCAAGATCGGCCTTCATATCGTCCACCTCGTCCTCGATTTGAGCTACCTTGTCAAGCGAATCAAAGTCGCGATGCTCGAACACGTGCAAGCTCAAATCAAACATATTATCTACTTTGTTATACATCTGAACGATTTCAGCGATAGCGATATCGGAGAAGGAAATTTTTTCCGCTTTCATCTTTTCGGTTTGCTCGATAAAGTTCTCCGAGTAGTCGCCTATACGCTCGATATCGGTAATAACGTGATGGTACGCACCCACGAGTTTTTCGTCTGACACCGACAAATTGAGGGACGCGAGCTTTATAAGATAGCGCGCAATCGAGTGATAAGTATGGTTAATTCTTGCCTCGTTGTCCGCTATTTTTTCGCGGTTTACGTACTCGTCGGACGTGAGCGAGGACATCGAAAGACGGATATTCTCTCTCGCAACCTCCGCCATATAAAGAATTTCCTTCTTAACTTGCGCTACTGCGATAGGAGGAGTCGAAAGAAGGCGGTCGTCGATAAAGTGCATATTGTATTGCGTTTCAGCAGGGCTGGGCTTATCCTTAATAACCACCGTAGCAATCTTGACGATTTGCTTAACGAAGGGAAGCTGCAAAAGCGTGTTGCAAACGTTGAACGCTACGTGGAACCAAGCGATTTGCATTTCGGGAGTGTTGGGGAAAATGCTTTGGAAAAATCCAACGACGTGAGGCGCAAAAATCCAGTAAAGCGCACCAAGAATAACCGTTCCCACCGTCTTTACCATAAGGTGAATGAACGCAGTACGCTTTGCGTTAGTGTTCGTACCGAGCGCCGCCAAAACTGCGGTCGCGCAAGTACCGATATTCGTTCCGAGCACGATGAAGAACGCGCTTTGAACGTCTACTGCGCCCGAGCCTGCCATAATAATGATAAGACCGGTTGCCGCGGAGGAGGATTGAATGATTGCGGTGAACACCGCTCCAAGAAGGATCAACAGCAACGGGAAATCGATGGCTGCGAACATATTCGCGAACATATCCGTAAGCTCCTGACTGTCCTTGAACGCGCCACTCATAAGGTCAAGACCTACGAAGATAAGACCAAGACCGCACAAAATTCCGCCAATCTTTTTGATTTTATCCTTTTTAAAGAAGGTCATCATAACGCCCACGAACGCCATTGCCGCGGCAAACTCGCCGATAGGCAAAGATTTGAGCGAAACGATAATGCCCGTTACGGTAGTACCTATGTTCGCGCCCATAATGATAGCGGTCGCCTGCACGAGCGTCATTACGCCTGCGTTAACGAAACCGATAACCATTACCGAAGTCGCCGACGAGGACTGAATAATTGCGGTTACCGCAACGCCCACGCCAACGCCTGCCAAGCGGTTGTTGCTGATTTTGTTAAACAGCTTTTTCATACTACTGCCTGCGCTACTCTCAAGGCCTTGTCCCATCATGTTCATACCTGCGATGAACACGCCCACGCCAGCCAAGAGCACGAGAATACTAGTCAAAATACCCATAAAGCCTCCGTTCTCTCTTTCGTTTTGTTTTTAGGGTAAAATCGCGTTGCCATATTACCCTATTATGATTATATTAAAAAATACGCGGTTAAGTCAAGCGATAAAAGACGTTTTTTACTCTTATACGAGCACTTATGAATATTTTATTCATAATTCGGCAAAAATAGACGAAGGAGGTCATTATGAAAAATCAAAATAAAACCAAAAAGAAAAACTCAAAAAACAAGAGCGTTTACGAAAAAGTGGTAGTAAACGAATGCGGAACGAGAAGCGGCGCGCTCAAGCATCCCCCGCTATATCAAATGATTAGCACGGACGACGACGTAATAAACGGTTCGGAAAGTTAGGCTTATCTTCGTAATTCGATTGACTAATTTTTAAGATGGTGGTATTATAGAGGGGCAAACAGCATCAAGGAGTTTAGACAAATGAGTGAATGTAATCACGATTGCAGTAGTTGCTCGCAAAACTGTGGCGAACGCAAATCTATGATTGAAAAGGCACACGAGCTTAGCAACGTTAAAAAGGTTATCGGTATCGTTAGCGGTAAGGGTGGCGTAGGTAAGTCGCTCGTAACCGCTCTTTCCGCCGTAATTTCTAACCGTCACGGCTATAAAACGGCTATTTTGGACGCGGACATCACCGGTCCGTCCGTTCCCAAAATGTTCGGCCTTACCGAGCGCGCGCAGGGAAACGATCTTGGTCTTATGCCCGTCAGCACCAAAACGGGTATTAAGGTTATGTCGCTTAACCTTTTGATTGAGAACGACACCGACCCCGTCGTTTGGCGCGGTCCCGTTATCGCAGGCGCGGTTAAGCAGTTCTGGACGGACGTTATCTGGGGCGACGTAGACTTTATGTTCGTAGATATGCCCCCTGGAACGGGCGACGTTCCCCTCACGGTGTTCCAGTCCCTTCCTATCGACGGAATTATCGTCGTTTCCTCTCCGCAGGAGCTCGTGGGTATGATTGTAGAAAAGGCGCTCAATATGGCGAAGCTTATGAACATTCCCGTTCTCGGCCTCGTGGAAAATATGAGCTATATCAAATGCCCTGACTGTGGAAAAGAAATCAGCGTGTTTGGCGAAAGCCACATTATCGACGTAGCGCAAAAGCACTCTCTTCCCCTCTTGGCAAGAATACCTATCGATCCCAAGCTCGCAAAGGGTTGCGACAACGGCGTAATCGAGCTTTTTAATGGCGATTACGTTGACCAAATCGTGCCCATTTTGGACGCAATGATTAAATAAATAATACAAAACGGCAGGATACGTACCCTGCTGTTTTGATTTTTGGAGGAAAAAATGAAGGTTTGTGTTGTTCAGCCCTATTATTCGTTTAACTACGACGATTTAGACGAATGCTATAACGATATGATGGCGCTCGTGGATAAATGCGACGACAGTTTAGACGTTATCGTAATGCCAGAATACTGCGATATTCCCGTTTCCACGCCCTCGGAAAAAGAATTTAAGGCGAGCATTGAAAAATATAACGCTCGCGTTTACGAAAAGGTGGTCGAAACGGCAAAAAGATGTAACGCCGTCGTCTTTGCTAACTTCGCCTACGAGAGCGAAAACGGTTACAGAAACACCACTTACGCGTTTAACCAGCGCGGTGAAGTCGTAGGCAAATATTTCAAAGCGCACCCTGCCCCCAGCGAAGTAAAAACTGCTAAAGAGGGCGGTAACGAGCTGGATGTTGGTTATTCTTACGAGCATACGTCCCCTTATATTATTGACGTTGACGGTGTGCGCTACGGTTTTATGACGTGCTACGACTTCTACTTTTATGAAAGCTTTGCGCCCCTCGCCCATGCAGGCGTGGACGTTATTATAGGATGCTCGCATCAGCGCACGGACACTCACCAGACGCTTGAGACGATAGGCAAATTTTTGAGTTATCATACCAACGCTTACCTCGTCCGCTCCGCAGTTTCGCTTGGCGAAGAAAGCGGAATTTGCGGTTGCTCAATGGTGGTTGCGCCGGACGGCACGATGCTACTTGATATGAAAAGTAAAATCGGTCTTGGAATCGTGGAAATTGATCCGCACAAAAAGCATTTTAAGCCCGCAGGATTTTTGGGCAAGGACAAGGCGCATTACGAGTATATCGAGGAAGGCAGACGCCCATGGCTTTACCGCAACGGCGGTAGTGGCGTGGCGCTGTTTAACGATATTATGCCCTACCCCAGGGTATGCGCACACCGCGGTTTTTCTACCGTTGCCCCCGAAAACAGCTTGCCCTCGCTCGGCTCAGCAGTTGGCTTGGGCGCGGAAGAAATCGAGTTTGATATTTGGTCGACTAAGGACGGCGTGCTCGTTTCTTGTCACGACGATACTCTCGACCGCGTATCCGACGGCACGGGCAAAATTTACGACCACACTTACGAGGAGCTTTTGCGTCTTGACTTTGGCGTTAAGCACGGCGAAAGATTTAGGGGCTTAAAAATTCCCACTTTTGAGGAAATTTTACGTCGCTTTGGCGCGCGCACGATTATGAATATCCACGTCAAAATTTGGGACGTGAACGCGCCCGATCCTATGATTGAGCAAATAGTTGCACTCGTCCGCAAGCACGACTGCGCCCGCCACGTTTACTTTATGACAACTAACGATAATATCATTAAAAAGGTTATGGAGTACGCACCCGATATTGCGGTCTGCGTGGGCTGGGACGGCAACCCCGATCCTATGTCTATGCCCTCTCGCGCTATCAAGCTGGGTGCAAAGAAGATCCAGTTGTTCAAGCCCTACTTTAACGCGCAGACGGTAAAGTACGCGCACGAAAACGGCATACTTTGTAACGTTTTCTGGTCGGACGACCCGACGGAGACGAAAGAATTTTTGGAAATGGGCATAGATACTATCCTCGCTAACGACTACCTTTCCATTGCGAATACGGTTAAAGAATGGAAAGAAAAACGCTAAAACGGGCGTATACGTACCCGTTCGTTTTGATTTTTTGTGTATGAGAAAATTTTTAGTAACGATTCAATTTAACGGCAAAAATTACGGTGGTTGGCAACGCAACGACAACGCCAAAACCATTCAGGGCGAAGTAGAAAAAGCCTTACTTTCGCTGTTTGGTGAAAGCGTTGAAGCTACGGGCGCGTCGCGTACTGACGCAGGCGTAAGCGCGCACGCTTACCCCTTTTGCTTTAGCGTAGACACCAAGCTCCCTGCCGACCGCGTGGCGTTTAAGCTAAACCGCTTTTTGCCCAAGGATATTCAGGCTTTTTCCTCACAGGAAGTAAGCGCTGACTTTGACCTTCGCGCGAGCGTAAAGAGTAAAACTTATCAGTACCTTCTCTACTGCTCACCAACGCTTTTGCCCTTACTTAACCGCGACGCTTACCACGTCAAAACTCCGCTCGATATAGAGAGTATGAAAACGGGCGCAAGCTATCTCGTAGGCAAAAACGATTTGACCGCTTTTTCCTCAAAAGGTGGCGACGAGCGTAGCCATATAAAGACGGTATATTCAGCGAGCGTGGAAAGCGACGGTGAGCTAATCAAAATCACCGTCACGGCAAGCGGCTTCCCCTACAACGGCGTGCGCATTATCGCAGGCACGCTACTCCTCGTAGGTCAAACCTCTAACCCCGACCTTATCCGCGACTTGCTATTCTCTCGCGACCGCTCAAAAGCCGGCCTCACCCTTCCCCCAAAAGCTCTAACGCTTATAAAAACCGAAATAAATACGTGAAAATATTGAAAACGGAGTGGTACGTACCACTCCGTTTTGATTCTATTCGGAAATTCTATAGCGGAATTGTTTATCGGCAGACATTCGAAAATCAATGTCTTTACTGGGCGGATACTTGTCCCAAGCCTCGTCGATTAAGTCGTCTAATTGCTTTGCACTCGGGTTTTCAATACCGCGCTCCTTCGCCATTTTGAGCGCGCAATACTCAAACCAAACGTCGGATAGCGACACCTCGCCCTCGCGGATATCGTGATGCTCTTCGATAAAGAAATTTTCCAGATAATCAAGCTTACCAAGCTTCACCGCCGACTTTGCGGTGGTAATTTTCACGCGGTCGAATTCCTTGCAGTTTTGCGGAAGACGGGTATAAATTTGCCAGATTTTCTCGTAATTTTTTCTACCAAGCAAGAAAACGAGATACTCGGACGCGAGCGCAAAATCGTCAAACGCGCCCTCACACTCAATCGCAAGGTCGTAATATTTTTCGGCAAGGTCCTTATCTCCCACCTGTTTTTCGAGCACGGCAAGGTTTCTGTACGCCCAGTAATTGGGCTTTTCTTTTACGGACGCCAGCCAAAGCTCACGCGCCTTATTAGTTTGGAGCGTTTCCTCTTCCTCGGAGTACGAAAGTCGCGCGGTCACGCTGACGTTGTGATACTCGTAGATAGCAATTCCAAGATGAAGAAGGCTGTGCCAGTTATATCCGCCCTCGTTTTTGAGCGAGGCAAGCATTCTGTCAATCCACTTGGGGCTGACCATATACGAAATTTGCACCGCGCGCGGACTAACCTCCTTGATAATTCCGTCTTCAAGTAGCCCCAGCCAAAGCTCTTCTTCCTTACCGATAGTGTCCACGGGAAAAATCATCGACGTGGGTGCAACTGCGTCGCCGTCTTTTTGCATGCGCATAATCTCCAAAGCGCCAAACCCCTTACCACGGTGGTAGAGGTTTTGCTCGCGAGGCGTCAAATTTGCAAGCTCGCGGAGCTTGATATCAAGGTCGTTAATTTGCTTTTCGGACAAAATTCCGTCAAGATTTTTATCAAAATATTCAACCGCCTCGTCGTAGTTTGGATTGAACAGTTTTCCCTTCTCCAGCTTCACACCGCCAAAGCATTGGGTCCACTCGTACTTGCTACGCTTGGGCATAGGCTTGTCGTGCACCTGCGAGGGCGCGATTCCCGCTTGAATCTCGGCGTAATAGCCCGTACCTTCGCCTGCAGAAAGAAATTCTTGCCAGTGGTCGCCTGCGCGGTGCTTGCCCCAGCAAAACAGTTTTTTATAGTAAAGGGGCGCGGTTGAGCGCTCGTACATAACCACGCCATCGCTGTACGCCGCCGACTCCCAAGTCGATTCGCCCTCTTTGTCCTTTTGAATGAAAAAGTCGAACGCGCGCGGTGCGTTACACGGATAGCTCATATCGCGGTCGCCAAACGATTTAAGATAAGGAAGTCGTTCGTAAGCGCACTTGCCGTCCACGAAGGACATAACGAATTTGTTGGACGCGAGCACGCGCGTTTTCCCGTCGTCGGGCACTGCTACGTTGCTCCACCAGTACGTCGTAGTGTCCTTGTCAAACGGGTTAATCATTTTCACGTGCGTTATAAGGTAGGGCGAGCCATCGGGAAGATGAAAATCCACCTGCCAGAACAAGCTTTTATTTCGCTCGAACTCGTAAATTCTGAGGAAGTCGTTGCCCCGTCCGTCGTCCATTATAACGGCAAAAACGTCGTCACAGGTCGTATACGTATGCCCAAAACAGCCTATGTTCCACTCAATTCCGCCCGAAAGCCAAGCGTTTCTGATCGCAAGGTTACAGGGCTGAATAACGCTGTTCGCAAACAACAATTCACGTCCTAATTTTTTGTCGTAAAGCGAGTGAAGTCGTCCGCCGTACTCAGGCAAAAAACGCGCCACGAGATACTCGTTTTCAAGCACTACGCTTTTAAGCCCCTTGACCTCTCTTTTGCGGTTGTACCTATCCTGCATAAGATAGGGCAAAACTTTCGTTATAGTACCAAGGTCGGTCTTGAGCTCGTCAGGCATACTATCGTCCGCCTTGCTACACCCCGGCTTTCTATCGCGAAATTGTGGCAAAGGGTTCACTCCGCCCATAGGCGCAGTCGGAATGTCAAACAACTCACAAACAATCTTCATTTTCCCACCTCTATGTTTAACCGTTTAAGTTAGACATATTCTAACAAATTATATACCGCTTGTCAATACCTTTTGAAAAAATTTATCCAAATTTTTTCTTCGCCAAAATCCACCACCACGTAACGCCACTTTCCACTACTTTCCCACACCAAAAAACAAAAACGGAGCAGTACGTACCACTCCGTTTTGGGTTTTAGTCGAGGTTGAAGGCTTGGATCAGGTGGGGTTGAGCGCCCGTTTCGGGATCGAGGGGCATCTCCATAACGTCGTCCATATACTCGTTCCATTTATCTACGATAGGGCTTTCGCTTTGAGTTTTCGTAGCGAATTCTATCCCCTTTTCGCACTCGTAATAGCCGAAAATATCGTTACCCGACAACCAAATGGAATAGTTGCGGATACCTGCGCTTTTAAGTAAATCCACCATTTCCTGCCAAATTTCGTTATGGCGACGGATATACTCTTCTCTCTGTCCCTCTTTTAACGTTGCTTTCCAAGCGTATTTTTCCATAATTTTTACTCCTTTTTTGTTTTTAAGTAGCGCCTTAGATTCTTCGCTACGCTCAAGAATGACAAGGCGCGTGGACGTTTTGTCATTGCTCTCAAGAATGACAAGGCGCGTGGGCAAACCTTGTATTATTTTACTATCAAAAAGTAAAAACGGGCTACTACGTGGTAGCCCGTTTGAGTTTTTACAATCTGTTAAAGGTATCGTTAAGACGGCGGATAACTTCTTCCTTTCCGAAAAGCTCTGCCATTTCAGTAGCGCCACCGGGGGTATTCTGAGCGCCCGTAATAGCGATACGGAACACCCACAAAACCTGTCCTTTTTTATAGCCAGCGCGCTCTGCGTACGCAACGAGCCCGTCGTGAAGTCCGTCGAAGTTTTCCTCGCAAAGCTGGATAAGGTCGGGTAACATTTGTTTAGCAAGTGCCTGATCAGTCTTCCACTTTGCATTGCAAAGAAGATTAAGATCGTAGCCGTCGAATTCAACCATAAACTGCGTAAGTTTTTCTATGTCCGAGAAAATTTCGCAACGGTTTTTAAGGAGCGTAGACAAAAATTTAAGGTCGTAGCCCTTAAGGTACTCTACCTTCTCGTAGAAGGGCAAAGCGTACTCGTAGAACTGCTCGTCGGTAAGGTCCTTAATATAGCACGAATTCAGCCAGCGCATTTTGGTCTCGTCAAAAATGGACTGCGACTTACTCAATCCGTCAACGGAGAAAAGCTCCACCATTTCCTCAAGCGTAAACTTCTCGCGGTTGTCCTTAGGACTCCAACCAAGGAGCGCAATGTAGTTTACGATAGCGTCTTTAAGGTAGCCCTTCTTAATAAAATCCTCGTAGCTTGCGTCGCCGTGGCGCTTAGAAAGTTTGTGAGTCGCGTCACGCATAATGGGCTGAAGGTGCATATAGTTAGGAAGATCCCAGCCGAAAGCCTTGTAAAGAAGGTTGTACTTGGGCGTGGACGAAAGGTACTCAACGCCACGGATTACGTAAGTAATGTTCATAAGGTGGTCGTCAATTACGTTAGCGAAGTTATAGGTAGGCATACCGTCGCTCTTGATAAGAACGTTATCTTCAAGGTCCTTATTCTCCACCGTGATGTCACCAAACACGAGGTCGTGGTAAGTGGTTGCGCCCTCTTCGGGAATGTTTTGACGGATAACGTACTTCTCGCCAGCGTCAATACGGCGCTGAATCTCCTCTTTGCTCAAAGACAAACAATGCTTGTCGTACTTGGTCGCGCCGTTCTTATGAATTTCTTCCAGTCTTTCCTTGGTACAGAAACAATAATAAGCGTCGCCTTGCTCGACGAGAATTTGCGCGTATTTAAGGTAGATATCCTTTCTTTCGGTCTGAATATACGGGCCGTAATCTCTGCCTACGTCCGGACCTTCATCCCAGTTAAGACCAGCCTCACGCATGGTGCTGTAAATGATTTCAACCGCACCGTCGACGTAGCGTTCAAGGTCGGTATCTTCAATACGCAAAATGAACTTGCCGTTGTTCTTCTTCGCAAAAAGGTAAGCGTAAAGCGCGGTACGAAGTCCGCCGATATGCAAATAGCCCGTAGGACTGGGCGCAAATCTAGTTCTAACGTTATCCATATAGTTCTCCTTCATTGACAAACGGGTGTCAAATGTAGTATAATAGTATAGGTTGAGGGCATTAGTCCCCAAAACAACTATTATTATAAAACAATTCGCGCAAATAGGCAAGCAATTTTGCCCCTCGCGCGCAAGTTAGGAGTTTTTTGATGATAAACGACCTTAAAGAAATCGTAGCAATCAACAGCGTTGAAGCGCCTCAAAGCGCGGTGGACGCTCCGTTTGGACAAAACCTTCGTAACGCACTTGACTGGTTTTTGAATAAAGCCTCCTCGTACGGACTGAAAGTAGGCGAACGCGACGGCTATTGCGGTTGGGCGGATTACGGCGATCGCGAGCTTCCGCTTATCGGAATTTTGGCGCACGTAGATATCGTTCCTGCAGGCGAAGGCTGGACGAGCGATCCTTTTACCTTGCGTGAAGAGGACGGCGTGCTGTACGGCAGAGGAACGTCGGACGACAAAGGTGCGCTCGTTGCCGTTTTGCACGTACTCAAGCGCATGCGCGAAGAGAAAAAGAAGCTTCGTCACCGCATTCGTCTTATCGTGGGCTGTAACGAGGAAACGGGCTCGAGATGCTTGCAAAAGTACGCGTCCGAATGCGAAATTCCCGTAGTATCTCTCGTTCCCGACGCGGACTTCCCCGTTATCAATAGCGAAAAAGGCATTCTCCACACCGACGTTGAAGTGAGCGTTGACGAAACTTTCAAGCAAAATATCAGCGCGCTTCACGCAGGCGAGCGCGCAAACGTCGTGCCCGGTAAGGCTACGGTAAAATTCACGAAAGACAGCGAAGTTATTGAGGAATTGCGCGGAATTTTCCAAAATATCAACTCTAATATTTTGGATATTCCCGAAATTTCAGACGCTGTTAAAAAAGTCAAGGCTAAATTCTCGGATTACGAAATTATCGACGGCGAGGAGGGCGTAACCATTACCGCTACGGGCGTGGCAGGTCACGCGTCCGTGCCCGAAACTACGGACAACGCTTTGTGGAAAATCTTTGCAATTTTACGCGCGATTATGCCTCAAAGCACCACCGTTAAGATTATATTTGATAAGCTTTGCACGCGTGATTGCACCAAAATTTTAGGCATTAACGTCAACGACGAGCGCACGGGCGTACTCACTATGAATATGGGCGTTGCTGATTACCAAAACGATACGCTCACGCTCAAATTCGACTTCCGTCTGCCCATTACCGCGACTCCCGACCTTCCCGAAATCGCGCTCACTTACACCTTTGGCGAAATGGCGAGCGTACACAGAGTTCGTTTTTCCGAAAATTTGTACGTACCCGAGGATTCGCCTCTTATCAAAACTTTGCTCAAAGTTTACTGCTCCGTGACGGGCAAGCGTAAGGTCAGCCCCCTTCAAATCGGCGGTGGCACTTACGCGCGCGAGCTTCCTAACGCGGTTGCATTCGGGCCTACTCCGCCCAAGCGTCAAACGAATATTCATAACGCTGACGAATGCGTTTATATCGAGGACCTCGAGCTTACGAAAGAAGTCTATTACCGCGCAATCGAAGAGCTGGATAAACTGTACTAAATCACCAAAAAATAACAAAACGGACTACCACGTGGTAGCCCGTTTTTATTTTATTCATATACTTCACGCAAAATTTCGACGATAGTTTTTACATCGCTAAAATATGCGTACGGCGTTTTGAGCTTGACCATTTTACCCGACGGCGGGCGAAAATACGCCTCGCCTACTTTCAGTCCTACCGCAACGGGTTTGTCCAAAAGCGCCCACGACTGAGATACCGTAGCCGTGGCAAAAATGAGCTTCGTGGTAAAATACGCGCGCAGTGGCGCTACTAAAATACAACGCTCGGGCACTTGGCTTGCCAAAATAAAATGGATACCTGCGCTACGGCATTTTTGCAAAACGCGTAGCATTTTATCTATGCGCTCGTCCGTATATAGCTCCATGAATTCGTCCACTATAACTATAAGATAGGGCAATTTTTCAGCGCCAGCCTCGCTCGCCCACTCGTTGTAATTGAACACGTTATCCACTCCGCACGCCTGAAAAATTTCAAAGCGCGCGTTCATCTCGTCGTAAAGCTCGTCAAGGATATAGTCCATATCCTCGCTCTGATAAACGTGGCGGTTATATAGGTGCGCCAGCCCGTTATACACGGTAAACTCCACGAGCTTGGGATCAAACAAAATAAACTGCATTTCCTCGGGCGTATTTGTGAACATAAGCGACGAAATAAGCGCGTGCAAAAAGTTACTTTTGCCCGTACCCGTGCTTCCGCCGATTAAAAGGTTGGGAAGTCTGGGGACGGAATGGCGCTTTATTTTGCCCTCTTCGTCCACGCCCACTGCTACGCTGACGCCCGTGTCTACGCCTAATACGGTACTAAGCGAAACGACGCCGTCTACGGCGCTTAACGCGTGAAGTGCGCGCTCGATTATCTCGCCCTTACTCGCCATCTTCTTCGTCAAGTAAGTCGTAGTAAACGTTGAAAACCTCGTCGATAACGTCTTCGTCCGTTTCGAGCGTCAAGGATGCCTCGCCCTCTTCGTTTTCTAAAATTTTGAAAACGAGCGCCTCGTCTTCTTCAAGTCCGTCAATGGGCTCAACGGGCTTTAATATGCAATAAAGATCTTCCACTTTAGGAATAACTGCGATTTGCTCAAAAACGATTTTCTCTCCTCTCTCGTTTTCCAAGATGATAGGATCGTTATTTTCCTCGTCAAGCAAGGTGTCCAAAATATCAATTTTCTCTTCCATAATTTATCTCCTTTTTATCAAAACGCCGTATAGCGTATAGTGTCGTTTTTATTAAGCGAGCTGGTCAAAGTAATCTTTTACGATTGGCAACATCTTAATGTAGCCAGCAAGCTGAGTTGCCCAGCCTTCCTGTGCGTAAGCGGACGGATGTCCTGCCGCTCCCGAGCTGTTTGCCGTAATGGAAATGGGATTATAAACGATTTTATCGTCGTCCATCTGCTCCACCGCGGTAGTGATGCCCGAATGAATCACGCTATTCGTGCCCATCATTCCGTACAAGCAAATAACGTAAGCGTTGGGGTTTTTACTGCGGATCGTGGTAAGCATATCCTTATAGTCGGCAGGGAACTGCGAGCCGTACGAAGGACCGCCGTACTCGGGGCTGAGATAGGACGCCTCGTTCGTGCCGAGGTTAAGCACGATAATATCAGGCTCGTCGTCCGTAGTATAGGCGGCAGAATTAGTCCACGAGGTTCTGTCGTAAAGCGTGTTCATATTAACGTTGCTAGCCCAATGATACGCCTTTGCGCAAATACCGCTCCACGCCACTACCGAATAGTCTGCGCCAAGCTGTTGCGCGGTATAATAAGCGTACGTGCGCGTGCTGTCCGAGTTATCTACCGTCTTACTTGCACCGGCAGGGCCAAGCGAGCCGTAGCCAGCCGAAATGGAGTCGCCCACGAATTCGATTTTAAGCGCGCTTTTTTGGGGAACGGTCGCAAACTTATCCGCCTCGAACGAGGAAACCGTCCAGACTGCGTCTTGCATTTCCGTTGCCTTTACGATACGGATTTTATGGTAAGCATCTTCAAGCCCGCTTGCAACGGTGTATTTTTTCGTAGCAGGCGTGATCTTAATTCTATCCGCCAGCTCCACGTCGTCCACCCAAACGCGCATATAACTGATAGCCGAAGTTGTAAGATTTACGGCAAGCGAAGTACCGATAACGCCCACTTCAATAGCGTTTGACGCGTGGTCAAAACGGAGCGCGTTGTTTACGATATAGCTTCTTCCGAAAATATTAACGACTTCTTCGTCAAAAGAGTTTACTTGCGTTGCCGTCGCCTCGCTAACGACCGTAACGGTTGCGCTCGCTTTAACCTCGCCGTAAGTAGCCGTGATAGTAGCCTTACCACCGCTTATTGCCGTGACCGTGCCACCATCCACGCTAACGATTTCAGGATCAGACGAGCTCCAAGTAATCTGCGCGCTCTCGTCTTTTTGCGCGCCGATATAAGCGGTCGCGGTGAGCGTAGCCGTTTGACCTTGCAAAAGCCCAAGGTTAGTGCTTGAAAGCGTCACTCGGCGCAACCTCATTGAAACGGTTACGTTAGCGGTCACTTTTTCTTCTCCTATTGAAACGGTTATCGTAGTCGCGCCTGCGCTTACGCCCGTGATAACGCCGTTTTCGTCAACGGTGGCAACTTCGGGATTTTTGGACTCGAAAGTCAGCAGCGACCAGTCCGCGCTCTCTCCGTCAGCCGTAAAAATAATATCGAGCTTCTTTCTCTCCTCGTCCTTCACGCTATACGTACGCGTGCGCAATCTTATTTCGTACTCAACTGCCGGCGGAGTGGGTTCGGTCGGCGCGCAACCAAGCAAGGTCACGAGCGACAATACCACTACCAAAAGCAAGCAAAGAATTCTTTTTCCCTTCATTTTTCTTCTCCTTAATTTATATCGTAAATATATTATAACATACGCTATTTTACTTTGTCAAGACTCGCACTAAATAAATATTGCCTGCGTACCAAAATAACCCACGAAAACTTAATAGATTTTCGTAAAAGCCCGTATATTTCTTGACATATCGACAATATTACAGTATAGTAAGTATATAAACTTTGTTTCAAGGAGGAAAAATAATGAACAAAAGTGAATTTATCAGAAATATGGCAGAAAAAGCAGGTTGCACTCGCGCAGTTGCTGAGGCTAACTTCGACGCTTTTATCGACACCGTTACCGAGGCGCTTAAAGAGGGCGACAAAATCCAGCTCGTAGGCTTTGGTACTTTCGAAATTAAGGACGTTCCTGCAAAGACGGGCATCAATCCCCTTACTCAAGAAAAAGTGGATATCCCCGCTTGCAAAAAACCCTCGCTTAAATTCGGTAATTCTTATAAAGAAAAATTCAACTAAAAGCAAAAAAACTCACCGTCATAGCGGTGAGTTTTTTCATTTGCTAATGAAAAACGGAGTGGTACGTGCCACTCCGTTTTGTATTTTAATCAAATTATTCAGCCTTGCCAGCCTGTGCGCGGAGAAGCTCACGGATGTCTTTAAGCACGTCCATTTCCTTTTCCTTAGCAGCCTCGGCAGCAGCGGCAGCGTCAGCAGCAGCCTTTTCAGCGGCAGCCTTTTCTTCCTCTGCGCGCTTAAGGTCTGCGCGGTAACGAGCAACGGCCTCTTTTTTACTAATACCCTGACCGCGGTACTTTTTAACCGCCTCTTTTTCTTCAGCGCGGTCTTTCTTTGCTTCAGCACCAGACTCTTTCATCTTGTTGATGATTCTCACGATAGAGAACAACACGATTGCGATAAGCAAGAAGTTGATAATCGCGTTAATGAACGCACCCCAATCAATGTAGAAGGAGTTAGCAAGGTCAACTACTTGCGTTACGCCGTCCTCAGCAAGCTTGTACGCGGGTTCGCCCAAGAAGGTATACACCTCGCTAAGCGAGCCTTTACCTAATACGAGCGCGAGCAACCAGTTGATAACGGGCTTTAACACGAAGTTAGATAAGCCGTTTACGATTGCCGTGAACGCACCGCCAACGATAACGCCGACGGACATATCAAGCACGTTTCCGCGCGTGATAAACTTCTTAAATTCTGCAAAAAAGTTCTTCATTTTCTTCTCTCCTGTTTTTTTGTATAGTATAATTATACTCCTACGCTATCGTTTTAGCAAGCGTTTAGAGTAAAAATTATCCTAATTTTGCGACTTCGTCCACGGGGAGCGACATAATTACGGCGTTTGCCTTCGTATTAACGCCACATTTTTCGTTAATCGCTTCCATAATCGCGTTGCGTTTATCCTGCGCGGTAAGTATAGTTACGATATCGCGCTCCGCCGTAAAGCTTACGCCTAAAATACGGTCCGTTTCGTCGTTTTCAATCTGATGTGCGCGAAGAACCGTACCACCACGCGAGCCGGCACTCTTCGCCGCCGTCATAACCTCGTCACTGTAACCGCGGTTTACCGATGCAATTATAAGACTGTATTTGCTCTTTTCGCCCATTCTACCCTCCGAATTTTTACCCGCCGACTGCGCCGCGCTAACCAGCAAGTTTGACGCCGCGTTTAAGCTAATTTGAAATACTATACCTTTGCTGTTGATTTCCGCGCTCAGCCTGTCGTTAAGCGCGTTCATAATCTCACGCGCGCTACCAGGCGACGCAATAGAAAACGTTACGTCCTTTTCTGCGCTAACCAGTCCTAAAATATCCATAATTTCCGAGCTAGCCGTGCCCTCACCCATACTGATTAACGACATAAAAACTCCGCTACGCATAAACAAGTCCCTTAAACTAGCCGACTTGCCTCTGTCCGTGACGGAAAGCAAAACGCACGGTCGTTCAACCTTAGCGGTTTTTCTTTGTCTGTTTCGCTTTAATTTAGTGGCGTTTTGCTCAAAATCAGGCACTACGTCTACATTCGTTTTGCTTTTTTCCTGCATACGCCCTCCTAATCAAAATAAACGATTTTATCGTCCGTTTCAGCGATAATATTTTCCAGTCGTTTCGTCTTAATTTTCTTTCTTATCGCGGCGCTAAGCCCAAGCACCTGAATGGTCACGAGGGGCGTCATAGCAACCATTGCCACTATTCCAAATGCGTCCGTTAGTATATTTCCACCCAAGCTCGTGCACGCGCCCATAGCGAGTGGCAACAAAAAGGTTGCAGTCATAGGTCCGCTGGCAACACCGCCTGCGTCGAACGCCACCGCCGTAAACAACTGAGGAACGACGAAAGTGAGCGAAAGCGCGATAACGTACCCCGGGATTAAGAACCAAAGTATAGAAATACCCGTCAGAATTCTGAGCATTGCGATGCCTACGGAAACGCTTACGCCCACGCTAAGCGCGATACCCATAGTACGCTGACGGATTGCGCCGTTAGAAACCTCCTCTACGTTCTTCTTTAATACGTGAACGGCAGGCTCGGCTGCGACGATAAAGTAGCCGACGAGCATTCCTACGGGGATAAGCAACCATTTAGTAAACTCGCTACCGGCAATCTTACTTCCAAGCAAGTGACCAACGGGCATAAAGCCTACGTTTACGCCGGTCAAGAAAAGCACGAGTCCAAGATAGGTGTATATAAATCCGCTGATTACGCGGATAAGCTGATGCTTTTTAAATCTTTTCGTAATAAGCTCGAACAGGAAAAACAATCCTGCGATAGGAGCGAGCGCGACGGCAACTTCCTTAAAGTATTCGGGGAACGCCGTAACGAAATAACGGGCAGCGTCCTGCGTCGTTACGATATCGGGAATGATTACGGGCGTAGGATTTACTTCGCCGGGGTTGTAAATAATTCCCAAAACAAGCACCGCCAAAATAGGTCCTATACTGCACATGGCAACCATACCAAAGCTATCAGACTGCGAGGACTTGCTTCTCCCAAGGGACGCAAGACCTATACCGAGCGCCATTATAAAGGGCACGGTTACAGGTCCGGTAGTAACTCCGCCTGCGTCAAAGGATGCAGGAATGAAGTTGTTAGGCGCAAAAAACGCAAGCACGAATACGGCCGTATAGAAGAAAACGAGTATGTGCGACATAGGGATTTTGAACGCCGTACGAAGAAGGGCTAGCACCAAAAATATTCCTACGCCTACTGCTACCGCGATAATGATAGTGAAGTTTTCAATCGCAGGTATTTGGTTTGCAAGCACCGTCAGATCCGGCTCTGCCATCGTGATAAGCACGCCCAAA
The DNA here is from genome assembly GCA_017623435.1 of Clostridia bacterium. Classification (GTDB taxonomy): domain Bacteria; phylum Bacillota; class Clostridia; order Christensenellales; family Pumilibacteraceae; genus UBA10677. The sequence goes on from JAGAPD010000015.1 coordinate 21,468, forward strand.
ATAAAGCACAGTAGCATAGGTATAAGCTTATGCTTTGATTGCGCCATTGACGCACCTATACCCTCGCCCATGGGCATCATGGACATATCTACGCCCATCGTAAAGAAGGACATTCCGAACACAAGCATTATCGCTCCGAACAAGAAAAGCACTATAGGACCGGGCTCGAGCGGAACGAAGGTGACGGACAAAATCAAAACGATCACCGTTATAGGCAAAACGGCGTTAATTGATTCGCTAAATTTACTTTTTATGTTGTTGTCAAACAACGCTTTTCGTAATTTCACGGTCACTCCTTCTAAAGTCCCACATTTATCTATTATAATTATACAATAAGCTCTTTGAAAAGTCAATATGCATTTTAGCTTTTTATAAAACTTTCTTTTTACTTCGCGCCCGTTGAGTTGACTTTTTGACGAAATGAGAATATACTTTAAGTGAACTATGGAACAGGAAAATTTAACAAAAGCTGAAAAGCAATACAAAAAACTGACCGAACAGTCCGTTGGAAAGCTTATTATTTCGCTGGGCATACCCACTACCATAAGTATGCTGATAACCAACGTTTATAATATGGCGGACTCCTTTTTCGTCAGTCAGATTTCGCTTTCTGCAGGAGGCGCAACGAGTATCGTTTTCGGCATAATGGCGATACTGCAAGCGTTTGGGTTTATGTTCGGACACGGCGCAGGCAGTAACATCAGCCGTATGCTTGGCGCGAAACGAGTGGACAAAGCGCACGAATACTGTTCAACAGGCTTCTTTGGAGCGCTTGCCAGCGGATTGCTTATCGCGCTATTCGGCTTAATCTTTCTCGAGCCCTTTATGGTGCTGCTTGGAAGTACGCCCACGATTTTACCCTACGCGATGGATTACGCGTTCTATATCCTTCTTGCCGCGCCACTTATGACGACGAGTTGCGTGCTTAACAATATTTTGCGCTACGAGGGCAAAGCAAACCTCGCTATGATAGGACTGACGACGGGCGGTCTTCTCAATATCGCGCTCGATCCGCTACTCATTTTCGTTTTCAATATGGGAATTGCCGGGGCAGGACTTGCGACGGCGCTAAGCCAGTTTATTTCCTTTTCTATCCTCTTCTCCATCTTCTTGTTTAAGAAAACGCAAAGCAAGATTATTCCCAAGCTCTTCCTAAAAAATTTCACCGTTTTTAAGGACGTCGTAATTACGGGCTTGCCCAGTCTTGCCCGTCAAGGACTTAACAGCGTGTCCACGATGATACTTAATATGCAAGCAAAAGCGTTTGGCGACGTAGCAATCGCCGCTATGGGCTACGTAGGCAGAACGAGTAGCTTGATTTTCAGCGTGGGATTAGGTATCGGTCAAGGCTTTCAACCCGTGTCCGGCTTTAACTACGGCGCTAAAAAATATTCGCGCGTTAAAAAGGGCGCGTACTTTACGCTCGCGTTCGGTACGGCGTTTATCGGACTGATTGCGCTCGCTTGCTTTATTTTCGCGCCTCAGGTTATCGGCATTTTCCGTAACGAGCCCGAGGTTATCGCTATCGGTGCGCAAGCGTTACGGTTTTACTGCGTTGCTCTTTTATTCTTGCCCGTGTCCGTAGTCGCAACGATGCTATTCCAAAGCATCGGCAAAAATATCCCGGCGCTGATACTGTCGTGTCTACAAAGTGGCTTGCTCTTTATTCCTCTCTGTCTTATTCTTCCTTCCTTTTTACAAGTCACGGGTATCGAGATTGCTCAGCCTATCGCGTATTTCCTCTCCGCACTCGTTTCCCTTCCTATGATGCTTTCCTTCTTCAAAAAATTACCTAAGGACGGCGAATAACCGCACTTAGTCACAATTTCGGGCATACGTCCCCACAAAAGCTTAACCAAACACAAAAAAACCGTCGCATTTTACCGCGACGGTTTTTCCTCTTTTTTATAGATTTTTAGCAAAATCACGGGGTACGTGTATGCCAGTTTAGTAATTTATGACTACGACCTGCTTACAGGTAAATTGCTTTATCGTAAAGTTAAGAGTTCCGTTTTCGTAGGTGAAATCAATGCTTTCGTTTTGAGGTACGAGCGTTACGGACTTAACGGGCTTATCAATTTTTACGCTAAACTGCGTGTCAAGTACGGGCACTAAATCCTCGATAACCTCAACGCTGTTTGCGCCACTACCACGCTTAATAGGCGTTGCGTAAAGCGCGTGGAGGACGAAACGCGACTTATCCTTTTGCTCGTTAAGCGACACGACGCCAACCGATTGAAGGTTAGTCGTAAGCGTTTTACTCTCGCCCAAGATTTCGTCTATCGTTTTAAGCACCACTTCCTTCGCGCAGTAGCATCCGTGCTGGGCGTATTCGCTGAACATATCAAAGCCGATATATCCGCCCTCCTTGCCTACCACTACCGACGGCATACCTCCGTCAAGCTTAAATGGTGTATGACGGTGCGAGCAGTACGCGTACTTACTTCTGTTAAAGAAGGGCGTTTTGCTGTAAGCAAGGATTTTTGCACTCGTATCAGTTATTTCAGTATCGTAAGCTTGCGAATAAATTACGTAATTCGACGGGGTAAGTCCGCTCGCGTTATAGGTGGGATTGAGGTATGCAGGGTTGTACTTACTTGCGCCCAAATACTTCACTCCCAAGTCAAAACGACCACATACGTCCACTCCCGTTTTGCCTGCGGTAAGAATTTTTCCGCCTTTTTTAACGAACGATTCAACCTTGGTAAATAGCTCATCGTCCACCTTATCAAGCTCGGGCAAAATAAGGAGCTTATACTTGTCAAAGCTACATTCCTTATCTATTACGTCAAACAAAATTTTGCCTTCGAGAAGAATCCTGTTAAGTCCTACGTCTGACGAATTCGACCTGCCTGCGTTCAAGCTTTCCGCGGACAAAACTCCCACGTCGGCAACGCAGTCGATATCGTAGCAGTACTCTTCCACTTGCTCCGCCTCGGCGTAAGCCTGACCGATAAGCTCGTAGGTCGCTTCGTCCATAAACGCGTACGGGTGCATCTGATCGCCTACCGAACATTTTGCACCGAAAGCAAGGCTGAGCGCCACTTCGTAGCGAAGAGCGTTAGGGTGCTTAAACCCACCGAACTCACCCCAGCTTTTGTGGAACTTGCCCGTCATTCCCAGATAGTCAAGTCCAAGATTTTTTACGTACTTAGCCGACAGGGGAAAATGGTCGTAGCCCCATCCGCCCGTCGGCAAGCTTTCAAGCTCAAGATGCGTATTTGCAAAGGTCAAATCGCGACGGTTAGGATAAATATGACCGCTATTGTGGAAAATTTTAATATCCGGCTTAATAGCGGTAGCCACTTCGCGCACCTTTTCGTAGTAATTTTTATATACGTACGTGCTGACCGCTTTCATTCCCTCGTCAGTCATAATGTCTACGCCCAGCATTTCAGCCGTCTTTTTACAGTTGTCGCAGTAGCAAACGCGCTCGCCTACGATATCGAGGAAAATCCCCTCGGGCATATAACGCTCCACCACTTCTTTAACCTGCGCGAGCAAGTGATCAAGGTAATCTCCGCTCAAGCACAGCAGTCTGAACCTGCCGTGGTCGTCGTCCACGTACGGCCAGCCGTCCTTATACAAAACCACACTCGTCTTACTATCGGGCGCACCCTTTACGCCGTGCTCGGGATGTTCGAAAAAGTACTTGTCGTCAAAACCTGCCGAAATATAGATAGGACAAGCCACGCCTATTTCCTTGCAAGCCTCAATCTCAGCAGTCAGAAGGTCGAATTTAAGCGACGGATTGATAGCGTTGACTTTCGACGGATAGTACGACCAGCCGTGATGGCATTTTGCAAATAGCGTTATTGAGTTTACGTGCCCTTTCTTTAAACACCTTTGAAAATTTTCCTTATCAAACTTCGAGCCTACACCCTCGATAGCGCCCGTAGTATGAAAATCCAAATGCACTTGTCTTTGCGGAAGTTTTATCATTTTTTGCCCCTTTAAGTAATTTTTTCTTAATTATACAATATTTTACGCGTCGTCGTTATAACAAAACTCACTAAAAACTTGCACAATTTTATCCTCTTTTTACCCAAGAGATTTAAGACCACGCATATAAATATTTTGATCGTCTTACTTTTAGTAAGTGAAAAGTGAAGAGGTAATAGTGAAGAAGTAAAAATCGACAAGCTTCCGTCGAAACTTGTCGATTTTTGGTGGAGATAATAGGACTTGAACCTATGACCTCTTGCATGTCAAGCAAGCGCTCTAACCAGCTGAGCTATACCTCCATATATTCATTATAACACAGCGCCGATAAAATATCAAGTGTTTGCACTAATTGATTAAAAAATAACCTATAAAACAAAAACGGAGCGGTACGTACCACTCCGTTTCATATTTTAAGTCGTTTGTTTATCGTGCTTTACGCGTTCTTAAACGCAGGAAGGTCACCCGTCGTATCCCAAACGGATGCGGTAAGTGCGCCCGCCCAAGCACTTTTATCAGCCGTTACTGCGTTAGCGTCAGCGTACTTACTTACGCCCTTAAGCGTGTCACACTCGTGAGTACCGCTACCCCAAGCGTTAGTCGCGTTAACGAGCTTTGAGTGAGAGGTCATTACGAAAACGTTTTGTGCGGTCGGCTCGCCCGAGAAGCTACCAAAGGTAAAATACTTGCTATTTTGGACGCTATCTACCTTAATAAACATATTTCTCAAGGTAAAGCTACCACCGTGGAACATACCGTTGATAACGCCACTTGCGTTAACGTACTCGTACTGACCAACGCTCAAATTAGTGCCAAGCGCTTCCGTAATATGAACGTATACGTTCTCAACCGTGTTGCCACCGCCACGAGCAGTAGTTACGATAAAGCCACCGCCACACGAATGCTTTGCGTTAGTGAACGCGATATTTTTGATAGTTCCGTTTGCGCCAAGGAGCGCGAAAATTCCCGAGCCTGCCATCGAGCCTACTGGCGTCGTATAGCCTTGGAAAACAGTCGTGTAAGTATTAAGCGCGTTTTTCTGCTCAACCATTTCAACGCCGTTTACTACGTATCCGCGACCGTCAAGCGTGCCAACGAAGCCGTTATAGTCTACGTGCGCGGAAATGGAACGGGGATGAACCTTATAGGTGCGGTTATATTCGATATTATTAGTAAGCACGATATAGCCATCCATACGCGCAACCTTTGCTAAACCGAAAGCACTTTGCGTGTCTTCAGCCAAAGCGTCAGCGTACCATTGCATTGCCTCGAAGTCGTCCGCGGTCGAAATTAAAACGTCCGCCAAAAGCAAGGGCTTAATGAATAGTACCGACTTGGATTCTCCATTTTCCGTCTTGCTTGCGAAGATATACATAGACGCCTCGCCACGCGCGGTAACTGCGCTTTTGGGAACGACGATTCTACCGTTTTCGTAGTTGGACGCAAGCTCTACTCCGTTGATCTTCGCACTACGCACTTCGTCAAGGCCGTCCACCGTAAGATCGATATCGAGCGTTGCGTTAAACTGATAATCCGCCTTATAAGAGGATTTGTCCTGCATCTCTACCGAGGATTTATATTCTTTCCAAGACGCTATACCCGCGCTGTTGTCGCTCATTTCCTCCATTTGGGAAGAGAGCAAGAAGATGGTTTTAGGAAGGACAACGCCGTCAACTTCGTGCCAGAATTGCTCGTCCCATCCGCCCTCTTTCAAGTTCTCGTTCATGCTGGTGAGCGCCGAATACTTGTTAAGGTACGTACCCTCCCCACTCGTCCAGCTAAACTGAACCTCGGTTGCAGGCGCACCGGCAGAGATACCGATTACGTTTTTCATAATCTCAGGCTTAGGAGAACGAGTACCGAAGGTTTGAACTACTACAGTCTTAGAATATCCTGTGATTCTTTCAATTTTGTCAATTACGATAACGACGTTTTCGTTAGGTGCAGCTGAATGGTGGTTACCCTGACACAATACCATAAAGTTATTGTTTTTAAGTCTTACGTTAGAGAACTGAATGAACACGTTTTTGAGCTCACCGTCCAGCGTTCTGCAAATATAAGCGCCCGTGTACGTCGTATTTGCACCGTCGAACTCAGCGTTTACGAAGGATACGTTCTGGAACTTTGCGCTACCCATAATACCCGCGAAAACGTAGCCGTCGTCTTTAATTTTAAGTCCGTTGATAACGTGTCCGCGTCCGTCGAAAACGCCACGGAATCCGCCCGACCAGTCTGCTACGACGTTTCTTTCGTTGGGCGTATAAACGCCGTTATAATCAATGTCCGCGTTAAGATAGAAGATTCCGTCCATAGAAGGCGAAACGGTGTCGTGATCGCCAAGCGAGAGCGCAACCTCGTCCATTTTATCAAACTCTTCTTTGTTGTCGATAAGCATTGCAATGAACTCAACGTTAGTGTGCGTATACTTCGCTTTGTCCGTATAAACCTCAACGTCGCTATCCAAAACGCCAAAGCCGATCTTTTCAATCGCTACATCTTTAAGATGGATAACTCCGTCGCTTTCGTTTTTGAAATACTCGTTGCCTTTGTAAATAACGGAACTAACCGTGCCCTCTATATTCTCGCTTTTAACGATACCGTTGCCCTCAGCCACTTCGATATAAACGAAATCGTTTACGATAAATTCAGCGGGAATAATATTTACGTCGAAGTAAACGCCGTTGCCGTTATAAACTGCTAAGATACGCGCGCTTCCTATTTTCTTTGCCTTAATAACGCCGTTTTCAACGATTGCAACCTCTTCGTTAGCGCTACGCCATACGATATTACTGCTATTTACGCCGTTGCCGTTTTCGCTCACGCTAATCGTGGGTGCGTAAGCGTTATCGTTTTGCTCGTCGTCGAACAAAGTAAGCGTTACGGGGTAACCGCTTTCGCCCTCAACGATTCCGTCAACCTCCATTTTTACGTCGGGGTTAAATACGTTTGCTTTTATCGAGGGACTAACGGGCACGCCGTTACAAACGGTCGCGCACGAAAGCGTCGTCGAGCCAAAAACCAAACCTTTCAGCGTGATGGACGCACCGTCCTGCGAAGGCGTGATTTCCACGATCCCCTCTTTTTCCGCCGTCCAGGTATAATCAAGTCCGCTTACGATATTGCCGTTGTAGGTAGTCGTTGCGGTAATAGTTATTTCCTCGTTAGGCTTTACGTCTACTTCGTCCGCTACCGACAGCGTCATAACGGGAACGGCGTGGCTATTTTCGACCATAACGACGCAACTTGCGCTCACTCCGCCTGCCTTAGCGGTAATGGTCGTAATGCCTTCCATTCGCGCCGTTACGTTACCGTTTTGGTCAACGGTCGCAACCGCCTTGTCAGACGAGCTCCACGTGATAGTAGCACCATCCAAATCCTGCGTCGTCGCCGTGAGCGTGAACTCGTCGTAGATATCCACGGTCGTTTCGTCCTTTGATAACGTGATTTTAGGATCTTTCGTTTCAGCCGGCGTACAGGCAAACAGTCCTATCGCCAAAACGATGGACACGCAAACGATAAATAAATTGCCCAACCACTGCTTAATTTTCATAATTTTTCACCTCTTTCAATATATAAATAGGTTATTCTGCCGTGGCTATTAAATGCCCCAAGTCGAGTAAACCGCGGAAAGCAAGCCACCCTCGTTAACGCGAGCGATACCTACCTGCATACAATCGTTCTTGAACGCTACTCTTTCGTTATAAAGCTCTTCAGAAGAGAAAGTTCCCTGATAAATGGTAAGCATTGCGTAGCGAAGGAAAATGCTTTCCTTGAGAATATTTTTATAAAGCACGCCGTATTTTGCCGGATCGGTGTCTTTAAGCGGTTCAATGCACTCGTACGCCTCGTCAAGATAGCCAAGCCA
>JAGAPD010000016.1 GCA_017623435.1 Clostridia bacterium
AAAAGCAGCAAACGTAGTACTTATCGGTAGCGAGAAGATCGGTAGCGGACTCGTAAGCGTAATGGTAAGAGGCGACGTAGGCGCAGTTAAGGCAGCAGTTGAAGCAGGTACTGCAGCAGCGACCGCTCTTGGCGAAGTAATTGCTACGCACGTAATCCCCAGACCTCACGCAGACGTTGAAAAACTTCTTCCCACCATTAAGTAATTAGCGACTAATTAACTTACTTAGGTAGAAAAATCCGTAATGCCCGACGCAAAAACACGGGCATTACGGGAGTTTTTCAATGCAAAAAAAAGAAAACTAACGCGAAATTTTTTTCGCAAAGACAGATGGAGTAAAGGTATGGAAATAACTAACGCAAAAATTGAAGAAATGGTTAGAAAAGTGCTTTCGGGAATGCAAGATTGTACCGCAAGTAGCGGTAGCGAAGTGCCCGTAGGAGTATCTAACCGTCATATACACCTTTCAAAAGCAGACCTTTGGACCTTGTTTGGCGAGGGGTACGAGCTTACGCCCTTTAAGGACTTGTCACAGCCCGGTCAGTACGCTTGTAAGGAAGTATTGACTATCGTCGGACCTTCGCTCCGTCCTATTGAAAACGTACGTGTTTTAGGACCGGTAAGAGGAAAATCACAGGTGGAAATTTCCGCGACGGACTCTTACGTGCTCAAAGTAAAACCGCCCGTGCGCGAATCGGGTAATATCGCAGGCTCGGCAGGAATAACCATAATCGGACCGAAAGGAACTGTAACGCTGAAGGAAGGTTGCATTATCGCGAACAGACATATCCACATGTCGCCTTCGGACGGACAGGCTTTTGGCGTAAAGGACGGCGACTTCGTAACGGTGGACGTTTTTGGTAAGCGTCGCACGCGTTGGTACGACGTTCAGGTGCGTGTCAGCCCTGATTTTAGACTGGAAATGCACGTTGATACGGACGACGCTAACGCAACGGGCATAGGCAACGGTCACAAAGTACGAATCGTTAAGGAGAATTAAAGTGTTAAGAGGAATTATCAGAGGAAACATCGTTTCCACGAGAAAGCAAGATGCGTTGGTAGGTTCGAAATTCATGGAGGTTGAAATCATGGAGAACGGACGAAATACCGGCAAATTTATTATCGCCGTTGACAGCGTAGGCGCAGGTATCGGCGAAGAAGTACTTATTACCACGGGCAGTTCTGCGCGTTTGGCGCTCCATAATACGAACACGCCCTGTGATGCAGTAATCGTAGGTATCGTAGACTAACTTAATTTTTTTTGCGGGAGTAGTATAGGCATAAATGAACGTTAAGGATATAATGAAAAAAGCAGGAATCGTCGGTGCAGGTGGCGCGGGCTTTCCCTCTTATGCAAAGATTGCAGAGGGGGCAGATTTGCTCGTGGTCAACGGCGCGGAATGTGAACCGCTTTTCTATACCGATTACTACTTAATGCTCCGCCAAATGCCTATGATTTTGGCAGGTATCCAAAAGGTTTTGGAAGATACCGGCATCAAAAACGCGCTTTTTTGCGTAAAAGAACACAGCGCGAAAAAGCTTGGCTATAGCGACGGCGAAAAGCTCGCGCAAAATATTTATCTCAAAGTTTTACCTGACGTTTATCCGCTCGGTGACGAAATCAGCCTTATTTATCAGGCGACGGGCAGACTTATTCGTCCGGGTAATTTGCCCATAAGTAAGGGCGTAATCGTGTATAACGTCGAAACGCTATACAACTTAGGGCTTGCGGTAAAAAAAGACGCAAGCGTAACGATGAAATGGCTGACGATCGGTGGAGAAGTACCGCAACCCTTCGTGGTGCGCGTACCCGTAGGTACTCCGATTGCAGATATTTTCGCTAAATATTCGATAACAATTCCCGACGGTCACGTCGTACTTGACGGTGGCCCAAGTATGGGAAAGATTATAAACGCAAATCGGGCAGTCGTGACTAAAACGACCAAAGGAATATTGATTTTGCCCGAAAACACGCAGTCAGTCCAAGCAAAAATGCTCAACGGCGAAAAATCCATCGCAAGAGCAGAAACGGCTTGCTGTCAATGTACTCGTTGCACGGATATGTGTCCACGTGCGCTACTTGGTTACCCCCTTGAACCGCACAAAATGGTGCGCACGTCTCCGGGCGCAGTAAAATTCAATCCGCAAATGGTAATAACCGCTACGCTTTGTTGTGGTTGCGGTATTTGCGAATCGCTCGCTTGCTGTCAGGCAATTTCGCCCAAAGCAGTAATTAACGAGTACAAAGCGTTGCTTGCAAAAAACAAACTCCGCTACACCGCCAAAGAGGACGTCGAAGTTTCGCACGAACGTGACTGGCGTATGGTCCCCTCGAGTAGATGGGCGAGTGTATTAGGAGTAGCAAAATACGACGTTGAGCCTGTTTTTAAGGGCGAAGACGACGGTTTTGACAGAGTAGAAATCAATTTGCGCCAGCATATAGGACTGGCGAGCGTGCCTGTAGTAAAGGACGGAGACGTTGTAGAAAAGGGCGACCTTATCGCTGAAAGCGCTAACGGGCTTTCCGTTCCGCAATACGCAAGCATTTCAGGTACGGTAACGATAGAAGAAGGCGTAAAAATTATAATTGACAGGGTAAATAAATAATGTTTAAGTCGGTTGGTGTAATTGAATTAAAAAGTATTCCCAAGGGCGTAGAGGCAACTGACGCCGCGCTTAAAAGCGCAGGCGTTGATATGGTTACCGCGCATCCTGCGTGCCCGGGTAAGTACGAAATCATTTTGACGGGTTCTATCTCAAACGTTGAGGCGGCAGTTCAGCACGTGCGCGCAAAGTTTGAGAATTATATCATTGATTCGTCCATTATGGGTAGAATTGACGAGCAGGTTATTACCGCTTTGTTCGGAACTCAAAGCACCCAGAAAAAAGGCTCGCTTGGACTTATCGAAACCTTCTCCGCAGCAACCTCAATTAAGGCTGCCGATATCGCGGTAAAGACGGCAAGGGTTGAGATTTTCGACCTTCGCGTTTCGCGCGGTATGGGCGGAAAGGGCGTAGTTCTTTTGACGGGCGAGGTAGGTGACGTTACCGCCGCGGTTGAGGCAGGTGCAAACTATGCTAAAACTACGGGAATGTTGTCTTCTTATTCAATAATTGCAGCACCGCACGAAGACCTTTGGAAACAGATTTAACAGGTGTAGGATATGGAAAATATCAAGTTTGTTTTAGAAAAAAGCGCAAGAATCGACAAGTTAATTGACGATTTGTACGCAAAAATGCCCGAAATCGAGTCCGCTCGTGGACTTTTGGTTACGGAAAGTTATAAAAGCACGGAAGATTTGCCTATCGTAAAGCGCCGTAGTGCTGCTTTTTCGCATATTCTTGAAAATATTCCCATCGTAATCCGCGACGGAGAACTTATCGTAGGTAGCGCAACCGTTGCGCCCCGCGGTTGTCAGGTTTTCCCCGAGTATTCTTACGAATGGCTTGAAGCGGAGTTTGACACGGTTGCAACGCGTACGGCAGATCCTTTCTTTATCAGCGAAAAGACAAAGGCTGAACTTCGCGAGGCTTATCCGTACTGGAAGGGCAAAACGACCAGCGATTTAGCAAAATCCAATATGGCGCCCGAGGCTTACGAGGCGTTCGTAACGCACGGAATGTTTACGCCCGGCAACTATTTTTATAACGGTATCGGTCACGTAAACGTAAACTATGAAAAAGTACTTAAAATCGGTTACCGCGGTATTATTACCGAGGCAAAAGAGGCGCTTAAAAAAGTGGACGTGAGCGACGCTGACTACGTTCAGAGAATTAATTTCCTTACCGCAGTAATAGAGAGCTGTGAGGCGGTCGTTCGTTATGCGCGTCGTTATAGCGCGCTTGCAAAAGAGCTTGCTAAAAAGGAAAAATGCGCAATTCGTCGCGCAGAGCTTGAAAAAATTGCGTCTAACTGTGCGCGCGTACCCGAATTCCCTGCAACCGATTTCCACGAGGCTTGTCAGTCGTTCTGGTTTATTCAACTTCTTTTGCAGGTTGAATCCAGCGGACACTCAATTTCGCCCGGACGATTTGACCAATATATGTATCCTTATTACAAAAAGGATATCGACGCAGGCAAGATCACCGCAGAGCAGGCGCAAGAGCTTATCGACTGTATCTGGGTAAAGCTCAACGATATCAACAAGGTTCGTGACGCCGTTTCCGCTGACGGATTCGCCGGCTACGGAATGTTCCAAAACCTTATCGTAGGTGGTCAAAATATTTACGGAATGGATGCAACTAACGATCTTTCTTATATGTGTTTAGAGGCGTCAATGCACGTGCCCCTTCCTCAGCCCTCCATCTCCATTCGCGTATGGAACGGCTCGCCCCAGTCCTTGCTCGTAAAGGCTGCGGCGCTCACCAGGCTTGGAACGGGACTTCCTGCGTACTACAACGACGAAATTATCATTCCTTCCATTATGGCAAGGGGACTTACGCTTGAAGACGCGCGTGACTACTGCATTATCGGTTGCGTTGAGCCTCAAAAGGGTGGTAAAACTGATGGATGGCACGACGCAGCGTTCTTCAATATGTGTAGACCTATGGAGCTCGTTTTCTCCAACGGTATGGACAAGGGCGTTCAGATCGGACCTGAAACGGGTGACGTTGCGAATATGCAAACGTTCGAGCAGTTCTACGACGCTTACAAAACGCAACAAAGCTACTTTATCAAGCTTTTGGTAAACGCTAATAACGCTATTGATATGGCGCACGCAACGCGCTGTCCGCTTCCTTTCCAGTCGTGCATGGTTGACGACTGTATCGGCAGGGGAAAATCCTTGCAAGAGGGCGGAGCAATTTATAACTTCACCGGTCCTCAAGGCTTTGGTATCGCAAACAATACCGACGGACTTTTAGCAATCAAAAAGCTCGTTTTTGAGGATAAAACTATTACGCTTAGTGAACTACGTGACGCACTTAACGCTAACTTCGGTTACGGAATCACGGGTGACCACGCCGTTCGTATCACGAGTGAAATCGTAAAAGAAGTGGCAAATAACGGCATTTCTATTACCGAAGATATTATCCGCTCCGTTTATGAAAAAGTTACTACCGCGTCCACTCTTGATCCCGTAAAGAAGGCAAGATATCAGGAAATCAAGCGTCTTATCGACGAAACCTGCCCCAAGTACGGCAACGATATTTACGAGGCGGATATGTTTGCGCGAGACGTTGCTAATACTTATACCAAAGAAGTAGAAAAATACAAAAACCCCCGTGGTGGTGTGTTCCAAGCAGGACTTTATCCCGTATCTGCTAACGTACCCCTCGGCGGACAAACTGGCGCAACCCCCGACGGACGACTGGCGTTTACGCCTATAGCCGACGGTATAGGACCTGCGTCGGGTAGAGATAAAAAAGGACCTACCGCAACGGCAAATTCAGTTGCAAAACTTGAACAAGTAGTTGCAAGTAACGGTACGCTCCTTAATCAAAAATTCCATCCGTCCGCGCTTTCGGGAATGAACGGACTTACGAAATTCGTTGCGCTTATTCGCTCGTATTTTGATCAAAAGGGAATGCATATGCAGTTCAACGTAGTTACTCGCGAAACGCTACTTGACGCGCAGAAAAATCCCGAAAAGTACAAGACCTTAGTGGTCCGCGTAGCAGGCTACAGCGCGCTCTTTACTACGCTTTCGCGTTCACTTCAAGACGATATCATCAACCGTACTGAGCAAGGTTTCTAACAAAACGGCAGGGTACGTACCTATTCATTTTACATTTATTAAGGATAAACTATGAGCATATACGATACCAAAGGACGAATATTCAATATTCAACGGTTCTCAATTCACGACGGACCGGGCATTAGGACTATCGTCTTTTTTAAGGGATGCTATATGCGTTGCGCGTGGTGTTGCAACCCCGAATCGCAGTCGTACGATATCCAAACGATGATTGAAAACGGTAAGAAAAAAACGGTAGGTTACGACGTAACCGTATCAGAAATTATGCCTGAGCTTTTAGCAGACGAAAACTTTTACCGTCGTAGTGGCGGAGGAATTACGCTGTCGGGCGGAGAGTTTTTGGCTCAACACGAATTCGCTCGCGACTTACTTATAGCGTGCAAAGAGAACGGACTGCACACCGCAGTTGAGTCCACGGCAAACGCTCCTTATGAAAAGATTCAGGAAGTTTTGCCCTATATTGACCTGTTCTTAATGGATATAAAACACATGGACAGTCAAAAGCACGCACGCTTTACGGGAGTGGGTAACGATATTATTCTACAAAACGCTAAAAGGATCGCTAATAGTGGAACGGAGCTTATTATCCGTACTCCCGTCGTTCCCGGCGTAAACGATACGGCGCAGGAAATCAGAGAAATTGCTAAATTTGCCGCCTCGCTACCCGGCGTTGAACAACTACACTTGCTCCCGTATCATAGGCTTGGTCAGGACAAATACAGCGGACTTAACAGAGAATATTCTCTAAGCGGAATAGAGCCTCCCGAAAAAGAAAAAATGGAATATTTACTTTCAGTTGCCGAAGAAAGTGGGATTAAATGTCAAATCGGTGGCTAAAAAGGAGAAAATATGGAACTTAAGGACAAAATGACAATCATTCAGGAGTTCGTCCCCGGTAAACAAATTACGCTTTGCCACATTATCGCAAACCCGGGCGAAACCCTTTATACCAAACTCGGACTTGATCCGCAAACCGATTACACTAAAAGCGCGATCGGAGTATTGACCGTAATTCCGTACGAGAGTGCAGTAATCGCCGCTGATATTGCAATGAAATCCTCGGGCGCTGAAATCGGATTCGTGGATAGATTCACGGGTACGCTCATCATCACGGGTAGCGTATCGTCCGTTGAATCCGCGTTTATCGCAATCCGCGAATACTTTATCGGCAAGCTTAGTTATACGTGTTGCGAGCTTACTAAAACCTAATGAAAAAGATAATGTTACTCGGCAGGGTTGCCGCAGGCAAAACCACGCTTATGCAGGCGCTCCGCGGAGAAGAAATTAAATATTTCAAGACGCAGTACGTCAATTACCTTGATACCGTGATCGACACGCCGGGTGAGTATACCGAACGGCGAGAAACTAGTGGTGCGCTCGCGCTATACGCGTACGAAGCGGACGTCGTAGGACTCGTTCTTTCCTCTAACGAGCCGTATTCCATCTTTTCGCCCTGTCTTACCAGCATGGTAAATCGCGAAACTATAGGAATCGTTACGGGCATTGACAAGCCGGACGGCAACGTTGAAAGGGTTACTAGGTGGTTAAAGCTCGCTGGATGCAAAAAGGTTTTTCCCGTCAGCTCGTATACGGGCGAGGGGATAAAGGAGCTTTCCGACTTTTTGAAGGACGACTCTGACGTAAAACGCGTTAAAAAAGAAGAAATCAAAGAAAAACCCACGATTCAGCCAAAGCAAGAAAAGCTTGACGTTTGGTTACTTTAAAGGAGATAAGGATGAGTAAGACTGTAGTTATCGCGTTTGCGAACAACAAGGGCGGAAGTGGTAAGACCACGACTTGCTCTAACGTTGGATGTGCAATGGCGCAGGACGGCAAAAAAGTGCTTATGATTGACGGCGATATGCAAATGAACCTTACTATTGCATATTTTGACGAAGAAAAAGCGCTCGAACTTGCGCAAAACGGCAAAACTATCCACACCGTAGTTAAGGAGGAAAAAGATATTTCCGACTTTATCGTAAGTACGGGTATTGAAGGACTTGATATCGTAACTTCGTCCTCGCTTATGAGTTCGATCGAGTTTGATTTGTTCTCGAAGTGGCAAAGAGAAGTCATCCTTAAAAGATGTCTGGAACGCGTACGCGCTAGGGGATATTACGACTATATCCTTATCGACGCGCCTCCGACCTTGGGCGGATGGGTAATGAATATTATGTGCGCAAGCGACTACGTGATAATTCCCGTTGAGGCAAGCCCGTGGGGACTGTTTGGGCTGGCGAATATGTTTGATTTTTGCGATCAGGTAAAGCGCATTTCGCCTTCGCTTGAAGTGCTTGGAATTGCCATAACCAAGGCGGACGAGAGAAAGAAGTATTTTAAGCAGACTTTGGAAACGCTTAAAGAGCTTGAGGACGTAAAAGTTTTTGAAAATTATATCCGCGTGGATAGCGCAATCGAGTGGGCGCAGGACAGCAGTCGCCCCGTAGTTGACTTTAAGAAAAATAGCAGAAGTGCTATTGAATATATTCAATTAACAAAGGAGATTATGGAAAATGTCGATCGGAAAGAGCGCAATTAAGAGAGTAACGAACAACGGTTATTCGCAGGTAAAAACGGATGCCCCCGATATGCAAAACAGTAGCGTAATTCCTGCACCCAGCCAAGAAGTAATGGATAAAATCGTTACGCCCATTGAAAAGAAAACCACCAAAAAGACCACCAAAAAATCTACCGCAAAAAAGACGGTAACGCAAAGCAAAAACGGCTTTGAACGCGTAGAAGTGGGTGAAAACTTACCCTATTATTTGCTTTAATAATTAACGAAAAAACGAAAGGTCCTACTCAAACGGGTAGGACTTTTTTTATATCAAAAAGTTATAAAAATAGGGCGCAATCATATAATAGAACGTAACTTTTATATGGTAGGATTTTGGCGTTGAAGTTAGGTGAAATTTTTGAAAATTTAGACGAAAAAATTAAAAATGACGATATACGTGGTATCGCGTTTGACGTTAACGAAGTAAAAGACGGATATATGTTTTTTGCGCTTAGGGGCAAGAATTTTGACGGACACGACTTCGTTTTTGAGGCAAAAGAGCGAGGAGCAAGCACATGCGTGGTTGAAAGAAAAGTGGACTGCGATATCAATCAAATTCAGGTAGAAAATACCCGAAAAGCATTGTCGCTTGCGTGTAAAAGATTTTACGGTAACGCAGTTGATAAACTGACCGTTTGCGCCGTCACGGGCACTAACGGAAAGACCACGACGGCGTATATGCTTAACGAAATTTTGACTTATAACGGTCGCAAAACTTGCTTGATAGGCACTAACGGAGTGGTTGTAAACGGAAAGCGCGTTGATAGCAATCTAACAACGCCTGATCCGACTTTCCTTCATAAAATTTTTGCTATGGCGGTAGAAGAAGAGGTCACCCACGTCGTTATGGAAGCTTCCGCGCACGCGCTTTATCTTCACAAGCTTTACGGTATAAATTTTAACGTAGGTGCGTTTACAAATTTTTCGCGTGATCATCTTGACTACTTTGGAAATATGGACGAATACGGTAAAGCGAAACTTACGCTTATTGATCAAAGCGAAAATTTCGTAGCAAACGGCGACGACGAATTTTGCAAAACGATATACGATTCTATTAAATTTGGGTTTAACGAAAACGCTGATTTTAGGGCGTGCAATATTTCGCTTGCGCTTACGGGAAGTGTTTTTAGTATAACGCATAACGGGCACAGATACCGCGCGTTTTGTCCACTCATAGGCAGGTTTAATATTTACAACTGCTTGTGCGCCGTGGCAATGGCGAAAACGCTGGGCGTAAGCGTTGAAAATTCTCTTAACGCGATTTCCAAAATGTGCGAGGTGGACGGACGCGTTAACGTTATCCACGCAGGTAAAGGCGACGTAATAATTGATTTTGCGCATACACCCGACGGGCTAGAAAAAGTTTTGTCGTGTGCAAAAGAGCTGTGCAGGAATAAGCTAACCGTAGTTTTTGGGTGCGGAGGCAATCGAGATAAAGGGAAACGCTACGAAATGGGAAAAATAAGCGCACGACTTTGCGATAAGGTAGTCGTGACGCTTGATAATCCGCGTGACGAAGAGCCTTACGAGATAATAGGCAGTATTTTGCGAGGAATAAAAGAGAGTGGTTACGTCAATTATTACGTTATCCCCGACAGGGCTAGCGCGATTGAAAATGCGATCACCACGATGGACGAGGGTGATATTACAGTGATTGCAGGTAAGGGCGCGGAAAAATATCAAGAAGTTAAGGGCGTAAAGCGACCGTTTAGTGATTACGAGTGCGCGAGTGAGGTTATAAGGAGACGAGATGATAATTAAATATTTGCTGGTGCTTGCAATATCTTTTTGCGCGTGTTTAATTTTAATGCCCGTAGTAATCGCGTGTGCAAAAAAACTCAAACTGCGTCAGACCGTCCTTCACTACGTTGACGCTCACGCAGGTAAAAGCGGTACGCCCACTATGGGTGGGGTAGCGTTCGTGATAGTGACCTTCGTGGTTACGCTGATTTTTTCGGGCGAAAATAATTCTCTCGCGTTTATGCTTGCAATTTTAACGCTTGGCTTTGCGCTGATTGGATTTTTAGACGATTTTATCAAGGTGTTTTTCCACCGTAACGAAGGACTTTTGCCGTGGCAAAAAATAGTTTTCCAGTCGCTCACCGCGCTTATCGTGTCAGTTTTCGTGTATAATAACCCCGTCGTAGGGGACAAGTTATATCTTCCGTTTACTATGCGTGAGATCTCGCTTGGCGTGTTTGCCGTTCCCTTTTACGCGTTCATCTTTATAGCGTTTACTAACGCAGTAAACCTTACGGACGGGCTTGATGGACTTGCTGGCAAAACGGGAGTAGTGTACACCGCGTTTTTCGTAACTATACTTTTGATAGTGTGCTACGCTTTTGGCGTAGACGAAATTAGTGCAAACGAATATAAAAATATCTCCGTATTTTGTTTTGCGTTGATCGGATCTACTTGCGCGTTTTTGATTTTTAACAGTTACCCTGCAAAAATATTTATGGGGGATACTGGCTCGCTTGCGCTTGGCGGAGCGTTTGCTGGGCTTGCCGTTATGAGCAAGATGTCGCTAATTGCTCCCGTGATAGGAGTGGTGTACGTAATAAGCTGTTTGTCCGACGTTATTCAGGTGCTACATTATAAACGCACGAAAAAACGCGTATTTTTAATGGCGCCTTTTCATCATCATCTTGAAAAGAAGGGTTGGCACGAAAATAAAATCGTATCTCTTTATACCGCTCTTACCTTTTTAGTAGGCGTGTTTACGCTTATAATCACGATTGCGTTGGTATAAGATAAACGTTACGCTCATATTTTATAAAAACGGAGGATAGATAATGAGTAGTGGCGTTATAAAGAAAGCGTTAATTTTCGGTAAAGGTGAAAGCGGACAGGGAGCGTATATATTGTTAAAACGACAGGGTACGTATGTATCCGTTTGTGATGAAACCGACTATAAATATAAGGTTACTCACGACCTTGATCTAATAGTAGTTAGCCCGGGAATCAGTATTTATCACCCTGTTTTTTCACTTGCTAAAAGTTTAAATATCCCAGTTATAGGTGAAATAGAATTAGGCGCAAAATATTGCGAAAAGCCCGTAATTGCAGTTACGGGCACTAACGGAAAAACTACGGTAACGCGTATGATAAACGCGATGCTTAGCAATAAAAACAGTTGC
Source organism: Clostridia bacterium (assembly GCA_017623435.1). Classification (GTDB taxonomy): domain Bacteria; phylum Bacillota; class Clostridia; order Christensenellales; family Pumilibacteraceae; genus UBA10677. Next base: position 11,394 of record JAGAPD010000016.1, read on the forward strand.
GCGTGCGGTAATATCGGCGTTTCATTTTGCCGTAGCATAACTAAAAATTACGACGTATTCGTGGTGGAAGCTTCCAGCTTTCAGCTTGAAACTGCACCCTCGTTTCATCCTCATATCGCAGTAATTACTAATATCGCGGTAGACCATATCGACAGGCATAAAAGTATGGAAAACTATGCGAATATTAAATTAAGCATCGCAAAAAATCAAACGAAAAACGACTGCCTTATAATGAGCTTTGACGATATACCCATGCGCTACTTAAAAGGCTTTTGCCCCGATTCAAACGTATACTTTTTCTCAACCGAACGCGCAGTAAAGGGCGCGTACGCGTATAAAGACTACATATACTTTTGCGATGAAAAAATTTGCAAAACGGACAGGATGAGAGCGCAAGGGAAACACAACCTTTCCAACGCGCTTGCCTCCGTTTGCGTGGCAAAGCTGACGGGTGTAAGCAACGCGAATATCGTTTCTGCGTTATCTTCCTTTGTTCCCGACGCGCACCGACTTGAGTACGTTGATAGCGTAAACGGCGTTAGTTTTTATAACGACTCAAAGGGCACTAATATTTCCGCTACGCTAAAGGCAATGCAAACAATGTGTCAGCCTTACGCGCTCATTTTGGGCGGTAGCGACAAGGGATACGGCTTTGGCGATTTGTTTGATAAAGAAAATAATCTACCCCAAAGCGTTTTCGCTATCGGCGTGACCGCAAAAAAAATTATGCACGACGCCCTTTCTAACGGATACGAAAGCGTGGAAATTTGTGAAAACCTCAAAGACGCTACGGTCAAAGCGTATAATAGCGGAGCAAAAAGCGTGCTTTTATCGCCTGCGACCGCGAGCTTTGACGCGTTTTCTTCCTATAAAGCGCGCGGCGAGGCGTTTTGCGAGTACGTAAAGGAGATAAAAAGCCTTGAAAATTAAACCTCAAAACGCGTACGGAAAAATGGATTTAGTTCTGCTTTTTGCCGTGCTTGCGCTCGTTTCGTTCGGAGTAGTAATGGTGTATTCCGCCAGTAGCTACAATGCAAAGGTAAACTACGGCAACGAGTTTTACTACGCTATAAAGCAAATTATCGGCGTGGCGTTAGGACTGGGCGTAATGTTTATTTGCGCGTTTACCGACTATCATTTTTTGCAAAAATTGCGCTATCCCGTGCTGATTTTGTCCTTCGTATTGCTCGTTTTAGTGTTCGTGCCCGGCGTAGGCGTGGAAAATTACGGCGCAAAAAGATGGATTAACTTGCCCTTTTTTACTATCCAAGCAAGTGAAATTGCAAAGTTCGGATTTATCGTGTTTACCGCCTCGTATATGGCGAAAAACCATAAGAAAATGAGCAGTTTTAAGCATATTTTGCCCGTTTTGTTAGTCGGCGGAGCAATTTGTCTGCTTATAATTTTAGAGCCTAATATGTCGATAACGATGTGTATGATAATGCTCGTTTTCGTGATGCTATTTATCGGCGGAGCAAGGATAAAGCACTTCCTTTTCCTTGCCGTGCCCGTAATAGCGCTCGTGCCCGTTTTAATTATTTTAGAGCCTTACCGCATGCAACGCCTCGTCGCATTTCTCAATCCGTGGGAGTCGCCGTTAGAGGAGGGGTATCAACTCATTCAATCCTTTTACGCGCTAGGAAGCGGAGGGCTGTTTGGCGTAGGACTTTTTAAATCTCGCCAAAAATATTTGTTTTTGCCCTTCGCGGAAAGCGATTTCATTTTCAGCGTGATAGGGGAAGAGCTTGGTTTTTTGGGATGCGTAGCCGTGATAGCGGTGTATCTCGTACTCATTTGGCGCGCCGTCCGTATAGCAAAAAATAGCACCGACAGATTCGGGTGCTATCTTTCGAGCGGAATTATCGCAATTATTGCTATTCAAGTTTTGATAAATATAGCCGTAGTTAGCGGATCAATACCGCCAACGGGCCTGCCACTTCCCTTTATTAGCGCAGGTACGAGCTCGTTAGTCGTTTTCTGCGCAGGCGTCGGCGTTCTTTTTAGCGTTGAACGATTTAGCCATAAAGGAATTAAACGTCTCGTTGGAAAATAAAGCGCTACCAGCGCCGATTGCAATGCTCGCGTCGAGAACTGCAAAGAGGTTGTAAACCATACTGTACGGCCACGCGCCCCAGCCTTCCCAAGCGTATTCGGCAAAGAAGATTGCGCCAGAGAGCACGTGCGAAGTGTAGCGCACCACGATATACAAAATTGCGCCTACGAAAAATCCCCAATGCGCCGAAAAGGTCTTTTTGCCTTCGCTCAAAAGTGCAGAGTGTTTTTTCTTGCTAAAGGGTACGACTGCAACTAAAATAAGTGAAAGATAGGGGATAAAGTAATCGAGGATTACTTGAAAGGGCGTGAGAATGTACGGGCTTTGCATAAATTGAAGTAACGAATACGCTACGCAAATAATTACGCTTTTACCTATTCCGCTGTAATGACAGTACAGCATTATCGGAAGGACTGCTGCCGGCGTAATCGTACCGCCCTGAGGGAACTCGTATCCAAAGAAGGACAGGGCGAACGAAGTAGCTAAGCACACCGCGCCCATAGTAAGCTCCTTAGTCGTGGAAACGCGAGAGCCGAATTTTTTCTTTTGAATAAGGCTCGCGACGAAAATCGCAACGACTGCAACCGTGACGATGACTACTGATAGCCAAACGCCGTTTTCTTCTAACCAAACCATAAAAACTCCTTTCCTGCCGCATAAAAAAACCGCTCCGCATATAGCGAACCGGTTATACTGAATGCATAGATAGATTTACAAACAGCTTCCCTACGCGAGTACTAACTCACAGGTTCAAAGGGACTGTCCTCTTAGACATCTCAGCGCCGTTTCGGCGCGCCCCTAGCGGTATTGTAATCATTATATCGCTATTTTTTTGCGTAGTCAAGCATTTGCGCTTAAAAAGTTGCAATTTATGAAACTTTGTAGTATAATCAAAATAATGAAATACGCGAAGATGACATTAGAATACTTGTATAAAAACTTTTTGCGAATGTTTTGCGTTGCAATCGTGCCTGCTATCGTAATAGTTTTCTTTTTGCAACCCAAAGGATTTGGTATCCTTTTTACGGTAGAGGATCTTGCGGGGGTAGAAACCTTCCTCGACATTTTCTTTTTGGCGTTTAATAAGAATTTATTTACGCAGTATCCGTATATGATAGTAGTGGGATTAGGGCTTTTGCTTACTTGCGTTTGCTACACTATGGGAATGCTTGAACGCCATTTCAAGACTGGCAAGCTTTCACTTCGTAATCCTTTTTCAATGATGAATAACGCGTTCATTCCTGCGCTTATAGTATTGTCTTTACTGTTTGCCGTGTATATGATATTCAAATTTCTTATCGTATGCGTTTTGTCGCTACACGCGTTGATTTTCAATAGTTTAGGAATGCCGTATTTGGCGATGTCCATAATCGTTGGCGCGCTTGGTATCGTAGGATTTGGCTTTACGCTAAAAATTTGCCGTCCCATTATGCTGTCTTCTGCGACGATGCTTATCTACGGCTATACTTTTAAGGACGCAATGGGCGTTACCGTAAAAATGGGAGACAAGCAGTCGGTAAAAGAAATTGATTTGGCTTTGCTTTTGCCGTTTGCAATTTATATGCTTATAAGAGTTTTGGGCGTTGCGGTAGGTATTAACGAAATCGTTGCTGAAATTATTTTGTCAGTCGTGACCGTGTTTTTACTTCAATACGCAACCACGCTTATTTTCGTAGCTTTCTTCGACCTTACCGGCATTGAGCGTAGAGATTTGAAGAAATATTACTAAGGAGATTTTTATGTCGTTTAAGAACGCATTTAAATTATTAATGTCAAAATTCAGGTACGTGTGGTCGATACTGCTGTACGTAACGATAATGGTGGTCATTTTGGTTAGCTTAGGACTAACCTTTATTACGCCCGTCTATAAAATGCTCGTAGCGGAGGGAGTAGTGGACGAGTTTACTACGACCGTAAACGCGTTATTTATGGGCGAAACGCTTCAGAACGCATTTGCTCGTTTGGGGGCGCTACTTGAACACGTAAGGATATTGCTTACCACGAACGTCGGTGCGTTTTGGAATTCTGCGCTTTTCGTAGTGCTCGTCGTAGTTATCGCGTATAGATTTTTACTTGGACTTTGCGAGCTTCCTGTTACGAGCGTGATATCAGGATTTATGAACGACAACTCGAGGTTAAGCCTTACTGGTCAGTATCTTTCCTTAATCGGAAAATCCTCGCAATTTTCCCTTGCAAAAATGCTAATTATGGTATTTTACGACGCGTTGACTACGACCGTTACTTACTTCGTGACGATGCTCGTGTCCTCGTTCTCAATCATTTTTGCGCCAGTTACGGCAATGACCTTCTTTATATTCTTTACTTCTTTTAGATACGGATTAACAAGCGCGTGGGCACCCTATATCGTAGTAGAAAAGGGTAAAATTTTCGCTTCGTTTAGAAATTCCGTGAAATTCTTTTTTACAAACTTCACGTCGATTTTCTCGGGCTATTTAGTAATTTGGCTTATGATAATCGTAGTTAACGTGTTCGTAGCGATATTTACCTTTTTAGCTGGATTAATTATCACCATTCCCGTTTCTATGTATCTTGTGTCGCTATACAGTATGACCGTTTTCTATTCCAAAAAGGGAAAAAGTTATTATATCGACAAAGAAATTTACGTTGCAAGTAAATATTAAAAGTGCAAACGAAATAAAAAAGCTACGCCCTCATCGCGTAGCTTTTTTTGTTATTATATAACTCTTATTCGTAACACCGTATCTAACTTTAAAATCTCGTCAAGAATATTTTGCGTACATTTTTCGTCAATATCTAAAACAAGATACGCATAGTCGCCTTTTGATTGCGATACCATGTTTGAAATATTATGTCCGTTTGAGCTGATGATAGAGGTTATTGCGGATAATACGTTTTTTACGTTTTTATGGAAAACCGTAATTCTGGTTTCGCCAAGTCGCGGTACTACGCAGGAGGGGAAGTTGACTGAATTCGTAATATTACCGTTTTCCAAATAATCAATTATTTGTTTAGTAACCATTACGGCGCAATTATCCTCCGCTTCGGGAGTGCTCGCGCCTAAGTGCGGTATACATATAACGCCGTCAACGCCGAGAAGCTCGTCGCAAGGAAAGTCGGTAACGTAACGCGAAAGATTTTCACTTGAAAGCGCATTTATAACTGCATTGTTGTCGGCAAGCTCTCCGCGAGCAAAATTTAAAATTGCCGAGCCTTTTTTCATAAGTGAAATCGTATGAGTATTTACGATATGCTTCGTTGATGCGTTAAGCGGAACGTGTAGAGAAATAAAATCGCAATTAGCAAAAACCTCGTCGATATCCGTTTCTTTGTAAACGCGGTTATCTAAATGCCACGCCGCGTCAATAGAAATGTACGGATCGTAACCGATTACCTTCATGCCCAAGCCTATTGCTGCGTTTGCAACTAACGCGCCTATTGCGCCTAAGCCGATAATTCCCAAGGTTTTTCCGTATATTTCGCTACCAACGAAAGAGTTTTTACCTTTTTCCACCAGTTTTGCAACGTCTTCGCCTTTGCCCTTTAGAGTAGTCGCCCATTCGATACCTTGAGAAACTTTTCTACCGGCAAGCAAAAGTCCGCAAATAACGAGCTCTTTGACGGCGTTAGCGTTTGCACCCGGGGGGTTAAACACGACGATACCGTTTTGTGAACATTTGTCAATAGGAATATTGTTTACGCCCGCGCCTGCACGACCGACGCAAAGCACGGAGGAGGGGATGTCGTATTCGTGCATATTATACGAGCGTAATACTATCGCGTCGGGGGAATCGCATTGAGCGGTAAGATTATAATTGTCAGTCAAAACGTTATTCGTAGCGTCGCTGATTTCGTTCAGTTTTAATAAGTTAAACATAACGGTCTCCTTTTATTTGTTTTCTAATTCGAATTTGCCCATAAACTCGATAAGCTTTTTAACGCCTTCGACGGGCATAGCGTTGTAAATGCTTGCGCGCATACCACCGACGAGACGGTGACCTTTTAGGGAAATTAATCCCTGCTTGCTTGCCTCGGCGACGAAACTTGCGTCAAGCTCCTGTGTCGGGGTGGTGAACGGCACGTTCATAAGCGAGCGGTATTGCTTTTCGACGGGGTTTTTGTAAAAAGAAGATTGGTCGATAAAATCGTAAAGCATTTTCGCTTTTTCTTCGTTGATTTTTTGAATTGTTTTAACTCCGCCTATGGATTTAAGATGAGCGAAAACCTCGCTGGCAACGTAAGTGGAAAAGGTAGGCGGTGTGTTGTAAAGGCTTTTGTTTTCAACCTGTACCGCCCATTTCATCATAGTGGGGCACAACGGGCTTTCTTGTCCGAGCAAATCGTTACGCACTATAACTATGGTAACGCCGGCTGGAGCAATATTTTTTTGCGCACCCGCGTATATAACGCCAAATTTACTTACGTCGACCTCTTGACTTAAAATGCAAGAGGACATATCGGCGACGAGGGGAATAGCGCCCGTGTCGGGAACGTCGTCGTAGCGCGTGCCGAATATAGTGTTATTATAGCAAATATGAACGTAGTCTGCGTCGCTACGGAACGATTCTGCTGACGTTTTGGGTATATATGTGAAATTTTTGTCTTTGCTTGATGCAACTTCTACCATATCGCCGTACTTTTTTGCCTCTTTATACGCCTTTCCGGAGAAATTGCCCGTTACGATATAATCACCCTTCGCGCAAGAGGACGAGTGCGCTAAATTTAACGGAACGGCCTCAAATTGCATAGACGCGCCACCTTGAACGAAAATGATTGAATAATTGTCGGGGATATGCATAAGCTCGCGTAAAAGGGTGTGAGCGTCGTCGTTAATTTTGTCGTACGGCTTTGAACGATGGCTCATTTCCATTACGGACGTTCCCGTCCCTTCGTAGTCAACTAAGTTTTTTTGTACTTTCTCTAACACTTCAAGAGGAAGCATTGACGGTCCTGCCGAAAAATTGTAAACACGCATTTTAATATCTCCTTTTAATAAATATTCTATTTCTATATCTTTCGTTTCCCAAAATAAATATTTTACTATTATATACTGAAATAAAATAAAAAGCAAGTAAAATGAATAAAAAAATGAATAAAATATCAATTTTATTCAAAATATTTGCTAAATTAGGAATAAAATAGCGATTATATTCATTTGATATACACAAATTCGACGTTTATATTAGTGTGGGAAACGCATAAGGCTATTGACATCATAAAATAAATAATATATAATATATCCGTATAAGTACGTGCGTACACGCGCACCGTGATATAGGGAGTAAAAAATGGATTTATTCACTGTAGGAGATTATACGGTAACGCTATTTGATGCGATCGTAGGCGCGATTGCAATTGTAGCGCTGTTAATTTTCCTAATTTACATAATAGTAGATATTTACAAGCAATCGAAAGCGAGTGCTCAGAAAAAGAAGAAAAAGGAAAAGCCTCCCGTCGTGCGAGAAGATGCGGACGAAGTGACTACGGATGCGCCCCGTAAACCCGTTGAAAGCGAGCGCGCGCCTAAGAAGGAAAAGAAAAGTTTGTTTTCCCGTAAGCGAAAGGTCGTTGAGCCTCCCGTTGATCCGTTAGTTAAACTTCTTGGCTTTGATCCGTACGCGCCCGTAACTGACGAGTCGTGTGAAATAACGGAAACCTTTTACGACGCAGAGCAGGAAACGGAGGATATGCGTATTCTGCGAGAAAGAGTACAAGTTGCGAAAATTACTGAAAACAGAATAAAGCAGTTAAAAGACAGAGTTGCAAAGGTTCGTTACGAAGCGGAAAAAATTGCAAGGTACATACGAGATAACAAGGTCGTTATCGTTTCAAATACGACCGTAAACACACGGCTTCGTGACGAAATAACGGCGCTTACGCTTGATAAAAAGAGCGCAAAGCACAACAAAGTCATGGTGGAGGAGCTAAAGCACCAGCTCGAAAAGAACGAAAGTCTTGCCGGCTCGCTAATTAAGAAGGTGGAAGAAAAGACGGCGGAGGAACAGCTTCTTCGCGACGTATACAACTATCTTTCCGCCGATATTTCGAGAAACGAAAGGGATTTGAGCTTTATCAATTCTGATATTGACCGATTAAACGAAACCGTAGGCGCAGAAATTAAAAAGCTGGAATCTGAAAACCGTGCGCGCGAGTTTATGAAAAAGTATCATCAGCTTCGCCCCCTTCTTGAATCCGTCAACCTTCTTTATCGCGAAATAAAAGACCTTGACGATACGCTTGCCTCGCTTCACACACAAAAGAACGAGCTTCGTAGACAGCTGTCGCTGTGCATGGAGGAATTTAAGCACTCCTATGGCGCGAACGAGACGGGGAGCGTAGCGAAAAAGGTAAGTGATATTAACGCACAAATAGTTTTGGCAGATAACGAAGAAGAGGATACCATTCGCCAAAAGGAAGAAAAAATTGAGCAGTTTAAGCAGGCAAAAATCAAAGCGAACGAATTTTTAGATAGCGAAAGCTACGAGCTTGAGGAAATTATTATAGCGGAAGACAAGGTCGTTGGTGAGCTTGAATACGCGGTAATTAAGAAAGAATACGAAACGCGAAAAGAAAAATGCGCCCGTGAATACGTTGAGGCGCAAAAGCGTTACGACGAAATTTCCACTAAAAAAGTGCACAGAATTTCAAAAAAACGCGCACACGAAGAGCAACTTAGTTTTGCGCTTAACGAGCTTAAACGCGCGCGCTCCGCTCACGAGAAAGCAATTAGCGATTGTGAACGCACTTTACCTGCGCTTAACCCTATGCTTTTGGTAAGATCGGGTAGTGGCGTTATCTCAAAAGAGCGTACCTCACGCCGTACTGAAACGGAAAAGACTAAAAAAGAAATGTTTTCTCAAAATGCGTCTGTTACGGCAACGGCGTACTTTGAAGAGAAAAAAACTGCGCCCTCGCTTACTCAAAGGGAAAACCGCGGTGACAATTTGCCTGCCACGAGACAGACTGACAACGAGCGTCTTAACGCGCTTTTGCGTAGACTTAGTGAGCTTGAAGAAATAGCAAGACGCGCTCAGCAAAAACGCGAGCAAAAAAAGAAGCTGGCGTCATCTGAATTTACTGACGATAGCGCAAGGATCGAAAACGGAAGATCGCAAGTGGTTGAAATGCGTAAGGGCTTGCGCTACATAACGAATACGGCGAGTGCTAACGAATTTAAGCGTAAGCTGTACGCGTACTCGCAAGAACTTGACGAGGACGAGAGAAACGACGAGGTTTTGATGGAAATGATTCAACGCACTATGGACGAGGCAACTGCTTTGGGTGAAAAGGGTGACGTTAACGGCTAAACGAGTAAAAGGAGAAGGATATGTCCGATAAATACGAGCGCGAATTCGTGGAGCTTGAGGACGTTGAAGTAAACGACGAGGTTTACGACGACGAGGAGCTTGGTAAGGTTCTTGACGAAATCGAGCGCATAAAACAGGAAATCAGTCAATTTCCCGAATCGAAGTACGTCGGGGAGGATTTGTCGTACGTTGAGCGCGCCTCTACGCCGTCCTACGAGCAAGGGAACGCAAATTTTGCGGAGCAAAATAACGAGACTACTATTGAAAATCTCGTGTATGCGGTCAACGAGCTTATTCGTAAGACTAAGGAAAGCGAACGCCGTCTTTTAGACGAAATAAAAGCGGTTAAAGGTAACGCGTATCGTTCTGGTACGGGTGGAGATTTCGGTGCAACGCTTAATTCAATTAAAGCAACCGTTAAAAATTTAGAAGAAATCGTTTTAAGCTTTAACGGTGCGGTGGAGAACGTGGCTGGAATTTTACCCGGCGTGCCCGTTACGCTATCAGCGGATACCGAGCTTATGCGTCAGCTTTACGAGATAAAGGTTTTGCTTGGCTCGTCCTCGCCTACCTTTTCAAAGCAAAGCGGTGAAATGCTCGAGCTTTATAACTCGTTTGCAAAACTTAAGTATACCGTAAGCAATAAGGATTCTACTTTTTCGGAAAAATACAACGCCGTAGACGATTTGGTAAAAAAGCTTGACGAGAGCAAAGAATACGATATTTTTCCCGTCGTTGCGGGGGTGAACGCAATTATTGACGAACTGGGTGGAATGACGCTTGACGAGGAAATTGCAAACGACGCGTTTGATTACCTACAACAGCACGATGGATTTAGCGTATCAAATTCGCGAAAAGAGGCGATAAGGTCGTATTTAAGTAAGATATCTAACCTTCTTCGCGACGGAGTGGCGGATAGCGTAGACGCGTTGCCTGATATTATCGCGGTTAAAAACGGCTTGCAAAACAACCGAAACGAATTTGAATGTGAAAGCATTTATTCGTCCGTTCTAAACATCAATATCACTTTATTGAGCGAAAAAGATCCCAATAAAATCAAAGAGTTAAAGGACGAGCTCGTAAAGCTTGTTAAAAGGCTTACCGTGTTAGAGGTGCGTGACCTTATAAAATATCCGCGCGTGGAAATTTCTCGCCCGTATAAGGAGTATAAATTGCCCGTAAGCGAGGGAGTATACTCAAAGCTAGGCGAAGTAAAGGATTATCTTCTCGATAACGGCGTAAAGAGGGTAAGCACGCCTTCCGCTGAAAACGAGGGGGTAAGCGAGCCCGTACTTTTAGACACGGGTGATTTGACTATTTCGCACGTGATCGTTCAGGTTAAAAACGATTGCACGGCAATACTTAACAGACTTAACGAAGGCGGTTATAGCGGTGGAAACGGTATTTCCTTTGACGAAACCGTTTCTCAACTTGACAGACTGTTTGAAGACGTCAAAAATTTAGCGGTTGATTGTGAAAATACCGTAATGGGCGCAATAGAAGTGCTTAGCGACGCAATAGCGTCCGTTATCCACGTCCAAGAAGAAAGCAGGGTTGATAGAAGTAAACTTATCAACGACGTGGCGTTTATCCGTTCGTCCATTGAAAACGGGTACGAGCCTTCCTATTCTGCGCCGAGCGGACGGTTTGATAGCGCACCTAAATCTGATTTGACGGCAAGATTAGACGCTATCGAGAAGAATCAGCAAGAGATTTTAGCAACGCTATCCGCCCTTGCGCTTTTCAGAACGGAAAGCGCGGAGAGCAGAATCGTTGCGATTGAAGAAAGAATTAACGCTACGGTAGATAGAGTTGAAAGCAATATGAAAGCGATTACGGCAAAGTTTGATTCGATCGTAGCCTTTTTAAGTGAATCGTCCGTTTCAGACAGCGCACGCGTTATAGAAGAAATCAAGCTCCTTCGCGAGCAACTTTTTGCCGTAAGTATGGTAAACGTAGCGGAGGGGGACGACGAAAGATACGACAGCTACCACAACGTTATTTTAAGCGAGCTGTACGCGCTTGGTAGTGATATCGACGCTTTGCTTGCGCCCAGCGGAGATAAAACGGAAGTAAGTAACGCCGAAGTGTTGAGCGAGATTAAAAAGCTTAAAAGGGCGATAGCAAAACACGTTCCTATCGACGACGCTACGAAAAAGACTAAAAATACTACTAAAGCGAAGAAGGAATAAGAAAATGGACACTAAGGCAAAAGCCAAAGAAATATTTTTAGATATTTTGCACGCGATTGTTGCAGGAATTATCGTCGGAACGGCTTATCACTTTTTCCAAAACAGCAACGGCTTTGCTCCCGGTGGAGTAGGAGGCCTCGCAACTATAACGCACTTTTTGCTGTCGGATCAAGTAAGCTGGTCGATTTTGATGATATCGTTCAACTTGCCTATATTCATACTCGTTAGCATATTTATCGACAAGAAATTAGGCTTAATGCTCATTCTCTATATGGTCGTACAGTCGTATCTTCCGCGCCTTTACGAGCTTATCGGGCTAAACGCCTATTGCTTAGCGAACAACGGTGAAGACTTTAATATCGTGTTTGCGTGCATAGCAACGGGCGTAATATCTGGATTCGGCTTTTCTATAATGCTCCGTCGTTTCGGTGCGAGCGGTGGAACTTACGGAATTTCCGCGTTACTCAAAAAAGCAAACCCCGGTATAAATATCGCGTACGTTTCCTTTATTATGGATTCGTGCGTAGTGTGTATAGCGTTTTTCGTATACGGGATGAAAATTACTCCCGTGATGTGTACGCTTCTTAACCTATTTATTGCGGACGTGCTGGTTGACCACGGTCTTAGCGGTATCAAAAACGGATACAAGTTTGAAATCGTTACGGACAGCCCTAACGAGCTTGCTGAAGAATTGATGAAGAAGTTAAAGCACGGCGTAACTGAAATCAAAGTTCACGGCGCGTATTCAAATACCGATAAATATATGGTCGTTTGCATCATCAACAAACGCCAAATCGGTGAAATGATGAAAATTATAAAAAGGTATCCCGGCACTTTTGCAAGCTTTGAAAAGGTAAACGAAGTGTTTGGTAACTTCAAACGCAAAGTATAACGAACGGTTTGTTTGGTGTCGTTTTTTATCGCTCGAAAATATTACTATAAAGGAAGTGGGATAAATGAAAAAGTATTTTAGTGTTTTAATCGTGTTAACCTTGCTCGTGTGTGCGCTTTGTTTCCCGTCCGTAACCACTCAAAACGCTTACGCGGTGGAGACGAACGAAACTTTTATTGACCCGTATAATTTTAACGCGTCGTCAAGAATTATGAACGCTCCAGCGGTTATTTGCGACGTTGTGGACGCCGATGCGTTGGCGTCACTTTCTAACGAGAAAAAGCCGTCTAACGCAATTTTACATATTGACGACGATTTTAACGTGGTAGATAAGGACGGAGAAGTGCTGGGTGCTTTTCTTAATATATATAACGAAGTGTTAAAGGGTAAAATAATTCCCGTCGTGTATTTGGAAAACCAAAAGCAACGCGACGAGCTTGAGTTGTTTTTGGAAAAAGACCTTTATATATACGATATGGCGGTTATGTCGCACGACGCTACCTTAGTAAACTACGTTCGCTCACGTAGAACTATGGTTAGGGGCATAATTGATTATAGTAAAAATACTGACGACTCGCTTACGCTCTACGATATCGTAAAGACGACTAACGAGAATAAATCGCTCGTGGCGGTTCTTCCTGATAGGCTCGTGACGGCAGAAAATATCAGATATATCCACGCGCGTTTTAAGACGGTATGGACTTACGGTGGCAATACGGCTGATAGCATAAGAAAAGCAATCCACACGGGCACTTACGGTATAATTACTGATAAAGTAAGCGAAGTATTTGACGTATATTCAACTTACGAGACGAAGGCTCTTACTCGTACGCCCTTTAACGTAGCGCACAGGGGACTTCCGGCAACTCATAATGAAAACTCGTGTAGCGGACTTTTAGCAGCGATAAACGCAGGCGCGTCGCACGTAGAGCTCGACGCTTATATCACGACGGACGGACAAATCGTGTTTATGCACGACAGCACGCTTGACCGTACTACTAACGGCACGGGAAATATCGAAAGCTTTTCGCTAGCGTATCTTGACGGTGTAAAGCTTGACGTACACGGCATAGAGAAAATTCCTACCTTTGACGACGTGGCTGCTATCTTAAAACAGCATCCCGACGTGGTGATGGTGTTCGAGATTAAGTCGTGGAAAACGAGTATCGTAACCGCGCTCAAAGAACAATTGACTAAGCACGATTTGTGGGATCAAGTAGTGGTAATTTCCTTTGCGGACACCATTATTGCTGAAATGGCACGCGTTCTTCCCCAAGTTCCAACTGCTTATCTTAATTTTTCCAGCAACTGGACGAGACAAGAAGTATTTGAGTTCGTAGGTCTTTATACTACGGGCGTGGACGTCAATTACGGCGAGGCTGGAATGATTCGTACTTATAACGAACAATTCTTGCGTGATAGAGGAGTCGTTGGCTGGTACTGGACTTTCGCGGATGAAAGTGCGGTAAATACTTATACTAATAACGGTTGCGTAGGTCTTACTAACAACGCAGGCGATAAATTCCCCGATCTTCCCGTTAAAATTGAAGGAGTGGAGGGTGAGGCGTTCTACTTGGGCGCAGGTGGAGATAGTCTCACCGTTAACGTTACTAACGCGAAAGGCGAAACCAAGCAGTCCGTAGCGGTAGCGGGTGCGGTAATTGATAAAGGCGATTACTGGCTCGTATCGGCGATTTATAACGTATACACCGCAGGATATTATACCGATTACTTCAAGGTAAATAAAACGGGTGATTTCACGAATGAAGAAAGAGAAGCCGTCGTTTCGGTAAAAAATACGATTAACCTTTTACCCCAAAAGGTTGAGAACAAGCCTGCCCATAAATCGCGTATCAACGCCGCAAGAAAGGCTTACGACGCGCTCAGCGCGGAATGTAAGACGCTGATTACCAACTACGACAAACTCGTAGCGGCTGAAACGGCGCTTAATAACTTGCTCAATCCCGATAATTCGCAAAACCAAGGCGGTAGCGGAAACGAGAATACCGAAGAAAATACTTCCAGTTGCGGAACGGTAGTGCCCGTTGACGGCAACGGAAACGGCGGTGGCGGATTAGGAATAGCGATTATTGCTTGCACGCTTGCGCTTTTAGCTTTCTTCGTAGCAAAAAAGAAAATTAGAAATTAAAGACAAATTAAATATATAAAATCAAAGACGCTCCTTTTTTTGGGGCGTCTTTTTTAACGCCGTCATTTTTTCAAGCATATAATTTAATATACTCAAAAGAGGGAAAATGATGGAGTACTTAATCGTAGTTTTTTCGGCAAGTATAGACGCGTATATAGCTGGATTTGCATATAGTCTTAAACGCAAACTTACTTTTTGGCAAGTTTTGTACGCTGGCTCGTATACTTTTTTCGTAAGCTTAGCAATGTTGATTTTGGGCGCTTATTTAAAAGGAATAACGCTTATAAGTTTTGTGGGTGCGCTGATATTTATAGCAATAGGTTGCAAGAATTATTTTGGCGCGTTTAAGCAAGAGGAGATTTTGAAACGAAATACCGCTTTCGGTCCTACGCTACTTGGAATAGGCGTCAGTATTGACGCTGGAGTAGCGTGTTTAGCGGTTGCGGTTGACGGCGCAAAAGTGCTTTTGTGCGCGATGGAAATGTTTTTAGGACATTTTCTGTTTTTGTTGCTTGGATGCATGTCGGTCAGGGCAATAAGGGTGATGAAAGGGGCGTCAATAGCGTCGGGAGTGTTGATGATTTTACTTGGGATAATCAAGTTGTACGAATTGATGGGGTAGAGTAGCGTTTTTTTGAAAATGTGATAAAATAAACTTTTTCCATAATAGAACGCTATTTTACATTAAAAAATTTACATATAGAGGCAAAAAATTATGATACAAATTCTAAAAATTCAAGGTGGAAATAGACTTAACGGAACGATAAATTGTCCGTCGGCTAAAAATGCAATTTTGCCAATAATTGCCGGTGCTGTAATGACGGACGGCGACGTTAGAATTCGTGGGTGCAGTCTTTTAACTGATACGGATGCAATGATTAAAATACTTCGCGCGCTTGGTGCGAGTGCGGAGTGGGAAGAGGATAGCGTAATTATAAATTGCTCGGGACTGAAAACGGACGCGATTACTTCTGACCTTACGGGTAAGATTCGCTCGTCCGTGTTTATACTTGGTCCGCTCGTTGCAAAACATAAGCGCGCGGTTATGAGTTACCCGGGTGGGTGTGAAATAGGATTAAGACCTATTGATTTACACTTGTACGGACTAAGACAGTTGGGCGTTAAGATAAGTGAGCAAAACGGATTTATCGTTTGCGACGGAACGCTTATGAGAAGTGGAGAAGTCAACTTTGATTTTCCTAGCGTGGGCGCGACGGAAAACGTAATGATGGCGGCAAGCTTGCTTGGCGGTCAAACGGTTATTCGTAACGCTGCTCGCGAACCTGAAATCGTGGATTTGGCGCAGTTTATAAACGCGATGGGTGGTAGCGTTGCGGGAGCTGGAACGGATACGATTATCGTAAACGGCGTTAAAAAATTGCACGGTTGCGATTATCAGCCACTTTCAGACAGGATAGTGGGTGGAACTTATCTAATGGCGTGCGCAGTCACGGGCGGAGATATTACGGTGCAAAATCTAAAACCCGAAACGATGCGAGCGGTAATTGAAAAACTTGCGAGGTGCGGTTGTACGGTAACGCACGGCAAAAATTTCGTGCGCGTGCGCTCGTCTGGTAAAATCAAAGCGATACATAAAATTGAAACGCAGCCTTTCCCGGGCTTTCCGACCGACCTTCAACCGCAAATCGTAGCTATGCTCACGAAGGCGAATGGTTGCTCTATGATGGTGGAAAATTTGTTTGAGAGCAGATACAAGTACACGACTCAGCTTAACAAGATGGGCGCGCGCATAACCGTAAAAGACCGCGTTGCCGTAATTAAGGGCGTAAAGACGCTGAAAGGTGCGCCCCTCATAGCTGAAGATTTGCGCGGAGGTGCTGCTTTAGTGGTGGGTGCGCTGGGAGCAGAAGGGGAGAGTACTATTAGTGGAGTAGAGAATATCGACAGGGGCTACTATCACATAGAAAAGGACTTTTCCGCTTTGGGAGCATATATAAACCGCATAATTTTATAGTTGCAGGACAAAAAACGGCTTTACGCAAAGCCGTTTTTCTTTTGCTGGGTAGCAGATTTTGATACACTTGATTTTTTTATCAAATTTTAATATATTTTGAGCAAAATTTCTTGCTTTTTTTATGTAATTTTGTTATAATAAATAAGTAAATATATAGTCGATTTTTGAAAAACGGACGTATGCGTATATTTCCGTTTTAGGACGATAAGAAACCGTATCGGAAGAAAAAGTATGCGAAATAAGAAACTAATAATTTTACTATGTATTCTTTTCGTGGTCACTCTGCTTGTTGTTTTAAGTAGCGTGCTTTTCACCGTGCAAGACGTTTACGGCTATTGCTACAATGACGACGACGAAACTTTCGATATTGAAATAGCTAAGTTTGAAACTAACGGACTTAGTCGTGGCAAAAGTATTTTCTTCGTCAACGAGGAAGAAGTTATTTCCGCAGTTGAGAGTAAGTACCCCGACGTAAACGTAATTAACGTTGAGAGAAAATTCCCCAACATAATTTACATCAACTACGTCAAAATTTTCCCCTATCTCGTGTTCGAGACGGAAGAAGACGCTTTGCTCGTTTCTAACGACTGTAAGATTTTATCTTCGCAAGCAAAGGAAAGCGAGTACGACGACTACGTTCTTCTTAAAGGGGTAACCGTTCCGTCGTCGACTACGGTGGGCGAAGGGCTTTACGGCGAAAACACGACCGACTACAAAGTAGTATCTCAAATAATGGACGTAATGGAGCGCATTGAGATTTACAGCAAAGTAGTGGACATGTTTGAATTTATCGATCTTCGCAAAACGGACGTTAACGGATTGACCTACATCAAGATGCGCACGGGAGCGATAATCGAAATTCAGGGCGGAACGAAAAACGTTGACAAAAAGCTTCAGCTTGCCGTTTCGCTGTACGTACTTAACGAGACCAAATATATGACCGGAACTATTATCGTAAACGAAACGAGCGAAGGTCAGGTTCGTGCCTACTACGACGCAAACGGAGACAGGTACGAAGAGTAACGAAAATAAACCAAAGCAAAATTAACGTAAAGGAGATAAAAGTGGCACAGCAAGATACTGCAGTTCTGGATTTTGGTTCAGAGAAAATAACTGCGCTTATCGGCGAGCGTGGAGTAAACGGAACTATTCGCGTAAAAGGAATGGGCGTATGCAATTACGCAGGTTTTTTGGACGGCGAATTTCTTGCTCCCGAAATGCTTGGCGAGAGCATCAGAGCGGCGCTCAGCGAGGCGTCCGTTAGCGCAGGCACGCGTATTACGCGCGTTTACGTAGGTGTCCCGGGCGAGTTTTCTTCCGTCGTATGTAAGGAAGTAAGCACGACGCTTAACCGCAAAAGAAAGGTAAAAGACGCTGACGTTTTTAACCTTATGAGTGCAGGGGACAACTTTGACGAAAAGTACGAAGTTATAAATATTCAGCCCGTTTATTATACGCTTGACAATAATTTACGCGTTCTCAGTCCTATTGGAGCGGTCAGCGCAAAGCTTGGCGGCGTGCTTTCGTACATAATGGCTGAAAAAACCTTTACCGACGAGGTAAGAAAAATTTTGACGGCAATGGGCGTTCCGTCCGTAGAATTCGTTTCGTCCGTGCTTGCCGAATCGCTCATACTCTTTAACGAGGACAAGCGTGACGGTACGGCGGTGCTCGTGGACGTGGGCTATCTTACCACCTCGGTTGCGATCGTAAAAGGCGACGGATTATTGTCGCTCCGTTCCTTCTCGCAGGGCGGAGGTCATATCACGGGCGACCTTGCGACCGTACTTCAGATTCCTTTCTCGGACGCTGAACTTCTCAAGAGAAAAGTTATTCTTTCGATTGAGCCGAGTGAGGAAGATATTTACGAAATCAACGGAAAGAACGGAATCAAGACTTTCTCTGCGCAACTCGTTAACGAAATCGTTTCGTACCGTATTTCGGTAATTGCGCGTACTATCTCCAAGTGCTTGTCTACTTGTGAGTACGAATACCCCAGCTATATTCCTTACTCGCTCACGGGCGGTGGAATCGCGTTTATGCGTGGCGCAAAAGACGCTATCGCTAACACGGTGGGAAGAGAAGTGGAAGTCGTAGTTCCCCCTTATCCGCAAATTAACAAGCCTAATCTTTCGTCCGCTTGGGGACTTCTTGATATGGCGATTAAGAACGACGAACCTGTGAAGAAGAGTTTCTTTGCAAAAATTTTCAAAAAATAACGGAGGTAAACTAATATGTTTAACGGAAAAAATATGATGACTATGCCCGCGTCTATCGTAGTAGTAGGTTGCGGTGGCGGTGGTAACAACGCAGTAAATAGAATGATTGAGGCTGGTATCAAGAGCGCGCGCTTTATCGCTTTGAATACTGACCTTCAGGCACTTTCGATGTCCAAGGCAGAACACCGTATCCAAATCGGTGACAAGCTTACTCACGGTCAGGGCGCAGGCGCTGATCCTGAAAAGGGACAAAAGGCAGCAGAGGAAAGCCGTCAGGCTATTGCCGCTGCTATTAAGGACGCTGACCTCGTGTTCATTACCGCAGGTATGGGTGGCGGTACTGGTACTGGTGCTGCTCCCGTCGTTGCAGGCATTGCAAAGGAAATGGGCAAGCTTACCGTAGCAGTCGTAACCAAGCCCTTTATGTTCGAGGGCAGACCTCGTATGGAACACGCAGAAATCGGTATTGCTAACCTCAAAAAGGTAGTAGATACGCTCGTAATCATTCCTAACGAAAAACTTATGGAGTTTGCATCCCGTCTTCCTATGCTTGAATCGTTCAAGCTTGCTGACGACGTGCTTCGCCAAGGTATTCAGGGCATTAGCGATCTTATTGTAACGCCCGCGCTTATCAACCTTGACTTTGCCGACGTATGCACCGTTATGAGAAATAGCGGTATCGCTCACATGGGTATCGGTCGCGGTAAGGGCGAGAAGAGAACGCTTGAGGCAGTTAAGCAGGCAGTATTCAGCCCCCTTCTTGAAACCTCTATCGAAGGCGCGTCCAAGGTTATTCTTAACATTATGGGCTCGGTTGACGTAACGCTTAGCGAAATCAACGAGGCTACTGAACTCGTTCGCGAAGTCGTACTTCCCGGCGCAAATATTATCTTCGGTGCTGATATCCGCGAGTCTATGAACGAAGAAATTATCGTTACTATTATCGCAACCGGCTTTAAGGAGCGCGGACAGGAAACGCGTCAGACGACGGCTACTATTCAGCAGCCTGCGCCCCAGCCTCAGCCTGCACCCCGTCCCACGGCAGCAGAACTTTGGGCAGGAATCCGTCAGCAGTCGCAACAACAGGCTCAACAACCTGCTCAGCAACAGCCTACGTATCAGCAGTCTGCATATCAGGGCTTTGGACAGCCCCAGCAGAGCTATCAGCAGCCTGCACCCCAGCCCCAGTACGAGCAACGCCCCACGACTGGTAGCTCGTCAAGAGTGCAAGTAGAGGACGATTTCCCCGAATTCTTGCGTAAACTCAACGAGAGAAACAAGAGATAATTTTAAGCAATGACTCACCGTCGTTTTCGTGGCGGTGAGCGTTTGCATTTTTTGTGAGAAGGTAGTATTTCGTTAGTACGGAGAAAATATGAGAAAAATTTTAACTAAAATTTGCATATTTTTATTGTCTATGATTTTTGCTTGCGCCTGTTTGGTAGGTTGCTCAAACGATAATCAGCCAAAAGATATGATTAGTTTGAACGCTTGGCAAGCTAACGGCGAAAATTTCATAGAATTTAGCCATCAGAATTCGAACGCGCAGTTTGAGTGCGTCGTGAGTGACGGTAGCTTTTCCTATGAAAACGAAACTGCGAAAACGATTACCGTACCTGCTGGCAAGAAAATCAGTTGGAAAGCAGACGGAATACAAAACCTTGAAAACAAAATTTACGCTGATATCGTTCTGAGCGTTAGCGGTGATATTTACGGATACGGAGTAGTGGAAATTGCTTATAGTGAAAGCAAGTCCGCTTGGACGGCAAAAGTGCTTGCAAGTAAGCAGTTCAAAAAAACAATCACGCTCAGTCAGGTAAAATCCTTTATTGCGAATAGGAAGGTAAAGCTTTACGAAGAAATGGATCTTGAGTCTGCGTTTAACCACGGTTGTTTGACAGCTGAAGATCTTAAATCCATTGCTTACTATCATAACGGCGAAACGGCGTCCGATTTTGACCCCGTACCCATTATGCCACTTATTAGCAAAATGGAGAATAACGTAAAACTGTCTTATCTAAAATCTTATTCGTCCGCAACGCTTGAAAATATTACGGCTTACGATTATTACGGAACTTATAACGGCTACGTGGTAGCGTATATTACTTGTACCCTTACGCCAACTTCGCCCACTCAATCCGAAAAAACTATCGGAGGAGTAAAGTTCTATAACTATTCTTCCATTACCGTCTATAACCTCAACGATTATTACAATTTCTAAACCTAAAAGAGAGTCTAATAGCCGAGTCCCTACAAGGGATTCGGCAACTAAATAAATCCTAAACGGATTTGTGATATTCGTCTAACGACGAGTGATATTGCCTATCAGCAGTGATATTTGCCTACGGCAAGTTGTGGATTTATTTAATATAACTTTGGCATTAGCCAAAATATAACTGCTTGTAAAACAAGCAATATAACTTTTAGCCACAAGGCTAAAAATAAAACTAAATTATCTTAATCTTTTGTGGATAAGAAAAGCCCACCATATTTCGCCTTAAAGCGAAGTATAGTGGGCTACACTTTTGTTATAAACTAAAAATCCCTAACGGCAACCGCCATATAAGGCTCTCTTTTTTTTCGTTTTATTCCTATTGACAAGCGAATAACCGCGTAGTATAATAATATTGAAAACCTACTTTGTTATCGCAAAATTTTGCAAAAGGAGAGAGAATATGACGGATAAGCCAAAAAACAAAAACCGAAAGAAATCTCTGATAATATCGTCAATTGTGAAAGTGTTATTGGTAATTGTTTTGACGATTGCTTGTAACATTAATTTTATAAAGTTTGACGTTTGGTATTGGACATCAGGAAGAATAAATAATAAAATAATTATAACTTATCCAAATGATGAGGTGACTTGTAAACTTATTTGTAAATTTGGAGAAACATCTGGAAAACATGGACCTACAGAAAAAGAAAACGAAATTGAAGTTAATAAAGGAAGTTCATGGTCGGGATATGGGAATGACGGATATTATGGTCATCACGGCACTTTAAATTATGATTATGTTACAGCGCTAGTTATAAAAGATGAAAAAGTAGTGTGGATAGCAATTATTCAAATTGTGAGAGATAAAGTTCATACAAGAAATTATCACCCTATAATTTTACAACAAGGATATTTGATTATCCCACGAGAAGAAAATGAAGTAAGAAATTTAATAGATCAATATATAGAACAAAAAGAAAGAACGAGGATAAGTTTATGGGATCGAAATTTAAAAGAGTAAAAATATTAAACGTATCTTGTAAAATTTTTGGATAATATTGTCCAAGTTTATGTCAAAATCGTTATAATGCTTTTTAATTTAAATAATGTATAATATATAAGATAAACAAAATAAATACAATAAGGAGAAAATAATGGCACAGAGTAGACTTATCGGGTCATATCCCGTTATCGGAATCAGACCGACTATTGACGGACGCAGAGGTCCGCTTAAAGTAAGAGAAAGTTTGGAAGTCCAAACAATGAATATGGCAAAATCCGCCGCTGAACTTATCAGCAAGAACGTTTTTTATTCTAACGGCGAGCCTGTAAAAGTCGTTATTGCCGATACGACTATCGGTCGTGTAGCAGAGGCTGCTGCGTGCGCTGACAAGTTCAAAAAGGAAGGCGTTGATATCACGCTTACCGTAACTCCTTGCTGGTGCTACGGCTCGGAAACTATGGATATGGATCCTATGACGATAAAGGCGGTTTGGGGCTTTAACGGTACGGAAAGACCGGGCGCAGTTTACCTTGCAGCCGTTTTGGCAGGACACGCTCAAAAGGGCTTGCCTGCGTTTGGAATTTACGGTCACGACGTACAGGACCTTGACGATACTTCTATTCCTGACGACGTAGCAGGCAAGATTTTGCGTTTCGCTCGTTGCGCGGTAGCAGTAGCAACTATGCGTGGTAAGTCTTATCTTCAGATTGGATCTATCTGTATGGGTATTGCAGGTTCTATCGTTAATGTAGAATTCTTTGAAGAATACCTTGGTATGAGAGTAGAGTCGGTGGATGAGGTAGAAATCATTCGCCGTATGACCGAGGGTATTTACGACCAAAAAGAATATGAAAAGGCTTTGGCTTGGGTTAAGGAAAAATGCAACGCTGACTTTGATAAAAACCCTGCTGAACTTCAAAGAACGGCAGAGCAGAAAGAAAAGGACTGGGAGTTCACCGCTAAAATGGCGTGCATTATCAAAGACCTTATGAACGGCAACAAGAATCTTCCCGTTGGATGCGAGGAAGAAATGGTTGGTCACAACGCGATTGCCGCAGGTTTCCAAGGTCAAAGACAATGGACGGACTTCTATCCCAACTGCGACTTCCCCGAAAGTATTCTTAACTCCACTTTCGACTGGAACGGCGCTAGAGAGCCTTATATTCTCGCTACTGAAAACGATACGCTTAACGGCGTGACTATGCTTTTCGGTAAGCTTTTGACGGGCAGAGCGCAAATCTTTGCGGACGTTCGTACCTACTGGTCGAGTGACGCTATCAAGCGTGTTACCGACTACGACGTTGAAGGAAAGGCAAAAGAGGCTGACGGCTTTATCCACCTTATTAACTCTGGTGCGGCTTGCGTTGACGCTTGTGGCGAAGTTAAGGACGAAAACGGTAACGCAGTAATGAAGAAGTGGTGGGAGATGACGGACGCTGATGCGGACGCTTGTATGAAAGCAACTACTTGGCCGTACGCTGACCTTGGCTACTTCCGTGGCGGTGGATATTCTTCGCGTTTCGTAACGCGCGCTGAAATGCCCGTTACTATGATGCGTCTTAATATGGTAAAAGGTCTTGGTCCCGTTATGCAAATCGCTGAGGGCTGGACTGTAAACGTTCCCGACGAGGTTACTCATAAGCTTTGGAAGAGAACGGACTACACTTGGCCCTGCACTTGGTTTGCTCCACGCATTACGGGTAAGGGCGCATTTACCAGCGCTTACGAAGTAATGAACAACTGGGGCGCTAACCACGGCGCAATTTCTTACGGACATATCGGTGCTGACGTGATTACGCTTTGCTCGATGCTCCGCATCCCCGTATGTATGCACAACGTTCCCGAGGAGGAAATTTACCGTCCTGCATCGTGGAATGCGTTCGGTATGGATAAGGAAGGTCAGGACTATCGCGCTTGCCAAACCTACGGGCCGATGTACAAAAACATTAAGTAAATAGATACACGATAACCGTTACTATAAATCCCTCTTTCTTGACGGAAAGGGGGATTTTTTTATGCAATAATTTTCCAAATATCGACATAAAATCTAAATATTTTACGCGTCCTATTATGGTAAAATTCTATTATGAGCGTTTACATAGAATTAGTAATATTAGACAATGCAACCGTTACTATTATGCTGATTTTGCTTACGAATAGGATTACTTCACGAAAAACTCAATGGCTAAAAACGGTTATTGCAACGCTGATTTCAACTGCCGTTTCCTTGTGTTATCCCTTCGTGTACGACATCTATTTAAGCGTAGCTATCAGACTAATTCTTTACGCGGTAACTTGCTTGATTCTGTTTTACGGCCGTGAAAGATTTTTCCTTTCGTCCATAGTTTTCTTGCTAATAACCTTTCTGTTTGGCGGAGCAATTTTTGCGGTAGGATTTTTTATGCAAGGAAGTGTAGAAAACGCGCTTACCGTTAGCACAACGAATATTCCCGTTTCAGTAATATTGATTAGTGCCTTTATTTTATACGCTATTTTAAAAAGGATAGTAATCAGCGTTAAAAAGGTACGCGAGTTAAACGCAAACATTTACGAGTGCAAGCTTTCTTTGCTGGGCGTTGAGTTAAAAGTACGCGCGCTGATGGACACGGGTAATAGACTTTACGACGGTAAAAGCGGACTGCCCGTCGTTATACTTTCAGCTAAAAGCATAGTTAAAAAGCTGTCGGATAGCCAAGTGCAATCTCTCGTTTTAGGACGGGGCGAGACGCTACAAAAAAACGCAAGATATTTACAAATCAGTACGGTAGGGGGAAGCAATAAAATTTTATTGCTAAAACCTGACGAGTTTCGATTATATTTTGAGGACGGAAGTAATATAATCTATGACGTAGCGGTAGGATTAACCTTTTCACCGCTTAAAGATAGCGAGCAATACGACGCGATATTACACCCGTCGCTTATGGAGTGAGGAGAGATTATGAAGATTAAGAAATTTTTTGAAGTGTTGCGTAGAATTTTCTTCGGCGTGGACGATAACGCGATTTATTACATAACGAGCGGTGACGCTTTGCCCGTGCCCCTTGAAAAGCAAGAGGAGGACGAAACGATCGCGCGTCTTACAAACGGCGAGAGTGAGGCGAAAGCAAAGCTTATCGAGCATAATTTACGCCTCGTCGTTTATATCGCGCGCAAGTTTGACAATACGGGCGTGGACGTTGAGGACCTGATTTCCGTGGGCACGATAGGACTTATTAAGGCTGTAAACAGCTTTGCGCCCGAGAAGAATATTAAGCTCGCGACTTACGCCTCGCGGTGCATTGAAAACGAGATACTTATGCACCTTCGTCGCGTGGTAAGGCTGAAAAGCGAGGTGTCGCTTGAAGAACCGCTCAACGTGGATTTTGAGGGTAACGAGCTTCTAATCAGCGACGTTTTAGGTACTGATCCTGACCTCGTTTCTAAAAATTTGGAAAGCACGGTAGAAAAGCAACTGCTGTGGGATGCACTCGCTAGGCTTAGTGGAAGAGAGAAAACAATTATGGAAATGCGCTTTGGCTTGAGCGGAAAAGAAGAAAAGACGCAAAAGGAGGTCGCCGACTTGATGGGCATATCGCAATCGTACATTTCACGCTTAGAAAAGAAGATTATTTGCCGTCTTAAAAAGGAAATCGCCAAAGCGCTGTAAAAATAACACGGGTACGAAATTCTATCGTCCCGTGTTTTAATTTAACTGATATTCTTTTTTAGCGTAGTTTTCGCGCTCTTTTCTAACCTTGAAACTTGCGCTTGAGATATGCCTATTTCTTCAGAAATTTCCATTTGAGTTTTGCCTTCGTAATAGCGTAGCATCAATATTTCACGCTCGCGTTCGCTTAAACTGTCAATGGCGTTTTTTAGCGTAACGCTCGTCAGCCACTTTTCGTCGCTGTTGCGCTCGTCACTAATTTGATCCATCAGTAGCACCGTTTCGTCACCGTCGTGATAAACGGGATCGTATAGTGAAACGGGATCGGATATGGCGTCCATAGCGTACGCTAAATCGCATAGCGGAATATCTAACGCGCTTGCAATTTCCTCCATGGTCGCTTCGCGGTTGTATTTTTTCTCAATGCTTTGTCTTACGTTAATCGCCTTGTACGCGGTGTCGCGCACAGATCGGCTGATCCTGACGGGAGATGAGTCGCGCAAAAACCTTCTAATCTCGCCGATAATCATAGGTACGGCGTAGGTGGAAAAGCGTAAGTTAAGCTCGGTGTTAAAGTTTTCCATCGCCTTAATAAGTCCTATGCAACCTACTTGGAAAATATCGTCGATACTTTCCTTTTTGTTGTAAAAGCGCTGTACGACGGATAATACTAACCGCACGTTTGCAATTACGAATTG
Organism: Clostridia bacterium; assembly: GCA_017623435.1. GTDB lineage: Bacteria > Bacillota > Clostridia > Christensenellales > Pumilibacteraceae > UBA10677. The sequence continues at coordinate 37,722 of JAGAPD010000016.1, forward strand.
ATCTTTTGCGTACTTGTCGCCGTTTTGTGCTTTTTTCAATAAGTTCATCATCTCTTCGTGGCCCAGCTTGGGTAGTGAGCCCGTATCTATGCCACAGATTTCAACACGTTTAGCCATAAATTCCTCCGCTGTGTATAAGCGTATTGTGGCAAAACGCGCTCAAAATTATACCGAAAAAAAGATTTTGATGTAACGCATACTCGGAAAATCACATATATATTCAGTGTGATTATGAATGAGAGTTATAATGAAATTTCGTTCTGCGACTTGCGCAGTAAAGAGGTAGTAAACGCGGTGGACGGAAAACGTATGGGTAGAATTACCGATATAGTTTTCTCAAGCGAAACGGGAAAAATCAAAGGTATCGTCACGCCCTACGGCAAGCACGGACTTTTTGGTAAAAATCAGGATATTTTTATCCCGTGGCGGTGCGTCAGAAAAGTGGGTGAGGACGTAATTATCGTTGATATTAACGAGTCGGGCACTTGCGAAATAGAGCCTGTGTGCCCTCCGCCCAAATGTGAAAAGGAGCATAAGCCTCCGTCACCGCCGTGTGATAGGCGGTGCGAAAAGTGTATGCTTTTCGACTGCGAGTATCGCTGGAAAAACAATTAAGCAACGACCGTCACTAAAAAAGTGGCGGTTTTTGCATAAAATCACAAAAATTTGTTGAAAGTAGGCAAAAAAACGATAGACTTGAAAGCAAAAAAATTGTATAATTAGTATAAAGGAAATCACGGGTGAATAATTATGAAGTGTATGTATTGTGGATTTATGGAAAGCAAGGTAGTGGACTCGCGCCCCTCTGAAGACGGAAGAAATATCCGCAGAAGACGTGAGTGTTTGAACTGTGGTCGCAGATTTACCACCTACGAGTATATTGAAACCACGCCCATTTTGGTAATAAAGAACGACGGAACTCGTCAGCCCTTTGACGCGAACAAAATTCGTAACGGCATCATTCGTTCGTGCGAAAAGCGTCCTGTTGCTCTTCACGATATTGACAAGCTCGTTTCGGATATTGAGAAGAGAGTATACAATACGCTTGAACAGGAAATTCATTCCTCTAAAATAGGCGAGTACGTTATGGACGGACTTAAAGAGCTTGATCAGGTTGCTTACATCAGATTTGCGTCCGTGTACCGTCAGTTCAGAGACGTTACCACCTTCATTGATTTCATTTCCGATATTGAAAAAGATTAAAAGGAGAACGCTATGACGCTAATGGATGCTCGCGTCGACAAGGTGTACAAAGTCGTAGCGACTAACGGCGAAAAGAACGAAAAACGCCGATTGCTTGATATGGGCTTTACGCCCGAATGCAAAATTTACGTAGCGCATACCGCGCCGTTCGGAGGAACTATTCTCGTCGGACTGCGCGGATTTTTAGTTGCACTCCGCGAGGACGCTGCGTCGCTTATTGAGATTACCGAGGTGAAGTAATGGAATATAATATTGCTTTGGTTGGTAATCCCAACGTTGGAAAAACAAGTTTATACAATAGAATTACTCACTCGCTTGAACACGTGGGTAACTGGCACGGCGTAACCGTCAGTCAGGTCAGCAAGAAAATTCTTTACGATCACAAATCGGTAAATATCGTCGACCTTCCGGGGTTATATTCTTTGTCCGTTTACAGTATGGAAGAGGGCATTACCCGTGATAACGTTTTGAGCGAGAATAACGACTTGATCGTAAGCGTGTGCGAAGTAAATAACCTTGCACGCAATCTTTACCTTACCCTTCAACTGCTTGAACTTAACCTTCCCGTAGTGCTCGTAGTCAATATGATGGACGAACTTAAAAAGCAGGGTAAGGTACTTAATTACCGTAAAATCGAGACTTTCTTAAAGCTCCCTATAATTCCTATGAGTGCAAAATATCATAGCGACGTGCATCTACTTATGGACGTAAGCATTGAATATATCGAGGAATTTAAAGGAAATAGAGTTCAGCTTTCGTATTTAGACAAACTTCCGCTTGACAGAGTGGAGGAAATTATCGGTGAAAACGCTCAAAAGGCAGGCTTTCAGCCCCGTTGGAGCGCAATCAAGGTGCTTGAAAACGACGATTTCGTTTTTGAAAAGCTTGCTTTAAGTGAAGAACAGCTTGCTAAGATAAAAGAACTTGGTGACTGGCAGGCAAGAGTTGCACAGGCAAGATACGAGTTTATCGACGTGATTACCGACGGCGCGGTATCAAAGGCGGTAGAGGACGAGCATCACGAGATGCACGAGCATACGCACCATAATGTTCCGCTTGAAACGGGCGAAGTTAAAGAGATTGAGGATGATAACGGCAAACACAAGCGCCATCACGATCACCATAAAAACAAAAATCAGCAATATATGAAGGCGTACAGCCGAATTGATAAGGTAGTGCTTAATAAATATTTAGCGCTTCCCGTATTTTTGCTGATAATGTGCGCAATATTCTTCGTAACGTTTGGATTTTTGGGCACTTGGCTTTCGGACTTGCTTGATTTATTCTTCTCTGAGTGCATTTACACTCCCGTCGTGGCTTGGCTAACGGATATTGAAACACCGCTTTGGATAGTCAATCTGGTGGGCGAAGGAATTATTATGGGCGTATCAGGCGTTTTGGTGTTCCTTCCGCAAGTAGTACTGCTGTTTTTCTTCCTTGCGCTTATGGAGGACAGCGGATACATTAGTAGAGTAGCCTTTATGACGGACGGACTTTTCCGCAAAATAGGCTTGTCTGGTAGATCGGTTTTCACTATGCTTATGGGCTTTGGTTGTTCGGCAACCGCCGTTCTTACTGCGCGCGGACTTGAGGACGAGAAAATGCGCAAAAAGACGGTAATTTTAACGCCGTTTATGTCCTGCACGGCTCGACTTCCCGTCTACACCGTAATTGCAAGCGCGTTCTTTGCGCAAGGTCAGGTATGGTTGATATTCGGCTTGTACGTTTTAGGTGCAGTCGTTTCGCTTGCTTTGGCGAGTATATTTGAAAAAGCAGTTAAACCCTTAAAGAGTGGTAAGCTTTCCTTTATTATGGAAATGCCTCCGTACCGTTTCCCCACGTTTGAAAGAGTAATTCAACTCATTTGGCACAACACTAAGGTGTTCTTGGTAAAAGTAGGAACTGTCGTGTTCGCGCTTAACGTAATCGTATGGATGCTGTCTAACTTCTCGTTCACGAGCGGTTATACTATGAACGGAGAAGATAGTATTTTAGCAACCTTCAGCGGATTTATCGCGCCCATTTTCACGCCCCTTGGCTTTGGTAACTGGCGTGCAGTAACTTCGCTTATGAGTGGACTCGTTGCAAAGGAAGTGGTAGTTTCGTCTATCGAGAGCTTGGGCGGAGTGCAGTCTATCTTTACGGGTGAGTACGCGTCTGCGTCGGCTATTGCATTTTTGGTTTACACGCTTTTGTACGTACCCTGTATTGCAACGATCAGCGCGGAAATAAAAGAAGTGGGAATCAAGTGGACGCTGTTTGGCGTGGCACTCCAACTTCTCGTCGCTTACGTCGTGGCGCTGATTGCCCGATATATTGCAATCGCGTTTACGGTTAATTTAGGGCTAAGCGTGGGAATACTAATCGTGTCGGTTATCGCTCTTATTTGTATTTGCGTGCTTATAAACAGGATTAAAAACCGTGGCAAGTGCACTTGCGGGTGCGGAAGTTGCTCTCGTTCGTGCTCAAAAACGGTAAAATACGAAAAAAGAGATAAAAGCGATAAATAAGGCGAGCGTTAAACCTTGACATAATTTATTAAATAGAGTATAATAAAAAGAGTTATTAACACAAACAAGGACAGTAAGATGAAAAGAAAGAAGAAAAACGTTCAGAACACACAGGTAGAAACGGCTAAAGAAGAAAAGAATACCGTGTGGAACAAGATTGCTAAGTTTATCAAGAAATGGTGGATCGTATGTACTGCAGTAGTACTTGCGGTAGTAGTGGCTGTAGTAGGTATCGTTATTATCGTTGCAAGCAACGACGAGTATACGACCGAAGACGTAAATCCGTACGCAGTAATGAAGCTTTCCAACGGAATGACCATTAACTACGAGATTTTTGAGGACGAGTGTCCCGTGGCTGCAACCAACTTTATCTACCTTGCAAATATCGGCTACTTTGACGGAACGGTATTGTTCGACAGTCAGGGTGGTTGGGTGCGTTTTGGCGGATGGCAGGCTGATGGCGTTCACCGTGGTGACGCTAACAAGTCGTTTACTGACAAAATCACTTTGTCTGCTCCTACCGGCAAGACTTCGGCTTATTACGCAAATAATAAGTTTGGCTACAGACTTAAACAAGATACCGCAATGAATTATATGAACAAGACGGTTGGTGCGCTTTGCTTTGCTTACGATCGTAGCGCTACCGAGTTCCAAATCGTTGCAAGCGAAAATCCCTTGGCTACCATTGATAACGGTGGCGAGTGGAAGGTTGCTCCCTTTGCAATCGCATCTGACGAGCAAAGTCTTAACAACGTAAAGGCAATCGCTGCTCTCAATCGTGACGACGGTACGAGATTTAACCACAATTATTACCGCGCACCCTTGGACGGTAACGGACTTATCACCATTAAGTCTATCCGCGTTCGTCAAAAGAACGAAACTAAGTGGAAGAGCTTTGATTTCGTAAGCTGGTTCAAGAACGACGCATCCTCGTCCTCTCGTCTTAAGAGCTGGACGACCTACCAGAAGAAAACTGGCGACCAGTAATTAAAGACCATAAAAAAATTAAATTTAACGTATAAAAAACGAAAAAATTACCAACCATAAAAAAGGGAGGTAATTTTTTTTATGACATTAGGACTTATTTTATTAGCAATTATGGCAGTCACGCTTTTGTTTGACGTGGGTAGACACGCCTTTCGCGGAATAGGAATTCCCGTATGGATGGCGCTTTTGACTATCGTTGCGTTTGCAATAGGAATTTCCGTACCTAATATCACGTTTGGTACTGAGTTTACGATGAACGTAGGTGGTTTTGGAATTCCCATTATTGCAATGTTCGTACTGCTTGGTATCCTTATTAAAAATAACGCCGTTCTTCGTGGCGTTGCTGCAATGCTCGCGGTAGTGGCGTCTACCACCGTAATTTTACTTTTGATGCCTACTGATTCAACGTGGCTTGCGGTGCTTACTTCGGTTGCTATCGGCGTGGTAGCAGGCTCGCTTGGGTACGTTATCGGCAGAAGTGAAACCGCGTCTATTTTCGCAGTAACGGGCGGAGTAGCAGTAGGAAATATCGTCTACGCTTTCGTTAATTACTTTGCGTGGGGCGCAGACGTTTTCACGCTTGGTCAGTCGATAGTGTATAACGGACTTTTTATCGGCGCAATATTTGCTTTGGCTCTTTGCACTCTCACCGTGCTCGCTGGTAGAATGATGGACGACGGCAGGTTCAGAACGCGCGCAAGCAGTTTCGAGTCCTCAAAAGATAACGGTTACGAAGAAATTTCGGACGAAGACGACTTCACGGATGATTTATTTTGACGAAAAAACTTACCTAAAGAACAACTTTGGGTAAGTTTTTTGTTTTGTAAGCAAAATTTCGTTGGACTTTTGTCGCGCTATATGGTAAAATGGTGGTATGAAGAGGAAACCGTTAGTGGCAATAGTCGGCAGACCTAACGTCGGCAAATCCACCTTTTTTAATAAAATATGCGGAAAACGCATTTCAATAGTAAAAGACGTCCCGGGCGTAACGCGCGATAGAATTTACGCAGACGCGGAGTGGTGCGGATACAACTTTACTATGGTAGACACGGGCGGTATCGAGCTAAAAAGCGACGATACCATGTTTCGCCATATTCGCACGCAGGCGCAGGCGGCAATTGATTTAGCGGACGTAATTCTTTTTTTCGTTGACGCAAAATCCGGACTCGTTTCGTCTGACTACGACGTAGCTGAAATACTCCGTCAGTCCGAAAAACCCGTCGTTTTGGTCGTAAACAAGCTTGATAACTTTGATCTTGAGCAAACCTACGATTTTTACGCTCTTGGACTGGGTGAGCCGTTTGGCATTTCTTGTGAGCAGAGTTTAGGACTGGGTGACCTTTTGGACGAGGTCGTTAAATTCTTTGATGCGGTAGAGGAAGAGGACGAGGATTTCTCGCTCAAAATCGCAGTAGTTGGTAGACCTAACGTAGGAAAGTCCTCGCTCGTAAACAGATTGCTTGGCTTTGAGAGAGTAATCGTATCCGACGTAGCGGGAACGACGCGTGACGCAATTGATACGCCCTTTACCTATATGGACAAGCAGTATACGCTTATTGACACCGCAGGTATGCGCCGTAAACGCGCTATTGAGGACGAAAGCGTAGAAGATTATTCCGTTATGCGGACGATCAGCGCAATAAGTCGTGCGGACGTAGTTCTTATCGTAATGGATAGTTCTGAAGAAATTTCCGAACAAGACGTAAGAATTGCAGGATACGTTCACGAACAGGGCAAGCCTAATATTATCGTAATGAATAAGTGGGATAAAATAGAAAAAGACACCCACACCATTGAAAAATATATGGACGCGCTAAAACGTGACTTGGCGTTTATGGACTATTTCCAAGCGGTGTTCGTTTCTGCGCAGACTGGACTTAGAACGGAAAAGCTTATTTCTATGGTAGACGCGGCGTATATCAACGCCTCGCAAAGAATTTCTACGGGCGTTCTTAACGACGTCATTGCTGAGGCCGTTGCTATGAGTGAACCGCCTACGCACTCGGGAAAACGCCTTAAAATTATGTACGCGACTCAGCCAGAGAGCAATCCGCCCAAGTTCGTTATTTTCGTAAACGACGAAAAACTCGTTCATTTTTCATACAGAAGATATCTTGAAAACAGTTTAAGAAAAGCGTTTGACTTCTCGTGCACGCCAATAAAACTAATTTTTAACTCCAAAAAGGAGGAAAAATAGTATGACCGCGTACGTTTTGGCGATTGTGGGATTGATAGTCGTGTCTTACTTTTGGGGCAATATCAATTTCGCGGTTATCATTTCAAAGTTTAACCATAGCGATATTCGCGCGCAGGGAAGTGGAAACCCCGGAACGATAAATATGTTGCGTAGCTTTGGTATAAAGCTTGGCGCACTTACTTTCGTTCTTGACGCGATTAAGGGCGCTTTGCCCGCGCTTATCGGCTGGTACGTGCTTGGAAACGGTATGGACGAAATGTTCGTATTTGGTGACCAGAAGCTCGGCTTGTTTATCGGCGCACTTTCGGTAGTTATCGGACACATTTTCCCCGTGTTCTTTAACTTTAAGGGCGGTAAAGGCGTTGCTTGTACCGTAGGCGTGTGCTTTGTGATTACGCCCGTTATAACGCTAATTTCTTTCGTTATCGGTATTATATATTTAGTTACGGTTAGGGTAGGCTCGCTTACTTCGTTCGTAATCATTTCTATTCCCATATTGTATCACGTGGCTGTTTCCGTTTCCTCGGGAGTTTGGCTTGACGCAATACTTGCTTTGATAATCCTTCTAATCGTAGTTATCGCGCACCACGCAAACTTCGTTCGTATTTTTCACGGCGAGGAAAAACCGCTTAACCTTTTCAGAAAGAAGAAAGCAGATAAAACTAACGATACTTAGCATATTTACGAATCCTCAGGCATATATTTTCGTATAAAGCCTTGGAGGATTCGTTTTTTATATGGAAAAATTTGACGTTTATAGGGATATTAGCGAGCGGACTGACGGCGATATTTATATCGGCGTAGTTGGCCCTGTTCGCGCAGGAAAGTCGACCTTTATTACTAATTTTATCAGTAGCCTCGTCGTGCCCAAAGTGAAAAATAAGCACGCGCGTGAGAGAATGGTGGATGAACTTCCGCAAAGCGCTAACGGCAAAGTAATTATGACAACCCAGCCCAAATTCGTTCCGGGTGAGGCGGTTAGTGTAAAACTTGGCGATAAGATTGATGCTAAAATCCGTCTCGTTGACTGCGTGGGCTATCTTATTGACGGGGCGAGCGGACACCTTGACGGCGATAAACCGCGCATGGTAAATACGCCGTGGTCGGATGAGGCAATTCCGTTTGAACAAGCCGCTGAGATAGGCACGAGAAAGGTTATATCCGAACATTCAACGATTGGAATCGTAGTTACTAGCGACGGAACGATTGATACGGATATTGCACGCGCGTCATATGTTTCGGCAGAAGAGAGAGTAATTGACGAGCTTAAAGAATTAGGCAAGCCCTTCGTGGTGCTTCTTAACTCTAAAGTGCCTACTTCGAATGAAACCAAAAAACTTGAAAAATCGCTGTGCGAAAAGTATGGAACGCAGGTTATTGCTATGGACGTACTCAATATGAGCGAAGAGGACGTATGTACTATATTTGAAAGCGTTTTGATGGAGTTTCCGCTTCGGGACGTTGAAATTTCCTTGGATAAATGGTTGCAGGCGCTACCTCTTGATAATGAAATTATTAAAAATCTTACTGCAAAGATAGTTGAAAAGAGCGCGCTTATGAATAAGATGAGCGACTATAAAATTTTGGAGAGCATTTTGGACGAAAGCGAAAATTTTAGCGCGGTAACGCTTTCTTCCGTTAATCTTGGTAAGGGCAAAGTGTGTTACGATATTTCCGCAAAGCCTGAACTTTTTTATACCGCTTTGTCAGACGAGTGCGGTATGGTTATTGAGGACGATTTTTCGCTTATGTCAAAAATCAAAGACCTCGTTCACGCAAAGCAGGAATACGATAAAATTTCGTTTGCGCTTGAAGAAGTTAAGCGTACGGGATACGGCGTAGTTGCACCCTCGCTTGACGAAATGGTGCTTGAAGATCCGCAAATCGTAAAACAAGGCTCGCATTACGGCGTAAAGCTCAAAGCAAGCGCGCCCTCGCTCCACATTATGCAAGTTGACGTGTCCGCGGAAGTTAGTCCCGTTATGGGAGCAGAGCATCAAAGTGAAGAAATGGTTAAAAATATGCTATCCAGCTTTGAGGGTAATCCCAAAGGTATTTGGGAAACGGATATGTTTGGAAAATCCATGCATACGCTCGTGAACGAAGGACTTAATAATAAGCTGTCTTCGCTCCCTGCGGACACGCAAAAGAAAATGCGCCGTACGCTTACCCGCATTATCAACGAGGGCAAAGGCGGGGTAATCTGTATAATACTGTAAAATTAAAAACCGAAGGGTACGTGCCCTTCGGTTTTGCTTTAATCGTTGATAATTTCTTCAATTACTTTTCCGTCGGCGTCGGGGAGTGACCAACCGAAAATTTTAGCAAGCGTTACTGGCATATCAATGCTGTCGCAACGCTCTACCGTTACGCCCTTCTTAAAGTCAGGACCAATCATAAGCGTGGTAGGTTGAGGACCTTTGTCTGGGAGGTGTCCGTGCGTGCCGTTACCCAAACGGTAATCAGCAGGATTAGCGTTGATAAAGTAGGGCGGTTTTACGGACCAACCGTCAAAAGCAGAAAAACCGTCCGTTTCTACTACGAAATCAAAATTGCCCGATAGACCTTCTTTTTCGTAAATTTCTTCTTTCGTGAAGACGCTTTCAAAACCGTAAAGTTTACTTTCAGCGCCTTCTTTTAGCAACTTGTACGTCAAATCGTACGCCTCTTTGTCGTTTTCATCTACGATTTTGATTTGTCCTGATGCGGCAATAGAGTTAGCGTACGCGCGCATCTTAATAACGTTGCCTTGCTCGTCCGTTTCGATAAGACCAGCTTGGGCGAGTAAAACGTTTAAGCAGCCCCAGCGTTTTATGTCAATTTGACCGTGGTCGGAAGTAAGGACGATATCGGTGTTTTCATAATCGCCCGTTTCTTTTAGCGCACGGATAATTTTCTCGATCCAGTAATAAGTGTAGTCAAGTTGTTCGGTGACGTATTCGTTGAATACTCCGTATTCGTGGCGCTTTCCGTCAATACCGGCAGGGTGAACGACGAGAAGGTCAGGACGGTATTTAAGTATCATATCACGCGCGCAAGCCATTATGAATTCGTCGCAGTAGGGGTGCTGACGCTGATGTCCGTCAATATAATATAAGTTGGGCTCGACGATTTCCTTAATGACTTTGTCGCTCGTGCCCATGCGCTTTAACGCTACCGTAAGTGGTTCGTCAGGCGTTTGTGACCAGTATTCAGGAATATTGTAGTCGATATTTTCGTCTTGACCTAACACGGGCCAAAATACGTTTGCGGTAGTGTAACCGTTCTCTTTTGCGGCGTCAATAAGCGTTTTAACCTTAATATATTTTCTTTCCCACATCCAGTCAGCCTGTCGCCAACCGTCAATATTATTGTTGGTAACACCCGTTTTTGCAGGGTTTGCACCAGTAATCATAGACGCGTGACAGCAATAGGTAATGGACGGGTACACCGTTTTCATCGTCTTAATCCAACTGCCTTCTTTAATAAGTTGCTTAAATAGTGGCTTTGTCAAAAGATATTCCATATCTTCGCGCACCATAGCGTCGTTTGAAATGATAATAAGTTTTCTCTTCATTTTGCACCTCGGTTATTACATTGTAAACATTATAAACCCAAACGCAGTTATTGTCAATATAAAAATAAAAAATGTTTGGGAAATTTTGAGAGTAAAGTAGAGTGCGTAAGGTAGAGGAAAGAACGGGAAAGCGGATTTGTGCATTAAGCAAATCCTTTGGAACTAACTATTATGAGTGCAGTTAATCGTAATAATGCCGGGAATACTCGCTACGCTTGTGGCGGTTAGTTGTATTGGTGTGGGAAAGCGGATTTGCGTATTAAGCAAATCCTTTGGAACTAACTATTATGAGTGCAGTTAATCGCAATAATGCCGGGAATACTCGCTACGCTCGTGGCGGTTAGTTGTGTCGGTGTGGGAAAGCGGATTTGCGCATTAAGCAAATCCTTTGGAACTAACTTTCGCGTTCGCTCAAGTTGGTTC
>JAGAPD010000017.1 GCA_017623435.1 Clostridia bacterium
CCACCCGTAAGCGCCATACTCGTTACCGTATGGTGAGGGGAACGGAACGGACGGTTATAAATAAGCCCGTCTCCGTCACTCAAAACTCCTGCAACGCTATGAATTTTAGTGGTTTCAAGCGCCTCTGCTATGCTCATATCGGGTAAAATGGTGGGAATACATCTAGCAAGCATAGTTTTACCTGCGCCGGGAGGGCCAATCATCAGAATGTTATGTCCGCCTGCTGCGGCAATTTCTATCGCGCGCTTTGCAACGTACTGACCTTTTACGTACTTAAAATCCTCGCTATAATCAGACTGAATACCAAGCGCGATCTTTTTCTTTGGTACGGGCGCGTACTGTACTTCGCCAGTAATAAGCTCCACTACTTCGCGCAAGGTTTCGAGCGCATAAACTTCAATGCCTTCGATATAGCTTGATTCATTAGCGTTGGCGTTAGGTACTATAATTTTATTATATCCCATATCGCGTGCAGAAATAAGCATAGGCGTAATTCCTCTGACATGACGGATATGCCCGTCAAGAGAAAGCTCGCCGATAAAAGCGTAATCGTTAAGATTAGAACAGTTAAATTGCTCGGTTGCGTACATAAGACCTATTGCTATACCAAGGTCGTAAAGCGCGCCCTCCTTTTTCACGGATGCAGGCGCAAGGTTTACGGTAATTTTTTTGGGCGGAAGCAGAAAACCGCTATTTTTGATAGCGCTCTTAACTCGCTCTTTCGATTCCTTTACTGCGGTATCGCCCAGTCCTACGACTTCCATACCCGGCATACCGTTATTGATATCCACTTCAAGTTGAACTTCGTAGCCGTCAACGCCCGACAGTCCAAAACTTTTGATTTTTGCGAGCATAATCTCTCCTTTGTTACTTTCCGCTAAAAAAAATTTTCATAAAGTTTACTATATCTTTATATAATTATATCAATATCACGCTCAAAATGCAACCGATTATAAAGCGTATAAAAAATTTTTTATTTTGCTATTGACAAACGCGCATTTATAGGATATAATATTATTATGAAAAAGTTCTTCCAAATATTTTTAATAGTGTTAGCAAGCGTCAGCGTACTCTTTTCTGCGTTCGTGCTTTATCTTATGATAGGTGCGTTTACCACTCCGCTCGTTTTGCTCGTATCCGTAGCTTACTACGTAATCTCGTTCGGCTTTGCACTCGTGCTACTTATTCCCGAGCTTATTTTGTGCCGTGACAAATTATTCAGAATAGGTCTGTTCATAAACCTCGGCGCGATACTTCTCAATCTTGCAAGCACCGTTATTCTAATTATCCTCTAAAAGTAAAACTCTCTCGCTATCGAGAGAGTTTTTAAGTATCGTGATAGTGCCTCAAGAGCGAATTTTAATATTAAATAAAAATATCAAAAACGAGCCCTACTTTCATAGGACTCGTTTTCTTTTAGGTTGATTTCGCAATTAGATGTTAGCGAAGTACTTAATGGTTCTAACCATCTGGCTGGTGTAGGAGTTCTCGTTATCGTACCAAGAAACAACCTGAACCTGCGTTTCGTCGCTCTCTTCAATGTAGGTAGCCATAGTCTGAGTAGCGTCGAAAAGCGAACCGTAGGTGATACCGATGATGTCGGAAGAAACGAGGGGCTCTTCGGTGTAACCGTAAGAATCGTTTGCAGCAGCCTTCATAGCAGCGTTGATATCTTCCTTGGTAACCTTACCCTTAACAACTGCAACCAAAAGCGTGGTCGATCCGGTGGGAACGGGAACGCGTTGAGCAGAACCGATAAGCTTGCCGTTAAGCTCGGGAATAACGAGACCGATTGCCTTTGCAGCGCCGGTGGAGTTAGGAACGATGTTTACAGCAGCAGCTCTTGCTCTTCTCAAATCGCCCTTTCTGTGAGGTCCGTCAAGAACCATCTGGTCACCCGTGTAAGCGTGAACGGTGGTCATGATACCGCTCTTGATTTCAGCGAGCTTGTTAAGATTATATGCCATAGGAGCAAGGCAGTTGGTCGTGCAAGATGCAGCGGAAATGATGGTATCGTCTGCGGTAAGAGTTTTCTCGTTTACGCTGTAAACGATGGTCTTAAGGTCGTTGCCTGCGGGAGCAGAAATTACAACCTTCTTAGCACCTGCGTCAATGTGAGCCTGCGACTTAGCCTTCGAGCAGTAGAAACCGGTGCACTCAAGTACAACGTCTACGTTCAAAGCGCCCCAGGGGCAGTTTGCTGCGTCCTTTTCAGCGTAAATCTTGATGGTCTTGCCGTTAACGGTAATAGTACCTTCTTCGTCGTTAGCAGATACGGTATCAGCAAGAGCATATCTACCCTGTGCGGAATCGTACTTAAGAAGATGAGCAAGCATCTTGGGGCTGGTAAGATCGTTGATTGCTACGATCTCGTAACCTTCTGCACCAAACATTTGTCTGAATGCAAGACGACCGATACGGCCAAAACCGTTGATTGCAACTTTTACGTTTGCCATTTTACTATATCCTCCAAAAAAATTTATTAACGATTTTTGGTTGAATTTATACTCAACCTTATATATAATACCCGTTTTTACAATTTTTAGCAAGCGAAATTAAGCACTTTAAAATATTTTTTCGCTTTATTTAAGGTTTTCGGGGTTCAAACATTCAAGTTCGGGCAGTACGAAGCGTCCGTTATCACGAATAAGCACGTCGTCAAAGTAAATCTGACCGCCACCGTACTCGGGAGTCTGAATCAGTACTAAGTCCCAATGCACAGCAGACTGATTGCCGTTGTCAGCGTCCTCGTAGCAGCATCCGGGCGTAAAGTGGATAGATCCTGCGATCTTTTCGTCAAACAAAATATCGCCCATGGGAGAAACTACGTAAGGGTTAACGCCGATTGCAAACTCGCCTACGTATCTTGCGCCTTCGTCGGTGTCAAAAATCTTGTTTACGGCGTCAGTATAGTTTGCCGTAGCCTTAACGATCTTGCCGTCCTTAAATTCAAGACGAACGTTTTCAAACTTAATAGAGTTTTCAATCGAGGGCGCGTTGTAAGTAATTACGCCGTTTACGCTATCCTTTACGGGCGCGGTATAAACTTCTCCGTCGGGGATATTACATTGACCGCTACACTTAACGGCGTTAAGACCTTTGATAGAGAAAGTAAGGTCGGTATCTTTTGCTACGATTCTTACCTTGTCCGTCTTGTTCATAAGCTCAACGAGCGGATTCATAGCCTTGTCCATCTTAGAGTAATCAAGGTTACATACGTTAAAGTAGAAGTCCTCAAACGCCTCCGTGCTCATTCCCGAAAGCTGACTCATAGCCTCGTTAGGATAACGAAGAATTACCCAACGGGTTTTACAAACGCGAAGCTCATGATGAATGGGATGACCGTAAAGACGCGAATAAAGTTCCTTGTTTTCCGACGGCACGTCACTACTCTCGAACGAATTTTTGCTTGCTCTGATACCGATATAGCAATCCATATCTTCCATTCTTACTCTGTCGTACTTTGCCAAAAGCGTACAGTAGGTTTCGTCCGCGTGCATCATAAGCTCGCGCTGAACCTTGGAATCGAAAAGCTCCACGAACGCGTAAGCGCCTACTTTTCTGATTTCCTTAACCAAGCTTACGATAAGGGGCGAATCAAGGTCGTTTGCCTCGATAAGCACTTTGTCGCCTTTTTTAGCGGAAATGGAATAGTTTACCAAGTTTTTTGCCAAGATAGAAATTCTGGGATCTAACATATTTTTGCTCCTTTTCTTGATTTACATAGCAATTATATTATTATTAAAGGAAAAAGTCAATCATAAAAAATAAATTTTAATCATTTATTTACCCCAAAACGCTGGTCAAATATTTTTTTATGTAGTATAATATACGGGAAAGATTTTTTTGGAGGTTTGTTATGCCATTAGTAACAACAAAAGAAATGTTTGCTAAAGCTTACGACGGCAACTACGCTATCGGTGCTTTTAACGTAAACAATATGGAAATGATTCAAGGTATCGTTGAGGCTGGTAAGGAAGAGAACGCTCCCCTTATCCTTCAGGTTTCCAGCGGCGCAAGAAAGTACGCTAATCCTAAGTACCTTAAAAAGCTCGTTGAGGCTGCCGTAGACGATTCCGGTCTTCCTATCGCTCTTCACCTTGACCACGGTGACAGCTACGATCTTTGTAAGTCGGCTATCGAAGACGGTTTCACTTCCGTTATGATCGACGCTTCTCACCACTCTTTCGAAGAAAACATTAAGATTACTTCTCAAGTAGTTAAGTACGCTCACGATCACGGCGTAGTTGTTGAGGCAGAGCTTGGCCGTCTCGCTGGTATCGAAGACGACGTTAACGTTTCGGCTGAAAACGCTTGCTACACCGATCCCGCTCAAGTAGAAGAATTCGTTCAGAAAACTGGCGTTGACTCTCTTGCAATCGCTATCGGTACTTCTCACGGCGCGTATAAGTTTAAGGGCGACGCTATGCTCCGCTTCGATATCCTCGAAGAAGTTGGCAAGCGCCTTCCCAAATTCCCCATCGTACTTCACGGTGCTTCTTCCGTTATTCCTGAATACGTTGACATCATCAACGAATTCGGCGGTATGATGCCTGGCGCTAAGGGCGTTCCCGAAGATATGCTCAGAAAGGCTGCATCTATGGCTGTATGTAAGATCAATATCGACTCCGATCTTCGTCTTGCATTCACCGCTGCTATTAGAAAGCACTTCGTAGAAAATCCTGCTCACTTCGATCCCCGTCAGTACCTCAGCCCTGCTCGTGCGCTTATCAAGGAATGCGTTAAGCACAAGCTCGTTAACGTGCTTGGTTGCAACGGCAAAGCTTAATTACCACGTTACTGATAACAAAAATCCCATCGCAATTTGCGGTGGGATTTTCTTTTATTTAATTTATTATTTTTTTTAATTTTGGGTAAACGAGAGTTACGAGATATAGCAAAAAGCAATCCACTACGAACATTAACGCTATCGTAAGCAAGGAAATTGCTACGGCTTGGGGCGCAAGCCCGTTTACGAACAAAAGAATTACCGCCTGATACGCTACGCCTATTATATAGATTACAAGCAACGAAACGACTAAATCCAACCACAAAAGTAGTTTTTTGCTTTGATTTTTTGCAAGCGCGCCTGCCATCGTTGCGCCAAAAACAAAGCCTATTAAATATCCAAACGAGGGCTGAAAGACGTAGGAAAATCCTCCGCCGTGTGCAAAAACGGGTAACCCGATAAGTCCAAGTAATAGATATGCTATTTGCGAAATCGCGCCGTCCTTTGCGCCTAAAAACAACCCCGACATCATTACGAATAGCGTTTGGAAGGTAAAGCAAATATAACCGACGGGAATATGTATATATCCGCCGATTATCGTAAGTAAGGTAAACAGGCTAATTCTAATTAATCTACGCGTATTCATTTAATTTTGCACTCACTTCTTCGTTATTTAGCGTCATAGTACTGCCGTCAGCAAGCTCTACGACCAGCCTGCCCTTCTCGTCAATATCACGAGCAAAGGTAATATACTGCTCTTTTCCACACACCAGCACCTCTTTTCCCAACAAAAAGCACTTCTTTTTATATTCAGTAAGGTGTTTTGAGTCTTTGAGCGTACTGGAAATTTTCAACAATCCATTTACGATTTTTGCCACCAAAAGATTTTTTGATACTTCGCCTATATTGCCAGCGCGATGAGCAAAATCAGAGGGGAAATTATTGGTGGTGAGGTTTATTCCTATTCCCACGATAATCTTGTGGTTATTTCCTCCGTCGAGGTCAAAAACGCCCTCGGTAAGAATTCCAACGCACTTTTTTCCGTCTACGTAAATATCGTTCACCCACTTAATACTCGCAGGTTTTTGGATAAGATCTTCAATCGCGTTTGCCGTCACGAGCGCGGATGCAGTCGTAATCAGCGTGCTGTCTTCGGGCGTAACGTCAGGCGAGAGAATAACGCTCATATAAATTCCGCTGTCGTTTGGAGAAAAGAAACTTCTTCCCCTTCTACCCTTACCGCCTATTTGCTCTTTTGCTACGACTACCGTGCCCTCTTTCGCGCCTTCAATCGCCTTAATTTTAGCGGTATCGTTTGTTGAAACGAGCGTGTCGTATACGAAAACGTCACACTCTTTTTCAAGCAGTCTTGAAATCCCTTCTACACTCAATACGTTAGACTTTTCGTGCAACACGTAACCCTTATTAGTCGTTGCCGTAACGTCGTGACCGTCCGAAATCAAACTTTTTACGGCTTTCCACACCGCGGTACGCGAAACTCCTAGCGTTATAGCTAGTTCTTCACCTGAAACGCTATCGCCTTTTCTCTCTTCTAATATTGTCAAAACATTACTTTTTACCGACATTTCATACCTCTAACCGTAATTTTATACCTAATTTTCGCCATTGTCAACCATTTATAAGTACGAGGTTAACGATTATTTTAATTTTTTTTGTAGAAACTCTTTATTTTTTCGCGAAAGTATGTTATAATGATTATATGGAGGCGCAAATTGGAAATCACGGACGAATCAACGATCAATAAACTGATACTGCTTTACGTATTCGAAGCTATGGACGTGCCTATCACGGGCGATACCATTATTGAAATGTGTACAAGCCGTAACACGTGGCTTAGCTATATGGATTGCACTATCACCATAGGCGAACTGATTGAGGCTGGCTTTATCTATCAATCAAAGGAAAGGGGTGCTACGCCCACTACTACCGACTCAAAAGCCGGAGCAGGCTTTATTTTCAGTTCGCCCAAAGAAAAGAACAGTTACTTTAACATTACTGCCGACGGCCGTCAATGTCTTTCGCTTTTTTACACGCGTATTCCCTCTTCACTTCGCGCCGAAATTACCGAATACGTACGTGAAAACCGTATGACTATGCGCCGTAAGCAAGAGTACTTCCGTAACTATTACAAGAACAACGACGGTACTTATACCGTTCAGCTGAAAATCGTCGACCCCGTCCAGACTGCACTTGAAATTAAGTTGAACGTTGCTAACCGCAACACGGCAAAAATGGTGTATAACAAATGGGAAAATAAAGCCGCTCAAATTTACGGCTTTTTACACGAAGAACTAATTGATTAAGGAGATTACTATGGAAAGTTTTAGAACTAGTGGTACTTGTTGTCGCGAAATTGTTTTTACCGTAGATGAGAACGATATTCTCACTTCCGTTAGATTCGTAAACGGTTGTAGCGGTAATACTCAGGGCATCTCTCGTTTATCCGTCGGTCAACACATTGACGATATCATCGCAAAGCTTGAGGGAATCAAATGCCGAGCTGGCACTTCTTGTCCCGATCAATTCGCAAAGGCGTTAAAGCTTTATAAAGAAAACAAGGGAAAACCCAGAGAAGAATAACGTCTTAAAACGGAAAATATCAAAATTATTAAAGCCATAACGGTACTGCTCCGCTATGGCTTTTTTCATGTTATCTCGAATAAAGTTCGTTAAGTTTTTTGTATTTTTTCATATCAATACTGTCAAGCTGTTCTTTCGTGATGCGGTAACGCCAATTATTTTCTGCCTTTCCGGGCGTATTCATGCGCGTATCCGCGCCGTAAACAAGCAGGTCCTGAACGGGCAAAATAACGGTATCAGCGTGACTTTCGAGCATAATCTTTATGATATATTCGCACGCCTGCGACCAGTCGTTTCCGCTATAATTACAGTACTCAAACGCTCTTGCTCTATCGCTTTCACTCATCTCCCAAACGTGGCCGAGCAAGGTGTTATTATCGTGTGTGCCCGTGTAGGCAATGCAATTTTTATCGTAGTTGTGCGGAAGGTGCGGCGCGTTGGTATCGCCTAAAAATGCGAACTGAAACACGCGCATTCCGGGGAATCCGCTGTAGCGTAGCAAAGCGTTAACTTCGGGAGTAATATCCCCTAAATCCTCGGCAATGATTAGTTTATCAGCGGCAATCTCGCGCAGTTTGTCAACAAACTTTTCGCCCGGACCTTTCACCCACTTACCTGCCTTTGCCGTCGTAGAATCAGCAGGAATACTCCAATACGATTCAAGCCCACGGAAATGGTCTATTCTCACTCCGTCAAACAGCGTAAGCATATATTTAATACGCCTTTGCCACCAGTCAAATCCGTCCTTCTCCATCTTTTCCCAGTCGTACAAGGGGTTACCCCAAAGCTGACCGTCCTCCGAAAAATAATCGGGCGGAACGCCTGCCACGCACGAGGGCTTATTTTCTTCGTCAAGCAAAAACTGTGACTTATTCGCCCACACGTCGCAACTGTCAAACGCCACGTAAATGGGAATATCACCTATTATTTTTACGCCCCTCTCGTTCGCGTACGCTTTAATTTCTTGCCACTCGGTAAAAAACTCGTACTCAATAAACTGCCAGCAAAGTAAATCTTCTTCGTCCACTTCGTCCGTCGTCCACTTAGTCCACGGTAAATCGCCGTTAGCGCTTTTAAGCGCCATAAACTTTGCCGCATCAGCAAGGTCGGGGTGCTCGCTTAAAAAGTCAAGCATTTTATTATATTCTTGCTTATTCTCTCTAAACTTTAACGACGCTTTTTGAAGTAGGTCTACTCTCTCGCTTAAAAGGCGTTCAAACTCGCATAAATATTTATCTTTTTGTTTTGCTCGTTTGAGGTCGCTTTCGCTGATATATCCTTTTTCTTTTAATGTAGGCAAATCTATAAAGTACGGATTTCCGCCAAAAGCCGAATAGGATTTATAGGGCGAATTGCATTCGTCCACCATGCAAAAGGGTAAAACTTGCCAGTACGAAAAACCACCGCTAACAAGCGTATCAATCCATTCTTTTGCCTCTTTTCCGAACGAGCCAACCGAATAGTCGCCGTGCAATGAAGATACGTGCATAAGCACTCCACTACTTCTCATATCTCTCTCCAAATTTTTGCGCACCGTATTATTTGGTACGGTGCGCTACTTTTATCTTATATAACCTTTTTCTTTTAAATAAGTCTTGCACGCAAGCACGAAGTCGGTCTGTACGATATCAAAACCTTTTTCACCAAAGAATCCCCATCCGCAGTCAGGATCGCCTAAAAGTGCAACGTCGTCGGTGTGATTTGCAGCCAAAATCGCCTTGTAAAAATATACTATGCTATTTCCCCAAACGACCTTGTTTTCACCGTGCATTTTACTGATAAACTCGTCTGATGCAAAATAATGTTCGTCGTTATCAAACAAAACTTCCGCACCCACGTAATTTATGTTGCGGTTATTAAGCTCGTAATGGCACGACTTTTCAGGACTGGAAATTATGGATAAAAACTGCATATCGGGCGCATAACGCTCGATAGCGTCCATAATTTTACCGTTATTAGGATCAGATTTTACGATAACCTGATCTTGCATATCGCGTTTTCTAATCTCGTAAGCGATGCGCTCGGGATTATCCCAAAACTTGTCCACGTTAATATAGCACTTGCCTTTAAGCTTGTCCAAAACATCGCCAAAGGTCGCAAATTTATACTGCGTATAAACGAGGTCCTGATTCAAAAGATTGTGCGTTCTAATTTCCTTTGCACTCATCTCGCCCAGACTTTTGTCCGTTATGGTAGAATGCACTTTTTCCATTCCCGGATGGAGCATAAAAAGTTCGCCGTCCTTACTTGCCGTGACGTCCATTTCAATAACGTCCGCCCCTTGATTGTAAGCGATCAAATAGCACTCCATCGAGTTGCAGGGAATGTTGCCACCGTTTACACCGCGGTGCGCCGTTACGAGCATTCCTTTTTCTTTTATGCTGGTGCGCAA
Organism: Clostridia bacterium; assembly: GCA_017623435.1. GTDB lineage: Bacteria > Bacillota > Clostridia > Christensenellales > Pumilibacteraceae > UBA10677. The sequence goes on from JAGAPD010000017.1 coordinate 9,723, forward strand.
ATCAAACATCAGTCCAAAAACTCCTTATAAAGCGCGATAATTGCACTTTCATAGTCCTTATTTTCTACGCCCACGATAACGTTAAGCTCGCTACTGCCCTGAACGAGCATTCTGATATTTATATTTGCCTGAGCAAGCGCGCTACATACCTTCGTAGCAGTACCTTTTTTGCGCAGCATACCGTGACCTACGACTGCAATAAGGGCAAGATTACGGTCAATCTCGATAACATCGGGATGACAAATTTCTCTAACCGACTCTACGATATGGTCAATTCTCTCTTCGTTCTGGTCGTTACTGTCAATAATTACCGAAAGCGTATCAATACCGCTGGGGATATGCTCTACGCAAAGCCCGTTACGCTCGATAACTTCCAAAACTTTACGCATAAAACCAAGCTCGTTGTTCATCATAGACTTTTCAATATTGATCGCTATGAAGTCGCGCTTACCTGCAATACCCGTTACTACGCTATCCGCACGCTCGTAAACGCCCGAGAAGAGCTTTTTCGTCGGAACGATAAGCGTACCTTTTGCGCTGGGATTGAAGGTATTGCGGATATGTATAGGAATATCGTGCTTTCTTACGGGGAAAATGGAATCGGGATGAAGTACGTTTGCGCCCATATAGGAAAGCTCGCGAAGTTCTTTGTACGTGATTACGTCCATAATTTCGGGGTTTTCCACAAGGCGCGGATCACATTTCATAAATCCGTCAACGTCCGTCCAGTTTTCGTACATCGTCGAATAGGTTGCGCGCGCCACGATTGCGCCCGTAATATCAGATCCACCACGCGAAAAGGTTTTAATCTCGCCGGTAGAAGTCGAGCCGTAAAAGCCGGGGATAACGATATTTTTTACGTTAAGCAAACGTCCCCTTGCGTAAGCGTTAGTTTCACCCGATAAGAAATTGCCCTTCTCGTCAAAGCGAACGAGGTCTTTTGCGTCAATAAAGGTCCATCCGATATATTTTGCAAGAATTTTTGCGCTAAAATACTCGCCACGGCTTGCAATAAAATCCTTAGTCGTGCCGTTTTTAAGCGCGCTGACGATTTCCTCGTAATCCTCAGTTAAATCCAAGTCGATTCCAAGCTCGCGCACGATATTTTCAAAGCGTTCGCGAATAGGCCAAAAGGCGTCGCTCGGATTTGCGCCGTATCTAACTTTATCAAGACACGCGTAAAGCAAGTCCGTTACTTTCGTGTCGTTTTTCTCCCTCTTTCCGGGCGCAGACACGACTACGTAACCTATCGTTTTGTCGCTCAAAACGATATCTGCAACTCTTTTAATGCACGCGGAATTCGCCATTGAAGTTCCGCCGAATTTACATACTTTCATACTCTCTCCTATCTATCCGTTGCTTTGGATAAAGTCTTTTCTTGTTAAACGCGCTTTTTTCGTTATTTTTTATGCGGGCTTACGTTTTTTCGTTCACGCACATACGAAATATAAGGTTCTATAAAAATCAAATTGAGCGCAGTCGTAAGCATTCGTTTTCACAACTATCCGTTGCTATCAACCCATCACAAACGACTATCGCTCAATAACTACCGGAACGCATTCCGGCAACGATATTAAAATAAAGCGTAACGATCGTTACATTCCTGCCATCAAAAGCCAAATTACCGCACCGCAAACGATTGCCGCGATTTTATAGGGCAAATTGTTTACGAATATAGCGTAAAGAAAGCGTCCGAATTTACTTTGTTTCTTTTCTTCGTTATTAACGTCTTTCATAATCCACCACCTTACTTTCTTTTGAGAAGATGTTTCTTGGGTTTACCTACGGCTTTAAGTCCGTAAATCTGTTCAAGCACGTCTTTAAGCATTTGCGAATCGTAATAACGCGCAAGTTCGCCGTTGCGCGCTACCGAAACGATACCCGTTTCCTCAGACACGATAATTGCAAGATAGTTAGACTGCTCCGTGATTCCGATTGCAGCGCGATGACGCGTTCCAAGCTCTTTATCAAGGTCAGTCTGCTGAGTCAGGGGCAAGAAACATCCTGCCGCCAAAATCTTATTACCGCGAATGTAAACGGCACCGTCGTGCAAAGGCGCTTTGGGATTAAACACACACTCAATAAGCGAGCAAGACAAATTAGCGTTAATTCTCGTACCACTTTCAAGGTTTTGCTCGGGAACGTTGTCAGGAGCAATAACGATAAGCGCGCCTACGTCCTTTTTGGACATATACTGCGTTGCGCGAACGATTTCGTCAATAGCCTCGCGAAGTTCCTCATCCGAACAGTCGTACTTCGTCGTGTAGGAATTTTCCGCCGTCTTGGGACTGGCAAGTTTCCACATAACTCTCTTGATTTCGGGTGCGAAAACGATTAAGCCGATTATTAAGAGGATAACTAAGATGTTACTGCAAATGTGCGTAGCAACGGGCATAGGTACGATATCAGAACCTATTACGATTGACAGCACGATAACGACCACTAAATATTTCATAAGTCTCGTTGCATTATTCTTTTTCAGGAAGATAAGCACGGCGTACACGAGTAGCATCGTTACGATAATATCTATTACGCTAAACACTATTCCTTCCACAGTCGAAAAAGAGTTTGCAATATTTTCGAAAAATTGTTGCATTTTGTTTCCTCTTTAAGTAAAAATTAAAATATACCGCAGTTTCCTTATATCTTATACTATATTATACAACTACTTTACAATTTTATCAATAGTTTTTAAGCATTTTTTGCGAAAAATTTTAAATTTTTTTTTAAAACAAAGCATAACGTACCCTGTGATATCGCCATTCTATCAGTTTTTGAGCGAGTAACTAACCGATAAGCACCGTTTCACACACGAAAGCAGTTATTGCAGTTTTCGCGTAAGTTGAGTTACCTTTTATCGTAGTATCAAGCGCGTTGAGTTTGTCAACTATAGTTTTAAGGCGTTTTGGCGAATACTTCGTAGCCTGTTTCATAGCCATTTTTACGGCGTATTCTTTAACTTTCAGATCACTCGCGAGCGTATCCGACTGGGGATTGAGCGAGATATACAAAAGTCTACGAAAATGCTGAAAAATAAGTCCAAACACCATCACGGGCGCGTTGTTGTTTTGTAGCATTTTGTCAATAAGCTTGATTGCGCTGTCGTTTTTCTTGTTTGCAATCGCCTCACCAAGCTCAAAAACTTTGAATTCAAGATCGGGTGACACCAAAGCGTCTACGATTTCAGCCGTTACGGTCTTGCCGTTACAGTAGCTTACGAGCTTGTCAACCTCGCTACTTATTCTGTTCATATCGCGGTTGCAGTAGTTGACGATAAGCGCTGCAGCCTCTCTCGTCGTCTCACATCCGCCCTTATTGATTTTGCCTCCCACCCAGTTGGTAAGGTACGCCTCGTCCAGTCGGTTGCAATCCACCGTTTCAATTTTAGCAATTATAGGCGAAAGGTTGGAAGTAACCGAGCCGACTATTACTAAAATAGAAGTTGGATTGGGCGATTCGAGATAATCTTTAATTAGATCAAGTTTAGCGATATAGTTTTCAAGAAAAACTATGCGGTAATCCGCCAAAAATGGCAAACTGTTAAGTGAAGATACGACTTCCGTCAGCGAGGCGTCGTTTTTGTAGCGCGTCACGTTAAGGTCTGAATAATTCCCTGCAAGCTTAGCAAACATCTCCGTCGCTTTCTTCATCATAAAAGCGTCGTCACCCGTAACGAGATAACAGGGCTTGAGTTTTCGCTCAATTATATGTTTTTTTAGGTCAAGGAATTTCACTCCGTACTCTCCACTATAATTTACTGTAACTATATTGTAATACAAACGGCAGAAATTTGCAACAATTTCCACCGTTTTTACCAAAAATCAGAATAAATTACCTATCGTTATATACGTTTCGTCCACTAAATCACGCGATAACGCCCTCGCAAGCGTGGCGTATTCCTTTGCGTTGACGTACTCGTTGGTTTTTATACTGCTTTGTAGCGCGTACAATTTTTCTTCAAGCGAGCGCACGATACCGTGGTTTGAAAAAGTAATGACGACGTTTCGCACCCCGTCCCATTCGTTTATTAACTCGTCCACTTTCTTTACGACGTCGTCCGAGGATATATTTTCTTTATCGTCGTCCAAGCATTTATCTATCACCGTCAGCTGGTTTTCTAAATTTTCAAAAAGGTTAGTGCTATAAACGCTTTCCACTACTCCAAGCGCCACTACGAATAAGGTGACCAAACTAATAATAATCAGTCGTTTCATTACCACGCCTCCCCGTTGACTTTAAGCTTAAGGTTAAGCGCCTTGCCTTTCTTTTTTGCAACGTAAGCCGTGCCGTCTTGGCGCACGTCCATATACAAAACCTCTTTACGGTTTTTTATACCACTTTTGTTAAGCGCGCTCGTGACCGATTTTTCATTCGCACCACAAAGCTCGAGATTTTTTATTTCCCACTCGCCGTCCACTATAAGCGTTAACGGAAAAACGGGCTTTTTGATTACGGTCGGGTCGGACGGCTTTTCAATAACGCACAGTTTTCCGTTCGTTTCAAAAATAGCGTAAGCAATTTCATTAAGATCGGGATATCCGCTGGAGCGCGCCGACTCGATAAGGTCGTTGATATTCACGTTCATTTTCTTCATATTCTCGTAGTTGATGCCGTCCTTATCAATGACGATTATTGAGCTTCCGCTAATAATTCTTCTCGCCCACAAGCTTTTGCGCGCAATCGTTGACAAAAGAATTTGCAAAAATCCAAGCGTTACTATAGGCACTATTCCCGCGTAAAAAGGAATGTACGGATCGTTCATAGGAATACACGCCACTTCGGCAATAATAAGAGTCACTACGAGTTCGTACGGTTGCATTTCACCAAGCTGTCGTTTGCCCATAAGTCTGACGACGGCAAACACGACTAAAAAGGTTATCACGGATTTTATCAAAACTATCAGCATACGAATATTATTTGTTCTTAACGAAAAAATATGCAAAAACGCTCCCATTATCAGAGAGCGTTTCACTTAAATTAAAGCGTTTGTATATATTTCGTTATGATATTGATTGAACGCGTTGCCGCCTCGGTAACGAATTCGTAAAAGCTTTTCATAGCGCTATCGTCGCCGTTGTCGGAAATTGCGCGCAAGGCAACGAAGGGAACTTTTTGAACTACGCACACCTGATTTATCGCGCCACTTTCCATATCGAAAGCGTTTGCATCAAAAGTGCTTGCAATATACGCCGACTTTTTATTATCGCTCACAAAGCAGTCGCCAGTCGCAACCGTACCTACTTTATACGGGTAACCAAGCTCGTCAATAACTTTGCTAATTGCGTTTACGAGAATTTCGTCACACTCAAAATATTGACTGTCAAAACCGTGAACCTGTCCCATTTTAAGTCCGTCAGCCGTACCGTCGTAATCGTGTTGAACGGTGCGTTTTGAAACGACGATATCCCCCTGACAAAGTGGTTTTGCTCCGCCTGCAACGCCGATATTGATTACAGCGTCAGGCGAAAACTTTTCAATCATAAGTGCCGTCGCTGTTGCCGAAAAAACTTTACCTATTCCGCAACGGCATACGACTACTTCTTTGCCGTAAATTTTACCAAGTTCATATTTATAAGCTCCGCAAGAAATCGTTTCGCGCTCGTCCATAACCGCGACGAGCCCGTCAATTTCTACGCTCATTGCTCCGATAATTCCTATCATATCAGCCTCCCGTTTATAATATAATACCACAAAAATACCGTTTAGTCAACCTATATAAACTATTACTTTTCCAAGCACAAAAATTGATCGTTTAATCAAAACGGCGCTATACGTACCCCGTCGTTTTTAATTTTTTATCCAAACCAAGCACTAATAATTTAACAAACAATACGGCAGGAGCAAGCCCCTGCCCTACATTTATTTCAATAAACAAAGTAATGCGAAGTAGATAGTAGCATTTAGCGTCCACTGAGAAAGAGATTTTTGAATTCGTGGCGTTAGAAAATCCAAGCAATACGAATATATCTCGCAGGCGTGTCCTCATAACGCGTATAAAAACCCGTACCCTTAAATGCGCTAGATACAAGCAGGACGAGGAAACCGAGCATTTTTGTGGTAGGCGCGTACTAACGCGTACGTAACTACCCAAAAAGCGCAGGTTGACAAAGTAATGCGAAGTAGATAGTAGCATTTAGTATAAAAAAAAGGAGTTCTTTTTCGGTAAGAACTCCTTTTAACTATTTGCATTGACTTGTGAATAGAAAAAGTATGGTCGGTAGGGTAATTTGTTAACCCCTCCGTGATCGCCTTTATACTGTGCGTCAATCCTTCAGGTTCTTATGTTCTTTCTTAAGTGACTCTATTTGTCACTCTCTTAAAGGAGGTGATCCA
>JAGAPD010000018.1 GCA_017623435.1 Clostridia bacterium
CGACTGCGCTCTCGTCCGCGAGGAAATCTTCACGGCTAACGAATTTGCTTGCTATCTCACCCTCCCCGTCTACACGACCTACCTTCTTAAAATAGTAAAGCTTTAATCTTTTACTCAAACAAAAAACGGCTAACGAACTTATCGTTAGCCGTTTTTTGTTTCGTTCTTTTATCAATAGGTCATCATTCGTTCAGCAACGAGCTTACCTATATTAAAGATATCCGTTTGATTCCAGTGGTAATTATCAGAACCAAGGGGTACGTTAGTGCCCGTTTGACTAAGTTTGTTCAACGGGAAGTCCTGCGTATCAAGAATATCAACGCCCTCCATCGTACGAGCGAGGTACTGTTGCGTTGCAATAAATTTGCGGTTAAATGCTATCGTATCGGGTTGTGCGTTATCAAACGTTTCGGCGATCTCACCGATAAGCACGTCAAACGTCTTAAAATCCTGTCCCGTAATCGGCGTAATTTCAATCATAAAATCAACGCGAAGATCCATCACGAAGCTCTTGAACGCCTTAGCGTACAATCCGTTTTCACCTGCCCAATTCCTGTTTCTCTCGCCCTGCATCCAGAACAAGCCTTTAATTTTAATATCCGTAAAGCCACTTGCTTTAAGTTCTTTTACCGCGTTTACGGTATCGCTGACGAGCAAGTCGTAAAGGTAAATTCCGTTCGTAACGGGCGCGTAGTTTTGAGACGCTATCCAGCTGGGCGACGCCCACCATCCTGCCTGTCTGATCCAGTCTTCCGCGCGGTCAAACCCAGTACCGCCCACAGCGCGTTTTATAATGCCTGCATATCTGCCACTTGCTACGTCGTACGCGCGCTCAATGAGGTGGCCGTTAGTCGTCTGAGCGGATTTGAAGTAATTCATCATGCCTACTTCAACGCCCGTAGTCGACGTGCTTTCGCCCTGACCTGCGCGCGTTAGAGTAAAGTCGTAATTAGACATTGCTCCACGGAAAAGAACTTTGTTAATGCCTTCCATCGCCTGATTATCCAAGCTTTTCATTGTGGTCGAGTCAAAACGCGCGTTTCCTGATGCGTTGGACTGTCCTGCGATAAGATATAAATCAATGCTCTTGCCGGGAATTTTCGCGCTTAACTCGTCAATCAGTTGGGCATCCGTCGAATATCTGAAATTGTTTATAGGTGCGCCACCGTTCGTTAAGTTAAGGTTATTTCCACCCGAATAACGCGGAATGCTTACGATACCGATTGCACATTCGCCAAACTTGTAAGTCGAGCCTTTGGAAATATTTCCACCACAATAGCGATCGTTTATAAAGAACGAATAAGTGCCGCCGTGGCGAAGTACGCCTAAACGGATCTTCGTCATATCCATAGCCGAAAGTTCACTTGCCGTAAAGTTTTGTTTCCAGTTGTTTTGAATAATAGTCTCTTTTGCGTTGTTTTTCGTGATGCCATTTACGCCCCAAGCGTTAGTTGCACACGAAACGATCTGATCCTTGTAAATGCCCACGATAAGTTTCATCGTGTCAATGCTCTGAGCACTATGAATGGACTTGCTTCCGTGACCAACCAAAAGTCCGGCAATACCGTTACCTATTGAAAAATATTCTTTCGTTGAATCAAACTCCGCCTCAACGTAATACTCACTTGCCTTAACTCCCTTTTGGATTGCGCTTGCCGTTCCACGACAAGTAACGCTGTTTACGCCCGTCGTAAGCATTCCCGTGGTAGAGCCTATTCCATAACTTCTTTGTCTTTCTTCTTGCGAATTGATTACCACGCCCTCATCCGTTTCATAGTCAGCAGAGGCGTAAAACTGTCCGTTGTTTAAAGTGTATTTTTTCATAACGTCATCAGTTGAAATAAACTTCTCGTCCAAATTTAAGCACGCTACCGTAAGCGTCGCGTTAAACGTTTGCTCGTAATGAGCGTTGCTGATAATAAGTTTTACTTCGTACACACCCGGCTCAGTCACGTAATCAACGCTTTGTCCGTTGTAGGTATAAGCATAAGTAACGTCGTCAGGCAAAGTTCCCTTACCGCCTAACTCAATGCTATAACGCTCACCTTCCTCGTGCATAACGGTTTTGCTTTCAAAAGTCAGCTCGTTCGAGAAAAGCGCCTTTGCAATCGTAAGTTTTGCAGTAAGTTGCTTGTCCTCGTAATTTTCACGCTTAAGCGTTGCAACTACGTCGTATTCGCCCACTTCCGTTACGGATGCTACACTTTGACCGCCGTAAGAATAGGAAATCAGCGTTCCCGCAGGTAGCGCACCTTCTACGACAAGCCCTTTGCTTTTTCCGTCGTACGTAACCGTCTTGTCGTTAAGCGACACGCCCTTAAACTGCGCTTTCGTGATTGTAAGTGTAGCCGTAAGCGTTTTCGTCTGATAGCCTTCGCCAGAAAGAACGGCGGTTGCGTCGTACGTTCCCACTTCCGTTCCTACGTTGTTGGTATATTCGACCGTAACGCCTTCGGGAAGTCCCGTAACCGTAATGCTTTTTTGCTGTCCGTTCCACTCAACCGTCACGCTTTCAAACTTCGCGGTGGTTATCTCGTTAAGAGCAGGCGCGCACGCCCCCACGCTAAAGCAACTAAACAAGAAAATAACAGCCAACAATAATGCTTTCAGTCTTTTCATCTTCCTCTCCTGTTCTATAAACTTAATTTATTATCTATAATTATATCATCTCTCAATTGCTTTGTCAATATCTTTTCATTATTTATTATCCTTTCCAGTTTAAGCGTAAACGTACCGCACGTCGCTAAAACGGCGCATAACGCACCTCGCCGTTTTTTATTTTCCAAAAATTGAGTTTAGTTTCCAAAAATTGATTGACAAAAGAAAATAAAATAAGCTATAATGAAAAAAAGGCTTTGGGAGAGAAAGCATGAGTGACATTGCCATAGAAAAAAATATCACGCTGGACATTTGCCGAACGAAAGATCACAATATGATTTGTAAAATCGCGCGCGCTCTTTCCGTGCCGGACAGGGTACGTATTTTGCAATGTCTTTTAGCAAGAAACAAGAATTTGTCCGAAATCGCAGACGAGCTGAATATGCCCATTTCGTCCGTTGCTCGTCACGTGGACGTGCTGACAGAGGCTCAGCTCGTTTTTATCAACTATCAGCCGGGCATTAAAGGTCACACCAAGTACTGCGCGCAAAACGTACTTTCTCTTTCGGTGCATTTGGGTACTCCGGCAGGCGACGAAAACACCGCGAAAGAATACTCGGTGGAAATGCCCGTAGGGATTTTCTCGCATTGTCATATAAAAGCGCCCTGCGGAATGACGGGCAAGGACGGCAACTTGGGCGTGTTTGACGATCCTGCCGTTTTCTTTCAGCCCGAGCGCGTTAACGCTGAATGTATTTGGTTTGATTTGGGATTTATCAGCTACAACTTTCCCACCACTCCCCTTATGCATCACGCATGCTCGGAAATATCCTTCTCGTTCGAGGTTTGCTCGGAAACCATTTACTACAACAACAACTGGCCTAGCGACATAACCGTGCAAATAAACAACGTCGAGGTGGGCACTTTTACTTCCCCCGGCGACTTCGGTGGCAGACGCGGTCACTTTACTCCCGAACACTGGCCCATTACTTCCACTCAGTTTGGCGCGCTACGAAAAGTCACCGTCAATCGCAAAGGCGTGTTCATTGATAACGTGCTCGTCGACAACCACATTACTTTTGACGATTTGCACCTGTACGACGGCAACTCCATAAAATTCACTATCGGCATAAAGGACGACGCGCAACACAAAGGCGGAATCAACCTTTTTGGCAAAAACTTCGGCGATTATCCGCAGTCAATCATTATGACCGTAAAGTAATTTTTTGCTAAACGACAACCACAAAAAAACAAAACCCCGTATAACGAGTGATGTTCTTAGCGGAGAAAAAAAGTACCGCTAAGTGTGAGCATCGCATTTGACTAGTCAAATACTTTATGGGCTAAGCCCAAACCCATATAACAAGCAGAAAGAGCAAACACGCAAGAAGAAAATCTTGTATGTCTGCTCTTTTTCTGTTCGTTTTAGTTTAGAGTTACGAGGTTCGCTTTCGCTCACCGTTATGAGCTTGCACGGCAAGCGTTATGATATGATTGCCCATCTAACCTATAACTTGGCGAAGCCAATCATAACGATACGAAGTATCTCATAACTAATAACTTGCCCGCAAGGGCAATCATAGTTTAGCGTGAATACTCCGTTAAGAGTATCACGCTAACGCTATACGGGGTTTTTATTATTTGGCGTTTTTTTATTGACCGAGCGTTTCTACTGCTGCGGCAAAAATAGCGTTGTTTTCAAGCGCGTAAGCAAGTGCGCCTATTTCAATTTCAAGCTCGGTTATATCGAGCGAACCACCGGGCGTGAGGTATTCCATCATCTCTTGGAGCGTCACCATTTGCTCGTCGTTAAGGTCGTTTACGACGAGCTTTGCCTTGTAGATAGTTTCGCCTGCTACGGTGATCGTTTCGTTTTTGTCAACGTAGAAGGTTGCGAACACTCTTTCAAGCGGAATAATAGGATCTTCGCCGTCAGGGCAAAGACGACTGGGCAAGAAATACTCGAACGAAAGATACATCGTATCCGTCTCGTTAAAATATCCTATCGCCATACCGATATCAGAGCCAAGGTCAATATCAGGGGCAGGCGTACCCGCGGGAAGCTCACCGTTAAGCAATTTCGTCAAGCCTTTCGTCATTACGCGGTTATTAGTTTTTCCCGCGCCGTAGTAGCTTGCAGCGTCACCGGGAACGATCTTTTCCGCGCCCTCGCCCCACGATTTCGTGGTCGCGTTGACGAGATAATGTTCGGTTTCGCTGACGATCTCAACGTCGGGAATATTATAAAGCTTTTGCAAAAGCTCGTGGATCTCGTCGCCTTCAAGCACGATAGGCTCGCCACCGTAAGTCTTGCTCTCGTCGTAGGGGAACGCGTAAGTGGAAATGAGGTGGAACGCATCGGGAAGAATGATTTTGCCGTTCTCGATCGTAAGCTCGCCTGCGATTTCTTCAATATGAGTTATTGCCGAGCGTACGGGCGTGAGCAAATTCTCTTTAAGCGTTTCGTCGTTAAGAAGTTCAACGCCCATTTTTTCAATGGTGTTCATCATCTTTTCCGTGCGCTCGCCCGAAAGGTCGCAGTACTGAATTTCTACGCTGGAAAGCGCGCTTTCTTTAAGCTTAGGCGTGATATCAAGCTTTGCAACAATGCCTATTTCGTCGCCCAAAAGGTTAGCAAAGAATTGCGCGTCTTCACCTACTCCGGTCACTCCAAGCGTCAAACCGACGGTAACGTACTGCCTCGTTATGCTAACGAGGGGCGCAAAATCGGGGTCGGTGTCAACGCCCACGAGGTCGCTTTCCTTAACCGTTTCCTCTTCACCCTTGCTGACGTTGATAAACAGCAAATCAAGGTCGGAGAACTCCTCGCCAAGCATCGAGCCTGCCTGCGAATTAACGAGCGCGCCAAGCATACGGTCGGTGAGGTTAAACTTCATTTCCTCGTACGGACGGTTGACGAACCAAAGCGTTCTGTCTTCCGTTTCCGCTCCGCCCATAGCGCGAGTGAGTCCGTGCGTATCAAGAAGGTCTGCAAGCTCAAGTCCGAGCGACATATCCAGCTCGCTCTCGCCCAAGCCGAACAAAGCGGCTACGTCCGAGAAAGCGAGGTGAATTTCGGTAAGATCAAGCGAACTAATCTGCTCGGGCGTAGGCTCAAGATAAATCTTGTTATCGTGGCTCTCGTCCACCCAGAAGTAATCGTGCATAAGATACTTTGACGTGAATTCGGTCAAAAATTCTTTTTCCGCCTGCTCTGCGCTGTAAATGGTCTCGCCCGAATCGGGATCGATTTGAGCGGTCTTGAACATCTTTTCGGCGTTCTCTTCTCTCATCTTCTGCGCGTCAGCACGAAGAACGGAGGTATACAACTGCGCTAAATCCTCGCCCGAAACGTCCTCGAACGCGTTTTTCGCGATAAGCGACATCACGTCAATCTTTATCGAGTTTTTAGAAACGTTATTCTTAAGGTCAAGGTACTCGTTCACGCTGTCGATAGCGGGCTGAATTTGAGTAGATATATTTTGATTAAGCCATTCGTGGCTGTCAATCGTCTCGCCCGAAAGCTTCAAAATGCCCGTGATAAGCTTATGCGTGCGCTCACGGCTTTGCGCGTCCATACTGTTGATAATGATATCCGTCGTGACCGTGTCGCCGATAGTAAGCTCAAGCGAAACGTAAATTTGCTTAGGCAGAATTCCCTTAACGAATCCGATAATCGAGCTGGGAACTTCCACATCCATCTCTGCACTCGCGTTGTTAAGAATGCCGTCGATCATATTAGTAAAGTTAAGTCCTACCGTAGCAAGCATTTTTACGTTGCTGCCGTCGTTGTCCAGAATAAGTTGCTCAAACGTCAGGTTGGATACTACCGCTTGAACGGTAGGCTCACTCTGACTTTCCAAAGCCGACGTGAAAATCTTGTTAATAATCGCCGTGATCTGACGGTCGCTAAACGACAGTATAAAGTCGGTGTCGTAGTTCGCGCTATAATCGTAATCGTCCGTAAACTTTGCAAGCTTTTCCGTGTCGATATTCTCACGCTTGAGAACATCCATAAGCTTTTGCATTATTTCGTCCGCTTGCTCTTGCTCGTCGCCACCGCCGTCGCTGAAGAAAGCGCCTTTCGTAACGGGATCAGAGTTTTGCTCGCCCGACGCCGCGATAAGGTCGTCGATAAACTGCTCGTCAATCGTGCCTTCTTTAAGCATAAGCGCGCCGTTCACGCCGTCGTAGAACGCCTCTTCGTCGCCGGCAACGGGTGCGTTGGTTACGACTTTTCCCCTGTCGGCGTTGTAAACGTCGCCCACCACGGAGAAGGTATCCCACAGCGTCATATCAAAGTTGTTCTGAACGTAGTCGTTAGCAAAGTAAAGTCCTACGCCCGCCGCGCCCACTACGACTACGACCAGCGCCAGAAACACGCCCAGCATACAGCCACAACAGGAAAACCCTTTCTTCTTCTTTTTCTCTTTTCTCTTCTTTTCTTTGGTATCAACCGTTTCTTCAGATTTTTTCATAATCTACTCCCCGTCCAAAAACGGACTTATTCCCCCTGCAAGCAGGAGGTCAATTTCTTCCTTGCTATTCTTTTAATTATACCATACCTTAATTTTAGCAACCTAAACCGCAATAGTCAAATTATATGCGCGCGATTTTAAGTTTTTTAATAAAAATCTAATATTTTCATCGCTTTTAACACTTTTTTGCCCTTTTTCATACTATAAATTATGGAAAACTTTACCGTATGCGATTGCCCCGTGCTTGCAACCACTTCCCCCCTTTCGTCCACGCTGACCGCCCTTCCTTCGCCCTTGACCGTTTTTGCGCACGGAGTAGAGGTTAACTTGATAGAGGAAATGGACGGGCGCGAGATGACTTTGCGCAAAATAACCAACCTATCCCTTGCAACGAAAGGCACGGTTATCGTGGGTTGCACGCTCGCTTACTATAATATAAAACGCCTATCCGCCGTCATCGCGCACGACGGCAATCTTATTGATATCGTGGACGCTTGCTCCGTCTCGCCACCCTTTTCCCCGTCGGGCTGGGTGAAAATTTTTTCCGATCAGCTCAAATACGCCGTGCTCGTGGGCGGAGACGCGCGAGTAAACTTTATTATGCAAAAATTAAAAGGCAAGTGCCATGCCGTTATCGCGCTCGAGCCCGAATACCGCCCCGAGAACGAAAACCGCGTATGGCATCTGTCCAAAACCTACGCCCTACCCGTCCTCTACGTCTCTCCAAAACGCATTTTTCTAACGAATTAATTGAAAACGACAGGGTACGCCCCCTGCCGTTTTGTGTTTTATTCACAATTTTGAACTTGCGTTCGTCTTGTTAGTTTAAAACGATAAACGGGCGACCACAGACCGCCCCTACGAAAAGACCAAAGTAAGCGGTAACATACACGACATAGGGGAGCAAGCCTACACCCTACGAAAAGATCGTATTTTTGGTCGTATTACGAAACAGGCTATGCCTGCGGCGGGAGCAAGCCCCCGCCCTACGGTAAAACTGTACGGCTTATACCCCCTGATGTCATCCTGAGCGAAGTGAGCATTGTTGTCATTCTTGAGCGTAGCGAAGAATCTCAATGCGAACGAAGTCGACCGTCAACGACGGTTTATAGTAGGCACGGCAAAGCTTTATGGCGTGTAGACCTACGCCAACGCCTTTGACCGTGCGGTGTGGTCGTAATTTTGCGCGCGCTGTCATTGCGAGCGGAGCGAAGA
>JAGAPD010000019.1 GCA_017623435.1 Clostridia bacterium
TAAACATAGATGTACCGCGTGGTCAAAGGCGTTGGCGTAGGTCTTAAAGTTGTATACCTTATTCCGTGCCTACGAAACACCCTTTGGGTGTCATTGCGAGCGTCAGCGTGGCAATCTCGTAACATACGCTTGGTCTTTTGAGATTGCCGCGTCGCCGCGCGAGATTCTTCGCTTTGCTCGAGAATGACAGCGCGCGTTGCTCCTCGCAATGACAAGTGGGTGTATAAGCCCATACGGTTTTGTAGGGGCGGATAGTATCCGCCCGTATACCGCGTGGTCAAAAGCGTTGGCGTAGGTCAACGAGCCGTACACACTATTCCGTGCCTACTAATCCACCTTCGGTTGCGGCGGGAGCAAGCCCCCGCCCTACAATTAAACATAGATGTACCGCGTGGTCAAAGGCGTTGGCGTAGGTCTTAAAGTTGTATACCCTATTCCGTGCCTACTGAACACCCTGTGGCTGGCTCTCCCTCCGTCACGCTGACGCGTGCCACCTCCCTCGACAGATGGAGGCTACTACATTATCTGCCGTCTTCTTAACCCCGTAGGGCGGTGTCTTGCTACCGCCGTTGTTTTAATAGTGAAATACAATCGACTATGCAAAAAGGAGCGACTACTGTCACTCCTTTTTCTTCTTAATCAACGTAAACTTCGTATACGCCTTTTTCGTGAAGTTCTTTTACAAGCCTTTTCCACGGCAATCTAGCGCCATAAGAAGTTATTCTATGCCACTCGCCATATCTTAATTGATATTTGGGGAATATTGCAAACTCACAATGTTCATATGCTGGCGTCCTAATATCGTTAGTCATATGAACTATACCCACTAAATCTCCGTTAGAGTTATACGCCCTAAATCCAATTTTTTTGCGATATTCATATGGTTCGTTTTTTATATAAAAAGTTTCTGCATAATGATGTGCCATATATTTTCCTCCTGTTTTTCCGTTATTTTATATTATAATATTTACTTGTTGCAAAGACTCTCGCATAGCTTGAAGATTTTGATTAGAATACTTATATAATGGACTAATGCTTGAACTATCTTCTATTCCGTACTCTAAGCAAATTTGCTTAATATTTTGAAGTTTCATCCTAATAGAACCAATTTGCATACTGGGGTGAACGTTTAAAATCTTTTTAATAACTTCATCAATCGAACAATTAATATGCTTCATTATATAAGTTTCTATAAAAATACGACAACACGTCTTATCTTCTTCATAACTCCAACGATGTTTTTTGCAAAAATTAGTTCCTTGTTCTTTACTTGTTTCCATGTTTTTACTTCCTTTTAAATATAATATATAGGGTTAAGATATCTTTCTAACGTACATATCTTCGTATTCTTTTATAATTTCCAACACCGCATTGTACGATTCTTCCATATCCTCTTTTGCCTTTGGGTTTTTCTTGAACATCGATTCAATTTCACGTAGCGTCGCTTTCATTTCCAACAAGCACAAAAATATACCAAAATCCCACTCAAGTTCATATTCAATCTCTAATTCGCCCGTTTCTTGATTCTTTACGTAAATTGGATTTAAATATTTTTCACGAACAAGATGAGTAAATTCATTTCTTCCCATAATTTCCTTATTGAATTTTGCCCTTGATTTCTTTTCATCGTGATTTACGGTATTACTCTCCGCCCCTAGTTCTTCTTCCAAAAATCTGTACATATCTTCCATAGCACAACAATGCAAATCATCTTCGTCACTTATGCCCTCATACATACTAAACGTATAAGCCATATTACCTTCATCGCAAGCATAGTCGCTACACATGTAAAATAGACGATCCTCTACATCCTCATACGCTCTATCAAATTTTAGACCAAAAATCTCGTCAATAGGCGTTTCAGTTTCCTCTCGTAATTTAAGGACAATATCAAAAGGCATATCAATAACACATTGCTCCCAATTTGATATCATCTTAGTAGAATAGCCAAGCTTTTCCGCGAGTTGTTTTTGCGTTAAATTTCTATCCTTACGGTACTTTTTTAAAAATTTAGATACATTTTCTCTAATTTGTTCTTCCATTTTCTCGCTCCTTTGCAACAAAACAACAACTTTATTTGTTCCTTAAAAACACTATATTTTCAATCGGCTTGTCATCCATAAATATTTTACGTTGATTTACATTATTCCATTGTTCTTTTGTTCCATCATAATTAATTTCTATTAATTTTTCACATCCCGAAAAAGCACCCGCCTCAATTTCAATTATACTATTAGGAAGAGTTATGTTTATTAAATTTTCACACAAACGGAAAGCACTTCTTTCTATATTTGCTACACCATTGGGCAAAACTACGTTAGTCAATTTTATACAGTTACAAAAAGCATCCCAACCAATACTCACTAACGTTTTTGGCAATATAATCTCTTCTAAATTCTCACACCAAGCAAAAACCCCGGGACCAATACGAGTTATCCCATCGGGAATTACAACTTTTTTTAATTGCTTGCATTCATAAAATGTTTCATCAACTATAACTTTGCAATCTTGATGTATTATTGCTGTTTGAATATCTTCAGAAATCACTTTAGCTAAACAATAATATGGATTTTCATCATTACCCAAATAGCAACACCCCATATATTCATTATATTTTAAAATATCATCAAACGTTTTTCTACTTATTTCCACATTAGCCTCAGTATGAAAATTAATTTTTACTAAGTTTTTGCATCCAACAAAAGATCCCCATATCCTATTTAAGCTTTTAGGAAAAATAATCTCTTCTAAATTATAACAATTCTTAAATGCATCATGATTTATTTCTTTTACCCCTTCTGGAATTACCACTTTAATTAAACTTTCACACTCTTCAAATGTCTGTCCTTCAATAATTTTTATGTTTTGGGAAATAGATACTTTAGCTAAACTATTACACCGCATAAAAGCACCCCACCCTATCGAAATTACACTATCAGGTATCGTTATTTCAATTAAATTATCACAGCACACAAATGCAAGACTTTCAACAAATCTACATTTATCATTTATAACAATTGTTTTTCTTTTTCCTGAAAGCGGTCCTAAACAAACTAAATACGGGTTTTCATCATTTCCTATATATTTACACTGTCCATCAGAATTGATTCCAAACTGAAAACTGTATTCAAAAACATTTCCACCCCAAACTTTGACACTATTAGGAATTGTAACGTCATTTAACATAGAACAACCCTTAAAAGCACGGCGACCTATTTCGATTACGCTATTAGGTATTGTTATACTTTTCAATCCTTCGCATCCACTAAAAGCCGAATCACCTATCTTTACTATGCTATTAGGCATTGTAACACTAGTTAAGTTTATGCACTCAGAAAAAGTTTCGCTTTGTATCCCTGTTAAACTATTAGAGATAACTACACTACTTAATTCTTTACACCCCAAAAAGCAACAGCTCCCCATTGTCGTCACACTATTAGGTATTATTATACTTTTTAATTCTTCGCATCTACTAAAAGCACAGTGGCCTATTTCGATTACGCTATTAGGTATCTCAATATTTTCTATTTTTTTACAACTCAAAAAAGCAAACTTCTCTATTGTAGTTACGCTACTAGGGATTTTCACACTTCTTAATTTTTCGCAGCCACCAAACACACCGCACTCTATTGCGGTTACGCCATCAGGAATTTCAACTTCCTCTAATTTTTCACAATACGAAAAAGCCCCTTTCCCTATTGTAGTTACGCTATCAGGAATACTCACACTTACCAATTTATTACATTTAAAAAAAGCATCGTCCCCAATAACTTTACAATCCTTATGAATTATTGCTTTTTTTATCGTTATTAAAGTAGGGCGAATCAAAATCAAATAAGGATTATCTTCGTCCCCCCAATATTCACAGTTTTCATATAAATTATATGTCATTCTTTTAATATTTGGATTCAATGACGCAAACACCATACTCGTCGTCATCTTGCTAGGAACAACTATTCCCTCAAGATTTTCAAAATCATTAAAAGCATCACTATCTATCTTCTCTACGGTATCGAGTATTAAGACATAACGTCTATCCCTAAACTCATAAATATCTTTTCGTCTAATAACTTTATTTCCATACGGAACGATATAATAATTTTTTTCTTCCATAATAATTCTCCCTATTGTTTTACCTTCAATAAAAAATTATACTGGAAAAATGTCTGAAACTTTATAGTAGTAGCGTACTTTATACGGGTCACTCTTTTCCTCGTCAGGAGCAAAAACGCCCTTAAATATGTATTTACGCGTAAGTCCGCTTTCATCAATCTCAAACGTCAATCGTTTTTGCCCTGTGGAGTATCGCACCGGTTTTCCATTCCATTCGCTAACATTATAAAGATTTTCTTCGCGAATTTCATCCGGCGAAATAAATTCATTCACCCATCCGCTACGGTTTTTCCCATCAAAACACACCATCCACACGATATAACTGCTATCGTATTCCCACACGCTTTTATACCATTGTTTGTAATTTGTTCCAAAAACTTCATTTAAAAATTCTGCGTGCGTTCTCGCTTTTATAATATCCCCTGCTTTCACCTTTTTCTCCTCCTTTATTTGTTTACTATCAGATCGGAAAGTTTGGTTTATTTGTAAAACCCTATGTTGTATACAATAATCAATTGAAAATACTTGTAATCCAATCGTTGGAAAATCTACGACAATATGTTTCTCATCAAAAAAGTTAACTCGTCCAACTTTTCCCCATTTATTATGATAAACTTCCAAACCTATATTACATAAATTTTCTTTAAACTTCTTTTCTGCAACAGATAATTCCCTTAGAGGCTTTACTGCTATTCTTTTAATTACCGTTTCTTCCTCGATAGGTTCTTTTTGTTTCGGCTTATGTTCAATAACAAAATAACTGCATGCACTACACGAAGTTTTAAACCATCGCGATTTTTTATTGATACATTTACCCGCCTTATCGGCATACATACATTTAAGATTTTCACCGCGTTTACCTTTAATTTTAGGCGGATTTGGTTTTCCATATTTTACGCCGCTTGTTACGTGCCCACTTGCTCTATGTTTTACTCTCATCTATTTTCTCCTCATCTATTCTTTGCTATAAGTATACCATTAAAATTTCAACAATGCAAAGTAAATTAGTGCTAATATTATTTCCATTTGTATAATTATAATAATGTTATTATATCCTACAAAATGTAGGAATGTCAAACAAAATGTAGGATTTGTGGTAAAATATTTTACATGAGTGGAAATATTTTTGGTAGTAGATTAAAAGAATTACGCACGGAAAAGGGATTGAGTCAGCGTCAATTAGGCGAGGCGCTTGGATTTTGCAATCAAACCATAAGTTTTTGGGAAAGTGGTCAACGCGAGCCTGATTTAAAAGCGCTTTGTAGTATTGCGACCTTTTTTGACGTTTCGATTGACTATTTATTAGGGTTAAAAACCTATTAAAGGACTATTGATATGGTTGTGCATACTATACCGCCGGTGTTTGACGAGCGGAGCGAGATTCTGATACTTGGGAGTTTTCCGTCGGTGAAGTCGCGTGAACAAGCTTTCTTTTACGGGCATCCGCAAAACAGGTTTTGGAAAGTCGTTTCGGGTGTATTTAATCAGCCTACGCCCTACACTATCGCCGAGAAAAAGGCGTTTTTGCTTAATAATAAAATCGCCGTGTGGGACGTTATCGGACAATGCGAAATACAAGGCAGTTCGGATTCGAGCATAAAGGACGTGACGGCAAACGATTTGAGCGTGATTTTGAATAACGCGCCCGTAAAACGCATTTTCGTAAACGGCAAAACGGCTGAAAAATACTATAAGCTTTACTTGGAAAAGGCTACCAAAATCAAAGCGATTTGCCTGCCTTCCACCTCGCCAGCTAACGCAACGCAATCGCTGGAAAAACTAATAGAACAATGGAAAATTATCCGTATATAAATAAAAACGGGCTACTACGTGGTAGCTCGTTTTGTTTTTGGGGTTATTTGCGCGATTTTTGCTTTTTGGCGGGTTTGGGCTGGGGTGCGGGCTTATCGTCGGGGCTGAGCGTAAAGCCGATTTCGGAGAGTTTTCGGCAGTTATACTCGACGACGGCGAGGATTTCGTTAAACACGTCGATAGCGTCCTGACGGGAGGAAAGCACGCGTGCTTGGCTCTTTTCCGAGCTATCGGAGTGGGTGTAGAAATTACGCGTAGCAAAATATTCGCGGTAAAGGGCGGCGAGCACCTCGGGGTACACGACGCTGTTTATTTTGCGGCAATACGACGCTTTAAGCACGTATTCGCCGTTTTGCTTTTCATACGCCTGACCTATCATTTTAACGACGACGTTTTGAGCGCGCTGGACGTCAAAAATGAGGCGCTCAAGACCACGGAAAGCAGGCAATAACAACATTGAATAGTCGTAATGCGTTACCGTAGAATTTAGGATTTCAATCACGCCGATGGTAAAGTCAAGCTTTACTTGGTCTGTCAAGTACGGTAATGCGTGAGGGATAAGTTTTTTGAGCTGGCGTTCCACTTCGGACGCCTTTTTATCTTCGCTACTCTGCTCGATATGCGCGTCAACCGCCGAGCGGTAGTCCGTTTGTTCAGACAAAACAAGGCGAATTTCAGAGAACAACGCCTCTTGCTTGCCCTGAAGCTGCAAAACGAGTTTTTTGGGCATATAGCGAAGCTTAAGCTTTTGCTTATCACCCGTAATGGTGTAAGTAACGACTTCCGTGGGCTTACCCTTGTCCGCCTTTGCCTCCATTTTGAGTTTAAGGCGCTTGTCTTTGCCTAACTTTTCAACGACCTCGTCAAAGCGCTCGTTAGCGAATTTTTTGAAAGTAATACCGCCGTGATCACTTTCGTTTTCGGGCGTTATTACGCTTTCTTTTTGCTTTGGCTCAACCTTTGCTACGACGTTTTCTTTTGCAACCTCCGCCTGTTTTTGCCCTTTTTTAGGAGTGACCTTTTCGCGCTTTTTATCCACTTTTTTATCCGCTTTCTTTTCTACCTTTTTCTCCTCTTTTTTAGGAGCGTTTTCAGTCCTTTGTGACGGATTCGGCTTGGTTACTTGTTTATCCTTATTGGGCTTATTTGGGGCTTTTTCGGCTTGTTTTTGCGCCTTTTCCTCCACCTTGCCCTTTTGTTTATTCGCCTTTACGGGTTGTTTTTTGTCCTCTTTTTTAGGCTGAATTTGGGGCGCATCCGCTTTCGCGTTCGCGATTTTGTTGTATAGCGAAAAAAGCGCAGGCGCGATATCGTCAAACGCAGTTACACTCAAAATTTTCGCCTTAACGTCGTAAACGACGATAACCTTTTTGCCGTTCTTAATAAAGCCGTAACGATCAAAATGCGAACGCTCGTCAGCAGGCGTAAAGGTTACCTTTTCGCAAAGCTTTTGCGCGGAAATAGCGTCGCAAAACTGCTTTACGCGTTCGGGCGGACAATTCCTGTATTCATTTTTTTCGGGTATTACTCCCATAAAATAAACTCCATAAAAAAGGAAAAGCGGTCCTTTAATCAAAGAACCGCTTTCGTGAGAATTTTCGTTTAATTACTTCTTGATTCTGCGGAATCTGAAGAGGTATACGACTACGAGCAAGATAAGAACTACGCCTACGCCGATAAGGATTCCACCGAGAGCAGCGAGAGAAATACCGCTGTTGCTGGTCGTGTTGGTTACGGTGATTTCGAATTCCTTAACTGCAACGTTGCCTGCTGCGTCTTTTACTTCGTATCTAACGGTGTACTTACCGCTTGCGTCAAGCGTGAATGCACCACCCGTGGGGGTCTGTCTGTTAGCGTACGTCGTACCAGTACCGCTGA
This sequence comes from Clostridia bacterium, assembly GCA_017623435.1. Lineage (GTDB taxonomy): Bacteria > Bacillota > Clostridia > Christensenellales > Pumilibacteraceae > UBA10677. Next base: position 7,804 of record JAGAPD010000019.1, read on the forward strand.
TGGAAGTACCAACTTCGTTGCCGTCAGGTCCGATTACCTTCTTGGTGTAAACGAGGTCAGCTGCATCAGTCTTGTTATCGGTTGCGCTGATCTTAAGGAAGGTGAACTCTTCGCCTGCTTTAAGAGTGGTAGCGTGCGTGCCGTCAACCGTGATTACGGGAGCAACGAGGTCACCAGTCTTAACGCTGTAAGTGAAGGTAGCGTCTTCTTTGTTAGCAACTTTTACGGTATAGGTAACGGTGTAAGTACCGTTTTCAGTAACTTCGAACTTATACGCCTTGCCAGCCGTGGTGGATTCAACGTAGTCAACTACGTTTCCCTTGGGGGACTTAACTTCGAGCTTAATCTCGGTAGCGCCTGCGTTATCGGTGAACGCTGCAACCTTGGGAAGTTCTACGTACTTCTTGTCGGTGCCGGAAGAGATTTCGCTGTAGGAGGGCATTTCGCCTTGAACTTCAAGTTTAACGGAGCTGTTGTCCTTAACGAGAACGGTGGACGAATCAGCCTTGCCGTCGAGGAACGCCTTAACGTCGCCAGCCATTCTGGTGCTGTCGTTAGCAGCGTTAGCCTTGCTGATGATTACAACCTTATCGGTTACGGTATATCTACCGGTGTTACGAGCGGTGAAGCTGTCGCCAAGAACTGCGAACTTGCCACCGGTAACTTCGCTTACGAGAACGAGAGCGTCGTCAGCGTCAAGCGTTACGAAGTTGGTATAACCGGTAACGTCGATAGACTCGTTAGCAAACTTGATTGCTACGTTTACGTCACCAACGGTGGAGTTAAGAGCTGCACGCTCAATAACGTCGTTGCCACCAGCCGTAGCCTGAGCAACTTCTACTGCGCTTACGGAAACGGTGCTGTTGCCGTTGATATCGTATACTCTAGCCTCTACGGTGTAAACGCCAGCCTTCGTTGCGTCGAAGGAAACGTTACGAACGTAAAGAGCGCCGTCGTATCTATAAACCTGAGCGGTTGCGGTTACGTAGTTGCCTTCGCTGTCCTTAACGCCGAATTCAACGCCTACGGACTTAGCGTCGGTAACGCCGGTAACTTTGATTGCGCCGTTAACTTCCTGCTTAACCTGAGCGGTGGTAAGGCCGGATGCGGAAATGGTGCTTTCTACTGCGGTGTAAAGCTTGCCAGAGGTGGGAAGAAGAACCTTAACGGTTTCGCTCTTCTCTGCTACGTTGCCAGCGTCGGAGGTAGCAACTGCGGTAAAGGTAAGATCCCCAGTAACTACGATAGAACCAGCCTCAGCAACGAGCTTGTAATCTGCGCCGTCCTTAACGATCTCAACAACCTCAGCGGACTTAACTTCTACGCTGTTAGCACCGCAAGAAACGGTGTAGGTAAGAGCGAGAGCGGTGTCAGCTGCGCTGGAGTATACGGGGGTGGGAACGGTGAACTCTACTGCCTTGTTTGCGTTAGCTACAACGTATTTTTCAACGTTGTTAAAGCTTACGTTTACTGCTTTATCATCAGAGTAAGTGTCTACAATGTTGATGGTGAAGGACTTCTGAGCCTTGTTACCAACGCTATCCTTTGCAGAATAGGTGATAACGTAGTTGCCTTCGTACTGATAGTTGGAGTTGTTTGCTACTGCATCAACGTATTCCTTGAAGTTGAAGGAAAGGGGCGCGTCTTTCGTGAAGGTATATTCCTTATTGGTAACGGTACTGGTGTACTTGCTACCCTCTGCGCTGTTGATGTTGGTGAAGTTTACAACGGTCTTGTCTTCGGGATCTTTGATAGCGAAGGTAACGATCAAATCGTCAGCTGCGTCTTTGTTATCGTAGAACTCGGGAACGGGGAACGTGATTGCGGTATCGGTAAGCGATTCCTTTACGCTCTCGTCGTTGCCTGCAAGCTTTTCAACCTTGTTGTAACCCCATTTAGCAGGAATCTTAGCGCTGTCAATGGTGATGGTGGGCGCTTTCTTATCCGAAACGGTAATGGTGTAGGTTTCTTCACCGGAGGTGTTACCGTTGTCGTCGATTGCCTGATAGGTTACCTTATAATCTCCGTTACGAACGGGATAGAAGGTCATGTTCTCATTGTTATCGAAAACTGCATCCGTGCTCTTTTCAGCGGTTGCGATGCCGTTGTCGTTAAGCTCTACTTCCTTAACTGCAACGAGCTCGCCACTTGCGTTCTTACCCTTAACGGTAACTACGACGTTAACGTTGCTGTCGTAAGTATCGGTAGCCGTTGCCTTAGGAAGAACTACTGCCATGTTAACGTTTCCGGAGGTGGGTACGCCACTTACGGAAAGCGTGGGTGCTTTCGTGTCTTCAAAATCTGCCTGTACTTTTACTTCGTAAGTCTTGGTGATGTACTTCGTGCCGCCGCCTACTGCTGCGCTGTATACGACGAAGGTGCTACCTGCGTTTGCGAAAGTGAAATCAGTACCGGGGGTGATTGCTTCGCCCTTGTCCGTCTTAACGGTAACGGTGCTGTTTACAGCAACCCATTCGCCATCCTCATTATAATATCCTACTTCTGCAGCGGGAAGCTTCTTCGCCGTGCCTACTTTTACGTAGGTGGGGATTTCGTACTCGTTCTTTACAACGAGCTTGTAATCCTCTTCAACCGAACAGAATACGGTAAAGCTGTACGATTCGGTCGTTCCCGTCTTGGTGTAGGTAACGGTATAGTGACCAAGCTGGTTAGCCACGAAATTCGTGGTAGCGCTAACTTCGTCTCCGTTAGGTGCGATAACCTTTACGTCCCAACCTGCAGGTGCAGTGGGTACGTTTACCTGTGCCATGTAACTTACTTCGGATTGTACGTTTACGTCAAAGGTTTCAGCCGCAACGTTAACCTTTTGCGCGGGCTGATATCCAATGCTACTAAAAGCAACGGATGCCGCGAGTGCGAGCGAACACAATCCTGCAACAAAGCTCTTCTTACTCTTCATTTAACTCTAATTCTCCTATAGTATTTGCAATTTTTGCAGTCTAACATATCAATTATACAATTTTACCCTTTTTTTGTCAAACACTTTTTGATAAAATTGTAAAGATATTATTATTCATTTTGAATTTTTTTATGTAAAATCAGTCAATTACCCTAATTACGGACCGAATTTCGCGTACACACGGGAGCGAAGCGATTTCTCCAAGCGTTTTCTGAACCATATTTTCGTTGGACGTGTGCGTCATAATTACGATGGGCACGTAGTCATTTTGCGTGAAAGCGCTCTGATTGAAAAATTTGATACTCACGCCGTTTTTACCCCAAACGGAAGAAATGCTTGCAATTACGCCCGGCTTGTCGTCTACGATAAGGTTGACGTAATACTTGCTCTCGTAGTCGCTGACGATATTTATATCCTCGCTGACTTTTCCGTCGTTTTCAAAGTCGGTGTAAACGTGACTGGTTTTAAGCGCGCAATAAATTACGTCGCTTACGATTGCGCTACCCGTGGGGTATGCGCCCGCTCCCCTACCGTAAAGCATAACGTCGTCCACGAAGTCGCCATTAAGGAATACTGCGTTGAACGCACCCGATACGGATGCAAGGGGATGATTTTCTGCTATAAGCGTAGGATGAACGCGCACTTCTACGTCGTTGTCCTTTTTCTTACCGATAGCAAGAAGCTTGATTTTGTAGCCCGTATTTTTACCAAACGTGATATCGTCCTGAGAAACCTTGGTGATACCTTCGCGGTAAATACTGGTGTAGGGAATGCAGGTGTGGAATGCGAGTGACGAAAGGATAGACAGCTTGTACATAGCGTCGTATCCGTCAACGTCCGCGGTGGGATTGAACTCTGCGTAACCTAACTGTTGCGCTTGGGCAAGCGCTTGCTCGTAACTCATACCCTCTTCGGTCATTTTTGTGAGGATATAGTTAGTAGTACCGTTGATAATGCCCATAATGGATTTGATATTGTCGCCCTGCAAGCTTTCGTTCAGCGTGCGGATGATGGGCACTCCGCCTACGCAGGACGCCTCGAAGTAAAGACCTACGCCGTTTTCACGCGCAACGCGTTCAAGGTCAGCCCATTGTTTAGAAATAAGCTCCTTGTTTGCCGTAACGACGCTTTTACCCGATTGCATAATTTTGGTAATGAAAGTTTTAGCCGGCTCTACTCCGCCCATAACTTCCACTACGATAGAAATTTCCTCGTCCGCCAAAATTTCGTCAAGGCTACGGCAAACCTGTTCAGGCTTAACCTTATTTGCAAGTTTTTGCTCGTCCTTATCCAAAACCTTCTTGATTTGAACGTCAAGTCCGTACGACGAGAGAATTTTATCGTGGTTTGCGGTCAAAAGGTCATAAGTACCTCCTCCAACCGTTCCCATTCCTATAATTGCCACTTTTACAGTTTTCATAATTTACTCCTTGCTCTCTGCCGTAACGTTCATTTTATACAAAATATACAGTCCGCGAAGTGTAAGCGTACGGTCAACCACGTCGATAACGTCACTTTCCGACGCTACGATTTCGCTAAGTCCGCCCGTCGCGATAACTTTTACTTTGTCTACGCGCATTTCTTCTTTGAGCTTTTGCACGATTTTTTCCACCATACCTACGTAACCGTAAATAATTCCCGATTGCATATTAGTTATCGTGGACTTTCCTATTGCCCTGTCGGGCTTTACGAGCTCTACTCTTGGGAGTTTAGCAGCCTTTTGCCCCAAAGCGTCCGCGCTTGCTTTAAGTCCAAAGCTTATCGCACCGCCTACGAATTCGCCCTTTTCGTTGATCACGTTAAAGGTGGTCGCCGTACCGCAGTCGATTACGATACAGGGTGCGCCGTAAGTGTGGCAAGCCGCTACCGAATTGACTATTCTGTCCGCACCCACTTCCTTGGGGTTGTCGTAGCGCACGTTAAGCCCCGTCTTGATTCCGCTACCCACCACCATAAGCCTTACGGGGAAGTAAGTGGAAATAAGATGCTCGAACGTGTAGTTGAGGTTGGGGTTAACGCTACTGAGAATTACTCCCTCGATATCGCTGATTGCAATGTTCTTTTGTTGGAACAAATCGCGGATATTAAGGTAATACTCGTCGCTGGTCTTGTGTGTGGACGACGACAAGCGCGTGGAATGAACGAGTTCGCCACTTTGAGTGAATACACCCAGTTTTACGTTGGTATTACCGATATCAATTACTAAAACCATTTGCCGTCCTCCTTTTTCTTTATTATATATAATAGGGAAAGCGCAAAACGAAAACAAAGGTAAGCGCACCCGTTAAAATGCGCCACCCCCTAATTATTGCTGGTCAGCCGAATCGCTCGACTGCTTTTGCCCTATTTTTTCAATCTTTAAGCCACGACGAACGCCAAGCACCAAGAAGGGCGTCAAAAGCGTGGTTGCAACGAGTTCAATAGGAAAGTTGAAGCTTACTATTGCGCTAAATACGCCCGAAAGCGTGGTAAAGTCGGTAAAGTACATCGCGAACAGTACCGTAAGCGTATTAGTAAGTACTCCGATAAAAGCGGATACGCCCAGCGCGTAGATTTCCTTTTTCTTCGTCCTTTTAAATATAAGTGTGCCCAGCGCGTACGCCCCGAACGCCACTATTCCCACTATCATTCTGGGAACTATGGAAACAAGCGGATTTTGGAAAGGGATACTTCCCGTTATGAACGCGCGCGCAAACGATAACAGTCCAAACACCGTTCCGCCCAAAAGCGCGTATTGCCAAGTACCGAACATCAGCACGAAAACGAATACCGTGGGTAGCGAGAATATCGCAGGTTTTACGGGCAAGAAACTGCCCACGAGAGTGTCAAGCATCAGCGCTACGAAAATAAGCGCGATAAAAGTTGCCACGTACGCAATCCGTCTTGATTTTTTCATTTTTTACTCCTTTGCTGGACTTTGCTACGCAATAGCCCGCCTAAAAAATTGTCACGATTACTACGTCGTTCGCTCCAAAGGGTAGCGACGAAATTCTATACCTAAATATATTACCATAACGGCAGTACAAAATCAAGCATTTTTAACTTATTTTGCGCTATTTTTATTGTTTTTACGCCACTTGCAATAGGAAAATGGCTTGCGTCACGGCGGGCGCAAGCCAAGGGTGAAGTTTTATGAGAGTTTTACGTCTTTTGTATGTATAATAAATTTTGTTACGATAAATTATTGATTACAATTCATTGCGTTTTCTATAATTAGATATTGCGAGCGAGCCAAGGCGATCGAACAATAGATTATTGATTAGCAATTTATTGCGGTTTGACAATAAAATCACAAGAAAGACACTTCTTTTTCGAGGGCGCAGGCAAAGCCTGTTTCGTAGTACGACCATACCGTATGGTCAAATATATCAGCGTAGGTCGCAAAACCGATCACACTAACATAAGCCTACTAAACCGTCTTCGACGGTAACCGAGAAAAATAAGTAGGATTTCGCAGAGATTTTACGTCAAAAATCAATAAGATATTGTGAGTGAGCCTACTTACAACAACAATCGTTCTTGCCACAAATGCAGTTGATTAAGAGCAACCACACGAGCAAGTCGCAACAGTCACAGCCCTTGCGGTCGTAGCAACCGCAGTCCTTACCGCCACCGCAACAGCAAAGCAGGATAAGGATAAGGAAAATATCGTTGCATCCGCATCCGTTATTGAACATAACTTTTCCTCCTTTTCTAAATTTCGACCGACGCAGGCCGTACGCACCTGCGCCACCGATACGCGTCCTTGGTTTTTCTTCGTTGAATTTCTTTTGAAAGCGAAGGATATCCTACTTTATAATATGAAAACGGCGCGATTATGTGATAACACTTGACAAAATTTTAATAATTTAATATTATATTAAGCGGAATAAATTTTTATTACAGGAGTTTTGTTATGGCTAATAGCAATCTTACGATGGACAAACTTACTGCGCTTTGCAAAGGCAGAGGCTTTATTTTCGCCGGTAGCGAAATCTACGGCGGTCTTGCTAATACTTGGGATTACGGTCCTCTTGGCGCGGAGCTTAAAAGTAATATCAAGCGCGCTTGGTGGAAAAAGTTCGTGCAGGAAAATAAGTACAACGTCGGTCTTGACGCGGCAATACTTATGAATCCTCAGACTTGGGTAGCGAGCGGTCACCTTGCAGGATTCTCCGACCCCCTTCTCGACTGCCGTGAGTGTCACGAACGCTTTAGAGCAGACAAGCTTATTGAGGGCTGGTGCGAAGAAACTGGATTCGTTCTTCCCAAGCCTATCGACGCGTTCACGCAACCTGAAATGAAGGCGTTTATCGAGGAGCATAACATCCCCTGCCCCACTTGTAAGAAACATAACTTTACTGATATCCGTCAGTTCAACCTTATGTTCAAGACCTTCCAGGGCGTTACCGAGGACGCTAAAAATACCGTTTATCTCCGCCCCGAAACGGCGCAAGGTATTTTCACTAACTTCGTAAACGTTCAACGCTCTTCGCGCAAAAAGCTTCCCTTCGGTATCGGTCAAATCGGTAAATCCTTCCGTAACGAGATCACGCCCGGTAACTTCATTTTCCGCGTGCGCGAGTTTGAACAAATGGAGCTTGAATTCTTCTGTAAGCCGGGTACTGACCTTGAATGGTTTAGTTACTGGCGTAACTTCTGCCACGAATGGTTGCTCACCATCGGCATTAAGGACGAGAACTTGCGTCTTCGCGACCACGATCCCGAGGAGCTTTGCTTCTACTCCAAGGCAACTACTGACTTTGAGTATCTCTTCCCCTTCGGCTGGGGCGAGCTTTGGGGCGTAGCGGACAGAACTGATTACGACCTTACTCAGCACCAGAACGTTTCGGGCAAAGACCTCACCTACTTCGATCCCGACACTAACGAGCGTTACGTGCCTTACGTTATCGAGCCCAGCTTGGGCGTTGAGCGTAGCGTTTTGGCAGTACTTTGCGACGCTTACGACGAAGAGGTTATCGACGCCGAGAAGAACGACGTGCGCGTAGTTATGCACTTCCACCCCTTCCTTGCGCCCGTAAAAGCAGCCGTACTCCCCCTTTCAAAAAAACTTTCCGATCCTGCTACGGCAGTTTACGAAGAACTTGCTAAATATTTTAACGTTGAATACGACGAGGCAGGCTCTATCGGAAAGCGCTATCGCCGTCAGGACGAAATCGGTACGCCTTTCTGTATCACCGTTGACTTCGACACGCTTGAAGACAACTGCGTAACCGTTCGTGACCGCGACAGCATGGAGCAAGTTCGTATGCCCATTGCTGACCTCAAAAAGTATATCGAAGACAAAATCCAACTCTAAAACAAAAAGCACCGTCACTATCTTGGCGGTGCATTTAATATAGGAACATTTTATGAAAAAAACTACTGACATTAGAATACGCGATCCTTATATCGTAGCAAAAAACGGAACTTATTATCTTTATAGTTCATCCGTCGAAGAGTTTAGCAACAGCGTTTGCGTTTACAAAAGCACAGATTTAACAAACTGGCAAGAGCCTATCCCTGTGTACACTCTAGATACCAGTGGATGGAAAGATTACGATTTATGGGCTAGCGAAGTACACGAATATAATGATAAATACTACTTATTCGTTTCCATTATGGGCAAAAGCGGATTGCGTGGCACGGAAATTTCAGTAAGCGACACCCCAGACGGCACTTTTACACCTATTGCTAATCGCCCCGCTACTCCTCTTGACAAAAGTTGCATTGACGGCACGCTTTTTGTGGACGGAGATACCCCCTATATCGTTTATTCACGTGACTGGCCCGATAACTATATAACGGAAATAGGTGCGTACGTTGGACAAATTTGCGCATGTGAACTTTCCAAAGATTTAACTACGCCTGTGGGCGAGCCTTTCCTTTTGTTCAACTCGAACGATTGTCCCTACTCCGCACAAGCGGCATCACCTACCCCGTGGGAAGGTAAAAACGTTTTACGTTACGGCTCGGATGCGCCTTTTATTCAGCGTCTTTCTAACGGAAAATTGTTTCTCACTTGGTCGCCTATGCCGGCAAACAATTACGTCGTTTTAGGCGCAACTGCTGATAATATTCGTGGACCTTGGACACATATTGAACCACCCCTTTACGATAATAACGGTGGTCACGCTATGTTTTTCACCGACTTTGACGGAACGAAAAAAATGTGTATTCATCAACCTGAAAAATTTACTCAAGAAAGAGCATTAATTATCCAGGTGCACGAAAAAGATGGTAGAATCATTAGAAAATAAACACTAAAAAACACAAAAACGGCAGGGTACGTACCCTGCCGTTCGTTTTATATGAACATAAATAAGATAGTCGACGCGATAACGAGCAAAATACTGATTACCGTAAGCGGTTTTAACTTTTCCTTGTAGAAAATCATACCGCAAACCGTCGAGAAAATTATCGTTCCGCCGTTGATGATAGGGAAAGTTACGGACGAGCCAAGTGCCCCGGGCTGGGTTGCAAGAGCGATAAAGTAATCGCCAAGCCCGTTGCAAAGTCCGTACAAAGCGGCAAACACAAGCGAGATCGTAAACGCTTTTACTGCGCTCTCGCCCGTGGATTCTTCTTGTGTTACGGCAATAAGCTCGGGCGCTTTTTTAATTTTGCTAACCACGAACAATACCGCGTAAACGACCGCGCAAAGAATGACCATTGACAAGCCGTACCACGTCATAAACACGTCGTTATTGATAGAATAAGTTCCGTCGCTACCCAAAATCGCGCCTGCCGTAAGCGAGGGTTGATTCTGGTGAATAGTAAAGATTACGCCGATCATACCGTTCATAACGAAAATGCCTACGTAGTACAAGAACGCTTTTAGCGTAAGCTTGCTTTTGTCAATACTTGACACGGACAAAACTATTGCCGAAAACATACAAACGAACGCGATTCCCTTAATAAGCGTAAGTTCTTCGCCGTAGAATATAAGTCCTACTAAGCTTGGAAGGAGCAAGCTACCCAGCATCATAAATACCGAATAGATACTCATATCGCCTACGGCAAGCACTTTAATTCCCATATATACGCACGAAAGTCCTACGACGGACACGAGCAAGGTCATCAGTAGCGTAAACCAGCTGAATCCGAAGTTGATTTGTCCCATCGTAACGCTTCCCTTAATAAAGAAGAATAGCGCGATGGCTAAGTACGCAAATAACGACAAGCGCACGGAGCTTACGAAACCCGTTCCGTTACGACGCTGATACTGTCGCGTGATAAGGAATTGCAGAGAGAATATAAGCGCAGAAACGAATAGCAAAATATAATAAATCGCCATAACGTACTACTCCGTTTTTAGTTTTTGGGCGAATAGTTAGGACTTTCCTTTGTAATTGAAATATCGTGGGGATGGCTTTCAATAAGAGACGCGGAAGTGATCTTAACGAACTTTGCGTTAGCGCGTAAATCAGCGATAGTGGGTTGTCCACAATATCCCATACCTGCGCGAAGTCCACCCATAAGCTGGAACACGATATCGGACAAAGATCCACGGTAAGGCACTCTACCCTCAACGCCCTCGGGAACGAGTTTTTTAGCGTCTGCCTGGAAGTATCTGTCCTTACTACCAAGCGCCATAGCGCCCATACTACCCATACCACGATAGGTCTTGAAGCTTCTGCCCTGATAGATTTCAAGTTCGCCGGGGCTTTCTTCAGTACCAGCCAAAAGCGAGCCAACCATACAAGCGTGAGCACCTGCAGCGATTGCCTTGGTAATGTCTCCGCTGTACTTGATACCGCCGTCAGCGATAATTGCTCTGCCGTACTTGTCAGCAACCTCGCCACAGTCCATAACTGCCGTTACCTGAGGAACGCCGATACCTGCAACGATACGGGTGGTACAAATAGAGCCAGGTCCGATACCTACCTTTACTACGTCTGCACCACGACGGAAAAGCTCGTCAGCAGCCTCAGCCGTTGCTACGTTACCTGCGATAAGCGTGATATCGGGACAAGCCTCTTTAACTCTTTCAACCGCTTGCATAACGCCGATATTGTGACCGTGAGCCGAGTCAAGAACAAGACAGTCAACCTTAGCCTCAACGAGCGCTTTTGCTCTGTCGATATAGTTGGAGCTGTTGGAAATTGCAGCGCCTACGAGCAATCTGCCGTTCTTGTCCTTTGCGGAATTGGGATACTGAATAGCTTTTTCAATATCCTTGATGGTGATAAGACCTTTAAGCTTGAAGTCCTTATCAACGATAGGAAGCTTTTCAATTCTGTGCTTACCCAAAATCTTTTGCGCCTCCGCAAGCGTAGTACCTACGGGCGCGGTAACGAGGTTTTCACTCGTCATAATGTTTTTGATAGGCTGGTCGAAGTTGGTTTCAAAACGAAGGTCACGGTTGGTAAGAATACCAACGAGTTTACCTTTAACCGTAATAGGAACACCGCTGATGCGGTACTTGTTCATAAGCGCAAGCGCGTCACGGAGCAAGCAATCGGGTTCGAGGAAGAAGGGATCGGTAATAACGCCGTGCTCGCTTCTCTTAACTCTATCGATATGCTCCGCCTGAGCGTCAATGGACATATTCTTGTGAATAATACCCATACCACCTTCGCGAGCCATTGCAATAGCAAGACGCGATTCGGTAACCGTGTCCATTGCAGCCGACAAAAGGGGAATATTAAGCTTGATGTCTTTGGAAAGGCGCGTAGACAAATCTACGTCCTTGGGGAGCGTGTGCGATTCACCGGGAATAAGCAACACGTCGTCAAACGTAAGTCCTTCTTTTACGATTTTGTTCATGTTCGTCTCCTGTTAAAATTTATTATCGTATTGTTGCAATAATTGCGAATATAATTCGTCGGGCGTGGTTTCCGTGCCCTTATAATTAACTGTAGTAACCGGCTTTTGCAAGCCCATTCTTTCAAAGCGTAACGCCACTTTTCCGTATACGTACAAATTATACAAATCTTTCAGCGTTACTTCTGCGTTTATGGATATTACGCTTTCAGCGTAAAAGTCCTGAATGTACCACTTTATCGCGGAAATTTCTTCCGCCGTAAAGGTAAGATTAAGCGTTTTCATCTCGCCCATAATCGCGCTTATTTGCGCTACGGTCGACGCGCTGGCAGGTCCGGTAACCGCTTTAGAAAGCTCCACCTCTTCCCCGTCCACCGTGACGGCAATTCTACCAAGGCGGACCTTTGCGCGGGCGTTGTATTCAAGCAAGTGGTCAGCGTAACTATAAAGGCTGGGATGAAGTACGGGTGCAGTACCGCTGATATTGTACTCGTCGATAAGCTTTACGCGCTCTACGCACTCCTCGCTGGACAAAAACGCCTCCGTTTCTTCCACAACCGCTTGTGCGTACGAATCGGGGTTTTGTGCGTACAAAGCCATCGCGTAATTTACGCTACGGATACGCGCGTTTACTCCCTCTTCGCCCTGAGCGTGACGGGCGTACTGCGAGGCACAGTCGTAAGCCCTGGGCACGTTACCTATCTCGTCGTAAAATTCCATAGCTTTAGCCGGAAAAACGAGCGTCCAGGTCGCAAAAAGCAACGCAAACAATACCACTACCCAGTACAGTGTGGCAATTGCCGTTTCGACGATAATCGCCGATTCGCTTTTTTGTGACGTTTTTTGCTCGTTTTGTTGCATAATACCTCGCTTGTTTGACATTATAACACAAATTTCAAAAAAATAAAATCCTTTTGACGGCATTTTTGAAAAATTTTTTGGATATTTTTCCCTTATAGGGAAATAAGGGCGATTTTTATCAAAAAAGGAGCAACCTTTAGTCACTCCTTTTCTCTTTACCAGTTGAAAGTTAAGTTTTGTCTGTACACGTACATTCCGTCAAAGAATGCGTCTATGCTGATTCCTGCGGTAATCGCGTTGATAGCACGGTAATCAACGCCGTTCACTCTACCCGTAAACAACGCGCCCGTTAAAAATGCGCCGGGTACGTTTGCGAGCAAGTTGCTCTTTGATACGGGATAAACGATTTGGCTATTCTCTTTAACCTCGCAAAGCGATTTTGCAAAGGGCGTAAGCTGAGCTTTCTCGCTATCCGAAAGCTGATAGTTTACCGCTTTGGGTACGTCGGTAAGACGGGTAAACTCAAACAACGACTCGTGCGAATACATAAAGCGCACGAACTCTTTTGCCATTTCTTGCTTCGTCGTAGAAATACCTCTCTTTATCGCGCAAAGCGAGCTGAGGTGGTCGAAAAGCACGTTATCCTTACCTACGTAGTTTTCGTCGGGCTTGGGATAGGGCATAAAGCCGAAGTTGCGGTTTTGCTTTGAGTAAGCGTTGCCGTAGCTATTTACCATTTTATTGATGCTTTCCGTCGCCTCGCCTTGCCACCACGCGCCGTCCACCATCATGGGATACTGACCGCCGTATTTTGCGCCGTAGAGGAAATCGTCCTGCGAGTCGTACTGCGTGTACGTTGAGTCCGTAAGCGCAGCCGAGGGATAGTAAATATTAGATTTTCCTTTCAAAAGTTTATACATAAAGGTGAGCGCGTCGTACTTGCCTTTCTGACGGGCAAGCTCCTCCGCCGTTCTTCCCACGATTATCGTTGCCTCGCTATCGGGCACGAATCCGCCCATTTCGTAGCGACCAAGCGTTTCAGCCGAGCCCCACACCTCGTAGTTAATCATAGTTTGTTCTTTTCCGTCCGAGGTCGCCGCGAGCGACTGCATAAGGTTTTCAAGATAATCGACGGGCGCAATTCCGTTCCAAGTTATCGGCTTTTTGCCCTTGCTAACTATATAATCGCAAAGCGCAAAAAACTCGTCGTAGGTGGAGGGCAGTCCGTCGTCGTAGGTGTCGTGCAATCCGTCAGGACCGTTGCTCTTGGCTTGCGTAGAAGTCGCAAAAATATACTTATCGTTTTCAACGAGCGTATTGTAGCCTTGGATAATCGCGGTGTCACCTGCAAAGTAATATCCGTTGTTTGCGAACGAATCTTTGTCGTAGATTATTCCCATATATCCGCCGTAGTGCGGAAGACCGTAGTAGTTGCTCGTCTTTGAATAAAAGCCCTTTTGATCGCTCGTGAGTTTGCTTTCAATCGTTACGGAATCGTTACCTGCTTTACTCTTTACGACGTCGCTGATATCAAGCAAAGCGTTTCTTGACACGAAGTCGTTATACGACGCGCCTTCCATAAAAAATACTTCGCTCGTCGTGGGGTTGGTATTATCAAGGATCTTATTAAGGATAGTTTGTGCGGAATTGCGGTTGTTGTCCGCCACTACCTTTACGCCCTTTTTGCCCGTTTCGAAGGAAACGTTTGCGTACGCTTTTTCAAATCTTTCAATTGCTTTATCCAGCCACACGTGTCCAAATCCCGCGCTGAAATTGCTTACGTATAAGCGACTACGCGTATCCGCTAAGCTTATGATTCCGCTCCTATTCGTAAGCGTCAAGGTTTTGTCGTTTGCGCTAAAACCGAGGGGTACGCCTACCACCGTTGCGATAATCGTGTCGTCCTGGAGCGCGTTATAGACTGCGGATGCAGACACGGAAACTTCACCGAACTGATCGAGCGTTACGGCTGGATAAGACTTGGTTTTGTCAGACGAATAGAAAACGATCTGAACTTCCGTTCCACTACTTCCGCCCGTGCCGTCGCTATGTCCGTTTACGCCCGTGCCGTTCGGGTAACGCACTACTAAACTAAACGATCCCGTTATGGAGCTTGCGGTGGAAGTTACGGTCACCAAGCAAGTTTTACTAACGCCTTTTGCCGTAGCAGTTATTACCGCCGTGCCCTCTTTCACGCCCTTAACCGTTCCACCAGAAACGGTAGCAACCGCCGTATTGTTCGACGACCATCTAAAATCACTATTGCTCACGCCCACCTTATCGTCCGCGGTTATCCTGTAAGTATCTCCCACGCCTAAGCTAACCGACGTTTTACTAAGCGAAAAGCTAACCTGTGACGCTTGCGTCGTAAACTTCGCATACGCCGTGATTATACCCTCGCCTTTTTCTCTTATTGCTTTCGCGTTAAGTGGCTTTGACCAAATATTTTGATCCAGATACCACCCGTCAAAAGTATATCCTTCTTTCGTTGGCTCGGTGGGAAAATCAATGTCGTCGGCGTTCGTTACTGCGACGGCGCTATAAGATTTTCCGTCCACCATAAATTTTATTATAACGTTGACGTTACTGCACGCGCTAAACGTGAAAACACTTAAAACGATAACGAGTAATAACGCCGTAATTTTTCTTAATGCTCTCTTCATATATATTTTCCTTAAATATATTATTATAAATATTATACGGCATATTTGCCCGATTGTCAACTTTTCGCCCTCTTATCCGCGCATAAAAACGCGTTCTTTTTTTCTTTTGTGAAAAATTTACAAAATAACCCTAAAATCGGTTGACAAATATTTTCTGGTTTAGTATAATAATCAGGCTGAAACGCGGTCATGGCGGAATTGGCAGACGCGCAAGACTAAGGATCTTGTGGTAACTCCGTGCAGGTTCAAGTCCTGTTGACCGCACCAAAATAGAGATGTAGATTTTTCTACATCTCTATTTTTTTGTGTCGCAAAGGATTGTACGCATAAATTGCTTGCAATTTTGCAGTTCCTCAGCCGAGGGCGTTAGCCCGAACGCCAAGGCAACTCTGTTGCCTTCAGTCCTGTTGACCGCACCAAAACCTGTATCATTACGATACAGGTTTTTTTGTTTTCTGCCACTTCCGTCATGGCGGAATACAATTAATTTATTAATTGAATAGAAAACGACAACCCACTATCAAGGTTGTCGTTTTTTAATTATTTACACGAGATAATATGTGTGCCTTCGGTTATACAAACGAGAGATAGGGTTTTACCATTTTGCTCTTTCGTAGTAACGGGCGTTTCCACTCCGTCCACGGAAATTTGTTTACCTGTAAAATTGCACGGAAGAACTACGATAACGTCCGTTTTTGCATTCACGGTAATGACGTTATTATCCGTTTTTAGCGAGCAATCGCGCCTATCGAACCAAAAACGCGTGATATTATTCGTGGTTGTGAACAGCACGTCATACTGGGCAGTATACTCTTTTATAAAGTCAAGCACTCGCATAGTGGCAATAATTTTATCCTTGTAATAATACGAAACGTAATGCGGATGAATAAAAAACTGAATTATACGTCCATGCTCTTTCGCACCATCAATACACGCGCGGATCTTACTTTTGTCAGAGGTCTCTTCGTAAAGCCTGGGTTCGTAATAAGTAATAGGGATTTCAATAGAGTCAATATGCTTATTGCCGTGCTGGGCGTCGTCGCAAGTAAAACGTGGAAAAGCCGTACCAAACCCGAACGAATACAGGTCGAAAGCGTTTATATTGCTTGGATCAAAACTACCGATTTTACCGTTGTCCGCACGTATTCCGCACGCGTTAAACCAACGCATACGCTCTGCCGTACTATTGTCCTGAATAAAACAATGATTAGTGTTTGTGAACGGATGATTACCAAACTGCTTTTCAAACAGTTCCACTTGGCTTTTAAGCGAGTCGCACGAATACGGAACGGCAGTAAAGTCTGTATGCAAAGCAATCTCGCAACCAAGCGAATTTATCTCGTCGTAAACTGCTTTGTCAAAAATAAAATTCTCGCCACGATTTGCCATCGCGTTGATATGATAGGGAAAACCATACTTATTAAAATTTTGCACAGCCTGTAGATTTATATCCTTGCCCGTGCAATCGTCGTCGCCCGAAAAATGAATTAGCATATCAGGGATTCTGCCCTCTTTTTGCGGAAGTTTATACAGCATAGATGCGCCAAATTCACGAAGAATTTCTTCAAGTTCTTCCACTAAAAAGTCGTTGAACGCGTCAGTCTCAAGCTCGCTCTTTAGCGGACGAAAATCGGTCGTTCTGTGCAACGGGAAATAGTCGGACGGGGCTTGTGGCATATATCCGTCACCACTAAACCAAACGCTCGCCAAAAAGTCAAAGCAAAATTCATACACCTTGTCCCCTTTTATTAGCGCGGGCGTTTTATTTTGTCCGTCGCAAGCATATGCAACGACTTCGCCCGTAGTAATTTGTCGTTCTTTTATCGGAACGAAAAGGGGCAATTTTTGTCCGTTTTTACGTTCGTAATAGGCAAAAACCTGCTCCTTTCTTTCACTAACGGCGCAATCATTACCCATGCTGGTCCCCAAAAGCACGCATCTACAATTAGGCAAACTTTCAATTCGTTCTGCGCCTATTACAAGAATATCTTCTTCACTAATTTTACCAAGTTCTTTGGTGGAAATAGCCGACGCGCTAACACCCATAAGCGTAAACAAAGCCTTAAAATACGCAGGCGAATAGTCGTAGCCGTTTTTATTGAGTTTTTCTCTTTCTTTTTCGTTGTATAAATAAAAAATTCTCATAACCGTCGTTTTGATTATTTTCTGAAATCAGGAACTTCCAAAAGAATTCCGCCTTTCTTTGCCGATTCGCTAGCAAGAATAGCAGGCGCTGCGCACTCTACTGCTTTGTACACGTCCATAAGCGGAGTTTTGTCGTTCTTTATAGCGTCGATAAAATGATAAATGGGATAATAGTCTGCGCCACCGTGTGAGGCTTTTTTGAACTCGTCGGGAGCGTCGGGTGATACGCACGTCCAGTCGGGATGCTCCACCCAGCCGTTAGTTAGATCGTAAGATTTTCCGTAGTCCAAGGTTGAGCGCGACCACTCTACGCATTTATTCGTGCCTTTAATTTGATACCAATGCGCGCTGGTGTGTTTCTTCTTTCCAAAAGGTGTGGTGAAACCTGCTCGAAGCGAGAAAATTGCACCGTTTGAGTTTTGCATAATTGCACATTCAAGATCGCGCACGTCAAACCCTTTCGTATAACTTTCGCCCCTTGCCGTGCCCATACAAGAAACTTTTTCAATTCGACCGCCCGTTATTGATAAAAGGGGTGACAATTCGTGCGGAAGGTACAAAATAGGATCGGTGAAAGTACGATAACGCCAAGTGCGTTCGTACTCGGGATCATTTTCGTAACTACAATCGTTAGTCCAAACGCGCTTGCCCGTTTTTTTATTTCGATAAAAATCCCACTTTTCTTCAAAGTGCAAGTATTCGCCCTCGGCGTAATAAATTTTACCAAGCTCGCCGTTTTGAGCCATATTTCTCCACTTTGCGATAAAATCCCAGTAGCGAGTTTGCTCGGCAAGTTGATATTTCACGCCCGAGCGACGTACTGCGCTAACTAGCGCATAGCATTGATCAATGGTGTAAGCGGCAGGGACTTCGGTCATAACGTGAATTCCTCTATCCATTTCCGCAACTGCGTAATCCACCTGAATATCTGGATCGCAAGTAATAAAAATCGCGTCGTAAATGGCGTTGTCGCGCATTTGCTCGTATGAAGTAAACGCCTTCGGCTCGCATCCACAATGCTCTTTTAACTGCTGTGCCGCCTCTTCCGCAGCGCCATCAGCAATATCGCACACCGCAACAATTTCAAGGTCAGGGTGTTGCATATACACTTTTGCTAATGAAATCCATCTCGGTCCCGTTCCAAGCACGGCAAGTCTAATTTTTTTATTAGCCATTTTTGTCTCCTAATAATTGATTTTTTTTGCTTATAGTGATATAATAAATCATAAATTTTACTTTGTCAATATGATTTTGGACATAAAATTTATGAATTTGGTCAAAAGTACACAAGGAGATTGTTATGATAAATATTTCGCAAAAGTTAAGCATTGAAAAACTGCATACGGCTTTCGTTAACACTTACGAAAAAGACTTCAATTTTGCAGGCGAACACCACGACACTTGGGAAATAGGCGTTATTAGATTAGGTAACGCAGGGATTACTTCAGGAACACAAGTTTACGACTGCAGTAAAGACGAAATTTTCATTCATCAGCCTGGGGTTTTTCACAACGTTTGGGCAAATAAAAATGAGAAGGTAAGAATTCTTACCATTAGTTTTACTGCAAGCGGAACAATTTCTCTCATCCCTCACGGCAAATTTAAATTGAACGGCAATGAACTTACTCTCGTCAATATGATTGAAAAGGAAATCCTATCCTCACGCGACAACCCCAATTTTACTTTTGACGACGATGGTCAAGTGCTAAAAAACTTGATAGAAAGTTTGCTTTTGCTCCTTTATAGGCGCAAAGATGAAACGCGACAACACAAAAAAGAAGTAAAAACCAATTTGTTTTCAGACGTTGCTACTTTCCTTGAGCAATCGGTGGACGACGCGCTGACAATAAACGATATTTGCGCCCAAAAAGCAATAGGACGGTCAACACTAAAAAACCTTTTCAAAAAATATGCCGGCTGGAGCATAATGAAATACTACAACTCGTTGCGCATAAAACGTGCTGTTGAACTTATGCGAGAGGGACTAAATTTGTCCGAAGTGGCTGAAAAAATGAATTTTTCTTCACAAAACTACTTCTCTTCTTTCTTTAAGCGCGAAACGGGAGTAACCCCTAGCCATTACGATTACTAATAATCTAAAACGCCGAGGTACGTACCTCGGCGTTTTTAAGTAATTACTTTCTGTTAAGGAGTTTTTTGATTATCCAGCATTGAGTTCGCTTGGGCAGAATGCCGAGCAAAACGAGACCGGCGTTACGGTGTTTGTTATAAATAAGTTTGGGGTGGCGTTTCGTGGACGCTTTGTAAACGAGTTTTGCAAGCGTAGTTGCGCTCATAGGTTTTCCCATAAACTTTTTGGTTATGGCAAGGAAGTGTTTTGCTTGTCTACTATACAGGGTGGTGGTATCAGAAAGCGTTTGCGTTGCCGTAAGCGAGCCGTCGCAAAGGGGCGTTTGTACTGCGCCCGGGCGGATTACCACTACTTTTTGTCCTAACAAATTAAGCTCTTGACGGAGTGCCTGCGCGTAGCAGTCGAGCGCCGTTTTCGACACGTTATACAATCCGTTAAAGGGCATAGGATCAAGCCCTGCTACCTCGCTCGTGACGATAACCACTCTGCCCGACTTTGCTAAAAGCGAATGGAAAGTTTTGCAAACGAGCATACAACCGCACAAGTTTACGTCGATAACTTTTTTCATTTCGCTATAATCATTTTCAACCAGCGACGCCATCTTGTGTATGCCTGCAATATTCAAAACGACGTCTAACGTTATGCCCCGTTTTGAAAGTTCTTGCTTAATTTCAAGTAATGCGCTCTCGTCAGTAACCGACGCGGAAAAGTGCGTTAAGCCCTCTTTTTCGTCCGCGTTTTTAAGGTCGATACCGTAAACGCAGTCACCCTTACTTAAAAAATAATCGCATACGGCTTTACCTATTCCTGACGACGAGCCGGTTATTAAAACGTTAAGTTTTCTATCCATATCCACCTACGCAAAAATCCCCGAGTTGCGGGGATTTATTTTATCCAAATAGTTTTTTAGTTGCGTTATGAGCGTTACCGCCGATAAGCGTAATTGCTTTTTCTGCGGACAAAACCTGACCGCGCATTTCACTATTCACACCCAAAACGAGCGCGCGCGTTTCGGCAATCATATCACCGTTACCGTTAAATCGGTTGTCGCCACTACCAAGCTTGACTTTTAATTTGTTTTCGTACGCGCAAAAGTGCGGTATTCCGTAGCCGTAGCCCATTGAAGAGGTCGGGCACAGTACGAGTGGCGTACCGCATTGACTCATAAGGTCAACGTCGTCACGATCAAGATAAACTCCACCCACCACCGTGCATTTTTCCAAAAGACCAAGCTTATGAAGTAACTGCACGGGCGAAAGATGATACTTTACGTCGATAATTCCGATTTCGTCCAAGCTATAACACGCAGATACGATTAGCTTTGCATCGTTTCCCAGCACCGCGTCAATGACCGCGTCCACCGTTTTTTCGTCGGTAAGTGAGGGCAAAAACAGAAAATCGCCTACCACGTCCCCTTCCGTTTTGACAATCTTGTACGCAGTTACGCCCTCAAAATCAAAGCGCTCGGGGTAATTAGTCGCGACGGTAAAAGTGGTCGTTTGCGCGCTTTTACCACGCTCGATATCGGCTATATCGTCGGTAAAAAGAAAGGCGTTTTCGTAGTTACTCATAGCGTTTTTGCAAATTCCTTTAAGTAATTGCGGAAGCGCTCGCCGTATTCATCGCTCTTTAAGCCAAGCTCGACGATTGCTTGCATTGCGCCGAATTTGTCGCCCATATCGTAGCGTTTTCCCGTAAACTCGTACGCATACACGCCCGATTTAGCACACATAGCGTTGAGCGAATCGGTAAGTTGGATTTCTCCGCCCTTACCCGGCTTCGTGATTCTGATTTCGTCGTAAACGCGCTTGTCAAGGACGTATCTTCCTAAGCTCGTGAGTCGCGACGGAATTTCGTGAAGGGCAGGCTTTTCAATAATCGCCTCGCACTTATGCGCTCTGCCCTCGCTAAAAGCAATCTTCGCAACTCCGTATTTTACGATATCGTCGGTGTCTACGCGCTGAACGCCCAAAATAGGCGTTTCGTACTTTTCGTAAGCCTTAGCAAGCTGTCCCATAACGGGCTCGTCCCCCACGATCAAATCGTCGCCCCAACTCAAACAGAAGGGGTCGTCCCCCGTGAATTTCTCCGCTTGAAGCACCGCGTCACCGCTACCCTTGGGCAACGGCTGATATGCAAAAAGGATATTTGCACGCGAATAAATGCTTTTGAGAAGGTCAACGTATTCCGTCTTTCCTGCCTTAGATAAAGTGTCCTCGAGCCACGCCGACGGAGTGAAATACTCACGAATCATTTCCTTGTGCGAATTGATTACAATCATAATATCCGTAATTCCGCTATTGATTGCCTCGTCCACTATGTAGCTGAGCACGGGCGTATCCACTATGGGCAAAATTTCCTTGGGTACGGCTTTCGTGATAGGCAGAAAGCGCGTGCCCATTCCGCCACAGGGGATTACGGCTTTGGTAATTTTAGTCATTCTTTTCGCTCCCTTTTCTTGTTAGTAGATTATATGCGTCAGGGCTTGTAAATAATACGGTGACAAGTTTCGCAACGGCAATATCCGTTCGCATTAAGGTCGCGCTTTGCCGTGTCGGAGAGCATCATTCCACACGCACCGCAAGTGGGGAATTTCTCGTCGCCAAGCTGTGCTACGAAAGCTGGATATTTGCCCTCGCCCGTAAGCTGTTTGTAAATGCCCATAAGCTTTTCGTCAACGCCTGACGCCAAAGCGTCGCGCTTACTTTTAAGCTCCGCAAGGCCACCTTCTTTGGATTTCTTAAATTCTTCGTATTTTGCTTTTGCAGTTTCGTACTCCGCTCTTGCGGTTTTACCGCCCTTTTGAGCGGTAGCGTATTCAGAAAGCGCCTTTTCGGCGTTTGCTTTGAGCTGGGACGCCTTTTTCTCCCATTCGCTGAACGTGATTTTAAGCTCTTCAAGCTCGGCAACCGCCTTAGCTTCCTCTTCCGTGCTAAGCTGTCCTGCGCTGATTTTTACGCAAAGCTCTTCAACTTTCTTTGCGTTTTCGTTCATAAACGCAAGCGCGCTATCGTACTGAGCAAGCACGCTTTCAGCAGCCGCTTCGCTATCAATACCTTTTTGCTTTGCAGCGTTATAGGCTTCCTTGCTATCTTTCATCTTCTTGTAGTTGGGATCATTCTTGAGCTCGTCGTTAAGCTTCTTGTATTCAAGGTCTGCTTTTTGATACTTCAATAATGCTTCTAAATTCATATTGCCTCCATTGCGCCCGTGAGCGCACCTGTTGTTTGCTAAATTCTTGGATTGATGTCCTTTTCGGACTGGATAAACGTCACGTCCAAATCCGTTTCCTGAGCCTCTTCGTCAAGTATGCGCACGAGTTCGGAAATATAGACGTGCTCCATCGTGTAATGTTGCGGTTCAATGACCGTGATTCCGTTTTCCTTCGCATAAACGGCCACGTGATGCTTTAAGTCTGCCGTTATAAGACAGTCCGCGCCTGCGTCAAGCGCTAAATCCACGTACGAGGTGTCCCCTCCGCCCGCGCCGTTAATGACTGCCACGCGCGAAACGTAGTCGTACGGCTCACCTATAACGCGCACGTAGGCGTCGGAAAAGATTTTTTCCACTTCCTCTTTGAGCGCCGTGACTAATTTTTTCTCTGCAAGGTCGCCCACTCTGCCCAGTCCGTCAATGTCCGAAATATAGGGGTCCATTACATGGGAGTTTTCAAGGCGAAGTAGTTTTGCTACGTAGTCGTTAATTCCGCCTGCCGTAAAGTCAAGCGAGGTATGAGCGGCGTAAATTGCAATACCGCTCTCGATTGCCGTGATTATTTTTCTGCCCAAAACCGTATCGTCGGTGACGCGGTTGGTGGGCATAAAAAGCATCGGGTGATGCGCGATTATCATTTGCGCGTCAAGCTCGATTGCCTCTGCTAAAACTTCTTCCGTTACGTCCAGACAGCACAAAACCTTGCTTACTTCGTTTTCAGTTTTGCCAACGATAAGTCCTACGTTGTCGTAGCCGTCCTTGATTGCGTTGCACTCGGGCGCAACGGCGTTAATAAGGCGCACGATATCTTTTACACTTGCCATTTAAGTACCTCCTCAATAAGAGCGAGTCGCTGTAAATTGCTTTCGGTTAGCTTGTAACCGCTGATTTTTCTTTTCTGATCGAGCAAAAACGATAGTAAATGCTCGTTCTTTTGCTTGTAATAAATTCCAAAACTAAGATGTACGTGGGTGGGCGTTTCGCTTTTTCCGGGGACTGCGCGGATAAAATCGTAATACTTTCCGCGATCAAAAAAACAAAAGTCCTTTTCAATATTCCAGCCGTTTTCCACTAAGTACTGGCGTAGCTCGTAAACGTTATGTTGCGCGCCTAAAATAAGCGTGGGCTTATAGGTAAGACGAGAAATTATTTCCAGAATTTTCCGTCCGCCCATACCCGAAATTACGGCTACGTCCACTTCGCGTTCCACGTTATCAAAGCCGTCGCTTACGACGAAACTGACGTTTTTATAGCCCTCTAAAAGTTGCTGCGCTTTTTTGAGCGAACCAGCGCTTACGTCGGACGCTATAACCTCTTTTGCACAATTTTGAATGGCGTAAAGCGACACGAGGCCGTGGTCACAGCCCACGTCCACCAAAACGTCACAAGGCGGAATAAGCGTACAAATTGCTTGTATGCGGTCCATTAGTCCATATATTCTTTGAGGCGCTTGCAACGCTGGGGATTGCGAAGCTTGCGCAACGCTTTTGCCTCAATCTGACGGATACGTTCACGCGTAACGCCGAACTCTTTACCTACTTCTTCAAGCGTACGGGAATGTCCGTCGTCAATGCCGTAGCGAAGGCGGAGCACCATTTCCTCGCGCGGAGTAAGCGAATCAAGTACGGCAAGAAGCTGTTCTTTGAGCATAGAGAAGGTTGCGGACTCTTGGGGCGAAGATACGTTGATATCCTCGATAAAGTCGCCAAGGTGGCTGTCCTCTTCCTCACCGATAGGCGTTTCAAGCGACACGGGATCAAGCGCGATACGCTGAATTTCGCGCACTCTCTCTTCGCTCACGCCCATTTCCTCGCTGATTTCCGCAGGCGTTGGGTCGCGACCGAACTTTTGAACGAGCAATCTCGTGGTACGGGTGAGCTTATTGATAGTCTCAACCATATGCACGGGGATACGAATCGTTCTCGCTTGGTCGGCGATTGCACGCGTAATTGCCTGACGAATCCACCAAGTAGCGTAAGTCGAGAATCTGAATCCCTTGGTGTAATCGAACTTTTCAACCGCTTTCATAAGACCAAGGTTACCCTCTTGAATAAGGTCAAGGAAAAGCATACCTCTGCCTACGTGGCGCTTTGCAATGGACACGACGAGACGAAGGTTTGCCTCGCTAAGTCTTTTCTTCGCAGCCTGATCGCCTTCGCTCATTTTATGTGCAAGCTCAAGCTCCTCTTCCACCGTCAAAAGGGGCACTTTACCGATATCCTTAAGATAAACCTTGACGGGGTCGTCAATGGATATCTCGCTCATAATCTGATTGATATCGTCGTGAATAAGGTCAAGCGTGTTATTGATGATCTGAATGCCGTTTTCACCAAGAATGCGGAAAACCTCTTCCATTTGTTGCGCGTTTGCCTCGCACTCAACGGCAAGCTTTTCGCCCACTTCGTCGTAAGTCAAGTGGCCGTGAATCTTACCGATTTTGATAAGACGCTTAATCTCGTTTTCAATCTTTTCGCCCAAAGCAATAGCAGGCTTCTTCTCTTCCTGCACCTCGATACCCTTATCGCAAAGCGCGCTTAAAATAGCGTCGATTACTTCGGGATCGGACTGCTCGCCAAGGAGCTCGTTCACGTCGTCGTAAGTGAGCTTGCCCTGCTTTTTGTACTTGGTTTCAAGCGTTTTTACAGTTTTGTTAATACGTTGTGCTTCCATATTTTTCCTCTACTAGTTAAAGTTGTTTTCAGTTATTATTGCCCGAACGCAACGTTTTGTTGAATTTGGGACTGCGTAGTTTTCTGAGTGCGGACTGCTCAATCTGGCGAACGCGCTCTCGTGTTATGTTAAAAATCTTACCTACTTCCTTGAGCTTCATAGGTATTCCGTTATCTAGCCCATAACGAAGGCGAATAATCAGCGCTTCGCGTGGATCAAGCGAATTGACTACCGTCAGTATCAGATCGCGCATATATTCGTCTACGACGATTTCTTCCATTGACTTTTCGTTGGGATCGGATAATACGTCCACGAGTGCCGTGTCACCGTCCTCGCCCAGCGTTTCGTAAATGGATTTTTCCTTCATTTGCAATCGCTGATACATCAGAATTTTCTTTTCACTCTCGCCCATTGCCTTGCTCAGCTGTTCAACCGTCGCAGGCGAGCCCGTTTTTTGCTCGATCTGATTAGAAAGCCGTTGCATTTTGTCAATCTTGTCAAGCACGTACCCGGGCGTATGTATCGTGCGCGCAATGTCACGCGCGGAGCGAGTTATCGACTGGCGTATCCACCAGGTCGCGTAGGTTGAAAACCTGAATCCTTTGGTGTAATCGAACTTTTCCGTCGCGGTCATAAGTCCAAGATTACCAAGTTGAATGAGATCGTCCAGCTCCATTCCGCGTCCAACGTAACGCTTTGCTACGGATACGACCAAACGCAAATTCGCCTCGATAAGCTTATTCTTTGCCTCGCGGTCGCCCTTCTGGATTTTCTTTGCTAATTCAATCTCTTCTTCGGCTGAAAGCAAAGCCACTTTTCCAAGCGATTTAAGGTACGATTTCGTCGAATCGGCACTAACGTACTCCTCCGTTTGATCGTCAGCCTGCTCCTCCGTGCCCTCACTAACCACTAAAATTCTTTCTTCTTCTAACTTCTTAATCGCCTTTTCGACGTCCTCAACGGAGGCGTTACAATGCACTACTAAATGCTCGGCGACTTCTTCGGTCGTAAGCCAGCTTTTACGCTTTCCCATTTGCACGAGAATAGCAAGCTCCTCCTCGACCGTCCTTTGTTGAATCATTTCTTCCTTGTTATCAATCATCATCCGCTCCACTTTTCAAATTTTTCAAAACCTTTTCAAGTTTTACGATTTCCATCAAAAGTTTTGCGTCCTTGCTTTGCTCGTATTCTTTTACGATACGCGCTTTGTCTTGCTCAATTCTCTTGATTTTAAGTCGTTTCACGCAGTTTTCGTACTGACGACGAAGTGTCTCTTTGTCCTCAGTCATAAACTCGTACTCGGCAATCGCGCGCAAAGTTTCGGGCTTTTCAATATCGTAAAGCGCAGATAACCGTGGCGTTTGTCCTTCGCGGATTTTCTCAATACAATATTTGTAGATGCGTCTATCCTCTTCGTTCGAAAGTAGCGTGTAAATATCGTCCTCTTCGCTAACGTAGTCCTTACCGTAAGCAACGCTCGCGAGAATAAACAGCTGTGCTTTGTCACGATCAGGCGAGGACGTAGCCTCTTCTTGCTGACGGACAGGCGCATTTTCCTCTACTACGGAGATGTCCGCTTGCTTACGTAGCGCGTCGAACGAATAACCAGTATTGGCGTGCACGATTTTAAGATACTCTTCTTGCTCGACGGGATTGTCAAGCGCCTTTATAACCTTCATCGCCTCAATGCCGTACGAAGATTTTCCGTCGGGCGTCGTTAGGTCGTAGCGCTTGCGCAGTACTTCGAGCTTATACGCAGTAAGCGTGAGTGCCTCGTCAAGAAGTTTTTGGTACGCCTCTTTTCCGCGCGCTTTGATAAGATCGTCAGGATCAAGCTCGTCAGGAAGGCAAACGACCTTAACGTTAAGCCCCATTTTTTTCAAAATGTCAAGACCGCGCATAGTTGCGAGCTGACCTGCGTTATCGCCGTCGTAACTTACGTAAACGTTAGGCGAATAGTTTCTGAGTAGTTTTGCCTGCGTTTCGGTAAGCGCCGTACCCATATTAGCGACTGCGGTATCAAAGCCTGCCTTGTGAAGAGCCAGCACATCCATATACCCTTCGCAAATAATGACGTAATTTATTTTTTCTCTCTGTTTTTTCTTTTTGAGAAGATTTATCGCGTACAGCGTTTTACTTTTGTCGAAAATAAGCGTGTTCGTGGAGTTGACGTACTTTCGCGAAATATGCGTTTCGGGAGTGATAAGCCGTCCACCAAACGCCACTACTTCGCCAAAATTATTGATGATAGGAATCATAAAACGCCCGTAAAAAACGTCGTACCAGTCCGCTCCGCGCTGGGCAATGAGCCCTGCCTCTTTCATTTCCGTCTTAGTGTAGCCCTTGCTTTCAAGGAAATCAATGATGTCGTTTCCGTCCACGCTAACGCCAAAACCAAAACGAGTGACGAGGTTAGCAGGAATTTGACGGGATTTAATATAATCAAGCGCGTTTTTCGCTTTGGGCGAGGAAAGATTATCGTGGTAATGCTTTGCCGCGTCGCGCATAAGCGCAAACAACCTGTTACGCTTTTCTCTACTCTTTCCGTCGTCCTCCTTAAAGCCCGACTGAGGAAGCTCCATTTTAACTTCGTCGGCAAGCATTTTAATAGCGTCAATACGCTCGATACTTTCAATTTTTTGGATAAAAGAAATGGCGTTACCGCTCTCTTTACAGCCGAAACAGTAGTAATACTGACTGTCCTCGTTGACTACGAACGACGGCGCTTTTTCATGATGAAAAGGACAACAACCCCAATGCTTGTTGCCTTTGCGCTTAAGCGGTACGTAACGCGATATAACGTTAACGATATTTACCTGCGAAAGCAGTTTCTCTATAAATTCTCTCCAATCGTTTGCCAAAAAATAATCCTCTTCGTTTAATACTTCGACCAGCTTTTAGGAATGGTAATGTCCTCGTACACGCGCACAGCGTACTGGTCACTCATCATAGAAATGTAGTCGCACACTTTTTGCTCGAGCGTACTGTCCATATCCAAAAATTCACGGGGGAGCGCGTCCTTGTGATTATAAAAATACTCGTACAGGAATTTTATCATATCAACGGCCTTGTGCTCCTCCACCTTCGCGATAGACGAACGGTAAACCTTGTCGAACATAAACTTCCTTAGTCCCATAATCTTCTCTTTGAACTCTTCCGACGGACCGACCTCACGCTTGCCGTAACTGTTTTCGATCATATCAACGATCATTGAGTTGATGCGCGCGCCGTTACTAAACCCAAAAGTCTGACGAAATTCAAGCGGAATATCGTCGGGCGAAAGCACTCCGCCACGGATAGCGTCGTCAATATCGTGGTTTATGTAGGCAATTCTGTCGCTCCACGCAACGACGTGTCCTTCGGGAGTTGCCGCGTTACCGCGACTGGTGTGATTAAGTATGCCGTCACGCACTTCAAACGTCAGGTTCATACCCTTGCCGTCGTACTCTAAAACGTCCACCACGCGAAGTGATTGCTCGTTATGCTCAAAATGCGTAAACTCGTTAAGCGCCCTCTCGCCTGCGTGACCGTAAGGCGTATGTCCAAGGTCGTGACCTAAGCTTATCGCCTCGGTAAGATCCTCGTTAAGTCTGAGCGCACGGGAAATCGAACGCGCAATCTGGCTTACTTCCAGCGTGTGAGTAAGTCTGGTGCGGTAATGGTCACCCTCGGGCGCAAGAAAAACTTGCGTTTTGTGCTTTAACCGACGAAACGCCTTGCAATGAATTATTCTATCTCTATCACGCTGAAACTCCGTTCGCGTTTGGCTTTCAGGGATTTGGATTTGTCGTCCGCGAGTATCCTGCGAGCGCGTCGCAAAGGGGGACAAATAACTTTTTTCTATCTCGTACGTAATTGACTTATAATCTTTCACTTTTTCTCACCCATTAGATATTACAAGCAAAATTTTTTAAATGCAAGCGTTTTTACGCCCTTTAACGCAAAATTATTAATTTTTTTTGCAAAAATTTGCACTTAAATAAAATTTTATTTTATTACGCGACATCTCTTGACTTTGTTTTTGACAATTTGTATAATTAAATCAAGATTTTTGCAACCAAAAGGAGAAAATTATGAGAAAATATCTTTTACCACAAAACGGAAATTTTTACAAAGCAAATTTTCACACTCACTCAACCATTTCCGACGGCGTATGGTCTCCACAAAAAATCAAAGAAGAGTATCAAAAGCGCGGTTACTCCATCATAGCGTACACCGACCACGAAATTATGATTCCGCATCCTGAACTTTGCGACGAAAACTTCTTGGCAATTACCGCCACGGAAATTTCGACAAACGACAACGAAAGCGTTATCACAAACTCGTACTTGTTCAAAAAAGTTTACCATCTTAACTTTTTGAGTAAAGACCCTAATAAAACGACCTTCCCAGGATGGAGCAAAAACTACGTTTGGCTAAAACAAACTCTTCCTTACGTCACTCCCGAAATGGAACAGCGTAGCGAAACGCGTCACTACGACGTTGACAGCATAAACGATATCATAAAGCGCTGTAACGAAGAAGGATTTTTGGTTACGCTAAATCACCCCGCTTGGTCCATTCAGGACTTTACCGACTACTCGGGATTAAAAGGGCTATGGGGTGTAGAAGTATATAACACGGGTTGCGTCGTTGACGCTTTCCTTAACGACACCACTCAGCCCCTTGACGACCTACTTCGCCGTGGCGTAGCCGTTTCGCCTATCGCAGCGGACGACAATCATAACGGTGGCGACAACGCTCATGATTCTTTCGGCGGTTGGACGGTTGTCAAGGCAAACGACCTTAACTATTCTACCATTATTAGCGCACTTGAAAAAGGTGATTTTTATTCTTCTTCAGGTCCGCAAATTAACGAACTTTATATCGAAGATGGCATACTTCACGTGGCTACGTCCCCTTGCCGTTCCGTCGCAGTTATTAGTGAACATAGATTTTCTCGCGTGATAAACGCAACCGATTCGCCCGTAACTGAAGCGCAATTTAACCTTAACCCTTATTTTGACAATATGCTCTTAGCCGAAAAGCCTGTTTCTTCGCCCTATATCCGCGTAGAAATAGTTGATGAAAAAGGCTATCACGCTTGGTCACGCGCGTATAAAATTGACGAATTAAAATAGTCAAAAATCAACGAATAACGACAAAAATCATCAAAACGGCATATAACGTGGTACGCCGTTTCTGTTTTTTCTCATTCACAAAAAACAATTACAGTATTCGTAGAATTCTATTTTGGCTATAAATAATTGACTAATTTCGTCAGAATGGCTATAATGATTGTATGAGCAACAGGATAAGTGAACAAATAAAAAACCTCCGCCAGCAAAAGGGCTGGACTCAAAATGAACTTGGCGAAAAAGTTGGCTACTCTCCCCAAACCATTTCCGCGTGGGAGAGAGGACAAAACCAACCTGACTTACAGGCAATTTCCGCGCTTTGCAAACTTTTCGACGTGACGAGCGACCAACTGCTTGGAATAGAAAAAACCGCGCAAAAAACTCCGCCTACTTTTTCTGAAATTAACGCGCCCACTCAAGCGCCAAAACCACAACAGCCCCCGTCTGATTGTGATAAAATCGTGGACTCATTTGAAAAAGACAGCGGAGCGTCTACAGCGCTGAAAATACTACTTAGCATTTACGCTGGAATACTTAGTTTTGTAGCTGTTATTGCATTAGTCGGAAGAGGTGACTTTGCTTTCCTAATAATCTTACTAACTCCACTTGCGATTCCCTTTCTTGATATTGCAATACTAATAATGTTTTTCATTGCAAAGGAAAAACGGCATAAATCGTTATTTTGGATATACGTTGCCGTGCTTATCGCAATAAATATATTAGGAATATTTTCCAGCAGGTTACCGCAGTGGCTACAAGTAACGCTAGAAATTATCAGTATAGCGTGTTCGCTTGTTCTACCCTTCTTGTTTTATCTAAACAACGACAGCGCTCCAACCTTTTTAAATTATTTAAAATCGTCAAAATTGTATTACCTCGCGCTATTTTTTCAGCTTATCGTAAACATTTTTTCAACGGAGGCAACCGTTGGGTATATCTTCGTTTTTCTTCTTTTCTATCCGTTATCCTTCGCGCAATATATAACGCTATATTACGCAACGAAAAATACCAAACAGAAATATTTTTACGATACGGTACGTCATAAGGAACAATCTTCTTCTGCCATATACCAAAGCAAAGTTAGTTCGACCTCAAAGCTCGGCTCTGCTTACGCACGCTCAACCATGGCTGAGGACGAGAGAAAACGCACAAACGCACTCCCCTACGCCTCCACTCCGCACAATCCCGACGCGTCCTGCGTTTACAAAGAAATCGCGGACGAAAAGCGTGCGCGCGTTGCTGATTTCTTAGTGGAAAAACCCGTACTTTCTACCGTATTTTTAGTACTACTTCTCACCCTGAACATACCCGTTATGTTAATCGTTGGCAATATATATCCGCCCGATAACGTGTTGTTTTACTTCTCGATAATACTCGTTTTCTTCTCAATTATTCCCACCTTTAACACGCTTTGCTACTTGTTTTTCAGACAGGGAAGTAAAAAACTGAGGGTAACGTTATGCGCCGTTTATACTTTTTGCAGTATTTTCTTAAACGCCGTATTCTTTGAGTACACCTTTAATTATTATATCCCATCCACCCTCGTCGTCTTAGCAATGCTGGGCGTAGGTGCGATCTCGATAGTTCAGCTTTTTTCGCTTTCCGACCACGATTATTTATCCGTTTCCGCACGAGTCACGTTGAAAGTTTCGTATACGTTTATAGAGTCTATCGTATTAGTTTTTTTAACCTACTTGTATCTCGTTGCAGAAACACATCAAGTCGCCATTCTGCTTTTGGTGTGGTGGCAACTAATCTTTTTCTCGATATGCTGCACGCTAAAAGCGCCCTTGACAAAACAAGTCGTCAATTATATTTACAGATAAACCATAAGGAAGAATAAAAAATGGAAGAACAAAGAAACAACGAACCAAACGAAAATAAAGCGCCACCTACTTATCAAGAACTTCAGCGTGCTTGGGCGCAAAAGAATGCAAAACCTCAGCACGAATTAGTCAGCGACTATTACGAAACCGATTGCGGTGCGTCAAAAGCGTTAAAAATCCTCATTATCATCTACGGAGTAATGGCAGCATTTATATTTTTTGGATTTTTTACACCGCTAATCGGCGCTATTTTTGGAATGGCAATAATTAGTATCATAACGCTAATAGCGATTATAACGCCCTTTCTTGATATTGCAATATTCGTTCTGTTCTTCTGTTCAAAACGAAAAAACTACTCTACCATGTTTGCAATAGTCATCACCGCGCTGGTACTTAGCTGCTCGTTTGGAATAGCAGACGCGCTGATAGTAGAATTGAGCGAAACGCTAATCACCATCGCGAACGTACTGGATTTAATTTCCATTTTACTTTTCCCCTTTGCGTTCGTGCCGTCAAACGACGAAGGACTGTCTTTTCGCAACTATATATCCAACGCAAAAGGCTATTATATCGTAGCGTCACTTTTCGTTTGCATGATCTTAATATGCTTTATTCCAAACGTAAGCTTTTCATCGATGGCTGCTTTTATCTCGCTCCCCCTGTACTTCTTGCTGTACTTAACGCTTTATCGCGCAACGAAGAACAAAACGAGCAAGCATTATTACACGCCGACGCGTTATCTAAAATAAGTATTCAATTAAAAAACGGGCTATCACGTGGTAGCCCGTTTTTTACTACGCGCGAAAAAGATAGAGATTACACAGATTGTAGAACTATATTTTTACTATAAACTATTGACTAAACACTATTTAGTTGCTATAATAGAATTATGAATGAGAAAATAGGACAAACAATTAAAAATCTTCGTCAGCAAAAAGGGTGGACGCAAGCGGAGCTTGGGGAAAAGATAGGTTATTCCTTGCAAGCGGTATCCGCATGGGAAAGAGGACAAAACCGTCCTGATATTCAAGCGATACCCGTTCTATGCAAAATTTTTGACGTAACGAGCGATCAACTGCTTGGCATCGAGCCAGAGCAATCTTACCCTGACACTATCGGCGCAAACGAATCGACTTTACCGCCCAGCGACAACAACGTGAAAAACGAATTGACTTTACCGCCCAGCGACAACAACGTGAAAAACGAATCGCCAAAAGAAAAGGAAAGAACGCATTCGCTTATGCTGAAAATAATGATTTTCGCTTACTTTATCACGACGGGAATCATTATACTACTGTCGACGATTAACATGGCGCTTATTCTTAATAAGTCAACTAACTATACTTTTTATAATTTCGTGTTACGCTTACGTGACCTACCCATGCTACTCGTAACCACGATTTTCATTACCTTTTTCGTTACGAAGAAAAAGGGGAACGATATCCTGTTCTGGATAGCATTAGGTCTGTACGCGGCAAGTTTATGTTGTGCGATTATAGCAAACAACTACGCTCATATAGTCGGCCTAATATCCAACGTGAACCCGTTCAGCGGCGTACTTCCGGCTAAAACGCAACTTATTATTTCTTATTTTGACGTCGCGTTTACGGTAGCTACTTACGCTTTGCTCCCTCTTGCGTTTGCGCATAAAAATGAAAACGCAGTAGGCGTATGGGCAAAACTAAAAAACTCCGTTTTGTATTACGTAGTTCTCGCTTTACTTATAATATCCGCCGTCGTGCAATACACCACGACGACCGTTTCCGTTCTTTTCGTAATACAAACCCTATCGCTTGCAATCCCGGTTGCACTGACGTATCTTCTGTTCAGACTGACGAAAGACAACGAAACGACTTTCTTTTCCAAAAATCCCGACGACAAAAACGCGCCCGTACTTTCGCAAAGAATTTTAATTCAGATTTTGCTATCGTGTATTTTATTGATGCTTTTAACGGGCAATATCGTTTATCCGTTACTAATCTTAGCGGATAGCTACACCGCGACGTTCGCATTTATTACTTTCACTCTTATCCCTATCGCGTGCGTTGTTTGCTACTTCGTTTTTACAAGCGGAAATACAAAACTGCGTATAGCGTTATGCGCCGTTTACGTAATTGCAGGGATTTACCTTGGCACTTTACTCGTCAATCCCATTATTTATTATTCTCCGTATTTTTTGAATAACCCGTGGATCTACGTATCGTTTTACGTCGTTTTGGGCGCGATATCCGTCGCTCAATTATTCACGATGCACGACAAACAAGCTTTACCCAAAAAGCAACTTCTTATAGCAAAAATTTGTTTAACGGCCGCAGAAGTACTTTTCGTGGCGTTAGCGGTTACGCTGACTTTCGTGCACAACACGTACGACCAACAAATCATACCTATTTTCACTTACCTACAACTGATTTTCTTTATTCTTAACTGCGTAATCAAGCAACCCTGGATAAAGAGCACTCCCGTCGTGGACGTAGCCGTTTCGGTAAACGCGCCCGTAGTGGTAGGCACGGACGTAGCCGTTTCGGTAAACGCGACTACTAACGTTGACGCGGACATAGAGGTTGACGTTAACGCTATGACCGAGCAACCGTCGTATGAACACACGAGAACTTCGTCCATTCTTTTACGAACTATTATTTGCATATTTGGTGCAATTTCTTTTCTGATCGCGATCTTATACACGGCAAGAACTTTAATTCCAAGGTACACCGCGTCCGCACAATCGTTAGTGCATTACGGATCGTACGCTTTGCTCGTTATAAACGCAATCATACTTTTGCATTTCTTTTTGTTGAAGAAAAAAAGGTCACCTCTCTTTTTCTGGATATCAGCAAGCTTATTGATTTCGACCTGTTTCTTTTTTCCAGCGTGCATAATCGAGGGAATAATGCATTTAATCGCTTACCGAATTAACATGCTTACTAATTCGTTATTTATCATAACCGTAGTTTTGGATATAGCGATAATGTTTTTCTTGCCCCTGTCTTTTATGCAAAATAACGGCAACGCGCCTACGCTGAAAAATCACGTTAAAAACTCAGCCGTTTATTACGTTATACTTATCGTTTCCGTTACCGTTTTAGCCGTATTCCTCATACTTAAAACGCCCGTTTTCACTTTGCTTATATATATTTACCCTACTCTTAGTGTGCTATATTTGCTTTTGTTTGAACGGACGCAGGACAAAATTAAGCCAAACAAAAATGCTAATACGGTAGAAAATCAAACGGATGACTTACCAATTAAAAAGTCCGTGCTTTCTACAATCCTCTCGTTTTCTATATTATTAGTGGCATTTTTAGTAACTTTGATTCACAATCAAACTTATGTTTATCCTTACTATACCCTCGCGCACGTACACTTTATAACGATCTTAATTTTCACTACGCTGATACCTATTATAAGTATTATTTGTTTCTTCGTTTTTATCGGTGGAAACGCAAAACTGCGCGTTACGTTGGGAATTATTTTCACTGCGCTTATAGCACCGCTATGTATAGCGCATTTCCAAAAAATATTACACATCAAGCTTACGGGAGTATTTATAAATTATACGGGTATCGCAATCTACTTTATCGGAATATTTACTGTGATTTTAACAACCACTCTTCCCGATAAAAAATGGTTACCAAAGCCGATAACTATTACGGTAAAATCCATACTTATCACCGCTGAAAGTTTAGCACTTCCGCAAATGGTATGGTACTGCGGTTTAGCACTTTCACAAACCGTACTTACTCTTACGCTATGGCATATAGCTTACTTCGCTATTCTCTGCATAATAAAACAGACTTGGATAAAAAGGCAAAAGAAGAACTAATTATTACAAAATATAGCAAAACGGACTACCACGTGGTAGCCCGTTTTCTTTTTTTCGTTAAATTTTGCTTTTGATTATTTCCGCTAATTTCATACCGATATGGATATGTCCGATAGGGGACGGATGCAAAACGTCGGTAAGAAGATACCAGGATTTATCGCACAGCTCGTCACCGCTAATAAGGGTAGCGTTAGGATACTTACTAACCGTTTCGGTAATGACTTTGGCAACCGTTGCTTTTCCGTTAGGCCACCACTCTTCTCCGCCACGAACGTCGCAAAACGCGGGGAACGGAAGCATAAAGAAAAGGGGCTTGCTTGCAAAAGTCGTACACACCTTGTCAATGAAGGGCACTAAACGCTCGCGCATATAAAACTCGGGGCGCGTGGATATGTTCGTACCTATTTCAAAGTAGCCGATATCAAAGCTTTGTGAGCAAACGAAATCGGTAATTTCAGGCTCGCAAAAGCACGATCCGCCTACGCCCTTATTAGTGACGTCAGCGCCTATCTCACGTGCGCAAACGCGGATATATTCCATTTCCGCAAAGGCACTACCAGATCCGTGAGTGATGGACGTGCCGTACGCAAACATAGTTAAGGGCGCGCCGTCCTCTTTCGTGGGTGCGGAATATTCGCCCTCTACTTCAATTCCGTAAAATTCCGTTCTGTCCTGCAAACAAATTCTCAAAAGGTCGGGGTTGTAGCGACCGATATCCTTGTCCTTAAAAAGCTCGTCCCAGCGCGCAGGTCTGTCAATTTCCACCACCGTTTTTTGATCGGCAAAAAGGCGCACACGCTTTTGGAAAAACTCGCCCCAAGCGATTACCGTTTCGCTATCACGGCAGGGCTTGAGCGTGACTTTGATTTTGGGCGCTTTGGTCACGAGACGGATTTCCACGGCCGCGGTCTCACGCGCAACCTCTCGTCCGCCGATATATTCTTTCGTGGGGTTACCCTGCTCGTCAAACTCCATTGAGTTCATCTTCTCGGATACTGCGAGCGGATAACGGTGAAGTGACAATCCGCCGTCGCCCGTTTCGTGCACTTCTACGGCGTTGAAAAACTCTAAATCGTTGTAAAGCATTACTTATCTCCTTTCTTTTTGTTCTTCTTGATAGGCGTAGCCACTCTATCAGGAGCAGGCTTTTCCTCCTTAGGCTGAATTTCAATCTTTGCAGTCTTTACAGCTCCAAGGGTGAGCTTGGCTGAAGTTACGCTTGCTCGTTTGATTTTTGCGTCGGGATCTTTTTTAAGCTCCTCCTTATCCTTCTTTTTAAGGATTTTGTCCACTTTTTTATCCCAAGGCGCGTCCTTGCTATAAAGCGCGGTAACATGCTTAATTCTCTTCGCCTCTTTTTTATCTACGGGAATTTTGTCAGGATCGGGCAACGGCTCGTGCGCGCGCTCTTCCTTCAATCTTTCCTCTTCTTCCTTTGCCTTTCTTTCTTCTTCTAATTCTTGGGCAATTTTAGCCTCTTTCATCTCTTGGCTAACCTTCACTGCGGTCTTGCCGTCGGCAATACGGTTTTTCGTATCAACGGGCACTTCCTCTTCCTCAGGCTCGTCGTCCACTTTGCCAGCGCGCTTTACGTAGATAAAACCGATCGTTGCGATGAGTAGAACGAACACGAGCACGCCCAAAAGAATCCATACCCAAGTCATTTCCGCACTTAAAGTTACGGTAAAAGCAACCGTCTTAGTGGTAAAGGTTTGACCTACGCGCGAGCATACGACTAATTTATATTCGCCCTCGTCGCTAACGGTGACGCTTTCGCCCTTTCCAACGACCTCATTGCCCTTATACCAGCGGTAGCTTACTTCGCCCTTTGCGGTATGATTTGCCGTAAGCGTTCTGCTTTCGCCCTTGTTAAAAGTAGTTTCTCCGTCAATCGTCAAGTCAAAATCGGGGGTAACGGGTACTGCCGTTTTGATTCCGTCGATCTGATTTTGCTGGAAAACTTTGGTGTCGGCAAAAGTAATTTGTACGACGGTAACTTGTCCGCATTCGTCGGGTTTTAAGGTGAACGCGTGGCCAAGTGCCACCACGTTATCTAATTTCGTATCGTTTACGATTATGCTTTCAATGGACTTATTCGCGTTGGGCGTTACGGTAAAGTCAACGCTCTCGTCCGTAAGCGTTACCCAGTCCTTGTCCACTTTTCCGCCTCTACCGGTAATCACAACGACCTTTTTGCTTTCCTGAGCTTTTTCCTCAGCCGTGATTGCTACGACGCCTGCGATAGGGCATTTTACGATAATTCCGTAGTTGGTCGTAACGCTATCAAGCGCGGTTTTTTGCGTGTAATCAATAGTGCCGTCCGCGTTTTGACCGAGCGCGTAAGCCTTGTAACTAACCTCGTCGACTACTCCGTAACCTTCGGGGAAGGGGAAAACGACTTTAGCGTTACCGTTAAACGTATCAATTTCTTCAATTTCTTGGTCGTTTACAAAACGTATTTTATACGCCTCTGCGCTAACACTTCCGTCCACGGAAACGTCGCACTTTTGACTTGCGAGCACGTCGGGACAAATTTTTTCGTTTTCACTGTTCTCAAAATAAAGACCTTTTTGTTCGATAAGCGTAGGTTTTTTAACGTCGGATACGGGCGCATTCTGAGGAGCGGAAATTACCAAATCGCGTACCACGTACTCGTCCATTACCATTCCGCTGCCCATATCAAGCGACGGCATCGTCGCCACTTTGTTCGAGAAAGTCACATAAGGGTAATACATATTGTTTACCGATTCTACACCCACGCGGAGATAGTTAGTAGAAACAGTTTCTTCGTTGAGCGCGCTGTCCACGATATAAGTACCGCTTATGTATTGAACAACGTTCCAGCTGTGATAACGAAGCATACCGTTTACGTTAAGAATACCGTCCACCGTTACGCAGTTGATGCTCATGTTATCCATAATAAGTTTGAACGCTGATGCAAAACCTTTTGAGGACGCTTTGCCCATTACTAACGCGCCGTAAGCGTTGTCCGCAAAGGGATGCGTACTATCAGAAAAATCGCAGTTGTCCATAAGGTAGTTGTTTACCGCAACGATTTTATCATCAATACTTTGCGAATCGTATTGATAAACGAGTCCACCCACGACGTAGCTAACGGAGTTTATCGCCTCAGCAACCGTCACGCCCTCGGTAACAAAATCGTCGAGTTTGTAACTATTATCTCGCACCGCGCCTACGTACGCGTGCGCCCTGCCCGTGCTATCTTGACTTACGATTAAGTCAATCTTGTCAAAGTCAATAAAGCACGCCTCGGGACAGTCCAAACTAATTGCCGTTTTTGCGTCGGATAACGCGTCACTAAGCACGCTACCACCGTTAAGATAATCGGCAATTCCCTCTTCTACGTCCGTAAGCTCCATCATTTCGTTGCACGAAAAATCAGAGTCAGCGTTAGACGTGTCGACGAGCGTACTATAAATGCTCTTCGCTAAGTCGTTAAGTTGCGAATAATAATGCGTATAGTTCTTGTCCGCGCGTGCGCTTTGCTTAGGGCTAAACGCAAACGGCGTTAGCGCAAGCACGAGCGCAAGCAATAATCCAAAAACAGTATAACGTTTTTTCATACCTATTCCTCCATTCCTTATTATTATAACAACATTTGACCTAAAGGTCAAGAATATATGCAAAATACTTGCACTTAGTAGCAATTTATGCTATAATTTAACCATGCCACCGGGCAAAAACGATTGCATTGCATTCGCGTTTACGGCGTTAGGTCCACAGGTCGTAAGCACGGATGCTTTTTTTGAAGGTGAAAATGCTTAATTTTTTGAAAAACTCGTTCAAATCACTTAAAAAACGCGAATGGGCGCTATGGCTTGGCTCGCTTGCGCTTATTTCCGTAGCCTTTGCTTTTTCGTCGGGAAAGGGCGTTATGCAGTATATCGCCTCGCTTATCGGCGCGACCTCGCTTATCTTTATCGCAAAAGGCAACGTTATGGGGCAAATTATCACAGTCGCTTTCTCGCTTATGTACGGGATAATTTCTTACTTTGAATCGTATTACGGCGAGATGATTACTTACCTTGGTATGACTATGCCTATGGCTATCGTTGCCGTAATTTCCTGGCTGAAAAATCCGTACAAGGGCGACAAAACCGTGGTCGAGGTAAATAAACTTCGTCCGTTAGAATACGTCCTTATGCTCGTGGTAGGTCTTGCCGTTACGACGGGATTTTACTTTATTTTGCGGGCGCTAAACACCGCAAACCTTATCGTTAGCACGCTGTCCGTTTTGACGAGTTTTATCCCCGTGTATCTGACCGCACGAAGATCCCCCTTCTACGCGCTTGGCTACGCGCTAAACGATATCGTCCTAATAGTTTTGTGGTCTATCTCGTCGGTAAGCGACCTATCGAATTTGTCAATGGTGGCGTGTTTCGTCGTGTTTTTAGCAAACGACCTCTACGCGCTGACTAACTGGATAAAAATGCAAAAAAGTCAAGCAAAAAATAAAGAATAAAATTTTATAGAAAGCAAAAAGGAACGGGAAATGCGTGATATTCTTAAAAAGAGATAACAAATCGTGTTCGTCGAAATGTTATCTCTTTTTCTGTTCGTTTTAAGTTTAGAGTTATGAGGCTTGCTTCACTCACCGTTATGAGCTTACGCAGCAAGCGTTATGATATGATTGCCCATACAATCTATAACTTGGGCGATGCCCAATCATAACTATGCGAAGCATATCATAACTGATAACTTGCCCGCAAGGGCAATCATAGTTTTAGCGTGTTCTCCATTAAGGATAACACGCTAACTACGCTCGTTCCTTTTCTTTTGTCGTCATTTTAAGGGTACGTTATCTCGATTTCGTGACTAAATTACGGATTTAAGGTATTCAAGTCCCGTTTGAATTCCGTACAAGCAATCTTCCGCGCCCTCGAATTCAAGCGAGAGCCAACCGTCGTAGCCTGCCTTTTTAAGTGCGTTTACGCAAGCGCGCACGGGCACTTCGCCGTGGCCTACGACCGTACCGCGCAAGTAGTTACCACCGCTAGTTACAAGACCAAAGCCGGGGATCGCAGGGTAAGTTCCGCTCTTAACCAAGAAGTCCTTTGCGTGAACGTGGAAAGCGTAGGGTGCTGCGATAGAAACTGATTTGATAGGATCAGCGTCGGCGCAGAGGAAGTTACCCATATCGCAAAGCCAGCCGTAGTTGGGGTTATTAACCGCCAAAATAAGCTCTTCCACTCTCTCGGGGGCTTGGAAAACGAAGCCGTGGTTTTCGGTGCAGGTGCGAATTCCTTTTGCTTTTGCGTACTCGGTGATTTCGTTGATAAGCGGAGCGATTTCCTTGATTGCCGAGCGATAAGTATAGAGAGGCTCGTTACGGAGCGCCCAAACGACGTCGTGGCGCATTACGGGTGCGCCAAGCGCCTCTGCTACGTCAACGCAACCTTTGATTCTCGCCACTTCCGCATCAACGTCGTCGGCAAGAAGGTTAGCGCCTACGGTATAAGAAACGATTTCAAGACCGATTTTCGCGCAGTATTCGCGAAGCTCCTTTGCTGTTTTCAAGCAATCGTCAGTCATTCCCCAGTTGTCGAGGTTAACGAATTCAATTCCCTCAAAGCCCATTTCTTTGGTGAGGTCGCAAATCTTGAAGTAATCGCATTTAGTCTGCTGAATGTACTTTGAAAAACTATAAGTAGTTACGCTTAGTTTCATCTTTTTCTCCTTATTGTTAGTAAATTTGTGGTCGAAAATATTGTAACATACGCCAAACAAAAAATCAATCGTTTGGCGTAGTTTAAAGTAATTTATTCTTCTTTTTTCTCTATATCAATTTTTTCGTTATTTTTCTTTCTGATAAAGTAAGCAAACGTTCTTACGTCCGTAAGATATCCTCTTGAAAGACAATGAATAAGAAGTTCTTCCACTACTGCCAAGAAGGACACGACGGCAATCGCTATACAAAAGGGCGTGAGTGCGTCGATAATCATACTGAACGGGATAAGGAAAATCATCAATCCCGACAGCTTGTTAAGGTAAGTGTGTAGCGACGGAAGGTGGCGGTATTTAACAAACGCCAAAACGTACACGACTGCGCGTAAAACCAAAATGGTGATTACCGCAAACCATATCCATCTGGGAAGTTTCTTCCACAAAATAGGGAAAACTCTGAAAAGCATTACCGCGTAAAACAACAAGTCCGCAACTGAATCAAGACGCGCGCCTAATTCGCTCGTACTGTTAGTTTTCCTCGCCAAATACCCGTCAACGACGTCGGTCAGTCCGCATAGCGAATACACGACGTAAAACAGCACGGACAACGGCTCGATAAAAATAAGCCATAGCGTCCCTGCTATTCTCGTTAGCGTTATGTAATTTGGCAAGTGTTTGAATTTCATTTACTAAGATCTTTTCTCCTTTATTTTATAGCCTCACGAAGAGTGGCAATGCCTTCGCTTAAATTTCCGCAAAACACGGACGAAGTTCCTGCAACGAAAATGTTTGCGCCGGCGTCACTCATAAGGCGCGCGTTTGCAAAACTGACGTTACCGTCCACCTCGATTTCGATATTTTGGTAATTTTTTTCGTCCAAAAATCGACGCGTTTTTTCTATCTTTTCAATGCTACCTTCAACCAGCTTTTGCCCTGCAAAACCGGGGTTTACGGTCATTACCAGCACTCCGTCAATAAGGTCTAAGACGTCACTAAACACGCTGAAATCGGTTACAGGCTTAATCGCTACGAAAGCTTTCGCTCCCCTGTCCTTGATCTTTTTAAGGGCAATGTTAAGATTGTTAGTAGACTCGTAATGAATGGATACGATATCGCCCTCACCAAAGCAAAACCAGTCCAGCTTTTCTTCTGGATTTTCAATCATAAGGTGAATATCCACGGGAATAGAGCAGTTTTTCTTGACCTGTTTTATAAAGTCAGTACCCAAAGTGTAATTGGGCACGAACACTCCGTCCATAACGTCCACGTGTAAATATTCTATCTTCTCTTTTTCAAACGCTGACAGTTGCTTTCCCATTTCAAAAAAGTCGCAACACATCAAAGAAGGAGATATTTTCTTTTCCATACACTACCCTTTAATTATAATTTTAGTCGTTAAAACAGTCAAACGAATAACCGTCACTTTGTAACTTTTTACCAAATTTTTACATTTCTATAACAAAACGACACGTAACGTTATGCGCCGTTTTTGTTTTTTTAGCAATATAATAATAAGCGCATATAGAACTCAACGGACTTGTAAACCGTTTCAAGCGGTACTCGTTCGTCGTTGCCGTGAATAGTTGCGCGTTCCTCGTTAGTGAGCGCCATAGGCGAGAAACGGTAAACTTTGTCGCTGATTTTTCCGTAGTGACGAGAGTCTGAGCAAGCCACCATCAAATACGGCGAAACGACTACGCCCTCAAAAGTTTGCGCAACTGCGCTTGCCACCGTCTTATACTCCTCGCAAGCCGTAGTCGACTCACGCGACGGAGCGACGGCGTAAAGCATTTTGATAGAAACCTTTTTATCCGCGATCGTCTTTTTCGCGCGTGAAAGCACGGTATAGGGTGTGTCGCCACCGATAATGCGGAAGTTAGCCACCATTTTTGCATCAGGAGGAAGAACGTTACGCGCCTTACTTCCCTCCATTTGCGTAAACGCACAAGTCGTACGCATAAGCGCGTTCATCTCGCCACCCTTTTTCTTCGCCACAGAATTCAAGATAGGCTTAAATAACCACAAGTTAGCAAAAATGAATTTGTAGCCGAAAGAAGAATGACGGCCAAGCGTGTCAAACATTTCCTTGACGGGTTTAGTAAAGCGGAAAGGATAGGGATTATTTTCCATTCTCACGCACGCATTAGAAAGTCGGCCTATGCCCGTGTGCGCAGGCGGAGCGGACGCGTGTCCACCGCCACTACTTGCCTCAAACAAAAGGTCCATCATACCCTTTTCGGCAATACCGATAAGTGCGCATTTTTTCTTTACGCCCGGGAAAACGTTTTGCACCACAGCGCCACCTTCATCCAAAACGAAGGCAGGCGTTATATGCCGTTTTTCAAAAACCTCAATAATTTCCTGCGCTCCCGTGCCTGCAATTTCCTCGTTGCCAGAGAACGCTAAGTATACGTCGCGCATAGGCATAAAGCCGTCGCAAAGCAAAGTTTCGCAAGCCTGCATAATGGCGTTGAGCGAAATTTTGGTATCCAGAGTCCCTCTGCCCCAAAGAACGCCGTCCACTATTTCTCCACCAAACGGATGCTTTTTCCAATCCTTTTCGTTTGCAGGTACGACGTCGTAATGCGCCATAAACACGGCAGGA
This sequence comes from Clostridia bacterium, assembly GCA_017623435.1. Lineage (GTDB taxonomy): Bacteria > Bacillota > Clostridia > Christensenellales > Pumilibacteraceae > UBA10677. The sequence continues at coordinate 52,106 of JAGAPD010000019.1, forward strand.
TCGCCCTCTTCAGCACCCTTGATTTTAAACAGTAACGCGCGCTCGCCTACCTTTTCGTACTCGCCCCTTTCGGCAAGCATAGGAAAGCGTTCGCGAAGTAGCGATTCAAACTGATCAAACTGTTCGTTTTCCTCTTCTTCCTTGTCGCGCGAAGAAACGGTACGCAGTTTTACCATATCCTGCAAGTCCTTAACCGCCTTTTCCTTGTCAAAGTCAACGGGCTCGCCAGGCGCAATTACCGTTTTTTTAGGATTGAATGCAAGCGTGCGGATAAGCAGTACAAGTATAAGCAAAGCAAACGCGCCTGCAACTCCTATAATTACGTAAAGCCACCAATCCATATTTTTCTCCTTATCTAAAAGACAAAAAGAGAGCATATCAAAAAATGGTACGCTCTCGTTCGTTTTATTATCTAGCTACGATACCTGCAAGCTCGTACAAGTCCGTACGGAACTTTCTGGGAATAGAAAGTCCTTCGTGAATGTCGATATCAAATACTTCGTTATCCTTAATACCGATAATGCGGTTGCCGATACCCTTTTCAAGAAGCTGTACGGCGCGCGCACCAAAGCAAGTACCAAGATAACGGTCCTGATGCGTGGGCGAGCCACCGCGCTGAATGTGACCGAGAACGGACGCCCTAATGTCGAGGTTGGTCTTTTCGGTGAGCATTTTCGCAAGGTCGTCAGCCTTACCTGCGCCCTCTGCCAAAACTACGATACCGCTTCTCTTACCGCTCGCACGGAAATCCATAAGCTTTTGAACGATTTCCTCGTTCGTGAGTTTCATTTCAGGAACGATAATGACTTCAGCGCCACCGCCGATACCAGCGTAAAGCGCAAGGTCACCGCAATGACGGCCCATAACTTCGATTATGGAAATGCGCTCGTGCGAGGACATAGTGTCACGAATTTTATCAATAGATTCCAAAATAGTATTCGTTGCAGTATCAAAACCAAGCGTAAAGTCGGTGTATGCAAGATCGTTATCAATCGTACCGGGTACGCCGATGGTGGGGAAACCTTTTTCGCTCAAAACCTTTGCGCCTCTGAACGAACCGTCACCGCCGATAACGATAAGGCCTTCAATGCCTTCCTTTTTAAGATTATCAAAGCCTTGTTGCTGTCCTTCGGGCGTAAGGAATTCAAGACATCTTGCCGTGCGGAGAATAGTACCGCCACGCTGAATAATATCAGAAACGCTACGAAGTCCCATGGGGATAAAACGGCCCTCCAAAAGTCCTGCGTAACCGCGTTCAATACCAACGACTTCCATACCTGCGCAAATACCGCATCTTACCGCCGCGCGAATCGCAGCGTTCATACCGGGCGCGTCACCACCGCTAGTTAAAATACCAATCTTCTTCATAGTAATACCTCTTATAGTAAATATCTAATATATTATAGCATACAAAAAATAAAATGCAACCTTTTTGCGCCGTTTTTCGATATTTTGCGCCAAAATATTGACTTTTATTCCGCAATCTTTATGTTCGACTCGCCTATAAGTCCGCAAAGCTCGGTATACATTATGGGATTGACGCTCGTGCTAATGCCCATTTTGTAAATCTTGTTGTCGTCAAGGTTTTTGATATACGCCTCGTCGTCACCCGGGTACGCCGACAAAATATTTCTCAGCACGTCCATAATGCTCGCGTCTTCTTCCGTAAAGGATATACATAAGCATATCTTTTTGCTTGCACCCTTTTTAACCGTGTCGTCCCACGTTTCAATGCGGTCGACCGTGATAGAAATGTTTTCGTCACGGCGACGCACTCTGCCCGTTACGGTCACAAGCTTGTCCTTAACGAAAAGCGATTTGTACTGATTGTACTTAAAGCCTGCAAGCATAAGCTCTACCGTGCCGTAAAGGTCTTCGAGCTTACCTACGCCAAACTCTTTACCCGACTTTTTCGCGAGGCGTTTGCCTTCCTCGATAATCATTCCGCCGATAGTAACCAGCGTGTCGTCGGGGATAGTGTATTCAGCCTCGCCACCCTCTTCCGTGCTTTCCGTCTTATCAAAAAGAGAGGAAATATTGTACTTGTACTTTTTAAGGTGCTCTTTGTACTGGTCGAGGGGGTGTCCCGTAAGGTAAACGCCTGCTACGTCCTTTTCGTACGCAAGCTTTTCGCTCAATTCGTACTCCTTGATATTAGGATACTCAAACTTATCGAAACTATCGTCCTGAATCATCGTAAAGAAGGAAATTTGTCCCGATGCCGTTTTGTTTCTATCACTCGCAACTCTATCCATGATTTGCTCGTACGAGGCGATAAGCACGCTACGGTTAAGCCCGAAGCAGTCGAAAGTACCTGCGTAAATAAGGCTTTGGAGCTGTTTTTTGTTGGGAATATTCTCGCCCATACGCTTAACGAACGACAAGAAATCCTTGAACTCTCCGCCCCTTTCTCTCTCTTCTACGATGCTTTCAATGGCGTCTATACCTACGTTCTTAATAGCCGCCATACCGATACGAATACCGCCGTCCTCTACCGAAAATTCGGCTACGGAGCGGTTGATTGAGGGCGGTTTTACCTCAAATCCGCGGTCTTTGAGATAGCCAAGATAGTTGGAAATTTCCTCAATGGAAGTGATACGGTTGTTAAGCACCGCAGCGATAAATTCTACCGTATAATAGCATTTTAAGTACGCGGTCTGATAGGTCAGGAAGGTGTACGCCGCCGCGTGAGATTTGTTGAACGCGTAGGATGCGAAGGTGGACATATCGTCGTAAATTTTGTTAGCGACTTCTTTACTAACACCGTTCGCAATCGCGCCCTTAATATCAACGCGGTCGTTATGCAAGCCGTTGAGGAATACTTCTCTTTCCTTCTCCATTTTTTCGTGCTTTTTCTTACTCATCATACGGCGCACTTCGTCCGCGCGTCCGAGCGAATAGCCAGCCACGTCCTGCACGATTCTCATAACTTGCTCCTGGTAAACCATTATTCCGTAGGTTACGTTGAGCGTGGGAATAAGTAGCTCGTGGTCGTACACGATTTTGTCGGGATTATGCTTGTTTTCAATGTAGATAGGTATCTTATCCATAGGGCCGGGACGGTACAAGGATATTCCTGCTATAATTTCCTCAAGCGTGGTGGGTTGAAGCTTACGCATAAAGTCCTTCATACCCTCGCTTTCAAGCTGGAATACCGCGTGAGTGTCGCCCTCGCTGATAAGCTTATAGGTGGGCTGGTCGTCGTACGACATACCCGAATAAAAGTCAATGTCAATGCCCCTCGTCTGCTTTACGTAACGGAGCGCCTTGTTAATGTCCGTTACGGTGCGTAGGCCGAGGAAGTCCATTTTAAGTAAGCCAAGCTCTTCGCACTCAATCATATTGAACTGCGTGGTAACTATATCTTCGCCCGAGCGCGCCATAGGGATATGGTCGGCAATGGGATCGCGACAGATAATTACGCCGGCGGCGTGCATACCCGTCTGGCGAGGCATACCCTCGATTTCCATCGCTACGTCCAGAATACGACGCGTCATATAGTCGTTTTCGTACATTTCCTTAAGCTCAGGTACGATAGGACTGGGATCGTCCGGCTTTTTGGGTTTTTCCAAGCCGATAAGGTGACCTATGTGGTTCTTGCCCATCATTTTGGGCATAAGCTTAGTGATTTTATCCGTTTCGGAGAAAGGCTGATTAAATACTCTGCCTACGTCCTTAATGGCTGCTTTGGCTGCAAGCGTACCGAAGGTTACGATCTGCGAAACGTTGGGCACGCCGTACTTACCGATTACGTACTCAATCGTGCGCTCACGCCCGTCCACGCAAAAGTCGATATCAAAATCTGGGTTAGATACACGCTCGGGGTTGAGGAAACGCTCGAAAATGAGGTCGTATTTCAAGGGATCGATTTTAGTGATACCCACGGCGTAAGCAACGATACTACCCGCGCCACTACCACGCCCCGGTCCTACGGGAACGCCGTGCGTTTCAGACCAGTTGATAAAGTCCCAAACGATAAGGAAGTAATCGACGAATCCCATTGAACTGATTACGCCCAGCTCGTAGTCGGCGCGCTTACGAATTTCGTCGGTAATCGTGCCGTATTTTTTTGCCAAGCCATCGTAAGTGAGCTTGCGCAAAAAGTCGTAGGGTTGCGAGCCGTCCTCGGGCACGTACGCAGGCATAAGCGGTTCTTTGGAGAAAAAGTAAGGCTCACACTTGTCCGCTACTTCCAGCGTGTTTACGATACTGTCCTGAAGGTTACCGAAAAGCTCGCTCATCTCGTCGCCACTTTTAAGGTAAAACTCTTTTGTGGGGAAATATCCGCCGTCGTCAAGCGATTCTTGCGACAAGCCGTCGCTATCGTTAAGCTCTTCGGGCGACATCGTGGTGCGGAAGGAAATGCATTGAAGCACCTTTTGCGCAAACGCGTCGCGCTTGTTAAGGTAATGCACGTCGTTGGTCGCAACCAGCTTTATTCCGTTTCTACGCGCGATATCCACGAGGTACGGAAGTACCACCTTTTGGTCGCGGATATTATGGTCCTGAATTTCTATGTAATAGTCGTCGCCAAAAAGATTTTTGTATCTTTGGACGATTTGCTCCGCCTCGTCGAACTTGTTGTGAAGAAGCGCCTGCGGAAGCTCGCCTGCTAAACACGCGGACAGGCACACCAGCCCTTCGGCGTGCTGGGAAAGGTGCTTAAAGTCGGTACGGGGCTTATAGTAAAGTCCGTCAACGTAAGCCTCGGACACCAGCTTTATGAGGTTTTTGTAGCCCGTGATGTTTTTTGCAAGCAAAACGATATGGTTATACTTGGGCATCTTACCGCCCTGCGTGGTCTTGACAGACATATCTTCCGTCATATACAGCTCGCATCCGATAATGGGCTTAACCTTAAAAGGTCTTCTTTCGGCAATAAAGCGGAAGGGATCTGCCTCGGGATCGGTATGCTTAATTGCCGCTTTTACGAATTCAAGCACGCCGTACATATTGCCGTGGTCGGTGATTGCTACCGCCGGCATACCCAGCTCGTCACAACGCTTAAAAATCTTGGAAATACGCGTAGCGCCGTCAAGCAAGCTGTATTCGGTATGGACGTGAAGGTGTACGAATTTTTCCATTAGTCATTCTCCTCTTTGATTTTTTGAGCTATTTCGCCCAGTTTGTTGAGCCTGTTTTTAAGCGTGCTTTTGCTCAGCCCTAAATAGTCGGCTAAATACGAAAAGCTTTCGTCGGGAAACTCAAGTCTTGCCTTTGCAACGGCTTGAAGTTTTTCGGGGAGTGACGCCAGTCCAACCTTTTTCTCGATATAACGTATGCTTTCGTTTTGACGGACGGACGCGTTTACCGTCTTTGAAATGTTCGCAATTTCGCAGTTCGTTCTACGGTTAGTATCACGGCGGAATTGACGGATTATCGACTCGGAATTCAGTTCAAGCATAGCCTCCGACGCGCCCATAAGCGCAAGCGCGTCACTAACGCCCTCAACGTCTTTGATGTAGACGACGTGTTTTTCCTTTCTCTCCGTAAGTCGCGCCTTTATTCCAAAGCGCTTCATAATTTTTAAGATATCTTCCGCCAGCGTTTTGCTACTGGGTGCAATTTCAAGGTGGTATCCTCCGTTAAGCGACATACTACCTGCGCCTAAAAACGCACCGCGAAGATAGTTAACCGCGCAACAGTCCTCCTTAATCAGAGGGGTACGTATGCCCCTTTCAACGACCAACTCGCCCTCCTCACTCTTTGAAAAGATGCCCAGCCAAGCAAGAGCAGGAAGGAGCTTTTCGCCCGATAAAACGAGGTTGCCCGACTTCATTTCCGCCTTTACTCCGTCACCGAAAAGGTCACAAAGCACGGCTTTTATTTTTTTAGGGAACGCCTTAGTCGGCACGGACAAGGTCACTTTCATTCCGCCACGCGAAAAAATCAGCGAACCGCAGGTGTGCACTATCGCTGATAAAAATGCGCGCTTACAACAGTCCGTACTGAACGAAAGCGCAGATATTTCGTTTTTTGCACAAAGCGAATATCCGTCCATTTTAGTCCTTATAAAGCCCCTTTTTCTTTCTACTTCTGAACTTTGGTAATTTTTCCCAGTTTGCAATTTGCTCGAAGGGAATTCCCAGTCTTTCAATGACCGCCATAGGCACGGAAAAATCGCCTACGCGGTTTGACGAGTGCGCGTCGGAGTTGCAAATAAAAATTATGCCCTCTTGTGCCATTTTTTCAAGGTCGCTATCCTTCATAGACACGCGTTTTCCGTTAAGTTCAACGTACGTGCCGTAGTGCTTACACGCGCGCGCGACCTCTACCGCGTCCGCTTTAATGGCGTGATTTATGTGCGACACGATATCAATATCGTATTTTTCAAGCGCTTTGATATAAGCGTCCGTATTTCGCTTAATTAGCTTTGCCGAGCTTTTAGTTTCACTACTTCCAAACAAGAAGTTGGGAAGGAAAAACTTCGCCATATCCGACGGGCGATCGGGCATTACGAACTTGTGATATCCGCAGATAACGAGGTCAAGATTGTCCATATCGCTTGGCAAAATGTCTGCTTTCCCAAAACGCGAGCTAAGATTAGTTTCCAGCCCAAGATAGATTTTTATCTGAGGGTATTTTTCTCTGACCTTTTGGGTATCGGCGTGCATATATTTCCAGTCCATATGGCGCACGTTATACATCATATGGCGAAAGCCGTGGTCGGTAATCGCCACTTCCTTCAAGCCTATTTCTACGGCGCGCTGAACGTTTTCTTCAATCGTTCCGTGTCCGTGCGAATAGATGGTATGCGTATGATAGTCGCCCCAAAATGCCATTAAAATTCTCCCAAAAGTTTGATTTCTCGTTGTAGTTTTATTCCAAAACGGGCGTATACGTCCCGTTCCGTTTTCTCGATAAGGGCTAATACGTCGCTTGCTGACGCGCCCGAATCGTTGATAATAAAGTTAGCGTGTTTTTCGCTGATTCGCGCTCCGCCACAGCGCGCGCCCTTGAGCCCTGCTCGCTCGATATAGTACCCAGCGCCCAAGCCCTGATTTTTGAAAGTACAGCCTGCGCTTTTACCCGTGGGCTGAGTGCGACTGCGTGCTTTCGCTGTCTCGCGCATTTTTTCTAAAACGCATTGCTCGTCGCTAAACGTAAGCTTTAGTTTTGCGCTTATAACGAATCCGTTAATTTGACTACTGCGATAGGAAAAACCGCACTCGCTTTGTCGTAAAATTACTTCGTCCCCGTCGGGCGTAAGCACTTTTACTTCCTCGATAGCATCCGCCGTTTGACCGCCAAACGCACCTGCGTTCATAATTACCGCTCCGCCTACGCTACCCGGAATTCCACACGCCCACTCCAGTCCTGAAAGAGAGCGTTTTGCACACTCACGGCAAAGATTAGGCAAACTTTCTCCACTCGCAACCGTGACGAAGTTTTTGTCGAAGAATATTCCGCGCAACCTGTTAATCACTACTCGCTCGGCAATTCCCTTGTCGGACACGAGCACGTTAGTACCTTTGCCAAGTACTACGCACTTTTCGGCAAAAGCAGACGAAATTTTGTCCTCGCTATCAAGAATAAAAATTTCCGCGCGCCCTCCGATTTTGAGCGACGTGTAATCGGCGATAATTCCACACATATATTGTACCTCATTTTTCAAAAATTTTCAAGCAGATAAGACCATATTTTTTTAATTGCTTATAATATATATGCAATTTTCGACAATCCCGTCCGTGGTTAAAAAAAGAACGCGACCTAAAAAAGTCACGCTCTTATCCAAAAAATTTGTCGATTTGACTATAATACTCTATCTTTTCGCGCCCGTTTCAGTATAAGACGATAGCGAGTGAAAATCTTATAACGCAACTTGGTTAATTCGTAGGAACACGAATCGCCCGTCACCGTGCGCTAGATTCTTCGCTTCGCTCGAGAATGACAGCGCACTAAATCCGTCAAAATCAGTAAGATATCAAAATAGATCCTAAAAGCAAAACGGACAGGTACGTACCCGTCCGTTTTTATTTTTAGGATTTGTGATAAAGTTTTTTGGTTTGGTATTGATCGGTGGTCGTGAGGTTAATTCCAAGCTTTTTGATGACGTTGACGTCAACCTGCGAAAGAATAACGGTGGAGTGCATTTCGCATCCTTTAAGCTTAGAAAGCTGTTTCATTGCAAGCGCTGCGGTGGGATTAGTTACCGCGCAAATCGAGAGTGCAATAAGTATTTCGTCGGTATGAAGCCTAGGGTTATTGTTACCCAAATTCTTGGTTTTTAACTTCTGGATAGGCTCGATAACCGAGGGGGAAAGAAGTAAAACTTCGTCGCTAAGCCCAGCGAGCTTTTTAAGCGCGTTAAGAAGGAGCGCCGAGCTTGCGCCCAAAAGCGAAGATGTTTTGCCCAAAACGATCGTTCCGTCGTTAAGCTCGAGAGCGGCTGCAGGCGCGCCCGTTTCTTCCGCTTTTTTAGTCGCCGCAGCAACGGTAGGACGGGAAGAAATATCAAGCCCTGCCTGTTTCATCAAAAGCTTGGTTTTTGAAACGGTTTGCTCCCCTACTTTGTCCTGCAAGAAGTCGCACTTTGCTTGCATGTGACGGCGTACGATTTCACGGTTTGCAGCCTCACGCACGGCCTCGTCGTCCACGATACAGTTGCCCACCATATTTACGCCCATATCGGTAGGCGATTTGTAGGGCGACTGACCGTAAATTCTTTCGAAAATATTGTTAAGAACGGGGAAAATTTCTACGTCGCGGTTATAGTTGACCGTGGTCACTCCGTACGCGTCGAGGTGGAAGGGGTCAATCATATTTACGTCGTTAAGGTCAGCAGTTGCAGCCTCGTAAGCGAGGTTTACGGGGTGTTTTAAGGGTAAATTCCAAATGGGGAAGGTCTCGAATTTTGCGTATCCTGCCTTAATTCCGTGCTTGTGGTCGTGGTAAAGCTGACTCAAGCACGTCGCCATTTTTCCGCTACCCGGGCCGGGCGCAGTAACTACTACGAGCTCACGCGAGGTCTGGATATAATCGTTACAGCCGTAGCCCTCGTCGCTGACGATATGCGCTACGTCGTAGGGATATCCCTCGATAGGATAATGACGGTAAACCTTAACGCCAAGGTTTTCAAGCTTTTTCTCGAACTGCTTTGCTTTACTTTGATCGCGGAATTGCGTAAGCACTACGCTACCCACGTAAAGTTCAACGCTTCTGAACGCGTCGATAAGACGAAGCACGTCAAGGTCGTAAGTAATACCTAAGTCACCACGAAGTTTATTCTTTTCAAGCGCGTCCGCGCTGATTACGATAACGATTTCGGCTTGCTCACGAAGGTTAAGGAGCATTTTGAGCTTACTGTCGGGCTGAAAACCGGGCAAAACTCTGGATGCGTGATAGTCGTCGAAAAGTTTTCCACCAAATTCAAGATAAAGTTTTCCACCAAATTTGTCAATGCGCTCGCGGATATGTTGTGATTGCATTTCAAGGTATTTTTCATTGTCAAAACCCGTCTTAATCATAAGTAACTCACCGTCCTCAATAGTTTAGTGCTTTTTTCAAACACAAATATTATTATAACACATCTTCGTCCAAAAGACAAATTTAAAAACGAATATTTTTTATCTTTTTTTATTTGGTTTGTTAAAATTCTTTTTGCCCGTTGGCTTACCGTTCTTTCCTTTAGGAGGATTTACGGGCTGATGAATACGCGCGGGCGCTTTAATTAAACATTTTTCGCCTGCTCCGATCAGGTCCGGACGGTTGGCTTTCAGTAACGCCTCACGCACGAGATCGTAGTTTTTGGGGTTACGGTACTGAATGAGCGCGCGTTGCATAGCCTTTTCGTGCGGAGAGCGTACGACGTACACTTCCTTTCCGTCGCGCGGATCAATGCCCGTGTAGTACATACAGGTAGACGCCGTGGAGGGCGTTGGGTAAAAGTCCTGTACTTGCTCGGGCGTAAGGCGGTTATCGCGCAAATATTCGGCTAAAATTATCGCGTCGCGCAAGGTTGAACCGGGGTGCGAACTCATAAGGTACGGCACGAGGTACTGTTCCTTACCCACCGCTTTGGTTACGGAATAGAATTTTTTAGTGAACGCTTTGTAAACGACGTTTTGGGGCTTGCCCATATAGTGAAGTACACGGTCGGAGACGTGCTCGGGCGCGACCTTTAGCTGACCGCTGACGTGATGCGCCACGAGGTCACGGAAAAAGGTATCGTCCTTGTCCGCCATTACGTAGTCAAAACGCACTCCGCTACGCACGAACACCTTTTTAACGCCTTTGACCTTACGGAGCTTGCGCAGTAATTCAACGTAATCGGTATGCGAAACCTCCAAGTTTTTACAGGGCGACGGGAAAAGACATTGACGGTCTTTGCACACGCCACACTTTAGTTGTTTTTTGCACGAGGGTGCACGGAAGTTCGCCGTAGGACCGCCTACGTCGTGAATATACCCCTTAAAATCGGGATCGGAGGCAAGAATTTCAGCCTCGCGAATAATGCTCTCGTGCGAACGGGCTTGGATCGTTCTGCCCTGATGAAAAGTGAGCGCGCAAAACGAGCATCCGCCAAAGCATCCTCTTGACGAGCAAAGCGAAAATTTGATTTCACTAAACGCAGGTATTCCGCCCAGTTTATCGTAGCTTGGGTGCCACGCGCGCATATAGGGAAGCTCGTAAACCTCGTCCATTTCTTTCGTCGTAAGCGGATACGCCGGAGGATTAACCACGACGTCCACGTTGCCGTAATTTTCCACGAGCGCTTTGCCCGTTACGGCGTCCATATTTTGCATTTGGATTTTAAAAGATTGAGCGTAATTTTTCTTATCCGCTTTAAGTAATTCGTAAGAAGGAAGTTCGATATACTCGCCCAAAACAGAGCGGTCCTTGGTCTTAAACACCGTACCGCGGATAAAGGTGATTTGCTCGGGTTTAAGTCCGGCGTTGAGCGCGTCGGCAATTTCCACTATACTCCTCTCGCCCATTCCGTAGGAAATAATATCCGCTTGCGAATCGATAAGGCAAGATTTTTTCAAGCTATCCGACCAGTAGTCGTAGTGCGCGAGACGGCGCAAGCTTGGCTCGATTCCGCCGGCAATAATCACGGCGTCTTTTACCACGCTACGAATGTAGTTACAGTAAACCACGCACGCGTAGTCGGGGCGCTTGCCCATTACTCCGCCCGGGGTGTAAGCGTCGGTGTCACGGCGTTTTTTGGCTACCGAATAGTGATTGACCATCGAGTCCATATTGCCCGGGCTTACCAGAAAGCCCAGTCTTGGCTTGCCCATTACGAGCAGGTCATCCGCCTTTTTCCAGTCGGGCTGGGCGACGATACCCACCTTATAGCCGTGGCTTTCCAAAACGCGCGAAATGATAGCAGGACCAAAGGACGGATGGTCGACGTACGCGTCTCCCGTCACGTAAACGAAGTCAAGCTGATCCCAACCGCGCTTTTGCATATCAGATTTGTTTACGGGCAAAAAGTCCATAATTACTTCTTCTCCAAAAATTTAATCCACTTACCTTTTCTTACTCTTAACTCGAACGCTATAATTTTAATGACTTCGCTGACCATGCTCATCAGGAACACTACGTACAGCGACGCGTTAAACACTATTCCCGAAATAATTACGAGCGGAACGGAGAAAGCCCACAGGATAATGGTCTCGCTAATCATACAAAACGTGGTGTCGCCTCCGCTACGCAAAATTCCTATTACGTACATAAAGTTGAGGGTACGTATGACCGCAGTTAGCGCATAAAGCCAAATTAAGCCTCGTGACATTTCTTGCGTTTCCGCCGTTACGTTTTTGAAAACTGCAGGCGCAACGAAGGACGCAACGAAGGTTAGCACGGTCACGACGAGTCCCGTCAAAATACCGAACTTGACCGATTCACGCGCGTACTTTTGCACCTCGTCGGCGTTACCAAGTCCTACGATATTGCCCATAACTACGCCCACGGCGTTGCCCACGCCTATCATAATTACGCTGACGATTTTATCAAGACTTTGCGCGATATTGACGGACGCAAGCACTACGGTACTGTTTTCAAGCTTGTCGTAAACGAACAAATAAACAGTAGTTGCAAGCACCCAGAATATTTCGTTACAAAGTATAGGGAAAAACATACTAAAGAATTTTTTAACGAACGCTTTGTCAAAAGAAAACATTTCTTTTATCTTGCCAATGATAGGCGTTTTTGACAAAATCAGCACCGCCGTTACTGCGATAAATTCGACGATACGCGAAATAATCGTGCCTACCGCCGCGCCGTTAAGTCCCATAGGCTGTACGCCAAACAAACCGAACATAAAGGTATAATTGAGTAAAAAGTTGAGCGCGACTGCGCAAGCGTTTACGATAAGCGCGCCTTTTAGCTTTCTTACTGCGCGGAGCATAAAGGTTATACCCACCGTAAATCCCATAGGCACGAAGGAAAAGCTTACCAAGCGCAAAAATTCCTGCGCCATCACTCTGTACTCTTCGCCCGGGTTGAACAAACCGATTACCACGTCGGGCACGGTTGCACATAAAATAGTGAAAATAACGGACACGATAAGGATTATCATAAAACCGAATCCCGCGCGATTTTTTATAAGGTGCGCGTTGTCGTTTTCCGTGTACTGGGCAATAAAAAGATTGACCGTGTTTGCGATTGCAAAAACGAAAATCTGGAAAATGAATACGACCTGATTCGCCAGCAAAACTGCGCTAAGTCCAGCGTCGGCAATACCGGCAGGTAGCCACCCAACCATCATTTGGTCAAAGATGTTAAGTAGCGCCGTAAGTAAGTTTTGGAAAGCAATGGGAATAGCCAAAAGCAAAACTCTTTTGTAATATTCCTTCTTCGAAATAGTGTTAGTCATTTAAAACCTCGTATAACGTTATATGCCGTTTTGCATTTTTTCTTCATTCTAACAAAAAAGTGGCGTCTGCCACTCTTTAATTTTTTATAATTCTTTAGGCGAAACAATAGATAAATAAACGAATGATATTGTGTCTATTCCGTCTGCGCTTCAAGCTTTGCAGTCTGATCTGCGATACGGAGCGCCTCTAACATTTCGCTGAGATCTCCGTTCATAAAGGAATCAAGTGAGTAAATAGTAAGTCCGATACGGTGGTCGGTTACTCTACCTTGTGGGAAGTTATAGGTACGGATACGCTCACTTCTATCCCCAGAGCCTACTTGCGAGCGACGGTTTTCGGAATACTCCTTGTTCGCGTCCTCCTGCATCTTATCGTAAAGCTTACTTTTAAGCACCTTCATTGCTTTTTCGCGGTTCTTGATTTGCGAGCGCTCGTCCTGACATTGAACGACGATACCAGTAGGAAGGTGCGTGATACGGATAGCGGATTCGGTCTTGTTTACGTGCTGACCACCTGCGCCACCACTACGGTAGGTGTCGATTTTAAGGTCCTTTTCGTTGATTTCAACCACTACGTCCTCAACCTCGGGAAGGACTGCAACGGTTACTGCGGAGGTATGAACTCTGCCCTGCGTTTCGGTGTCGGGAACGCGCTGAACGCGATGAACGCCACTTTCAAACTTAAGCTTTGAGAACAAGCTATCCCCCGTAAGCGAGAACACGACTTCCTTAATTCCGCCAAGCTCGGTTTCGTTTACGTCGATATCTTCAATTTTCCAACGGTTTTTCTCGGCAAACATCTTATACATTCTCATAAGGTCCGCCGCAAATAGTGCCGCCTCCTCTCCGCCAACGCCTGCTCTGATTTCCACGATAACGTTCTTGTCGTCGTTGGGATCAACGGGCAAAAGCAAAATTTTGAGTTCGTTTTCAATATTAAGAAGCTCGTTTTTCTTTTCGCCAAGCTCCTCGCTCGCCATTTCGCGAAGCTCCTTATCCTCTTCCATTTCCGCCATTTCCGTTAAGTCCACGATCTCTTTTTGCGTTGCGGTATAACGAAGGTAAGCGTCGACTACGGGCTGAATGGTGGAATGCTCCTTAACGAGCTTAGTCCACTCCTTGTTGTCCGCAATGACTTCGGGATCGGAAATTTGCTTGGTTAATTCTTCAAACTTTGCTTTGATACTTTCTAATTTGTTTACGTTCATTTTATCCTACTTTATTTCTTTCTTGCGATAATAACGCGGTCGTTACCTGCGTAATCTTTTTTGCACACGATATCCGTAAAATGTTGTTGTAAAAACGCCGTTACGCTCTCTCTTTGGTCGTAGCCGATTTCGAGGAAAAGCATACCGTTTTCGTTCAAACGAGAGGGGGCGTCTATCGCGATTTTGCGATAATGATGCAAACCGTCCTCACCGCCGTCAAGCGCTAATCGGGGCTGACAAGTCACGTCGGGCGCGAGCGTATCAACCACTTCACTAGCAATGTAAGGAGGGTTAGAAACGATTACGTCAAACTTTCCGTCAATGCTATCAAACCCGTCGGACAAGATAACGGTAGCGTTTTCTTTAAGGTTAGATTTTGCTACTTCAAGTGCTTTTTCGGAAATATCGGACGCGGTCACGTCGGCGCTCGTATTTTTAGCCACGGCAAGCGCGATACAACCGCTACCCGTCATAAGATCAAGCACCGCCAACTTTTTATCCACGGAATTGATATACTTAATAACCTCGTCAGCAACGATTTCGGTGTCAAGACGAGGGATAAGCACGTCCTCGCTGACCGCTAAACGCAGTCCGTAAAACTCCGAAAAGCCGGTGATATAATCAAGCGGAATTCCGCTTTCTCTCTTTTGCACTAAACTCGCCACCTTTCTGTACTGAGTGATGTCAGTCTTGCCAAAGGTTGCAAGCTCGCCTCTGCGAATTTTGAGCGCGGCGCAAATAAGCCAGTCCACTTCGCTCTCTTCTTCAATGCCAGCCTTAACCAAACGCTTACGGACGAGCGCTTTAAGCTCGGGCATCGTAAATTCGCCAAACTTACGCGTTTCCATATCGGGATTAGCATCCATTTCGCGCACGAGGTTAAAGCTCGTGATTGCAACTTCCGCCATATCAATTTCGGGCGGATAGGTGGTAAGGCGCTGAAGGGCAAGCCCGGGCGCGCGGAAGATTGCAACGAATTTGTTGTCGGGAAGTACCGCCAAAAATCTTAAAAGCTCGTACGAAAGTCCTGCTACGAGGGGCAAAAGCGCAATTCTTACGCCAAATCTACCCCAAGTTCCGATATTCCATCCAAGCTCCGCTATTACCCAAGTCACGAGCGAGAAAACGAGAATGGAAATAATGATAACGAAAAACAGAAAGGTCGTTCCGCAACGGTTATGACGAGTTGAACACTTTTGCACGTTTTCAGGCGTAAGCTCCGCGCCACTTTCAAAACAGTTTATCGTGCGGTGCTCCGCGCCGTGGTACATAAAGGTACGGCGAATATCTTTTAGCCTCGACACGCCGAACAAATACAGTACGAACAGCGCAATTCTGATTCCGCCCTCAATAAGCGAATACCAAAGCACGCCAAGGTCCGTAGGGTTGGGAAAAATCAGCGAGGCAATATAGGACGGGAGCAACATAAACAAGACTATTGCAATCGCAATGCCCAAAAACGCCGAAAAGGCGTACGCACCCTTACTGGGCGTTTCTTCCTCAGGATAAATAACCTCTGCTGAGCGAAGTAAAGTTCCAGTTCCCGTAATAAGCGAGTTTACGAACGCCACGCAACCACGTAAAATGGGCACGCGCGAATACCAACGCTTGCCTTTAAGTCGTTTCGTCTCGACCAGCACGTCGCCCTCTTCGGTGCGGACTGCCATTGCCATAGACGTTGCGCCCTGCATCATAACTCCTTCCATCAGCGCCTGTCCGCCGATAAAAGTGCGATTCGTTTTACTTTCCTTTTTCAATGCCTAATCCTCGTAAAATAATCTAAAACGATAAAAAAATAAAACCATACGCTTGATTGCCGTTGGCAAAAGGTATGGTTTTACTGCTTAATTTGCAAAAATGATTATTTGCCGTAACGACGGTTGAATTTGTCGATACGTCCGCCCGTTTCTACCTGCTTTTGCTTTCCGGTATAGAAGGGATGGCACTTGGAGCAAACGTCGAGTTTAAGAACGTCGCCCTTCTTGGTGCTACCAGTAACGAAAGTCGCGCCACATGCGCAAACTGCCGTAACTTCATGATAATCGGGATGTATATCTTTCTTCATGGCTATATCTCCTCAAATTTACTTGCGACGATTATTATAACTCTTTTAGCGTAGTTTGTCAATCGTTTTCGTCGCCTTTTTAACTAATTTTTATTCATTTAATATAAATTCTAATTTTTATAAACCATATTGCGGATATCGTCTACTTTTGCTTTGATTCTGTCGTCCTTTGCGATAAGACCTGCTACCTTGCTCTTTGCGTGAATGATGGTCGTGTGGTCGCGTCCGCCCATAATAGTGCCGATGGAAGTAAGGGGAAGGGGCAAAAGCTCGGCGATAAGGTAAGTACAAATCATTCTTGGCTCAACGATTTCCTTGTCGCGCTTTTTACCGAGAAGCTCTTCCTTTGTAACGCCGGGATAGAGCTTTAGCGTTGCCTCGATAATGTCCTCCGCCGTAAGCGCCTCTTCAGACGGCTTTGCGTAATCCTTAAACGCCTCGGATGCAAGCTCGACGGTAACGGGCTTGTTATAAAGCTTTGAAAGAAGAATTACTTTGTTAAGCAAGCTTTCCATTTCACGAATGTTGCTTTCACTACGCTGTGCCATAAAGTTAAGCACCTCTTCAGGCACGTTATATTTTTGCATTTGCGCTTTCTTTTGGAGTATTGCAATTCTCGTTTCAAGCTCAGGGGGCTGAACGTCAGCGATAAGTCCCCATTCAAAACGGGTACGAAGTCTGTCCTCAATGTCGGGAATTTCCTTAGGCGGACGGTCAGATGCGAGAATAATCTGCTTTTTCGCCTGATACAAATCGTTAAACGTGTGGAAAAGCTCTTCCTGCGTTTGCTTTTTGCCCGTGATGAACTGAATATCGTCAATCATAAGCACGTCAACGGAACGATATTTTTCTCTGAAATCCACTCCGCCGTTCTTTCTGATAGACGCGACTAACTCGTTAAGGAATTTTTCGCTACTTACGTACAAAACTTTAAGATGGCGATTGTGTTTTCTTATATAGTTGCCGATTGCGTGCATAATGTGCGTTTTGCCCAAGCCCGATCCGCCGTAAATAAACAAGGGGTTGTAGTTTTCGCCCGGATCTTCGGCTACGGCGCGCGCTGCAGCAACTGCAAAGCGGTTACACTCGCCCACTACGAAGTTATCAAAGGTGTAGCGAGGATTGATAAGCATTGCGTCAAGCTTAGGCGCAGGCTCTTCGCTTTTTTCCTCTTCCTTTTCAATCATCTCCGCTAAATCTCCGCCTATTTCTTCCACCTCTGAGGGGATAAGCAAGGTTATATCGGCAAGCAGGGGGTTAATTGAGGTAAGTATGCGCGTGATGATAGGACGAAGCGTGCGGTTAATGGTGTCACGGCTGGTTTCCGTGGGTGCAAGCAAAATAAGCTTGTCGTCCTCAACGTCAAGCGCCTCCAAAGTTTTTATCCATAAATCAAAGGCAATAGTAGTTACCTCCGTTTCAATTTTGGGTAACATCTCTTGCCACGTTTCTTTTGCTAAATTCATACTACTCTCCTGCTCTTTCTTCTAATTTTTTCTCGTACTCGGAGTAAACTAGCGATTTCGCTACTTTCCTCTCGCTTGCAACCTTTTTAATTGCGTCCTTTTTGTCAAGTCCGCTCGCGATATAAAACTCGACGTGTTCAACGACGCTCATTTCACAAAGCGCGCTACTTTTTTCTTTTGCTCCTTCGATAACGATAACGAATTCGCCCTTTTCGGTAAACTCGGGAATTTCACTTAGCGTGCCGTGAATAACCTCCTCGTGCATTTTGCTAATCTCACGCACGACGGCAAAGCGCCGCTCGCCCAACTGCTCGAACAAAAACTGCAGATCGCTACGGACGTTGTGAAGGGGCGAATAGAAAATAAGCGTGCAAGTCAAATCCTTAAAGCGCTCGACGTGGCGCACGCGGTCAATTTTCTTTTCAGGTAAAAATCCTACCATACAAAACGCCGAGGTATCCATTCCGCTCAAAACCACCGCGTTTACGAGCGCGCACGGACCGCTTACGACCGTGTATTCAAGATTTTCTTTAATAAGCTCGTCCACGAGAATTTTGCCGGGATCTGAAATAAGGGGCATACCTGCGTCGGACACGAGCGCTAAGTTTTCGCCTTTTTTAAGTCGGTCGATTACGTATCCGCATTTTTCCCTTTCGCTAAACTTTTGATACGACACGAGGGGGCGAGCTATATCGTAATTACGAAGAAGAATTGCCGTTCGGCGCGTATCTTCGCACAAGATCGCGTCAACGCTCTTTAGCGTTTCTACCGCGCGATAAGTTATTTCGCCCAAATTTCCTATGGGCGTTGCAACTATATACAGCATTATCTCTCCTTTTAGTCGTTATTTTGTAAAACGGGCGCATACGTACCCCGTCGTTTACACGATCATGTTTACGATTCGTTGTGGCAAAACGGTCATTCCTTCCGCTCCGCCGTAGGTGCATTTTAGCATAAACAGATGCGGCGGCTTGTCGTTTTGAGGGGATAGTACTTGTAAAATTTTGGGTTCAAGCCCCACGCTTTTACACTCGTGCATCACTTCAGCAAGGCGCTGGGTTTGGTGGATAATATAAAAGCTTCCACCCGTTGAAAGCAACGCTTTTGCCGTTTGCACCACTTCTTTTAGCGTGACTCCAATCTCGTGACGAGCAAGAGCAACGCTTTCGTTTTCTTGCTTTTGTCCGCTACCTGACTTTCTATACGGGGGATTGCACACCACGATAGTCGCGCTACCCGGCGCGATAAACTGGGTAATTTTTTGCATAGGCGCGTTGATAATATCAGCATTAGTCAGCCCGTTAAGCGCGATACTGCGCTCGCTCATTTCCGCCATTTGTGGCTGAATTTCCACGCCCGTGCATCTAATATTTTTCTTACCTGCGAGCAGTATGGTAATTATGCCCGTACCGCTCCCAATGTCCACCGCCCTATCCTTGCTACCTCCCGTTACGAAGTTAGCAAGCTCGACTGCGTCGCAACCAAAGCAAAACGCGGACGGATTTTGTATTATTTTCAGTCCGTTTACGAGCAGGTCGTCTACTCGCTCGCCCACTTTGATTTCAACACGATCGCTCATTAGTCGGTTACCATCTCGTAAATAGCGTTGAGGTTGCGATACTTCTGGTCGTCGTCAAGACCGTAGCCGATTATGTAGGCAGGGCGCTCGAGCGTGAACGCTACGTAGTCAACGTCAACGGGTACTTTTCTCGTCATAGGCTTGTCGAGAAGGCAAGCGATTTTAACGTCGATAGCGTTTTTGTTCTCAAAGTACTGACGAAGATAAGCAACGGTGTTGCCCGAGTCAACGATATCCTCTACGACGAGGACGTGCTTGCCCTCAACGGACTCACGCATATCCTGAATAAGCTTAATCTTGCCCGTGGTCTGCATGTTTCCGCCTACTGCAAGCGCGTTTTCGTAACTGCAAAGCGTTACGAAGTCAAAAACAACTTGATCCGAATCAATATATTTCATAAGGTCAGCAAAGAACAAAACTGCTCCGCGAAGCACGCATACGCAAACGATAGGCTTGCCGTCGTTTAAGTCCGCGGTTATCTGCGCACCAAGTTCTTTGATGCGCGCGTTGAGTTCTTCTGCGCTAAACACTACTTTACTTTTGGGTAAATTCATCTTTTAATCCTCCGTATATTTCAGACTGACTGCGTTTTGCGTTCCGTCCGTTAGTTTAATTTCCTCACTTATTTGCACTCCAAAAATCGCAAGCACCCTATCATTATAGCACAAAAGGGGCAATTTGTCTCTCTTTCTTTGCGGAATTTTGCTGTCAATAAGATATTCTTTTAGTTTTTTCGTGCCACTGCCAAAAGGCTTGAACACGTCGCCCTCTCGACGCGTACGAATTACGCTCCCGTCGGGAACTTTGTCTACGTCAATAATCAGCTTGCCCGGTTGAACCTTGGCGTCAGTCGGATAAACTTCGATTATTCCGTCGCCAAAGTAACTCATTCCGATCGTAAATTCGCACTCGTCCGTTAACTTTTCTTCCTGCTTTTCGCCTATAAAGAACACGATTTTGCCGTACTCTTTGACGGCGCTCAGGCTTTGACCAAGGTCAATACGCTTGCCGTTTTCGCCATCAGCCAACTTTTCAACCGCAAAAATATGCTTGCTTTCAAAGTCAGTCACTCGCCCAAGTAACGCTACCGCGCGCATGATATAACGCGAGGTAAGCGCCTTGTGAAAACCGAAAACGTCCAAGGCTAAACTAACTTCGCCGTCGCTGACCTTAATAAACTTTTCTTCGTCCATCATTGAGCGGATAAATTGCTCGTCCTCTTTGGCGTTGTCGCTCAAAGTCCTGATTGCTTGCGATAAATCGTAGCGTTCACGGATAAGCGGAATAACCGTATTTCGCAAATAGTTACGCGTGTATTTGTCCTCAAAATTGCTCTCGTCCACCACGAATCGTAAGTTTTTCGCGGTAACGTACCCTTCAATTTGTGACCTCGTAGCATTTATCAGCGGACGGATATATTGACCGTCACGCTCACTCATTCCCACGAGCCCTGACGTTCCGCATCCTCTGAACAAATGCATAAGCACGCTTTCCACTCTGTCGTCGTCGTGATGAGCAGTCGCGATAAAATCCACTTTTCCGCTTGACAAAAGCGAACTAAAAAAGCGTTTGCGAGCAATACGCGCCTCCGTTTCTTCGCTCCTTCCGCTCTCTCTTTTCAGCGCAGGAATATCCACGCTTTCGCCTACGAATTCAAAGCCGTACTTGTCGGCAAGCGCGCGAACGAAGTTACTGTCACGGACGGAGCTTTCACCCCGAATTCCGTGCTCGACGTTAGCAACCACCACGCTTTCTTTTTTTAGTCCGCTGACCGAAAAAAGATGAAGTAAACACACCGAGTCCATACCGCCCGAAACGGCCACTGCGACACGGTTACCACTCTTTATATAGCGATTGATAATGTCTAACGCTTGCTCCATTAATTTATTATAATAAAAGTTATCCACATTTGTCAAGTAAACGGCAATAAAAAAGGCGTAAGTTATAACTTACGCTCTTTTTCTTAACTTATTTAACTATTATTTCAAGCAATCGTTTACGGTGTCCACAATAATATCAATCGCCTTTTCCACTCCTATAAATCCGCTATTTAAGCACAAATGGTAGTTTTCGCGATTACCCCACTCGCGCTCGGTATAATAATCGTAGTGGTTAGCGCGGTACTTGTCGTACTTTTTAGACTCAGATTCCGCTTTTTTGATATCCAGCCCGTGGCGCTTTGAGATGCGCTCGGCTTTGTGCTGAAGGTCGGCGTAAATGAAGATGTTGATAACGTCGTCACGGTCCTTTAGCACGTAATCGGCACAGCGACCTACAATAACGCAGCTGCCCTTATCGGCAAGCGAGCGAATTATGTCGCAGGTTGCGATAAACAGCTTGTCGGGAAGTGACAACTGCGAGGAAGAAACGTCAGCGCCAGCATAGTATCCACCAAAAGCAATGTTGTGCAAAAACTTGCTTTTGATCTTTTGCTCAATGTCCTCGGCAAAGCTTGCTGAAAGTCCACTCTTCTCCGCTGCCAAAGCTAGAATTTCGCGGTCGTAAAAATCTATACCAAGTCGCTCTGCAACGCCCCTGCCGATATCACGGCCACCGCTACCAAACTCACGACTTATAGTAACAATAATTTTTTTATCCATACTAGCCTCCTTTTTTATTATTATAGCACGTTTTCTATATTTTGTCAATACCGACTTGAAAAATTTAGCGTAATAAGCCTCGCAAAAAGCAAAACGGCGCATAACGTTATGCGCCGTTTTTGAATTTCGATTATTCCAGCAGTCGTTAAATTATTCCAAAACTGCCTTAATTCTTCTAACTCCTGCGGAAGAAGATTGCTCCTTTACGATACGGAAATGGCCAAGCTCACCCGTGCGTTTTGCGTGAGGTCCACCGCAAATTTCCTTTGAGAAAGTACCCATAGTATACACCTTTACTTTCTCGCCGTACTTCGCCGTGAAAAGACCAACTGCGCCCTGCGCCTTTGCCTCTTCAACCGTCATTTCTTCGCAAGTAATTTCAACGTCAGCGGCTATTGCCTCGTTAACGAGCTTTTCAACCTCCTTCACCTCTTCGGGCGTCATAGCGCGGGGGAAGGTAAAGTCAAAACGAAGTCGCTCTTCGGTAATGTTACTACCCTTTTGGTTAGCGTTCTCGTCGTTAAGCACGATTTTGAGCGCCTTGTGCATAAGGTGCGTTGCGGTGTGAAGACGGGTGGTCGTTTCGCTGTGGTCGGCAAGTCCGCCCTTGAACTTTTGCTCAGCGCCTGCCTGACTCTTTTTACGGTGCTCCTCAAACGCCTTGTTAAAGTCGTCAACGTTAACTTTAAGTCCGTGCTCACGCGCAAGCTCGATAGTCATTTCAATGGGGAAACCGTAGGTATCGAAAAGCTTAAAGCTTGCTTTTCCGCTGATGGTATCGCCAACGAGGTAGTTGCACAATTTTTCAAATTCGCGCATACCGTTAGTGAGCGTTTTTTCAAATCTCTCTTCTTCGGCGTTGATTTCACCGATTACTCTGTCGTGGTTTACGGCAAGCTCGGGATAAACTTCCTTGTACTCGTCAATGACCGCCTCGGCTACGACGCTAAGCTTACCCGTGGGGATATTCAAGCTCTTTGCGTAGCGTACTGCTCTACGGAGAAGACGGCGCAAAATATAACCCTGATCAACGTTGGAACAAAGCACGCCCTTTTCGTCGCCGATAATAAATACGGAGGTACGAACGTGGTCGGCTACGATACGAATGGCTCTGGTCGCCTCCTCGCTCTCGCCGTACTTCTTGTCGCCGATGCTTTCAATCGCACCGATAATGGGCGCAAAAACGTCCGTTTCGTAAACCGACTTTTTGCCGTGGAGCGTGCAAAGCGTACGCTCAAGTCCCATACCCGTGTCAACGTTCTTTTGTTGAAGGGGCTCGTAAGTGCCCTCTGCGGTCTTATTGAACTGCATAAATACGTCATTCCAAATCTCGAGGTATTTTCCGCAGTCGCAAGCGGGCGAGCACTCGTCACAGCACTTAGGCTTACCCGTGTCGATAAACATTTCGCTGTCAGGACCGCAAGGACCGGTTATGCCGGCAGGTCCCCACCAGTTATTCTCCTTAGGAAGGAAGAAAATTCTGTCACGCGCAATGCCTTGCTCTTCCCAAAGACGTGCGCTTTCCTCGTCACGAGGGCAGTCCTCGTCACCAGCAAAAACGGACACAGCAAGACGCTCGGGATCAAGACCGAGGTACTTGGGCGAGGTAAGAAATTCGTACGACCAAGGAATCATTTCCTTCTTAAAGTAGTCGCCCAGCGACCAGTTGCCGAGCATTTCAAAGAAGGTACAATGACTGTTGTCGCCTACCTCGTCAATGTCGCCCGTACGCACGCACTTCTGAACGTCGGTAAGACGAGTGCCTGCGGGGTGCTTTTCGCCCAAAAGGTAGGGTACGAGGGGGTGCATTCCTGCCGTAGTGAACAAAACGGTAGGATCGTTTTCAGGGATAAGTGATGCTGAACTTATGACCGCGTGGCCTTTTTCTGCGAAGAAGTCAAGCCACATTTTGCGAAGTTCGTTTGCGGTAATGTTTTTCATATTTACTCCGTTAATCAATGAGAATTTTTCGTATTTCGTTGCAGTCTTGCGCCGTAAAGGTGGGGTTTTCCGCGCTCATAACCTGCTCGCTGGAAAAGCCGTACAAAACTGCAATCGTGTCAAAGCCTAATCTTTTTGCCGCCTGCATATCAAAGGGGCTGTCGCCCACCATAACCACGCGGTCAGAAAGCTTTGCTTGCTCTAAAATATAGTCTTTGTCGTTAGAAATTGAACTGGGATCAGCGCCTACGATTTTATCAAAATAGTGCGCGATACCAAGATGATTTACTGCGATTTCAAGCTGGCGTTGCGGTTTTGCGCTGGCAATAGAAAGCTT
Organism: Clostridia bacterium; assembly: GCA_017623435.1. Classification (GTDB taxonomy): domain Bacteria; phylum Bacillota; class Clostridia; order Christensenellales; family Pumilibacteraceae; genus UBA10677. The sequence continues at coordinate 76,125 of JAGAPD010000019.1, forward strand.
GTATCCGCTCTCTTTAAGCGCGCATAGCGTCTCTTCCATTCCTTCGTACAGCTTACACATATAGACGCCGTGAGGAATATAATATTCGCGATATAAGTCTATCGCTTTTAGCGACGCTTCTCTATCTAGCCCGATCAAGTCGCGAAAGCTACGGTAAAGCGTAGGTCCGATAAACTTACGCAAAACTTCTTCGCCCGGCGGAATTACGCCCGTTTTTTCAAGCGCGTACCGTACGCTGGAAAGCACGCCTTCGCCCGTATCGGCAACAGTTCCGTCAAAATCAAAAATAATATTTTCGTACTTCATTACTTTTTGTAGCTGTCTTTAAGCGACACGATTTGGTTAAACTCGCCCGTCTTGGGATCGCGACAGAAATAACCCTGTCGCATAAACTGGAACGCTTTAAGAGGCTGTACGCCGATAAGCGATTTTTCCACTTTACTATTAAGCTTAACGCGAGAGTTAGGGTTAAGTCTTTCCGAGAAATCTTCGTGCACACCGTCATAGGGAAGAAGGAGGCTTTCGTACAAATTGACGGTAACGTCCCCTGCCGTTTGCGCGTCAACCCAATGAATTACGCCCTTTGCTTTAACGGCGGAATTGTCCTGACCGGACTTCGTTCCTTCAATAAGCGTTGCGTAAACGCGTACCACTTCTCCGTTCTCCTCGTCGTAGCCCGTACAGTTTACGATATACGCGCCCTTAAGACGGATATTCGCGCCCACGGTCATTCTCTTGTACTTAGGCGGAGGAACGACTGCGAAGTCGTCACGCTCAATATACACTCTCTTGGAGAAAGGCACTTGTCTCGTGCCCTTGCTCTCGTCCTGAGGATTATTCTCAATTTCAAGCGTTTCGCTATAATCGTCAGGAAGATTCGTAATAACCAGTTCAAGCGGATTGAGTACCGCCATTACTCTGTCAGCGGTAATATTAAGCTCGTCACGGATACAGCTTTCAAGCTGAGCGTACTCAACCTCGCTGTTCGCTTTCGCCACGCCTATTCTTTCGCAGAATTCACGAACGGCAGTAGGCGTATAACCGCGACGACGAAGCCCTGCAATCGTAGGCATACGCGGATCGTCCCAGCCGTCAACGAAGCCTTCGTCAACGAGCTTTTTAAGGTATCTCTTACTCATAATCGTGCGCTCGAGGTTAAGTCGCGCGAACTCGTACTGATGAGGGGGATTTTCAAACTCACCCTCGGTAAGCACCCAGTCGTAAAGGGGACGGTGATCCTCGAATTCAAGCGTACAAATGGAGTGCGTAATACCCTCGACCGCGTCCTCGATAGGATGCGCGAAGTCGTACATAGGATAGATACACCACTTATCGCCCTGACGGTGATGAGTTGCCTTTAACACGCGGTAAATAATGGGATCGCGCATATTGATGTTAGGCGACGCCATATCGATTTTTGCACGGAGAACGAGCGCGCCGTCGGCAATCTTGCCTGCTCTCATGTCCTCAAAAAGCGCCAGGCTCTCTTCAATAGGACGGTTGCGGTTTGCGCTCTCAACGCCCGGCTCGGTAAGAGTACCACGCATAGCGCGCATTTGCTCGGGCGTGATATCGTCAACGTACGCCTTGCCCTTTTTGATAAGCTTAACCGCCGTTTCGTACATCACGTCAAAGTAGTCGGACGCGTAGTAAACGTCACCCTTCCAGCCCAGCCACTCAACGTCGCCGATAATGGAACGAACGAATTCGTCGTCCTCTTTAACGGGGTTGGTGTCGTCAAAACGCAAGTTGCACTTTCCGTTGTACTTTACGGCAGTACCGTAATAGTTAAGACAGATTGCTTTTGCGTGACCGATATGAAGGTAGCCGTTAGGCTCGGGCGGAAAACGGGTAATGATTTCGCTTACTTTGCCTTCGGCAAGGTCTTTTTCGATAATTTCTTCAATAAAGTTAGCCATATTTTCTCCGTAACAGATTAGTGTGAACAATGTCCTTCGCAAGTGCCCGAAAAATTGATTTCAAGCTTGCCTGCTCTCATAGTGCCGTCGTCCTGCTTTTTAAAGCCAAGTCGTTCAAAGCGAGGCTCGTAAAAAGCGACCTTTACTTCGTCGAACTTGTCGCGAAGCAAGAATACGAGCGAACGCAAAGTGAACTCGGAGTACAATAAACTTACTCTCTCGTCAGCGTACGTAAAGGAAAGAATAGTGTTTTCCTTTACCGTGGCGTTTCCTATCTCTTTTCCGTCGTCACGCAGTACGTACACGGAAAATCCGTTTTCACTTTTTTCGCAAGAGAATTTTAACATAGTTATATCCTTTGTTATATTTTAATATCAGTAGCAATTTTTGTCAATTATTTACCTACGGTAAAGGGGTAAAAATTTACCTTTTTGCGCCCTTAACCGAACAAAAGTCGCGCGTTTTGGTATTCTTTTATCAGTAAATCGCACAAAAGCGAATACCTCGTTGCGATATAATCGTTGTCCACCATACGCTTGACGTTATAAGTGTCGCCTATAAGCACGACCATTTTTTTAGCGCGCGTTATGGCGGTATATAGCAAGTTTCTGGTCATAATCATCGGTCCGCCTGCCGTTATGGGAAGGACGACCGCGTCAAATTCGCTACCCTGACTTTTGTGCACGGTGATAGCGTAAGCAAGCACGAGCTGGTTAAAAATATCGGGGGTGTAAACGGCTTGCCTACCGTCCTCAAAAAGCACGGTCATTTCGTTCTTTTCGTTGCTGATATTGATAATCTCGCCTATGTCGCCGTTAAACACGCCTAACCCCTCGCGGTAAGTGTATCCCACCGTTATTTTCCATTCAAGGTCGTAGTTGTTTACGACGTGCATAACCTTATCACCCTCGTGATAAGTGTAATCCTCGTGCATCAAACTCTTTTGCCCGTCTGGGTTGAGCTTGTTTTGGAGCAAAATATTGACGTTGATTGCACCTGCCGGTCCGTTTTTCATCGGACAAAGCACTTGCACGCGGCGTGGATCAACTCCTATAAACTTCGCACTACGCTCCACCATATCAACCGTTTTTTGCGCGACTGCTATGCTATCACGGGCGTTTAGGTAGAAAAAGTCCTTGTCCTTGACGTCTAACACGGGCATTTCGCCACGGTTTACCGCGTGCGCGTTGGTTACTATCAGACTTTCCTGCGCCTGACGGTAGATGTGCGTTAAGTTGACCGTAGGCACTACACCCGAGCGCATTACGTCCGCCAGCACGTTGCCTGCGCCTACGCTGGGAAGCTGGTCCTTATCGCCCACGAGCACGAGCCTTGCGCCCGACGGAATTTTTTTAAGGAGCGCGTCAAAAAGGAAAATATCCACCATTGAAAATTCGTCGATAATAAATACGTCGCTATAAAGCTTTTCGTCCGAATTCCAGCCTGCTCCCGAGCCTAATCCGCAAGCGCGGTGAATAGTGCTTGCGTCACGCCCCGTCGCCTCGTTCATGCGTTTTGCCGCACGTCCCGTAGGTGCCATAAGCGTAATCTTTTTGTTCAGTTTTTCGAACAAGTCGATGATGCATTTTATTATGGTAGTTTTACCCGTACCCGGTCCGCCCGTCACGACCACGACGCCCGAATTAAAGGCGCTCTCGACCGCATCTTTTTGCGTGGGATGAAGGGTAATATTATTGATTTTTTCGTAGTGGGCAATATCGCCCGTAACGTCGTAAGCGGTAGCGTCAGCGCTTATAACGAGCTTACTCAAAAGCACGGCTACGTTCTTCTCACAATGAAAAACGGAGGGTAACGTTAGTAGCCGTTCGTCGTTTTGCTCCACTTCGCGCAGGCGTCGTTCGATAAGCATATCTTCAACGACCGACTCCACTTTTTCCTCTTCCACACCCAAAAGTCTGGTCGACTCAGCGATAGTTATTCCCTTTGGATAACACGTGTTTCCGCTCTTATTTACGCTCTCTTTCAAAACGTAAATAATGCCTGCGCCGATACGGAATTCGCTGTCCTTTTCAATGCCCGTTTTGGTTGCAATTCTGTCCGCCGTTATAAAGCCTATTCCGTCAACGTCCTCAACAAGACGGTAGGGATTTTTGGTAATAACCTCTTCCGTTTCGTCACCGTAAACTTTGTAAATTTTCATTGCCGTTCCAAGCGGAATATCAAAGCTTTGGAGCGTCATTATCGCGTCCTGCATAGCCTTGATTTCGCTATAAGCGGCGGCAATTTCGCCAGCGCGTTGCTTGCTGATTCCCTTAACCTCGGCAAGTCTATGAGGCGCGTTTTCAATAACGGAGAAAGTATTTTCGCCAAACAGCGAAACGATACGTAGCGCTAAAACGGGGCCTATTCCGTGAATAAGTCCGCTACCCAAATATCGCACGATTCCGTCAATTCCGCTGGGCCGACAAATACTGCATTTTTCCACCTTAAACTGCCTGCCGTAACGCTTATGGACGATATAACTACCCAAAAGCTCTACGGTCTGACCTTCGACGACAGGCGGAAAAACGCCCGTGGCTATCACGGGCTCTCCCTCGACGTCAAGCACGACTATGGTAAATCCGTTTTCTTCGTTGCGAAAGCGGATTTCGTCTATGTCGCCTCTTATCGTCACTTATTTATCACCTGTTTAAGCTCGTCCACTCTATCCAACTTTTCCCAAGCAAAATCGGGATTACCGAAGTGACCGTACGCTGCCGTTTGCGAATAAACGGGGCGACGAAGGTCGAGCTGGGAAATGATGGAATAAGGACGGAAGTCGAATACTTTTTTAATAGCGGACAAAATGCTATCGTCCGAATATTTGCCCGTGCCGAAAGTATCAATGCATAGCGAAACGGGGTTTGCTTTACCGATAGCGTAAGCAACCTGAAGCTGAATTCTGTCAGCAAGACCGGCGGCAACCACGTTCTTGCAAACGTAACGTGCGTAGTAACAAGCCGAACGGTCAACCTTCGTGGGATCTTTTCCCGAGAAAGCTCCACCACCGTGAGGACACATTCCGCCGTAGGTGTCAACGATAATCTTTCTGCCCGTAAGTCCGCTGTCGCCCTGAGGACCGCCGATAACGAACTTGCCCGTGGGGTTAACGTAGAACTTGGTTTCAGCCGTCAAAAGCTGAGCAGGAATAACCGCCTTGATTACCTTTTCAATAACAGTCTTTTCAAGTTCAGCGTGGCTGACGGCATCGGAGTGCTGGGTGGAAACTACTACCGTGTCCACGTAAGAAGGCACGCCGTCCACGTAAGCAACGGTAACCTGCGCTTTTCCGTCGGGACGGAAGAAGTCCACTTCGCCGGCTTTTCTCACGTCGGTAAGCTTTTTAGTAAGCTTATGCGCGAGCGTGATGGGAAGGGGCATAAGCTCCTCCGTTTCACGGCACGCGTAACCAAACATCATACCTTGGTCGCCTGCGCCTATCTCGTCGGCAATATCGCTTTGACCGTCGCGCGCCTCAATGGCTTTGTCAACGCCCATAGCAATGTCGCTCGACTGCTCGTCAATAGTGGTTAGCACGGCGCAAGTTTTGTAGTCAAAACCGTAGCTTGCGTCCGTATATCCGATTTCCTTTACGGTTTCGCGTACGATTTTGGGAATATCAATATATCCTGCGGTGGTAAACTCGCCCATAACCATAACGAGTCCCGTCGTACAGCACGTCTCGCACGCAATACGACTATTAGGGTCAAGCGCAAGCGCCGCGTCCAAAATACTGTCCGAAATCTTGTCACACACCTTGTCGGGATGACCTTCGGTTACCGATTCGCTGGAAAATAATACAACGTTCTTACTCATAAAAACTCCTTTCGCCCGTCCACCTATGGTGGACGCGTATCTAAATTATTATACCATAAGATTACCGCTCTTGTCAATTCTTTCAGTAAAACGACGTCACAATTATCGCGCCAGATTCCAAACGGCAAACCGCCGTTTGCCCTTCGGGTTCGACTTCGCTCAGAATGACGGCGCACAAACGCAACGCAACAAAAAGAAAAACCCGTCGCGCAGACGGGCTAGCTACTATATAATCCCATCTGTCCAAGCGTTAGCACCTTTTCTTGCGAGAGGTTGCTGTGTAGTCATAGGGCTTGTCCCTCGTACACTCTTTATGGTGATTACATTATACCGCGATTGCGCAGTTTTGTCAATTATTTACGCGCCACTATTTCAATTATATTTTGGAATCAAAAAAGCACGAAACGGGCGTATTTTGAGGCTTAATCGCGAATAAATCTAACAAATCATTAAAAATTCCGCACACAAGACTATTGCTTTTTGAAAAAACTTGTGCTATAATCAAATTACGATCAAACAAAAAACATTTGGAGGTAAAAGATGAAAATTGCTTTCTTGGGCGCAGGCTCGACCGTGTTCGCCCGTAACGTACTTGGCGACTGCTTGCTCAGCGACCAGTTGCCCGATTTTGAAATCGCGCTTTACGACATTGACGAAGAGCGTCTTAACGAGTCGTATATCGTTATTAGCGCGCTCCGTGACAAGTATAAACCCTGCGTAAAGGTAGAAAAATTCCTTGACGCGCGTGAAGCGTTCAAAAACGCTGACTATATTATCAACGCTATTCAGGTAGGCGGATACGATCCGTGCACGATCACCGACTTTGAAATACCCAAAAAGTACGGTCTTCGTCAAACGATCGCGGACACGCTGGGTATCGGCGGTATTTTCCGCGGTCTTCGTACCATTGCCGTTATGGAAGAATACGCGCGCATTATGGAAGAAGTTTGTCCTAACGTTCTTTTCCTTAACTACGTTAACCCCATGGCTATCATCACGGGTTATATGCAAAGATACACGAAGATCAAAACGGTTGGTCTTTGCCACTCCGTTCAGGCGTGCGTGCCCTGTCTTGCGGAATGGTTGAGCATGCCCGAGCTTAAAGATACCGACTGGAAAATCGCAGGCATCAACCATATGGCTTGGCTTTTGGAAATCAAGGACAAGGCGGGCAACGACCTCTATCCTGCGATTAAGGCAAAATTCAACGAAGTGCGCCCCGCGAACGACCTCGTTCGTCTTGATATGATGAACCGTTTCGGCTACTACAACACCGAAAGTAGCGAGCATACTGCCGAGTACCATCCCTACTACATCAAGGACAAGTATCCCGAGCTTATCGAAAAATACAACGTTCCTCTTGACGAATATCCCCGTCGTTGCGTAAACCAGATTGAAGGCTGGAAAAAGCAATGGGAGGAAATTTACAACGGTGGCGAAATCACCAAAGAGCGTTCGCACGAATACGGCGCGCACATTATCGAGGCTTGCGAAACGGGTAATCCCTACCGCATCCACGGTAACGTTATCAACACCGGTCTTATCACTAACCTCCCTGCAGACGCGTGCGTTGAAGTTCCCATCATGGTGGACAACAACGGTCTTAACCCCTGCTACGTTGGCGAACTTCCCACCCAGCTCGCTGCGCTCAACAACACGAACATTTCCGTTCAGCTTATGACCATTCAGGCAGCCGTTTCCAGAAAGAAAGAAGACGTTTATATGGCGGCTTACCTTGATCCCCACACCAAGGCTGAACTTTCTATGGACGACATAAAAGCGTTGTGCGACGATCTTTTCGAAGCGCATAAAGACTGGATGCCCGAATATAAGTAATATTAAAAACCGCTCCTTTTCGCTTGCATAAGGGGCGGTTTTGTATTATAATGTAATTATCAGGGATTTTTGCCCCGTTTTTTGCCTGAAAAACGCAAAACAGAGCATAACGTACCACGCCGTTTTGACTTTTTTGCCTATTTTCACCGCAAAATTCAGTTTTTTCTACGGAACGAAAGTGGCTCGAATTCGTGTCAAGAACAGGCGCATACGTACCCTCAAAAATTTAACCAAACACATAAGGACGGTAAAAAATGATTATAACTGATATGACAAAAATCGGCGATCCTCAGGTCGTTCTTTACGAAGGTAAATACTACTGCTACGCAACTAACTGCGACCATTACAGCACGGGATTTTGCGTTTGGGTGAGCGACGACCTCGAGCATTGGAGCGAGTCTATACCCTGCTTTGACGCCATTTCCTACTGGGGCAAATCGCACTTCTGGGCGCCCGAGGTCGTATACCATAACGGCAAGTTTATTATGCACTACACCGCTATGAGTCGCGAGCTTAATTCTCTCCGCTTAGGCGTTGCAATCTCCGATTCCCCCACCGGTCCGTTCGTTGACGCACTCGGCAAGCCTATGTTCGACCTTGGCTACGCAACCATTGACGGCTCGGTACTTATTGACGAGACTGGCAACTATTTTTATTACTCGCGCGACTGCTCCGAAAACTTCGTTAACGATATACGCACCAGCCAAATCTATTGCGTAAAATTAAGCGACGACCTTACCACTCCTATCGGCGAACACGTGCTCGTTACTACCCCTACGCTCGACTTTGAAACGGTATCTCTTAATATGAATCCTCCGCACCTTTGGAACGAAGGACCGTGCGTTATGAAAGTGGGCGACAAGTACGTTATGAACTACTCGGCTAACTGCTACGCAACTAACGACTACGCCATCTGCGTGGCTACCGCCGATAATCCTTTTGGCCCGTGGACAAAGTCCGTCAATAACCCCGTCCTCTCTTGCAACAAAACGCTGTTTGGCTCAGGGCACAACGCCTTTTTCCGCGATAAAGAAGGAAACCTTTTGACTTCCTTCCATATCCAAACTAACCCTGACGCTCCCAGCGGAGACAGACGCACCGTAATAGGCAAAGTTACCTACTCAAACAAGAATAACGACATATTTGAAACGATTGAATAAATGTTCAACTATTTCAAGTGGTCAAGAAATATCAATTTTTAACCTAAAAATCACCAAAATCAACCCAAAATCATAACAAAACCACCAAAAAAGCGAGACAACCGTCTCGCTTTTCTTTTTTATTAATCATTTTGGGTTTTATCCTCGGCTTTTGATTCTTTTATTCTTTCCATTTGTGATACGAGTTTTTTAAGGTAATAAATGTGCAATAATTTATACGAGCAAAGCACTTTTAACAAGGCAAAAGCAATCAATCCAATTATAATACCACCCACGGTAAACCATATAACCACAGCACCGGATTCTGCCACACCCGTAGCACTAATTACATCCGAAAAGACAACTCCACAAACTACTCCCAATATAGCAATAAGAGCGCCGATTATAGTCGGCCAAAAGTTATACCATTCAAATATACCGCCATTTTTCTTTACCACTTCTTCATCGTCTATATTAAAATCAAACGTCTTTTTCATAATTTTACACTCCTTTCTTTAATATTGTAAAAATTATATCACACCGTTTGGTGTAAAGTCAATAATTTAACACCGTTTGGTGTAAAATAATATTATGGATAATAAATATATGATCGCATTTGCGAAAAACTTAAAACAGCTTATAGGAGAAATGAGCGTATCGGAATTTGCACGGCGCGTTGATATTCCGCAACAAACAATTTCACGGTATTTACTGTGCCAACGTGAAATCACGCTTACCAACCTGTGCAAAATCGCAAACTATTTTGACGAAGATATAGACGTATTATTAGATAGAAAAAATTAAAGGCTCCCGTTCAATCGGAGCCTTTTTCTTTTATATATAACGGGAGGATAATATCCCCTACAATACAACTGAAAGTTACAAGCAATAAAGATAATATTTGAAATAATTTTTTCTCTCCCTCACCCAACTTCGTTGGGAGCTCCCTCGTCAGATGAAGCCAACCATAACCAAGCCTTTAATTTAAACATCTACATTTTACCAAATAACGGGAGGATAATATCCTCCCCTACAATTACTCTCAATGACAACCATAACTTGTTTCATAGGCTTAAATCTGCGCGCGCTGTCATTCTCGAGCGCAGCGAAGAATCTAAACAACACATAAACACAATTAGCTTATTCAATTACCGATCACGCCCATATACCAATTAGATCCAAACGGCGTTGCCGTTTGCCCTTCGGGTTTCGACTGCGTTCGCTACGCTCTCTCCGCTCAAGATGACAGCCAAGCTTTTGTTCTTTGCACTTGGTATAATGGTAATAACGGGCGACTAATAGTCGCCCCTACGGGTTTAGCGTAAGGCAAATGATGTAGTAGCCTCCATCTGACGAGGGAGGTGGCACGCGTCAGCGTGACGGAGGGAGAGCCGTCAGAGACGGTTTATAGTAGGCACGGAATACGTTTTACAACTTTACGACCGTACTAACAGGTTTGACCACGCGGTATGGTCGTACTATTAATCAAGCTTTGCTTGTAGGCGCGGAATAGGGCGTACGGGTTGCATCTGCGCGCGCTGTCATTCTCGAGCGTAGCGAAGAATCTCGCGCGCA
>JAGAPD010000020.1 GCA_017623435.1 Clostridia bacterium
ATCCTTGATCTGTGCCATCTGTGCATAGATATCGTCGAGTATGGTTACGATTTTATCGAGCAGCAAGGGCGTAGGAATCTTAAAGATGGCATCGTCCATATACTTGGAGTATGCGCTGTCCTTATCGTCATGAAGCCCCTTGATAAATGGGAATACCCATTCCTGAACAGTCGAGTACATCTTGCCTGCCGGGAAGTCGTGGAACACCGACCATTTAAGCTGATTGCCGTCGATTTCACGGTCACCAACCTTTACTTTTTCAGCGAAGATACTCTTGTGAGGAAGTCCGAGCATTACGGCTTCTTTGGCACGAATATTATCTGTGTCATCAAGGTCGCGAATAAACATCAAGTACGTGACCTGCTCAATAACGTCAAGGGGATTGACAAGTCCGCCCGCTGCAAACACATCCCAAAGGCCGTCAATTCTATTTTTAAGTTCGCCTGTAATCATTTTCAATTCTCCTTATTGTGATTCCACATATATGATGTGTAACGACCGCCGCCGATTTTCAAAATCTCTCCGCTTGTTACCAACTCATTAAGTGCACGCTGTACAGTAACTTGGCTAATATCGGGGCATTTTTCCATAATCTCGGTTTTTGTTATTTTACCGAGAGTTTCTTTTATAATCTCCCTGATGCGTTCAGGCTTAGACATATTGCTTGTAGCGATAAGCTTTACTCTTGACGAAAATTCGCGATATGCGGCAACGACTACACCGAGAGTGTACTGTACGAAGGGAATATAGTCGTTTTTGCCCTCGTGCCAATAGGTGGAACTGTTTTGCAGAGCTTCATAATAGGTTTCTTTTGTCTGCTCGATCATTTTCTCAATACTGATATATTTACCTACGATATAACCTGCACGGTAGAGCAACAACAATGTGAGAAGTCGGCTCATTCTACCGTTGCCGTCATTGAAAGGGTGAATGCAAAGGAAGTCCAATATAAACATCGGAATGATAAGAAGCGGATCGGCATCGCTTCCTGATAGCATTTCATCAAAGGCTTCGCAAATCGCATCAATAGCCGCCGGAGTTTCCCATGCAGGGACAGGTTGGAAGCGAACGAACTGATTTCCTTCACTATCTTCCTCGGCAATTACATTATCCGCCCCCTTGTAAGATCCGCCTATGGACTTACCACTAAATTTATATAGATCGCGGTGAAGCTGCAATATAATTGAAGGCTTGACTGGGATGAAGTCGTGGCTCTCATGTATGGTAGAGAGCACGTCGCGATATCCGGCAATCTCTTGCTCGTTTCTTGTGCGAGGAGTTGTCTTGTTAGAAACAAGGCTCTTGAGTCGCTCGTCCGAGGTATAAATACCTTCGATTTTGTTGGATGCCTCTGTACTTTGAATTTTTGCAATCTCAACAAGTTGAGTCAGCATATCAGCTTTTGCTTCTATGAATAGGGTTTGTTCACCTTTGTACTCGTGAATCTGTGTCAACAAGGAGACCACTTCGGGAGTCAGCAATTTTTGCCATTTGTTTTTGTAATTGTAATTACGCATATAAACCTCGCATTACATTATTTTTATCTATGGTATAGTATATCACCAATTGCATCGTTTGTCAAGTGCAATTTGCTCATTTTTGCAAAAATGATTAAATTGAAATTCAAGATGTTATATTACAACCTCGTTTCATAGATAAAAATACGCACTTTTTTTCAACGGCGGAAGAAAACAAAAATAAGCGTTATCCTTGAACTCTCGGCGGCTTTATGGCATAAAGATGTCAACAACTTAATCCGTTGCGGCGTTTTTTAGCAAGGTATAATGTGGCTTGCCACGGGGGCGGTTTGGTACGGATTTATATAAAACAATTTCTAAAAAATCTTTAGAAATTGTTTTAGAAGCGGAAATTCTTACACCGTCTGAAGTTTGGATTTTGAGAAAGACAAAACGCCGAAATCCCTTGATAATCAAGTGAAGAGTATCTGCAAGCTTGCTTGCAAGGACGCTCACGCAGATTGCTCTGCGAGCCTTTGCCTATGGCAAAGAAGCGCAAAGCGCCACCTTGAAAAAGGTGACGCTCGCGGGGAGTATTTTACTGGGTTTTCAGCGTTTTCTACCATCTGATATTTTCGATTATTTTGCGTTAAGGAAACGCATAATGCGCGTTTCCGCTATCCCTCAATTATATATATTCTATGTTCGCAGTCGCGTAGCGACCAAGGGAGCAACGCCGTTGCGACCGCTACCCCTTTCTATCCGCTACCGTTAAAGCTCGATAACGTGCGGACCTTCCATCATAAGATAATGCTTTTTGACCGAACGAAGAGAACTCATCCAGCCACGCACGACGACCGTTTTGAACGGACCGGTGTCGTAGCCACCCTCGCCCATATTATCCCAAAGCCAAGTGGGAGTACACCACAAGCAGTACGACGGCATAATGGCGCGATAGACGTCAAAATCCACGCCTGCCTGTCCGTGATGCGCCATCTGAACGTAATCGGATTTAATAAGCTCGGGCGGATTAACCTCTAAAAGCTCTCTGCCACCAGCCTCGTCAAGATCGCCCAAAAACAGCAAGCTTTTGCCGTTCACTTCGAAGCGGAAAACGCAAGACGTGCGGTTGATATGCGTAGCAGGAATGCTCTCGTCGGGGTGAAGAAGAACGGTGATATCCAAGCCCCCTATAGAATATTTATCGCCACGCATCGTCGTGACGCGCTCAACTTTGCGACTATCAAGCGCGGTATAAAGCGTATCGACCAGCTCGGGCGTGGTCATAAACGCCTGCTTGGGCTCGCCAATAGCAAGGTACTGCGCGGACGGGAAATTAAAATACGCCCTTTTGACCACGATATCGTCGTAAGTATTAAGAATAGTAAAAAGCGCGCTGATATGGTCGTCGTGCGCGTGAGTTAAAAACCACGCGTCCACAGTGCCACCAAGCTCCATAATTTGCGCGTGTAAATTTTCCGCCTCCTCGGGGCGACCGCCGTCGATAACCACGAGCGCGTCCTCCGTCTGAAAAATAAAGGACGTGTTGATGCTGTTTATTACCGATTTGAGCATATGAAGTTTTACCATTTTCCACTCTCCAAATTAAAGATTGTACTATTAATTTAGCCCAACTTCGTGCAAAAGTCAATTAAATAGTATAATTTATACTATTATTTTTTAAATAACTATTGCATTTACGAAATTATGGTGTTATAATAAGCGTATAGGAAACGTTGTAACTACTCCATATTTCAAAACCACGGAGGTAAGAAAAATGAGGAAAAAATCTTTACTGACCGCGATCGCTATCGTTTTGGCGGTAGCTTTTGCATTACTTTGCTCGGCGTGCTCAACGCCCGACAACACTCCGCAAACGCTTGAATCCATACGCAACGACTACGGCGTGGTAATTACGGGCGGTGGCTTTACGACCGGCTCGGAGCTGGTAAGTAACGAGATTACCGCAACGAGCACGGAAGGACAAGGCGTGCTGACGGCAATCCAAAATCAAAACTACGACAAGCAAGCGCCTGTTCGCATTTTTGATATTTTCGTTACCAAAAACGGCGAAAAGGTCCAGCCCAGCGGAAAGGTTACGGTATCCCTGCCTCTCCCTGACGCACAAATAGACGACCTGCTCTTGTTCCACGTAAAAGCGGACGAAACGGTGGAAAACCTTACGCCCACCTACGCGGACGGAAAAATTTCCTTTGAAACGAGCAGTTTTTCCTACTTCGTAATTGCTGAAAAAGCGCCTGCTGAGCACCAGCATTCTTACACTTGGGTGGAGGGCAAAGAGCCGTCCTGTACCGAGGAAGGCGTAGCACCGCACTACTACTGTGACGGTTGCGAAAAGTATTTCAACGAAAACTACGGCGAGATTGATTCGGTTACCCTACCCGTTGAGCCTCACGATTACGGCTCAATGCATTGGGGAAAATCCGCTAACTTCTGGGAGGACGGTAATATTGAATATTATCAATGCTCGGAGTGCGAAAAATATTTCGACGAAAACAAGGTCGAGATTGATTCTCCCGTTATTCCCAAGTACTCCACTAACCTGTCTATTTGCGTAAACGGTACTGCTACCGCGCTCGTGCTTGGCGAACAACACGAAAACTTTATCGAGTGGTCTCTCGAAGGTCTTTCGGTAACGAAGGGCGACGAAATTACCATTTGCCAAACGGACAATACTGAGTTTACCCACGATTATTCTGCCGAAGGTAACGTTGGCGTGGACGGAAAAATCCTTACGACCGCTACCGCGGCGAACGTCGTTCTTACAGCAACGCCTAACGGACTTATGCTGTTTATCGACGGCTACAAGTACGAAGGCGTAGTTATTGAAATTAACGGCTTGCAATACCCGATGAACTTCGTAACCTATCCCGACGGCGAAACGACGAGCTACGTTTACGGCTACGTCAATTTTGAAGTAAACGACGAATTCGTTATCATTGATAACGTTAGCGGAACGGTATACGACTACGACGACCTTGCCGAGGAATTCCTCTGGGATACCTGGGATTTCCACTGCGGTGACGACGGCGAGTTCGTTATTGATTACGCTACGCGCTACGGAATTGAATTTGATAATAACGGAAATAAAGAAATCTTCATCACGAAAGCGTTTGCACCCTACGACGGCGAATCTTTCGGCGTGGTATTTAACGAGTCCGAGCGCGAAGACGAGATTTTAGAGAGTATGGAATTGCCCACGAACGAAGGCGCAGACAACGAGTTTATGTGGACGCTTACGCATTGCACGGCGATGAACAACGAAGATTTCGTAGCGTACATAGGCGAAAACGGGCTCTGGTTCTACTACACGATAATCAATATTGAAGAGGGCGAAAAATTCAGCCTTAAAAACTTCACCACGGGTGAACTTATCGGTGCTGATTACTTGGTAGATATCACAGGCGATATCACTGCCGTTACTCGTGAGGGTGATCTCGTTTCCGTAGAAAAGAGCGGTAGTTTCTATATCATTTATCTGCCTGCCTTCAATTCGTTTACGATTGAATATGATACGAGCAATCCGCTTGAAACTATTTATCTCTTTATCTCAGACGACACGATCGAGCTTACACCCGACGAAAACGGCGACGTAAAATACGACGGCTTTGAGATGACGAGTTCCTCTTTCATTGCGTTTATGAACGCTCGTTACGAAAATCTTGAAATGGTCCTTGACGAAACGATGGACGAAACTTTGGCTAATATCGTAGTTAACTCCGACGTTTACGTACTCTATCCCACAAAATCGGGCGTATACAATCTTCGTTACAACGTAAACACGAGCGCCGTTTATCTTGAGTTTATAAGAGATATCGAGGGCGGCAGCGAAGATCCTATTACTTATTTCTACTGGCTCGGTATTCTTGATTCCGTCAGCGGAAGTGACGAAATACTTATGAAGCAAGACGCTACAAACGAAAATATTTACGTGGCAAGTGGCGTTACGATGAACGCAAACAGCTACTTGATGGTGGGCGTTTACGACAACCTCGGAAATGAAACGATTTGTACCACGCTAACCGAAACCGATTCTTCTATCGCTCAATCGGACGATGAAAAAGTCACCGTTTATTTAGCAGGCACTTACACCGTTTATTTTGATATCACCGCACAAACCATTAAGCTTGTAAGAACGGGCGATTTACCCGAACAATCGGCTACCCTTCCAAAAGATATTTATATCCGCTACGACAATATTTTGACTTTGAGTGAAAACCCCGATAATCCCGACGAGCTTTGCTATCTCGGTCTTGAAATGGGCGCGTACGAACCTTTCAAAATTCGTGACACGGACAGAAATAATATCACCGATATAACGCTTGCGGACGGCACGACGGGCGCAAGTACGAACGGAACTGAAATCACCTTCCAGGTGGATGGAACGTTTAATATCTACATCAACAAAACCACGCACGAAGTCAGAATCGTTTCCGCCGAAAGTGGCGAAGGTGGCGGTGGGGACGTTGATTACTCCGACGGAGTTTATCTCTTCTTGGACGATTTTATTCTTCTTATTCCCGACGAAAACGGAATCGTGACTTATAGCGACTTTGCAGTAACGGACGAAACGTCTATTGCGATTTTGGATAAATCTTACAATTATTTAACCATAACGCTTGATCCGTCCGTCAGCTCTTCCGTTGCTACGGTTTATAACAATCAGATGCTTTTCTTCTACAAAGTAGGCACGGCTAATATGACCTACAACGTAAACACCGGCGTTATTTTCGTCGAAATGGCAAGCACCTCTCTTGCCGGCACAAAGGTGTATTTATTCTACTCGGGCAATAATACCAACGCCACGGCGGACGAAAACGGCAAGGTGACTTTTGAGAATATCGTGTTCACGGAGAGAGGCACGATTATTCTTACCGATAGCGCGTTTGAGTATCTTTCCATGACGCTTGACTCCACTATGGATTCAACGCTTGCAAGCGTTACCGATTACGATGGAATTCCTACGTTGATCGTAAACGCAGCAGGTACTTACAACGTCACCTACGATCTAAACACGGGCGTTATTTTGCTCGAAACTACTACGGAAACGATTTCGTTGGAATAAAATATAATCTCGGTAACGAAAGGACTAATTATGGCAAGAGTGCAAAAATCAATTCATCCAGACGACGAACTCCATTATCAAAAAATGGGGCTGAACCGCGAAAAAGTGGAGCTTTGGGAGGACGGAGCGCGCGTTGACGGCGCGAAGGGGACTTACGAGTGGTGGTACTACGACTCGCACTACCCTGACGGCACTATCCTCGTGATTTTCTTCTTCTCAAAGTCACCTATCGCGGTAAACGGACCTATAAACCCGACGGCGACGATAGAACTTACCCTCCCCGACGGACGACTGATAAGCGAGGAAGTACACGCGAGCATAGAAGAAAGCCATTACGCAAAAGAGCGGTGCGACGTTAAAATCGGCGACTGTCGTTGCACGGGCGATTTGAGTCGTTACGAGGTCAAGTTCGTGGGCAAAACCATTTCGGCTAATCTCACGCTTGAGGGCACTATTCGCGCTTGGCGCTCGCAAACGGGCAGTATTTTCTTTGGCGACAAGGAAGAATACTACTTTGCTTGGCTACCTGCTATTCCCGAGGGAAAAGCAACTGCGGAAGTGACTTTTGAGGGCAAAACGCTTAACCTCGAGGGCTCGGGCTACCACGACCACAACTGGGGCAACGTTTCAATGCTTTCGCTTATGCACCACTGGTACTGGGGACGCGCGAAGGTAGGCAATTACAAGGTCATTTCTTCGTGGATAACGGGCGCTAAAAAATACGGATTCAAGGATTTTGACGTGTTTATGCTTGCTCGCGACGGCGAAATTTTGGGGGATAACTCCAACCACACGCTTAAATTCAAGCCCAAAAACAGGTATATTGATCAAAAAACGGGCAAGCCCGTCTATAACACTATCGTTTACGAATACCTCACCCCAAAGGGCGAAGAATACAGGATTACTTACGAGCGCCACGGCGACATAAACAAGACTTGCTTCGTGGACGTTTTGCCTCGCCCACTTGGATTTTTAGCCAAGCTAATCGGCTTTGACGGGGGATATTTGCGCTTTGAGGGCACGGCGACCGTTGAAAAACTGCAAAACGGCGAGGTGGTCGAAAGCGTTTCCGATCCTGCCGTTTGGGAGCTTATGTACTTTGGAAAATCGTGCGCAGACGAGATTTACCGCGAAAAACATAAAAATCAGGAGTAACGCTATGGCAAGCTATTTTGAAAATATTCCACGAATTACTTACAAGGGCGCGGACAGCAAAGATCCGTTTAGCTTTAAGTACTATAACCCCGACCGCGTGATTATGGGCAAGTCGATGCGCGAGCATCTCCCCTTCGCGATGGCGTGGTGGCACAATTTGGGCGCGGCAGGCACGGATATGTTCGGTCGCGACACGGCGGACAAGTCGTTTGGCGAAGTCAAAAATACTATGGCTCACGCAAAAACGAAGGTGGACGTAGGCTTTGATTTTATGCAAAAGCTGGGAATTGAGTACTTTTGCTGGCACGACGTTGACCTCGTTCCCGAGGCGGACGACATAAAAGAAACGAATCGCCGTTTGGACGAAATTTCCGATTATATTTTGGAAAAAATGAATCAGACGGGTATCAAATGCTTGTGGGGAACGGCAAATATGTTCTCTAATCCGCGCTTTATGAACGGCGCAGGCTCGACTAACTCGGCGGACGTTTACTGCTTTGCGGCGGCGCAGATTAAAAAGGCGCTTGATATCACCGTAAAGCTGGGTGGCAAGGGCTACGTTTTCTGGGGCGGTCGCGAGGGCTACGAAACTCTGCTTAACACGGATATGAAGTTCGAGCAAGAAAATATCGCAAGACTGATGAAAATGGCAGTTGAGTACGGCAGAAGTATCGGCTTTACGGGCGATTTTTATATCGAGCCAAAGCCGAAAGAGCCTATGAAACATCAATACGATTTCGACGCAGCAACTGCAATAGGATTTTTGCGCCAGTACGGGCTTGACAAGGATTTTAAGATGAATATCGAAGCTAACCACGCCACGCTCGCAGGGCACACTTTCCAGCACGATTTGCGCGTGTCCGCGATAAACGGAATGCTTGGCTCGATTGACGCTAACCAGGGCGACTATCTTCTTGGCTGGGACACCGACGAATTCCCTTATAGCGTGTACGAAACGACGATGTGTATGTACGAGGTGCTGAAAGCCGGAGGGCTGACGGGCGGATTTAACTTCGACGCGAAAAACCGCCGTCCCAGCTACACGGTTGAGGATATGTTCCACGGCTTTATTTTGGGCATGGACACTTTCGCGCTTGGACTGATCAAGGCTGCGGAAATTATTGAGGACGGACGACTTGACGAATTTATCGCAAACCGCTACGCAAGCTTTAACGACGGCATCGGCAAGAAAATCGTTTCGGGCGAAACCTCGCTAAAAGAATTAGCCGACTACGCCGAAAATATGGGCGCACCTGCACTCCCTTCAAGCGGTCATCAGGAATATTTACAAAGCATTCTAAACTCCATATTATTTAAGTAAAAACGTATAAAATACGAAAAACGGGCTACCACGTGGTAGTCCGTTTTCTTTCGTCGTTATTTTATATTTAGTTAATGAGGGGCAAAATTTTGTCGGAATCGTAGCTTCTTATAAGTAAAGCTCCCTCTTTCGTTTCCACTTCCTTGTCCGTCACAACCACGTCGGCAAGGACGGGGTTATCCACGATTTCGGTTGCGAGCATAGTGAAAAGCGAATGCACGTTGATAACGTCGGTAAGCGTGAGATAGTCCAGTAAAAACGCCATTTGCGTTTTGCCTGCTACGATTTCACTTGACTCGCGCGCCTTATTAAGCCAAACTATATGGCGATTTCTTATATCGAGCGCGAACATATACGCAAAAGTGGATTTGCAATCAATCGTATACGAAGTTGCCACCGTTTTAGGCTCGAAAACTTCACCGCTGTCCTCTACGTCGCGCACCATATAGCCAGCACGGCACAAGCACTCGGAAAAGTCGCTGGCGGAGTAAACGTTGTCGCAGAAGACGTAATAGAGTATTTTGGGATAGCGCTTTATCATCTCGTCAAAGTCGATATCGAAAAACTCCGATCCACCCTCGTAGCCTGACGTTTCGTCGCCCGAGAAGGTCACGGCTTTGGATTGCTGAGAGAACATATTACGCCAAGAAAATTCGTGCTGGCGCAAATTTTCGTCCACGCCTATCATACTAAGATCAATATCGTTTACGTTTTCCCAGTAGGTAAACGCGCGCAGTTTTTTGCCCTCGGGAAGGACTATTTTACTGCCCGTAGGCAAAGTTCCAAATCCGCCCATCGAAGTGCCCTCTTGGAGGGGCAAAGCTATATTTTTCATATCCTCGTCTACGTAAACTTTACCTAATTTACCCTTTAAGTTGCGCTGTAAATTACGCCATAAAATGGCAACTATTTGCGAAACGACGGGGTACGGTATATACGATTTTCTATTTTCTATCTCTTTGCGCGTCTCGGCGTGCTGAACGAGGCGGTTAAATCTCGTGAACTTAAACGAACGCACTCCCTCTCTCTTGTACCCAGCGTACTGAATAAGTAGCTGAATAATTACGAGCGAATTTTTGGTCTCGATATTGTTTATAACGTGCGTCACCTGTTCTTCGCTCTCGCAACGGCTGAGGATATAATTAAGCTTTCGCATAAAGCCTGCAGAGCCTTTTTCGGCTATAAGCAGATCAGTCGCTTTTTCTACTTCCCCCTCGCTCATAAGCTTTTCAAACTCCGAATAAGCGGACTCGTTTTTACCCTCACGCATTTTGCTTAAAAAGGCTTTCGCCTCGTTGCACTTGGGCTTATAGTGGATATGATGAAGGTACGCGCACCACGTTTGCTGTTTTTCAAAGCATTCTTTCTCGTTAATTTTGCCCTGAGCGAACATAAAATCAAGAATTTTGCTCAAAAATACCCTGTCCTTGTTTTTAAGGTTGAGTTTTTTGAAGTTGATGGAATCGTAGCGCACGAAGTTGAGCGTTTCAACTACCTTAATAAAGTCGGAAAGGCGCAAAAAACGGGCGTACTCGATATTTTCGGTGTCGAGCAAAAGCTTTATCGCGGTATCCTTGCACGCACACTTTTCAATCTCTACTCCGTAATCGGCAATCGCGCACTTAACCAGCTCGTAATGATGCACGGCAAGGGGGCGAGTGGACGCAAGCAAGTTATTCGCGTAAGCCTTAATTTCCTCAATCGCGTCCTTCTCGTTTAAGATATCAAAATCCCTGATAGTGACCTCTTCCTTAAACGCCGAGCGCGTAAATTCTTCTTCAAGTAGCGAATACCCCGGCTCGTCAAAATTGTCGAAGCCGTAGGTATTGATATAGTGCAAATATTGGTCGAAAAACAGTTCTACGGGCGTAAGCTTTCGCACGGATTCGGGGAATCCGCGGTAAAAAGAGGGCGGTACGTACCTTCCTAATCGTGACGCGGCAAAGTCGATAAGCCCTTTCGTAGCCATTTCCTTGCCCTTGCCGATGCGGATTGCAAGCACGGACGCGAACGCCAAAACGGCCTGTGGCGCGTACTTTGATTTTCGCCCAGACTCGCTGACTAAAATATGCTTGTCAAACAAATGTCTTTTATAAAATAAATCCATTTCCACTCCTTTCTTGGTAACAAAAATAGTGGGCGACGTTATATTAATTATGCCCACTATTCCGTAACCAAAAGTGGCGGTTGTTTAATTACGGGGCTAATACTGCGCTCTACCAACTGAGCTACGTGACGAAGCGTCACGGTCGGACTCGAACCGACGACCTCAGGCTTATCTGGCATGAAATAAGTCCCGTTAGCTACAACCGTCCCCTTTATTATACACTATGTTTTTCAAATGTGCAATAATTCTAACTGCTTTTGAGAAAAATTTTGCTTGTCTTTATTTCGCGCGCGTGCTATACTAATTGCGAGGTGACTTATGAAAAACTTTCCTAAAAAATTAAGCGTTTTATTTATCGGCAACAGCTTTGCAATCGACACCACCGACCACGCGCCTGCGCTTGCCCTCTCTCTTGGCGTCAAAGAAGTGTTTTTCGGTACGCTTTACGTGGGCGGATGCTCGATCAAAATGCATTTTGACCACGCCAGCGAAAACAAGGCGGTATACGAATACCACACTAACGACGGCTCGGGCTGGAAAATGGTGGAAAACTTTACGATTAAAGAGGCAATAGGGGAGCGCGCTTGGGACTGGATAGTTATTCAGCACGGCACGGGCGACGGCGGAAGGTATACTTCAGCGGAGTCTTACGCGCATCTTGACGCGCTGATTTCTTACGTCAAAGCTCTTGCGCCCAACAGCAAGCTCGCCTTCAATATGACTTGGGTGGGCGAGCCTACTTCTACGCATCACGAAATTTCTTCCTATGGCGGCGACACGGCGAAAATGTACGACGATTTGACCGCCATAAAGAGAGAAATCATTTTGCCCAAAAAGGATTTTGACAAGTTTATCCCCACGGGCACGGCGGTGGAAAACGCGCGCACGGGCTACGACGGACTGCTCACGCGCGACACTTACCATCTTTCCTACGGACTGGGTAGGCTGATCGCCTCGCTCACGCTCCTGTCCACCATTTGTGAAAAGGAAGTAGACGAAATTGACCTTTCGCTGGACGGCGTTGGCAATTACGAAAAAGCGCTCGCCGTAGAGTCGGTCAAAAACGCTTTGATAAGCCCCTTAACCAAAACGCAATCGTCGTTAAAATAAACGAACGACTGATAATCGCCCCCTACGGGTTTAGCGTAAGGCAAATGATGTAGTAGCCTCCATCTGTCGAGGGAGGTGGCACGCGTTAGCGTGACGGAGGGAGAGCCGTCAAAGACGGTTTATAGTAGGCTTGGGTAAGGCTTTACAACTTTTAGACCTACACCAAATTGTTTGACCTCACGGTATGGTCGTACTATTAATCAAGCTTTGCTTGTAGGCGCGGAATATGGTGTACGGGTTTGTGACCTACGCGTAGCCTTTTGACCGTGCGGTGTGGTCATACTACTAAACCGTCGTTGACGGTAGGCACGGAATATGCTTTACAACTTTAAAACCATACCGATAGGTTTGACCATACGGTATGGTTTTTTATATAGGTAAACGAGGTGCACGACTTTAAGGCCTACGCCAACGATATTTGACCACGCGGTATGGTCGTAATTTTGCGCGCGCTGTCATTCTTGAGCGGAGCGAAGAATCTCGCGCGCAGGCACGGAATATGGCATGCAACCTGTAGACCTACGCCAACGCCTTTGACCGTGCGGTAATAACTCTCCCTCAGTCACTCGGCTCGCTACGCTTGCGCTCGTGACAGCTCCCTCGACAGATGGCGCCTTTCTTGCGGTCAAAATTTAATCACTCAAACAATACGAGAAAATAAAAGCCTCCCTTGTGTAAAGGGAGGTGGCGCGTAGCGACGGAGGGATTGCAGGCAAATCCTGTTTCGCAGGCACGGAATATGTTTTACAGCTTTAAGACCATACCAACAGGTTTGACCTAGTGGCATACGGGCGGATAATATCCGCCCCTACAAGAATGAATCGTATATGATATGTAGTAGCCTCCCTTCGAGAGGGAGGGGGACCGCTTGCGGTGGAAGGAGCATACTACCGCAAAAAATGTTTTCGCAAAAAATATACGACCAAACGATAAACGGGCGACTGATAATCGCCCCTACGAAAAGACCAAATAATAAACGGGCGATTTATTCCCCTGCGATAAATAAAAGAAAAACGTGCCCTCCTTTTAGGACACGTTCTTTTTTATTACCTTTTATATTTTGCTCGGCATTCTTGCCAAATTCGGTTGCGCTCTTCGTCGCGGATTCGGCGCATAGCCTCGACCGTGATATCCCAGGTGCGAGCGGGGTTTTGCGCGGCGTAGTCGTTGGACTCACTACCCATATATCCCCACGCGAGAATGGTACGCGCGCCTGCGTCGTAAGCCGCCTCCGTCGCCAAAATAATTTCCTCTTCTCTGCCCTTAGGCACGGCGTAGGTCTGAATCCAAATATTATGGTCTTTTTCAAAACGGGCGCATACGTCTATGTTCTTTTTCGTTCCGTTGTACACGAACTCGTACGGATCAACGCCGTCAAGATGATACCAGTACGGATCAGATCCTATGTTGTGGAGCGTGGGAAGTGCGCAAATACGGTCGATCGTGCTGAGGTTAATTCCGTGCTCCTCGCCCAGCATTACGCACACGATATTTTCGATTCCAAGCGAGGCGCTGTACGAGGTAATGTCCGCTAAATATTCCACGATGGACGCCGTTCTGAATTCCTCGGTATCCGCGTCGGAATAAAGGGGCATAGGACGGTTGTACTTTTCCTCGAATTTCTTTCTGCATCTTGGGCAAGCGCATCCGTAAATTTCCCCCTCGCCTACGCTTTTTTTAGGCAAGTGCGGTTCGTCCCAAAAGATAGTCTTTGCGCCCATTTCGGCTACCGCGTCAATCCAGTCCTTGACGAATCTTCTGTACTCGGGGCTGTTAAGACAAGCGCGGATAGGCTCCATTTCGCCGTTGCTGTAATAGATATGACTGTCGGGATAGTACGCCAAAAAGTGCGATTTATCCCCCGGCGGTCCGCCCAGTCCCCAGTTGTCCACCCAAACCTCCATACCCTCGTCCTGAGTAATGGCGAAAACGTCCTTCATTTTCGCGTGGTGACGATCCCAGTCGGTATGCGAAAACATATGGACGACGATATCCATATCCGCCTTAGCAATAGCGCGCATATCCTCTCTTACGTGCGAAATCATTCTGTTGCCGTGGTAAGCAACGCCCGTTCTCAAGCTTCTTTTCATTATTTCACCTCAAAATCAAGCATAACGTACCCTGCCGTTTTAGTTTTTCGCGTACTCGGTCATAAGCGCGCGGAAAGCAGGGAGCGAACGAATTATCATATCTTTACTTACGCAGTACGCGATTCTCACGTACCCTTTTACGCCGAAGTCGTCACATGGTACGACCAAAATTTCCTTGCTCTTTGCTTTTTCAAAAAAGGCGTATGCGTCCTCCTCGGGCGATTTTACGAACAGGTAAAACGCGCCGTCGGGCTTAACGCAATCGTAGCCCATTTCAGTCAATCCGTTATATAAAATATCACGGTTTTGCTTGTAAATATTGACGTCCACCTTCGCGTTTATCGTACGCGCAATAACCTGTTGAAAAAGCGAGGGCGCACAAACGTAGCCAAGCGACCTGCCTGCGCCACAAACGGCAAGGTAAACCTTGCGATTGTCTTTCATTTTAGGGCAAACGGCAATATAACCTATTCTCTCGCCCGGGAGCGACAACGCTTTTGAGTACGAATAGCAAACGATAGTGTCGTCGTAGTAGTTCATAAGATAGGGCACTCTCACCCCGTCGTACACGAGCTCACGGTACGGCTCGTCCGCAATAAGATAGATTTCGTGGCCGTATTCCTGCTCCTTTTTGCGCAAAAGAGCGGTAACGTCCCCCACCGTTTTTTCGTTATACACCACTCCGCTCGGGTTAGAGGGGGAATTGATAATAACGCATTTAGTCCTGTTCGTGATCTTACTTTCAAGGTCGGCAATATCAATCTGGAAGGTTTTTTCCATAGGCGTAGATACCACGACTTTCGCGCCTGCGTTTTCAATAAACACGCGGTATTCAGTAAAGAAGGGAGCAAAAACGATACACTCGTCGCCCTCGTTACACAACGCTTTTAGCGAAATGGTAAGCGACGCCGCCGCGCCGCACGTCATATAGATATCGTCCGCGCTTATCTCAACCCCAAAACGCTTTCGTATATCGCCAGCAACCGCCTCTCTCGCGCCCAAATCTCCCTGCGCGGAAGTGTAGCCGTGCAAGAGGACGGAGTTTTCGTTTTTAACGAGCTCGTTAATGCACTCCTTAATCTCGTCAGGGGGCGCAACGCTTGGGTTTCCGATGCTGAAATCGAACACGTTTTCCTTGCCGATTTCCTGCGCTCTTACCTTGCAATATTCAAAAATTTCACGGATTATCGAGCGTTTACTGCCCAGCCCGTACATTTTTTCGTTTATCATTTTTACTCCTCTATTCCCAAAAGCTTTTGGGCGTTTTTGTAAAAAATCTTATCCTCTACTGCCTTTGAAAGTCCAAAACCGCGCACCACGTCCACGTTGGTTTTGATATTTTGCCACGGACTATCCGTCGCAAAAAGAATTTTGTCCTCGCCGTGACGGGCAAGCATTTTGCTAAACCTTTCCTTATCAGTATAGCACAAAATATACGCCGTGTCAAAGTAAATATTTTCGCCTGCGAGTTTTTCGTAAACCTCGTCGTAAAGCGCCATTCCGCCAAGATGAGCAAGCACCAGCTTTTCGTATCCGCCCACTCTTTTGAGAAGATTTTTCACTCTGTCGGGCGTGCATTTAATAGGCTGACCTTTGTACGCGCCGTCAAGGCCGGCGTGCGTTACGACGATAAGGTCGTTATCCTTCGCCTCTTTCACGATTTCCACGTAACCCTCGTCGTCGAAAAAGGTGCTTTGATAATCGGGATGAAGTTTAATTCCTTTAATCCCGTTTTCGCGGAGAAAGCGCATTTTGCCCTTAACGTCGTCCATTTCAGGGTGCATTCCTGCAAACGAAAGTATGCCCTTGCTATCAAACTGCTCGTTAAGATTTAGCGCAAAACGGGCAATGCTATCAAACTGCATAGGGTTAGTAACGACGGGAAGATTGATTGCAATATCCGCGCCTGCCTGATTTAACGCGTCAAGAAGACCTTGCTTTTTGCCGTCGGCGTAGGGCGGAATATCACACGCCTTTGCGAGCGCGCTGACCGCTCCGTCCGCTACCTTATCGGGAAAAATATGCGTGTGAAAATCAATAATCATAGCTTATCAATTTCGTCGGTGCTAAGCGTTTCAATACCGTTTTGCGATAGTACGTCCCTCGCCGTTTTGATATCGCTAACCTTAAGCACTACGCAAGCGTCCGCCTTATCGGTAGACAATCCGTATGCGTACTCGACGCTGACTTTGTCCGAAACGCATTCCAAAATTTCTTGGAGCGCACCCGTGCGGTGAGGAATTTTCACCACCAAAACGTCGGCGAGCATACACGAAAATCCAGCCTTCGTCAAACACTCCTTGCCCTTTTCCGGGTAAGAGACGATAAGACGCAAAATGCCGTACTCCGTCGTATCGGCAAGCGAGAGCGACAAAAGATTGACTTCGTTATTTTTAAGCACGGAAAGAACCTCGCCCAGTCTTCCCTGTCTGTTTTCAATAAAAACGGATAACTGCTTTGCTGACATAATTTTCCTCCTTAATCGTACTTACGGTTGTCAATTACGTGAACGGCTTTGCCCTCGCTACGCTTAAGCGCAAAGGGGCTGACCAGCGTAATTTTCGCGCTGATTCCCAGCGCCTGCTGAATAACGTGCGCGATCTTTTTAGTGATTTTCTCAATGCCACGAATCTCGTCGGTGTAATACTTCTCGTCAATTTCCACCTGAATTTCCAGCGTGTCGAGGTTGTTCACCCTGTCAACTATCATAAGATAATGCGGAGTAACCTCCTCAACGTCCACGAGTGCCGATTCAACCTGACTGGGGAAGACGTTAACGCCACGAATAATAAGCATATCGTCACTTCTACCCTTAAAGCGCGAAATTCTTGCGCTCGTTCTTCCGCACTCGCACTTTTCACGCGTAATGGACGTAAGGTCCTTCGTGCGGTAACGGATAAGCGGAATTCCCTCTTTGGTGAGCGTGGTAAAAACGAGCTCGCCCGTCTCGCCGTCGGCAACGGGCGTAAGCGTTTTCGCGTCGATAATCTCGGGGTAGAAATGGTCCTCGCAAACGTGAAGTCCCGCGTGGAATTCGCAATCGCACGCAACGCCCGGGCCCATAACCTCGCTGAGTCCGTAAATGTCGTACGCCTTAACGCCCAAGCGGTTTTCGATTTCCCCTCTCATCTTCTCCGTCCACGGCTCTGCACCGCAAACGGCGGATTTAAGCTTGATTTTATCAAGAAGCTTTTCTTCGCGAAGAACTTCGGAGATATGAAGAAGGTAGGAGGGCGTACAAGCGATTGCCGTCGCACCAAAGTCTACCATCATCGTCGTCAGTTTTTTTGAGTTGCCCGTGCTCATAGGCACTACGGTAGCGCCTACTTTTTCCGCGCCACTATGCGCGCCCAAGCCACCCGTGAACAAGCCGTAGCCGTAAGCGATTTGAATAATGTCGTCCTTGCCTACGTTCGCCATAGTCATACAACGCGCAACGCACTCCGCCCAAACGTCAAGGTCGTTTTGCGTGTAACCAACTACCGTCGCTTTTCCCGTCGTGCCCGACGAGGCGTGAATACGCACGATGTCCCTTTGCGGTACGGCAAACAGCCCGAACGGGTAGTTATCGCGCAAATCGTCCTTAGTCGTAAAGGGCAATTTTGCGATATCGTCAACGCCCTTGATATCCTCGGGGCGTACGCCTGCATTTTCCATTTTTTGTCTGTAAAAAGGCACGCGCTCGTACACGTAGCGCACGAGCTCTACTAATCTTTTGCTTTGCAGCTTACGCATTTCTTCGCGTGACGCGCACTCCATTTCCTTATTCCAAATCATAATTTATCCCCTCTCGTATCCATTCTTAAAAGCAAGCTCGTTAACCTCCACCGTCTTGGGCGGAACGGTCTGTTTTAACACCTCTAACCACTCTTGCTCTGAAAATCCTATGTGTTTTGCTCCCAGTCCTAAAACGACGGAATTTACCACCTTACTATTCCCCAAGCTCTTGGCAATACCGTCGCCGTCAATGGAGTAAACGGTATGAGTTTTTCGTAGCTCCTCCACGATATTTTCGGGGTACTGCGCCTGACCGATTACCACGCTCATAGGCGCAATCTCGCTTTCGTTGACGATAATAATTCCGTCCTTTTTCAAGTAATGCGCGTACCTTTTTGCCTCTAATTTTTCAAAGGCAATAAGTACGTCCGCCTTGCCCTCTTCCACCGTCGGCTCGTACACTTTGTCACCAAAACGGACGTACGTTACCACGCTTCCGCCACGCTGAGCCATTCCGTGCACTTCGGAAAGCTTTACGTCGTAGCCAGCGTTAAGCGCCGTTTTTCCGATAATTCGGCTGGTAAGTAGCGTGCCCTGTCCGCCTACGCCTACAACCATTATATCCATCATTTACCTACCTTTACGATTGCGCCCACTTTGCAATAATTAGCGCAAAGCCCACAACCGTTACACATCGTTCCGTCAATTCTTATTTTTCCGTCCCCGCCTTTGGTAATAGCAGGACAGCCCGGTTTAAGACACGCGCCACAGCGTACGCATTTGTCGCTAACCACCATTTTATCGGGGAATTTTTGCCCTTTAAGTAACGCGCAAGGCGCTTTTGCAATAATGACGGTAAGCTCGTCCACTTCCGCGCTTTCCTTTATGGTTTTTTCTAATTCTTTTACGTCGAAAGCGTTGATTTCAAACACCCTTTTTACCCCTACCGATTTACACAAAGAAGTGAAATCGACGGCATACGTGGTGTCTTGTTTTAAAGTTTTACCCGTTCCTGCGTGCTCCTGGTGGCCCGTCATTCCCGTGGTGCGATTGTCTAAAATAATAACCGTGCCCGTCGCCTTGTTATACACCATATTGATAAGCGAATTTATGCCCGTATGAAGGAAAGTCGAGTCGCCTATGACCGCTACCCAGTTTTTAAGGTATTCCCTTCCCTTCGCCTTTTCAATGCCGTGGAGCGTAGAAATGCTTGCGCCCATACAGATACAAGTATCCATTACGCCAAGGGGAGCAACCGCGCCCAAAGTGTAGCAACCGATATCGCCGGCAGCGTGCATTTTTAGCTTTGACAGCACCGAAAAAACGCTACGGTGCGGACAGCCCGGACAAAGTATAGGCGGACGCGCAGGCGCACTCTCTTTTTCAAAAACCTGATCGTCTTTTTTAAATAAAACGCGCTTTAACAAATTCGCGCTATATTCGCCCTGACGGGTAAACATTTCCTTACCCTTAACGGCGTACCCCCACGAACAAATTTGCTCCTCAATCACGGGTTCAAGCTCCTCAACCACCCAAACCTCGTCTACCTCTTTGATAAAATCTTCAATGAGCTTTTTAGGAAGCGGATTGACGATACCAAGTTTTAACACGCTCGCCTCAGGCATAACCTCCTTGACGTACTGATACGCCACGCCTGCGGTGATAAAGCCTACTTTCTTATCCCCCCACTCCACGCGGTTGACGGGGAAAGCACACCCCTCCTCCGCCAAAAGATTATCACGCTTTTCAACGACCTTGTGCCGTCCTATCGCGTTGACGGGCATCATTACGTACTTTGAGATATTACGCTCGTAAGCCTTGTCCTCGACTTCCGTCCTCCCGTCCGTCGTAACCACGCTTTGCGAATGCGAAAGCTTAGTCGTCGTGCGCAAAATCACGGGCGTGTCGTACTTTTCGCTGACCTCGTAGGCAAACTTCATAAAGTCCTTTGCCTCCTGACTGTCCGACGGCTCAAGCACGGGCACGTGCGCGCTACGAGCGACCATTCTCGTGTCCTGCTCGTTTTGCGAGCTTGCTATTCCGGGATCGTCCGCTACCACCACGACCAGCCCTCCGCCTACGCCCGTATACGACAAAGTATACAGAGGATCACTCGCCACGTTAAGCCCGACGTGTTTCATACACGCCATACTTCTCGCGCCACCAAGCGACGCGCCTATTGCTACTTCGAGCGCCACTTTCTCGTTAGGCGCCCACTCGGCGTAAACCTCGTCGTAAAGCGCCACGAACTCGCTGATTTCGGTACTGGGCGTGCCGGGGTACGCGCTGGAAACCTTCACTCCAGCCTCGTACGCGCCACGCGCAATCGCCTCGTTACCAAGCATAATCTTTTTTTCCATATTATCTCCCTAAAAAGAAATAACCGCCCCTTTACGAGCGGTTAAAAAACGAATGCAAAAACCGCTTACACTTTATAAATGCAAGTTAATAAAAAAACTAAACGCGGTAAAAACACACTTCATCATTTTCTTTTTTTATACTCCTTTTTGTGTAATTATACTCCAATTTTCACTCGTTGTCAAATATATATTTATAAAAATGCGCGTCATATCTGCTATACTATTAAAAAATTATGAAAATCGTTTTACTTTTGAGCGCTTTTGCTTTATAATAATCTAAAATAACTGTTGAGGGAGAATACGGAAAATGAAGGTCCAATTCGACGAAAAGAGCTTTTTAATCAACGGCCAGAGAAAATTCCTCGTCAGCGGAGAATTCCCATACTTTCGCGTTCCCAAAGCAGACTGGGCAAGACGGTTAAAGCTCTTTGCTCAATCGGGAGGAAATTGCGTTGCCTCGTACGTTCCGTGGTTACTGCACGAGCCCGAAGAGGGCAAAATTTTATTCGACGACTGTGACGAGAGAAATCTTAGCGCTTTTATTGAAGAGGTCAAAGCACAAGGGCTGATGCTTATTCTTCGCCCCGGTCCGTACGTGTACTCGGAGATGACGTATAGCGGACTGCCCACTTATATTGCGCTAAATTATCCGCAAATCAAAGCGCGCGATATTGACGGTAATATTTTTTGCAAGGAGTCTATTTCCTATCTTCATCCGTTGTTTTTGCAAAAAGTCAAGCGTTGGTATAACGCGTTTAGTGAAATCGTAAAAAAGTCGTTGTGCCAGCCCGACAGTCCCATAATTATGATTCAGGTGGATAACGAGCTTATAGGCTCGCACGAATGGCACGGCTCAATCGACTACAACGCCGAAACGATGGGCTTTAACACGGAAACGGGCAGATACCCCTCCTTCTTAAAGGAAAAATACGGCACTATCTCCGCCCTTAACGAGGCGTACGGCACGACCTACGAATCTTTTAGCGAGGTTTACCCCAAGCCCGTAGCGTCCACTCCGCAAAAGCGAGCGAGAGTCGTCAAGGATTATCACGATTTTTACTGCTCCACCACCGAGGATTTTGCAGTCGTTCTAAAGGACTTTTTGCGCGAAACGGGCATAGACGTACCCCTCTGTCATAACGTCGCGAGCGCGCCTATGATACCGCTGTTTAAGGACCTGAATAAAAAGATGAACGAGCCGTTTTTGCTCGGCGTCGACAACTATTATTCTCTCAATCTTACCTGGGCACAAAACAATCCTACTCCGCAATATTTCGCTCGCATACTAATGGGCGCGGACCTGCTAAAGGCCACGGGCAACTGTCCGACGGTTATGGAAATGCCTGCCGGCTCCGTCGCGCAAATTCCACCCATCTTAAAAGAGGATATTTTTACTTGCTGTATGACTAACCTCGCAACGGGCGTGCGTGGACTTAACTATTATATTTTCACGGGCGGTAAAAACCCCGAGGGCACGAGCGAGGCGTACGACGTTTACGACTTCGGAGCAATCGTTTCTGCTGAGGGCGAGGTGCGCGATAGCTATAATTCACTTCTTGCCTTCCACGAAATTTTACGCGAAAACGAATGGCTGTGCGCGTCAGACCGCTTCGTTTCCGTTCAAATAGGTACGGAGTGGCAATCTCTGCGCTCCCACTCCTACGCCCACGTAGCCAACGCGAAAAACTCGGCTCGTGCAGGCGAAAAAATGGAAAAATGCGCGCTTTTCTCCCTTCTTTGCGGAAAATATTCGGGCGCGTACACCATTCTTACCGACGCGCTTGACGAAACCAAGCCCCTTCTTATCTGCTCGCCCGACACGATGAGCAAGGAGGCGCAACGAAACGTGATAAGCTTTTTAGAGCGAGGCGGAAAGCTTTTACTGCTTTGCACCCTTCCCTCGCTCGACGAGAACTTCCAGCCCTGCACGCTTCTTCGCGACTATATCGGCGAAATTGATCTTGAGCCAAACGACGCACTTTCGCCCGTAACGCTGGTGGACGGAGCGCGCGTTTACGGTATCGCTTGCGAAAATAAAATCACTCGCCTTCCCGACGGTGGCACTCCCTTTGCCGTCAGCGAGGACGGTAAAATCGTGGGCTTTCGCAAAAAGCTTGACAAGGGGGAAATCGTTTATTTGGGCGGAAGCTGGCTGACGATGAACTTTATCCAAGCGCAAATGCTGGAAAACGTTCTTAATCGCCTGGGCGCAAGCGCTTGCGTAGAAAACTCCAACCGCACGATTTTCTCAACGCTTTTCACCCACGGCGATAAGCGTGGCGTGTTTTTACTCAATCTTTACACGGGAAAACAAAGCACTTCCGTTAAAATTCACGCTGGTAAAACGGTTGATTTAGGTGAAATTACCCTCGATCCTATGCAGGTAAAATTTATCGTTTTGGACTAAACCGCGCATAACGTATACGTCCGTTTTGATTTTTTTGAACATATTACAGTATAATTACGATTAAAAATTTCGGAGAAAATTATGAAAAAATTCTTTGCATTCGCGCTTTCACTTCTTATGGTAATTTCGTCCGCGTTCGCGTTTAGTGGCTGTTCGTTTTCTAACAAGCACGTCAAAAACGTTATTCTCATTATCGGCGACGGTATGGGCTACGAGCATATTTTAGGCGGAGAAAAATGCAAAGGCTCGGCGTTCGTTTTTCGTAGCTGGAACACCGTAAACGTCAATACCGACTCGGTGACCAGCATCAAAAATCCGCCCACTCCTACCGACAGCGCGGCGGCTGCTACGGCGCTGGCGACTGGCACGCTTACCTATAACGGCTACGTGGGAAAGGACGACGACGCGTACGATCTAAAAACCATTATGGACTACGCCATCGAACAGGGCAAAAGCACGGGAATCGTTACGACCGACTCGCTTTTGGGCGCAACGCCGTCCGGCTTTTCGGCGCACTCAATAACGCGCAGTAACGAGGGCTTACTTTTCGACACGCAGGTCGTTAGCGGAATAAATTTGTTATGCGGAGCGACCGCCGATTACTGCACGAAGGACGAAAGCCGTGAGCAAATCCTCACTAACGGGTACGCCTATTGCGACGATTTTGCGCAGATTGACAACACGCTTGACAAGGAAAAGGCGTACTGGCAATTGGATATGGCTGGAATTAGCGCGACCGTAAAACTGCCCTCCGTCACTACAAAAGCGATTGACTTCCTCTCGCGCGACAGCGACGGATTCGTGCTTATGATTGAGCAGGCGCACGTCGATAAGTACGCGCACTCTAACAACTTTAACGGTATGCAACTTAGCGCACGCGATCTTGATAATACGGTTGAAACGGTGCTCTCTTGGGCGAAAAACCGCAACGACACCGCTATCCTCGTCACCGCCGATCACGAAACGGGCGGACTACTTATGAATACGGGCAATTCGGGTAGTGGCTTGCACGTCACGGACGACAACAAAATCATTCGTTTCCGCTGGTCTACCACCGGCCACACTAACAGAGACGTAAGCTTGTTTACATACGGCTTCCGCTTTAACCCCGCCAGCCAGCCCTACTACAAAAGTCGCAACCGCATCAAAAACACGGATATTTTCGGCATTATGAAAGACCTCGTTTTAGGTAATTAGTTAAATTATTCAATTTTTCCATCATTGGTTATTTTAATTGCTAGAAAACGAATGCATTTGCTTGCAATAACCACTACGACGATTCAAAATTATTTGAAAAATGCACCTCCACTAATCGTGGGGTGCATTTTCTTTTTGGGCTATGCGTAGCCCTCTTTATAGGAGTAAAAAATTGAAATGCTTAAATGCTGTTAAGCAATGGTGATGGTGTGTTTTTCGGGGAGCTTTTCCACTTCCTTAGGAATTACGAGCGACAAAACTCCGTTTTCGAATTTCGCCTTGATTTGCTCTTCCTCGACCTCGCCCACGTAATAGGTGCGCGAGCAGGAAACGCTACGCTCCTTTCTGAGATACTTGCCGTTTTCTTCCTTTTCCTCGCGCTTTGCGCTTACCGACAAGTAGCCGTTTTCGTACTGGACGGAAATGTCCTCTTTGTTATATCCGGGCATTTCCACGTCGAGCGTATAATCGTTTTCGTTCTCCTTCACGTCCGTTTTCATCGCGCTTGAGTCCATATTGTAAAGCGTGGGACGGAAGAAGTCGTCGAAAAATCCTCCGAAAAAGTCGTTAGTGCCGTTGTTTCTTTTAACTACGTAATGTTTCATAATAAATACCTCCGTATATAGTTGTTTTTAGTCTTGTTGGCAATCGTGCGTTTATATTGTTAGCACTCTTTCCCATTGACTGCTAATATTATAGCACGCGATTTTGCGTTTGTCAATAGTTTTTAGAAAAAAATTTTATAAAAATTTTGTGCAGCCAGAGGCTGTTTCGTAGGCTTGGGCTAAGGTGTACGGTTTTGTGACCTACGCCAACGCCTTTGACCGTGCGGTGTGGTCGTAATTTTGCGCGCGCTGTCATTCTTGAGCAAAGCGAAGAATCTCGCGCGCAGGCACAGAATAGGCGTTACGGGTTTAAGACCTACGCTAACCCTTTTGACCGTGCGGTATGGTTGTATTACTGCTTGGCAAGGCGTTACGGGTTTAAGACCATACCAACACCTTTGACCAAGCGGTATACGGGCGACTACTAGTCGCCCCTACAAAACGACCAAGGTTAGCGGGAGCATAGGCGACGGCGGGAGCAAGCCCCCGCCCTACGGGGTGAGTGGAAAGCGGTGATGTGGTTGCCTCCATCTGTCGAGGGAGGTGGCACGCGACAGCGTGACGGAGGGAGAGCCGTCAGAGACGGATTAGTAGGCTTGGGTAAGGCTTTACAACTTTTAGACCTACGCCAACGCCTTTGACCGAGCGGTATTAAAACAATCCCCCAGTCAGTAAACTGACAGCCCCCTTTACACAAAGGGGCCTTTTTACGGATAACATTTCAAAGCCTTACTTGTACAAATACAGAGCGCGTTGTAACTTTTAAAGCCTCCCTCAGGGGAGATAGGGGGACCGCGTTAGCGGTGGAAGGAGCTTGCTCTTACAAAAGGTACTTTCGCATAAAATATACGACCACTCCGTCAAAAACGGAAAAAGACAGAAAGGGAAATTCCTCTCTGTCTTTATAATGCGTAATATTCATTTATTTTATTCTTTTATATAGTTAAGCCACAAACCGCTTTCGGGTAATTTTTGGCAATCTTTCAGCGAAAAGACCGTGAGCGGACAATTTTTGTTAGCGAACAAGTCAACTCCCTTACTTCCGTCCACGATGGGCACGAAAACGATACTAAGCTCGTCCACCAGCCCCTCGTCAAAAAACAGCGTGTCCGTAAGTCCACCGCCCTCGAGCATCAATTTCTTTATGCCGAAAAGCGAAGTTAGTTTTTCGCAAGCAAGCTTTGCATCCACCTTGTCCTTTCCACAAACGATATAGGAAATATTTTTGCTTTTAAGGTAGTTTAGATAAGCGTCGCTTGCCATTTCGGTGACCACCTCGATAATATGCGCGTCGTCGTAACCGGGATCGTAGTCGTGGATTTCGCTATCCTCCCACCCCAGCCTGCCGTGAGGATCAATCGCTACGGCGTAATAAGGGTGATCTTTTGCAACGAAGTCCGTCCAGTCCGCTTTCGTTCCTTCAAACGCGGTAAGATCGGGCGATTTTCCGCCCGTAAAGCTTCCTTCCATCGTGATGCGACCGCACAAGTACGCGTCCGCCTTATACTCGCGGTTGATGCGGTAGTACTCCTCGCAAAGCGTTTCGCCCACGGGGCTGGACAAATACTCGCCCGTGATTTTGCCGTCGATAGAAGTGATCATGTGAAGTATAATATAAGGTCTCATAGCCACCTACTTTATCTTCTTGCCGTCCGAAAAAGCCTGACCTACGCGCTGGGTAAGGGCGTAGTAGCCGTGCGTGGAGCAGTCGTAAGCAACGGGACTGTATTTACTCAAATCCACTCTGCCCTTTTCGTCCAAAACGCTTTCGTCCGCAACGGCGTTAAGCACTTTTCCGATAAGAATTTCGTTCTCTTCGTCGTAACTAATTAGCGTACATTCAAGCGCGACGGGAAGCTGGTCAAACACGGGCGCGTTTACCTTTTCGCCACGCTTTTGCGACCAACCCGTTTTTGTGATTTTATCGGGCACGTCGTTGCCCGAAACTATCCCTACGTAATCGGCAGGAATAACGTTATCCTTATCCGCGCAAGCCACGGTAAAATGCTTGTCGCGCAAAATATTTTGCACGGTCTTGTGGCACAGCGACAAAGTAATAATAACCTTGTCCGTGTCGCACACCGTACCCCACGCCGCGTTCATGGCGTTGGGCGTGCCGTCCTCGTTATAAGTGCCGATAATCAGCACGGGCATAGGATACATAAGCGCTTTAACTCCTAAACTTTTCTTCATATTTGCTCCTTTCGTCACGATTTTGGGCATACGTCCCCTCAAAAACGCGACCGTTTCTATTTTTTTGCAAGCGCGTAGCTTATATCGATAAGCGGAAAAATTTTCTCTTTTTCAACCCGTCCGTCAAGCATTACGCTAATCCAACTTTTCTTATTCATATGGTACGCAGGGAAAAAGCCGTCCTCGTTAAGTAACTCCTGTACCTTCTCTTTTCGTAGGTGCAAGTTCATAATTTCTTGTTTTTCGTCGCTATCGAGTCCAAGCTTACTGCCCTTAATCACCATAAGTACTCCGTACCACTTACCACTATCCTTTCTGCGCCAAATAGCGTTTTCGTCCTGCCACAAATATTCAAGCGCGTCGCCGTAAGCTCCGCTTATATACTCTTTGACCGCACTCGTCACGGGCAAAAAGGTGCGCGTTGAGATAAAACACTCCGTTTCAATCTCTCCCAGCACTCTTTCGTACTCGCTACGCACTTTACCAACGAACGCACCGTAGGCGTCTTTGGTCAGATGCAAAAAGTACTCCTCCTCCGTTTCCTCGTCAAAAACGCGCGCGTCGATTTTATTAGGCAAAACGACGGTAACGCTCATATAAAAACTATCAAACAACGGTATGCGTATAGCGTAGTTTTGCTCACTCTCGCAAAATCCGTAGCTTAGAAGTTTTTGCGCCGACGCTCTTTTTTCCTTAAATTCCTTTATCATTTCAGATTGTTTTTAGGGCAAGCCTTGATGCACAGTCCGCACACCGAGCCACGCCCTATATCCTTAAAATTCTTCATATACTCCGAGCAAAGCTGAGCGTCGAAAAATTCCTCTCTTTTCATCTCCCCACAAGGCGCTTTTCCGCTGATAGCTCCAGCCGGACAAGCCGTAACGCACGCCTTGCACTCTCCGCACGAAAAGGGCACTAACTCCTTTTGCGCCGTAAGTGGCATATCAGTAAGTACGGTACAAAAGCGCACTTTCGAGCCGTACTCGGGTGTAATAAGCAAGCAGTTTCTGCCCACGTACCCCAGCCCCGATTTTACCGCGGCGGTCTTATGCTGAAAGTAGCCCGTGTACTGCCCCGTGCTTTGCGACGCGGCGACGGGAAAGGCTTTATAACCCTTGCTTTCGATAAAAGTGAGCGTGTCCAGCGCCAAAAGGTCAAGTTTAGTATTAACTATGCGGTAGTGCTGAAAGTACGGCATAGTCGGTTTGTCAGTAATGGTAGAAAGGATACTGTCCGACAGCTTATAGCCGATACTGACGGCGTACTTAAATTCGCCCACGGGGCTATCTAATTCGCAAAAGCCGACGAGCGACGCGCCCTCGGCTTTTAGTTTTTGACTGATTTCACTTTCAAACATTTTCTTTTTCCTTCTTAATCGCCTCTTTTATATCCCACGAGAGAATAAACGAGAAGATTTTTTTATCCTTATACTTTTCGCAAATTTTCAAAATCAGGTTCGTGATAAGATAAGCGACCACTACTGCAACCACGCTGACGATTACCGAAAAAATAACGTCGCTCGCGTAATGCACCATAAGGTAGTTTCTCGCAAACGCCATTGCGGTAATTCCCACGCCTGCGGTGATAAGGTGTTTTTTACCGCGCGTTAAAACGAGCGATATAAGCGCAGTCGCGATTCCCGTAACGTGACCGGACGGACAGGAAAAGCCGTCGTCAATCGCGCTACCTGCGTCCACCCACCACACCGAGTAGGGAAAACTGTTAAACGGACGGGGACGTGCCACGGCGTTTTTCAAAATCAGGTTACTTAGTATCGCGCCAAGTCCTACCGCGCCTATCATACAAATGCCTGCTTTTCGCGTGTTTCTAAAAAGTAAAAACACCGCTCCTAAAAGGAAAAAGATAATTCCCTTTTCGCCTAAAAAGGTAATGATTTTTGCAAGCGGAGTGAAAAAATCGCCTGCGTTTATTGCCAAAATATTATAAAAGCGCGCGATTCCAAGGTCAAATCCGCTAAAAAACTGATTGATAATTTCAGCCATCGTTTTCTCCTTTGATTAAGTCTAAAACAACTTCCCTTGCAATCAAAATGCCTGCAACCGACGGGCAAAAAGCAATAGATTGAGGGGTACGTTGCCCCGATTTTGCGACCTCGGTCGAATAAAGCACTTTAAGAGAAGGTATATTTCTCTCCTTAAGCTCCTTTCGCATAACCTTACACAGCGGACAAACGCTTGTCGAGTAAATATCCGCAATTGTAAAGCGCGTGGGATCAAGCTTGTTTCCCGTGCCCATACACGAGATAATTTTGATTTTTTTGTCGTTACACCTACTTATCAGCTCAATTTTAGCCGTAACCGTGTCGATAGCGTCCACGACGTAATCGTACTCGCTCAGTTCAATATCGTCCGCGTTTTCAGGCAAATAAAATACGGGAAAAGTACGCATTTGGGTATCGGGATTGATATCCTTTGCCCTCTCGTAAACGACTTCCGTTTTTTTGCGCCCAACGGAGCTGGAAAGCGCAATAATCTGACGGTTAATATTAGTTATATCCACGCAATCTCCGTCCACGACGTCCACTCTGCCCACGCCACAGCGCACCAGCGTTTCAATAACGTGGCCACCCACTCCGCCTGCCCCAAAAACGATGACTTTTGCGTTTTTGAGTTTATTAAATTCGTCCTCGCCGATAAGCCCTATCGTGCGGTTAAATCTTTCGTCCATAATCTTTATCTGTAGTTCGCGATATCGCGCTGAGCCTGACGGTCAAGGTCACGCTCTTTTATAACTTGCTTTTTGTCGTAGGTGTGTTTGCCTTTACATAAACCAAGCTCGATTTTGAGGTATCTTCCCTTAAAATAAGCACGAATGGGCACTAACGTATACCCTTTTTCGCGAATTTTACCGATAAGCCGTGCAATCTCCTTTTTATGCAAAAGCAGTTGACGGTCGCGCCTTGATTCGACGTTATAATACGAGCCTTTTTCATAGGGCGTGATGTGGCAATTTTTGAGCATAATACTGCCTTTTTCGATAAAGCAAAAGCTGTCGGCAACGTTAATGTGTGACATTTTTGCCGACTTGACTTCCGCTCCCGTCAAGGATATTCCTGCTTCGACCGTTTCTTCAATGAAATAGTCAAAACGCGCTTTTTTATTGATTGCTACTTCTTTAATCGTCATACTTTTACCTTATTTTATATGTTTTTTTTAGGCTATGGAAAAACGAATGAATGATTAGTTTGACGAGAAAAATAAGTTGGATTTCGCAGAATTTTTCCGTCAATAATCAGCCTATTATTTTCCTACGCAGAAATGCTTAAAAATCTCGTTCGCCAAAGCGTCGCTACCCGTGATGCCCGTAATTCTACCAAGCGCGATATAAGCGTCGTAGAGGTCGGACGAAATTA
>JAGAPD010000021.1 GCA_017623435.1 Clostridia bacterium
AATTTTTATAAGCTTAGCAATTTTTCTTTTAAAGTCCATTACTCTCTCCTAAACGTTAAATCTAAACAGCGCTACGTCGCCGTCACGGAAAACGTACTCCTTACCTTCGCTACGCACCTTGCCTTTTTCCTTTGCCTGCGTAAATCCGCCGCAAGTCACGAGGTCGTCGTAGGTCACGATTTCCGCGCGAATAAATCCTTTTTCAAAGTCGCTGTGAATCTTACCTGCCGCCTGAGGCGCTTTCGTACCCTTTTCAATGGTCCAAGCGCGCACTTCCTTTTCGCCTGCGGTAAGGTAACTGATAAGACCAAGTAGCGAATATCCCGTCTTGATTATGCGGTTAAGTCCGCTCTCTTTAAGTCCCATTTCCTCAATGAAAATTTCACGCTCGTCCTTGTCAAGCTGTGCAATTTCTTCCTCAACTTTTGCGCAAATCTCCAAAAATTCGGAGTTTTCCTGCTGAGCAAACTGCTTAACCTTGTCTACGTATTCGTTTTCCTGTCCGATATCGCTCTCGCCGATATTAGCGCAGTAAATTACGGGCTTTGAGGTGATAAGGAAAAATCCGTTTACCATAGCCTTTTCCTCGTCGGAAAGTGCAATCGTGCGGATACTTCTGCCACTTTCAAGCGTTTCGTAAAGCTTACGCAACAATTCCGCCTCTTCAATATAACTCTTTTCGCCCGTTTTAACGAGCTTTTCCGCCTTTTCTAAACGTTTTTTAACGCTTTCAAGGTCGGAAAGCACGAGCTCAAGGTTGATAGTTTCAATATCACGAATGGGATCAATACTGCCGTCAACGTGAATGATATTCGAATCTGCAAAGCATCTTACCACGTGTACGATAGCGTCAACCTCGCGAATATGCGAAAGGAATTTGTTTCCCAATCCCTCGCCTGCGGACGCGCCCTTAACGAGTCCTGCAATGTCCACGAATTCAAGTACGGCAGGCGTAATCTTTTTGGTGTTATACATTTTTCCAAGCACGTCAAGTCGCTCGTCAGGAACGGCAACCACGCCTACGTTAGGCTCAATCGTGCAGAACGGATAGTTAGCGCACTCCGCGCCTGCCTCCGTAATTGCGTTAAACAGCGTGCTTTTTCCTACGTTAGGAAGTCCTACAACTCCGAGTTTCATTTTTACCTCGCAAAAATAAATTTTCCACCTAACAGTATATACCTTTCTGCGTTTTTTTGCAAGGTTTTTGACGGGAAAATACGAAAAAAGGACAAAACGTAGTTTTGCCCTTTGCTTTTTGCCCGTTTATTCGATAAAAAGGTCGTACGTTTTCGACCACTCGCGCAAAAGTTTCTTAAACTCACGGTCGTAACTTTCCTTCATTTTCCAGTACTCTTCGTTAATTTTGCGAAGCTCGTCAGAAAGCTCGTCCTCGCGTTCAGATAGCTCGAACATTTTCTTGTACTTTTGATCAAGCTCATTCTTCTTACTCTCAAACAAAGCGTCAACGTCTACTTTTTGCCCAGCTCCGCCCGTCGTGCCGTCCTCCTTTCGTCCTGCTCCGCCTACCGTTCCGTCCTCTTTTTCTTCAAAACGGGGCTGTACGTACCCGTCCGTTTCGCCGTAGATATCGTATCCGCCATCAATAAACGGGGGCTTTTTTTGTGGCTTAACTTCGGTCACGACGCTACTGCCGGGAAGAATATTTTGATCAGGTTTTTCCTCTATCGTAACAGGATCGGACGCGCAAGTGCAAAGCATAGCCATCAATAGTGATACAAATTTTACCATAATTTACCTCCGCGATTAGTATAAGCAAAATTTTTCCTTTTATTCAACGATTTTCTTTACATCAGCGCCTACGGTGTGATATAATTATAGAAAATATAAACGGGAGATTAGATAAATGGCTGAAATCTTAGAAATTACTATGATAATATTGTTTGGTGCGTCCTGGCCTATGAACGTGATTAAGTCCGTTAAAACCAAATCGGCAAAGGGCAAATCGTTGCTTTTTCTATTGCTTATTTTAGTGGGCTACGTCGCAGGTATTGCGTCAAAATTCGTAAACCCCGTATATATGGCGCAGTTTGCAACCAAATGGTACGTGCTTTTCTTCTATTTCCTTAATTTCTTTATGGTGCTTACGGACACTCTTCTTTACTTCAGAAACAAGGCTTTAGATAAAAAAAGGGAGCTTGCAAATGAAAACGTCGCATAACGTACCCTACGGTTTACACGACGAATGCCTTCTTGACACATATCTACCCGACGAAAATATACGAGCAATTGTTCTCTATTTTCACGGCGGAGGACTGGAGGGCGGTGACAAATCGTGGGATAAAGCTTTCATACCTGATTTTATCCAAAACGGGTACGCAGTTATTAGCGCAAACTACCGCATGTACCCTAAATATTCCTATCCTGACTTTCTCTACGACGGAGCGCAGGCAGTAAAATGGGTAAAAGAAAACTTTCCTACTCTCCCCTTATTCGTAGGCGGAAGTTCGGCAGGCGGATACATCAGTCAAATGCTCTGTTTTGACCAAAAATATCTCAAATGGGCAGGATTAGAGGGCGACGTTGTCACGGGATTCGTACACGACGCAGGTCAGCCCACCGCACATTTTAACGTTTTGTCCCAAAAAGGAATTGACAGCAGACGCGTAATCGTGGACGAAACCGCGCCCCTTTATCACGTGGGTACGCGCGACAAATATGCGCCTATGCTCATAATTGCATCTGATAACGATATGCAAAACAGGTTAGAACAAACGCATCTGCTTATTTCCACGCTAAAACACTTTGGCCACGAGGACGATATCCACTTTACTCTATCTCACGGCAATCATTGCGACTACGTGGGAAAGGTGGAAAACGGCAAAAGCGTTTTTGCGCAAATGATACTGCCATTTTTTAATAAATACTGCTAAATCGCTAAAAAACAACAAAAACCGACTACCACGTGGTAGCCGGTTTTATTTTTTCGTAATTTTCAGCCTTACTTATTCTCTTCCATAAAACGGATAAGCTCGGGGTTTTCAGCGAAGTGTTTAAGCATTACGATAGGCTCGGTTTTAGAAGTGTTCGTAATTACTACGCCCTTCTTTGCTGCGCCCTCGGACACGAAGAATTCG
Organism: Clostridia bacterium; assembly: GCA_017623435.1. Taxonomy (GTDB): domain Bacteria; phylum Bacillota; class Clostridia; order Christensenellales; family Pumilibacteraceae; genus UBA10677. The sequence continues at coordinate 3,096 of JAGAPD010000021.1, forward strand.
TCGTTAGTAAGCTCGCCGTAACGGATGAGCGTAGGCGTTTCGATATCCCAGTCGCCCATTTTTCCTCTACCTTGAAGGAGGATAAGTCCGTAAGCTGCCTCGTCCGTAATCGTCACGGTCGCACCGGGCATAACGGTAAGGCGTTTTGCAGATGCCTCAACGCACTTATAGCAAATCCACTCTTCCGTGTAACTATCGTTAGAAGAAATAACGACGGGCGCCATAAAGCGATTTTGCTTAAAGTCGGGATCGACGTTCTTCTCCCAGTCGATAACGTCCATAAGATAATCGTAGTTGCCCTTCTCTTCTTCGGGGCAGTTCTTCCACAAAAGATCCTCACTTACGCACTCGCCACCGTAAAGAACGGACTGGTACATTGCGTAAACGTCGGATGCGAACTGCGGTTCGTAAGTACAAAGCGACGCAGGTGCGTGCAACACTCCAGGGGGCACGTCCCAACCGGTGTCAAGCGTGATCTTGTACGCCTGCGACAAATCAAGAAGCTTGTTATCGCCTTTTGCAAAGTTTTCCAAGCACTTCTTAACCTCTTCCTTCTTAACTCCGGGCGTAATTCCGAAGAAAGTGAAGGGGAAAGTTCCGCCGTGGTTATTGCACTGCGAGGGGAAGAAATACATCTCGGGTTTTCCGTCCGCACCTACGCGTTTTGCATGCTCGTGACGGTGGTGAATATGATGCGGAAGAGGGCCTTTGTTGTCGAAAAATTTGGAGAACATAGGCCACTTGCCGTACTTGTTCCACAAGTTTTCACCGATAACTTCGCCTTTGAGTTCGTCCACCATATCGCGAAGCAAAACTCTCTCTTTTCCGTCTGCCGAAACGACGTAAGACAAGCCCTCGTCGTCGGGCGTGAGCGGTCCGTTTTCCGCGTGCGTGGTAGATGCAAACCATCTCTCGTCAATGCCACCGCGCTCAAGTCCCAAAACGTAGTAGTCGTCGGGATGAAGCTTTATTCTTTTGCCAGGGATACAAAACGATCTCGGTACCCAAGTGGGCGAAAGACGAAGTATTCCTTTTCCTTCTTCAAAAAGTTTCTTTGATAACATAATAATCCCCTTTAATAAGTTATTTCGTTTGACTATATTATAACATACTAAAACTCAAAATGCAAGAGTATAAATATAATTTTTAAAATTCCACCAAGCGTAGAGCAAAAGTCCTAAAATTCAAAGACCGCCTACCCTTTTCGTATCGTTTTAATAAGTTTTTTATCGTAATTTTAATCACTATATCTAAAAAACGGGGCATAACGTTATGCTCCGTTTTAAATATTTTACTGATTTTCGCAAATGCTGAACGCGATTTTATCAAAATTGACCGCTTGCACCTTTATCGTGACGGCGTCACCGATTCTGTACGCGCGCACGCCGTTAGACACGCGAAGGCGTTTTTCGTCAAAGAAGCACCTGCCACCCGGCATGCTCTCTAACCTGATCATACCCTCGATAGTGTTCTGAAGCTCCGCGTAAAGCCCGTGCTCCGTTACTCCGCTAATAATTGCAGGGAAAGTTTCGCCTATCTTTTCTTTCATAAACTTGGCTTTAAGAAGGTCGTCAATCTTTCTTTCCGCCTCCTCCGCCACGCGCTCACGCTCGCTACTTCTCGTCGACGCGCGCACCGCAAATTCGCCGTACTTAACGACCGCGTCCTTACCGCCGTGGATAAGGTACTTTATAATGCGGTGAATAGCAAGGTCGGGGTATCTACGAATAGGCGAAGTGAAATGGCAATAGTAATCGAGTGCAAGTCCAAAATGCCCTTTGTTCTGAGGCTTGTACTCTGCCTTACTCATTGAGCGTAGCGCCACTCTGTTTACGACGCCTTTAACCTCGTCGTCCAAGTCCTTAATAAGATTTGCGTAATCCTCGGGCGTAGGCTCGTCCGCGATAGAAAGCCCTAACGAATCCAAAAAGTCGTTTAGCGCGCTCACTTTTTCCTCGGGCGGATTTTCGTGCACGCGGTACACGAAGGGCACTTTTTTCTTCTCGAAATGCTTTGCGACCGTCTCGTTTGCTAGCAACATAAACTCCTCAATAAGTCGATGCGCAAACTTCCTTTCGCGCTTACGAACGGCAGTAACCGTTTGTCCGTCAAGCTCAATTTCACTTTCGGCAATCTCGAAGTCCACGCTACCGCGCTCTTCCCTCTTTTTCTCTAAAACGAGCGCAAGTTTTTGCGCCTCGCACAGCATCGGATAGAGGTTTTTATGCTTTTCAATTTCCGCCTCGTCGCCGTCGAACATTGCTTGAACGCCGTCGTACGTCAGGCGCGCTTTTGAACGAATAACGCCTTCCTTTATCTCGTAGTTTACCACTTCGCCCTCGTCGTTTACGTGCATAATAACGGATAAGGTCAGTCTGTCCACGCCCTCGTTAAGCGAGCAAATTCCGTTAGATAATTTTTCGGGGAGCATCGGCAAAACCCTGTCCGCAAAATAAACGCTCGTACCGCGTTCAAACGCCTCTTTGTCCACCGCGCCGTTTTCCTTAACGTAATGCGCAACGTCGGCAATGTGCACGCCAAGCACCCAAACGCTACCCTTTCGCTCAACGCAAACCGCGTCGTCAAAGTCCTTTGATGACGCTCCGTCAATCGTAACGGTAAGCGCGTTTCGGTAATCTTCTCTGCCCTCAATTTCCTCTTCCGAAACGAAATCGGGCACTACGTCCATAGCCGTTTTGACTTTTTTAGGAAAAACTTCGTTTAACTTATACGAGCGGATAACCGCCATAATCTCGGTATTAAGATCGCCTTCCGCCCCTAAAATTTCGGTGATTGAACAGCGCACGTGGTCGTGATCAATCAGCAGTTTTGCAACCACCTTTTGCCCTCTTTTAGTGTGAAGCCCGGGCTGAAAAATATCCACGGGCACTTCGCCAAAGCCCCTGTCGTCAGAAAGCACGCTCTTGCCGTTAAAAACGCCTACGATATACTCGTGCTTTCTTTTGATAATCTCGGTGACCTGCGCCTCGCCGTTACCGCGCTGATTGCTGATTTTTACCGCGCGCACCTCGTCGCCGTGAATTGCTCCGTGAAGGTCGTGCGTCGCCACGAACAAGTCAGGCGAGCCGTCATTAGGAATAAAAAACGCGTACCCCTTGCCCGTACCTTGAATTTCGCCACGCAGGCTTTCAAAGGTAAGCGCACGACGCTTTTTCTCTCCTTTATGCTTATTATATACTTTTTTAGTGTTTTTTCTTTTTGTCATAGTAACTCCATATTTAAGTCAAAACCATGTAGTAATAGTTATTTCTTCAAGTCTATTTTATCCAGAAACATCCGCCTCTACTCTACGACGGCAGGAGCAAGCCCCTGCCCTACGAAACAACCCAAGGCGTCAAAGTAAGTCCAAGGGCGAGCGAACGACGAATCGCCAATTAGCGTAGCGGTTTAGTCGCAAAATCACAAGCAGGCAAAGCCTGTTTCGTAATACGACCAGATTATACGGTCAAACGAGTAGACCAACTACCCATACACCATATTCCGTGCCTACGAAACCACCTTCGGTGGTAAAATTCAACGAGGCGGAGCGAGTGAGCCCAAACAAAAAGCGGACGAAAAATCGTCCGCTCTGTGATTTATTAGTTTCCGTTGTAGATTGCAACCGATACGAAGAACAAAACTGCAAGTACTGCAATAACGATTGCAAGCACTACCGTAAGACGTTTAAGCGTAGCCGTAAGCGTCTGCGTTTTATTCTTGGAATAGAACGTATCAGCGGATGCGCCCGTCATAGCGTTCATACCGCTACCGTCGTCACCTTCCTGAAACAGGATGGTAAGGATCATTACGAAACTGAGAACAGCGATAAGAATCAAAAGTACCATTCTAACAATGGGGAACGATTGTGAAATCCAGGGTTCAACTACCGCTGCAGCCGAAAAATTATTAACAAAATTCAAATTCATTTCAAACACCTCTTATTAAATGCCTAACTATTATAGCACAATATTTTGCTCTAATCAAGCGTTTTTGACCGTTTTTGCAAAATTTTATGCAACAAAAAGGCAATAAACGAGGTTAAATCAATATTTTTGCATATATTCGCCCATAATACGCGCACAAAGTCTTACGAGCGTCAACTCGTCGTCGCTCGCCTCCGCGCTAAATAGGGCGCAAACTCCGCCGTAGCAGTCCCCACCGCCGTGCGCCGGCACGAAAAGTAGAAACTGTCCTTCACCCATTTCCTCCGCGTCCATACTGCTCCCCAAATACGACTGGCGGTTTTGCAAAAAACGTCTTGCGTCTTTACCGATCTTACTTCCTACGAACTCACTCGTCCGCTCTCCGTAGCCCACAACCCAGCGCTCAAAATCACACACGAGCACCGTTCCGCGGATATGCTCCGCCATAGCGCGTACCACCTTGTTAGCGTTTTTAATGAGGTCGTCCGCCGTATTTACCTTCTTAATAAGTATATCGCCACTCCCAAGCGCGCGAATTTCCATCGGATCGCCAAGATCAATACCGTAAAGCTTTCTGTACTCGCGCGGGATAACGATTCTGCCCAGGTCGTCAATGCGCCTGATAATTCCTCTGTCTTCCATTTTACCTCCTTGCGATTAGTATGCGCTTAAAAACTTCTTTTATTACTTAAAAAGTGCAAAACGTTGACAAAAAAATACTTTCGTTATATACTTATTATATGAGTAAAAACGTTCTTATTTATATGTCGGGGCTTTCTACCCCCGTCCAAGGAAAAATGATGCAAGAAAAGGGCAAAACTTCCCTGCTCTTTTCCAACGAAAACGGCAGATACTACGTCGTCGCTACGAACGAAACGGTTAGCGTCAGTCTAACGGGTGAAGTGGGTTATTTGCTTTCGCTCGAGAAAAACAAGCTAACAGCGCTTTCACTGTCGTACGGGGTTACAAAAACTTACCCCACGCCCGTAACCACGCAGACGCTTTATATTCAGGCTTCCGCCACTTACGGCAAAATCGAGGCGACCTACGCCATCAGCGACTACGACGAAAACTACGACGGATGCGAAGAGGACGACCGCGAAACGGTCCAGTCTTTTTCTCTGTCCTGGCAAGTCGCCAATGCTGATTAAAAAACAAAACACGTCGTTTTTAGATTCTTCGCTACGCTCGAGAATGACAAAAACGACTGCCGTACGGTCGTATTCGTTCTATAGTAACATTATAAATTGATTATTTTCAACGACGCCAACCAAAATTTTAACCAAATTAAATAATGCTAAATTTTTCGCCTACGCCCGACGTGTCATTCTCGAGCAAAGCGAAGAATCTCGGAGGGCATAACAAGCAAACCTTATGTACTACGTATATATCCTCTCAAATAAAACAGATTCAGTCGTTTATATCGGCGTCACAAACAACCTTTGTCGGCGGATGTACGAACATAAAAACTCACTAATCAACGGCTTTTCAACGCGTTACAAAACACGTAAGTTAGTTTATTTTGAAAGCTCAAACGACGTAAAGGACGCTATTTCCAGAGAAAAAAGGCTTAAAGGTCTTCTTAGAATAAAGAAAAATCAACTAATCGAAAGCACAAATCCAAATTGGGACGATTTAAGTTTTGACGTATGTCCCGACTTATTCGATTAAACGAGGAGAAAAATATGTTACCACCTATCACACAAGTAAAACTGCCTTCTCTCACTTTGCCTACCGCTTGGCAAACGGTAATCCTTCGCAACTACAGCTACGTGCCCGTTTCACGAATCGCAAAAACTTTAGGGTGCGACGAGCAAACCGTCCACGTCGAGGCAAAAAAATTAAACCTCGTTTACCGCGATTACGAAATCGACTTTCAAAAAAACGGCTACATTACCGTTATCAGAAATAACTGGTATCTTTTGCCGTACGATCAACTTCTAACGCTACTTGATATCAGCGAAGAAAAGCTTGATTTTATTCTTAAAAACGACGACTTTTTGGACGTAAAGCTGGGCAGAATTAAGCCCGAAGTTAGTGAAGTACGCTACGCGCCTTTAACCAAAGAACAAGAAAGTGAAACGCAATACTGCGCCACCCTTATTGAAAAATATAGCGTTCCCGTTGCCGTAAAACCCTTTGACTTTTTCGCCGAGAATAAGCAAAACGAAGGCGTAATTTTAGCCAACGGAATGCGCATAGTTCACGGCTATCTTTCGCCCTGCGGTGACGCCTTTTCTACGAAATGCGAGGATACGTTACCCTCCGTTTTACTCAAAAAGTACCAAAGCGCTGGTGTAAACGGCATTTGGCTACACGCGCTTTTGTCCGCTCTTTCGCCCTATCCGTTTGCGCCCCGACTAAGCCGGGACTACAAGCAAAAACGCGAAAACTTAAAGGCTATAATTAGCCGTTGCGGTGAATACGGAATCAAGGTATTTTTATACCTTAACGAGCCACGCGCCCTGCCTAGCGATTCACTTCCACAGTACGATCATCTTATCGGCTGGAAAGAGAAAAGAACACTTTGCTTTGAAAAGCAAGAGGTACGCGATTACCTATATAACGCGGTGTACGATTTATGTAACGAAGTGCCCGAAATAGGCGGATTTTTCACGATTACGATGAGTGAAAACGCGACTCATTGTAACTTCGTCCGCGGTAGCCAATGCCCCGTTTGTAAGGATCTTCCGCCCGAAAAAACTTGCGCGGAAATAAACAACGTGATCCTTCGTGCAATTAAGGATGCTAACTCAAAAGCGGAACTTATCGCTAACCTTTGGGGTTGGTCGCCCTTTATGGGCTGGACGGAAAGCCAAACGCAACGCGGATTAGAGCTTTTAGACCAAGAGGTTTCGGTTATGTGCGTTAGCGAATTTGACCTTGACATAAATAAAGGCGGAGTAAAAGGCAAGATTATCGACTACTCCATCTCCAACCCCGGTCCGAGCCAAATAAGTAAAGATATGCTCGCGTACGCTCAAAAAACGGGACACAAAACTTACGCAAAAATTCAAGCAAGCAACAGCTGGGAATGTTCCGCCGTACCCTATATCCCTGCGTTCGACCTCGTGCACGAGCATTTGTGCAACCTTAATAATTTGGGCGTTAAAAACCTGTTTTTGACCTGGACGCTGGGCGGATACCCCTCGCCTGCTATTGAAATCGCGTCGCAGTTTAACGAGAGCTTCGACCTTGACGAGTGGTACGAGCAAAAATTCGGCAAAGACGCGCAAACCGTCCACGACGGAATAAAAACGCTTTGCTCCGCTTTCCGCGAGTATCCTTTCTCCATAACGATGCTTTACAATTCGCCCAAAACGTTAGGCCCTGCCAATTTATGGGAAATCGAGTGCGAAGAAAAAACGTCAACGATGGTGTGCTACGCGTTCGACGATTATGAAAACTGGCTCGCGCCCTACCCCTACGAAGTTTATATCTCGCAGTTTGAAAAGGTGATCAATCTTTGGAAAGAAGGCGTAACGATTTTAGAAAAAGCAGAGCGTACGCCGTCGGTAGAGGAAATTATTCGCTACGCAAAGGTTGCGCTTTGCCACTTTACCACCGATCTACTTCAAACGAAATATTCGTTCGTTAAGCGCGTGGGCGATCGCGAGCAAATGAAAGAGCTGATTAGCAAGGAAAAGCAAAACGCGATTGACCTACTTAACCTTTTCGTCACCGACGCGAAAATCGGTTACGAGGCGTCCAACCATTACTTCTACACCTACCCCAACCTTATTGAAAAAATTTTGCGAATGGAAAAATTCGAAAAACTTATCTATAATGAAACACGACCTTAAAATCTTCACGGAAAATATTGAACCTGAGGCGGTCAATCAAATTTACACGCTCGCAACGCAAGCGCCCTTTTGCGGACAAAAAATCCGCGTTATGCCCGACGTACATTACGGTACGGGTTGCGTAGTAGGCTTTACGAGCACGCTGGGTGACAAAATTATCCCAAACGTACTTGGCGTGGACTTAGGTTGCGGAATGCTGACCGTAGAAATGGGCAAAGTGGATTTTTCACTTCAATCGCTTGACGAATTTATCAAAGCAAAAATCCCATACGGCAGTAATTACCGCAAGGAAGTGCTGGCACAGTCGCTAATTAAAAAACTGCATTGTTACGACGAACTTCGTGATATGGACAGACTTTTAGGCTCGCTCGGCACTTTAGGCGGTGGCAACCACTTTATCGAAGTTGACGAGGATAGCGAGAATAATAAATACCTGATAATCCATAGCGGATCGCGCAATCTTGGACTTCAGGTAGCCAAAATTTACCAAAAATTGGCCGTGCGCGTTTGTAAAGAGTGCGCGCAAAGCGAACGCCAAAAGGTTATTGACACGCTTAACGCGCAAAATCGCCCCGAGGCTATTCCCGAGGCTATCGACGCCGTTTCCGCAAAATACGCTTACCGCACCAAAATCGTAGCCGAGCTTTGCTATCTTGACGGGCGCGAAATGGAAAACTATCTTGACGATCTAAAAATTTGTCAGGAATTTGCGTCGCTAAGTCGAAAGAAAATGGCGGACGAGATACTAAAATTTTTGAAAGCAAACAAATACGCGAGCTTTGAAACCGTGCACAACTTTATTGATAACGACGGCGTTATACGAAAGGGCGCAATCCCTGCGCATAAGAATCAGCGCGTTCTTATCCCCATGAATATGCGCGACGGCTGTATTATTGCCGTGGGTAAGGGCAACGCGGACTGGAATAACTCCGCTCCGCACGGCGCAGGACGACTGTGTAAGCGTAGCGAGGCAAAAGCGTTATTTACCGTTGAAGAATACCAAAGTCAAATGCAAGGAATTTACACCACGACGGCTAATCAGTCCACGATTGACGAGTCGCCTATGGCGTACAAGCCTATGCAAGAAATTATCGACCTTATCTCTCCCACGGTAGAAATCGAACGCATAATAAAACCTATTTACAACTTCAAAGCATCCGAATAAAAACGCAAAACGACGCATAACGTGGTACGCCGTTTTGATTTTAAGCTTAATAATACTCACAAAAAAGGAGCAATTATGAAAAAAGAAATTCATATGATATGTAACGCTCATATCGATCCCATCTGGCAATGGGACTGGCCCGAGGGCGCGAGTGCAACTTTATCCACTTTCGCATCCGCGGTAAAGCTCGCAAAAGAATTTGATTATATTTTCTGTCACAACGAAGTGACGGTATATAAGTACGTGGAAGAGTACGCGCCCCAGCTTTTCGAGGAAATAAAAGAGCTCGTAAAACAAGGCAAGTGGCATATTATGGGTGGATGGTATCTCCAGCCCGACTGCAATATGCCAACTGGCGAAAGCTTTATTCGTCAAGCGCGCGAAGGTCAGCGCTACTTTAAGGAAAAGTTTGGAATCGTTCCCACTACCGCCATTAACTTCGATCCCTTCGGTCACTCCGTAGGACTGGTACAGGTGCTTAAAAAATGCGGATACGACAGTTATCTTTTTATGCGTCCTAACCAAGGCACTATGGATCTACCTGACGAGCAATTTATTTGGCGTGGCTTGGACGGTAGCGAGGTAAAAGCAAACCGTTTCCTCTCCTACGGCTCTGCGCTTGGCAACTCCGCCCGTCAGATTAAAGAGCGCGCGGACGCTCAAGACAAGGAGGTTTGCGCCGTACTTTGGGGCGTAGGCAATCACGGCGGCGGACCGAGCCGAAAGGACCTTCGCGATATCAAAGAAACTTTGCTTACGAGCGAGGACGAAGTTTATATCCACTCCACCCCTGAACAATTTTTTGCAAAAATCAACCCCACCGCCGTTTTTGACAAATCGCTCGTCATTTCAATGCCCGGTTGCTACACCACGATGCATAAAATTAAGTCCATGCACGCAAAGCTTGAAAACGAGATTTATCTCGCTGAAAAGTTCGCGTCCGTCGCTTACGCAAAAGGACTTTTGCCCGAATATCCCCAAAAGGAAATTCAAACGGCCGTTGAGGATTTACTCAACGCGCAGTTCCACGACATTTTACCCGGAAGTTCTATTCAATGCGGTGAAGAAGGCGGACTTCGCTATTTAAATCACGGATTGCTTGAGGCTGGCAGGGCGAAAATGCACGCGTACTTTGCGCTGTCGCAAGAGCAAAAGGTTGCAAACGAAGGCGAATATCCCATCGTCGTTTTCAACCCCCACCCCTACGAAATCGTGGATAACGTCGAATGTGAATTTATGCTTGCCGATCAGAACTGGGACGAGAGCATTAACTCACGTTTCTCCGTCGTGGACGAGGACGGCAACCCCGTGCCCTATCAGGTTATTAAGGAAGAAAGTAACCTCAATCTTGACTGGAGAAAGCGCATAATTTTCGAGGCGAAGCTTGCTCCCTTATCGCAAACGAGGTATAGCGTATACGCCCGTTATGACAAAACTCTCCCAAAACCCGTATACGAGGCTCTAACCTTTGACAACGGCAGAAAGCACGTTGAAATCGATAAAAACACGGGACTTCTTACCTCGTATAAAATTGACGGCAAGGAATATTTGAGCGCACCTATGACGCTTACGAGCTTTGACGACAACGCAGATCCGTGGGGAATGGGCGCTGAACAGCGCGTAAGACTGGGCACGAACGAGCAACCCTTCTCGCTTTTGACCACTCCCGACGGCCCGTTTAAGGGAATGCAAAGCATTCAGGTAATTGAGGACGGCGATATTTATCTGGGCGTTGAGGCGTTTTTCAAAAATGGAAACACACGCGCGCGTATCGCGTACAAAATTTACAAAAACAACGACTACGTGGATATCGACGTCAATTTGTACCTTACCGACATCAACAAAATTATCAAGCTAAAAGCTCCCTTTGCTCTTTCGGGCGAGGTTATCGGTCAAACCGTTTTCGGCACGGACAAACTCTTTACCGACGCGCGTGAAAACGTGGCACACCGCTTTATTGCCGTAAAAGACCAAGGCGAGTGCATCACGCTTATGAACGATAGCGTTTACGGTAGCCATTACGAAAATGGCGCGCTGTATATGTCGCTCGTGCGCGGTGCAACCTACTGTGCGCACCCCATTGAAAGCCGTGAGCTTATCCCCTCTGATAAGTACACCAAGAAAATTGACCAAGGTGAAAACAATTTCTCTTTCCGTCTTTGCCTGCTTAAAGAAAACGAGCTCGAAAGAAAAACGAGCGAATTTATCCAAAAGCCTTACGCGCTTAATATCTTCCCCGTTGCAACCGTGCTTGACAAGGTTAAGGACTTTGCCGTTTCACTTGGCGACGACACGATCGCGCTTGCTTGTATGAAAAAAGCAGACGACCGCGACGCTATTATTTTCCGTTTGCAAAACAATACTTCCACGCCCGTTAGCACGCATATCAGCGTAAACGGCGCAGTACGTCCCCTGTCGTTTGGCAAATACGAGGTAAAAACCGTCGTTTACGAAAACGGCGAATTAACCGAAATAACGGAAATGATTATCTAGTTGCATATACAAACTATTTGTTCAATACTGCATATATAGAAAACAAAATGGAAACGGAAAAAGTATTACCAAGAAGAAAACATACACGGCTTAATAATTACGATTATAGTTTAGCTGGTGCATATTTCGTTACGATTTGCACTCAGAACAAAAGGTGTACACTCTCTCGTATTGTACGGTGATGGATATCGTTTGTGCATATAAATCGCTAACAACTATGGAATGCAAAAAGATAGGATTGTCAAAGAAATTATTTCAAACTTCATTCTACGAACATATTATCCGCAATCAATCGGATTATGAAGAAACGGTAAAATACATTTACGAAAACCCAATTCGTTGGTATAACGACGAATTATATACTGAAGAACACTGAAACACAAAAAAGAACTCGGATACCCGGGTTCTTTTTTCGTTATAGCTTAATTAAACTTTCTAAATATTTCATTTGTTCGTGCGTGGGTTGAGGGATATGCGCAAAAGGGAAAGGCACGCCCATATTATCGTATTTTACCTGACAGATTTTTTTGAAAGGTAAAAGCTCGATTTTGTCCACGTTTTTATGCTCTTTTGCAAGTTTTACGAGCGCGTTTATGTTTTGCTCGTTATCGTTTAGCGTGGGAATGATAACTTGCCGAATAGTCGTAGGAATATTTTTACTTGCCAAATAATCCAAAAATTCAAGTGGTTTTTGCAAGCTACAACCTACGTTTTCACGGTAAAGCGCGTCGCTCGTATACTTTATATCAAGCAAAACGCGGTCAGTCACGGACAAAACTTTCTCAATTTCTTCGCCCAAAATACAGCCCGAAGTATCCAAGCAAGTATTTAATCCCTGCTCCTTACAGCGCTTAAAAAAGTCGTAAACGAACTGCGGTTGAAGTAACGGCTCGCCACCGCTTACCGTCACTCCTCCCTCGCTACCAAAGTATTCAAGGTAGCGCAAAGCCTGCTCACTCAGTTGCGCTGAATTAGCCGTTTTGTCACAATTTGGCGACCACGTATCGGGGTTATGGCAACATTTACAGCGGAGCGGACACCCCTGCGTGAACACTACGAACCTCACTCCCGGCCCGTCAAGCGTGCCCATGCTTTGGATAGAATGAACGTTTCCGATTACGCCGTTTATCATATCGTTTCGTGGAAAGTACGGCTAATAACCTCGCGTTGCTGTTCACGCGAAAGCTTGTTAAAGTTTACCGCGTAACCCGACACGCGAATGGTAAGGTTGGGATAATCCTCGGGATTTTCGTACGCCTTCATCAGCGTTTCGCGGTTAAGCACGTTTACGTTAATGTGGTGCGCGTTTTTAGCGAAGTAGCCGTCGAGGATATGAACGAGGTTGTCAATTCTCTCCTCTTCCGTCCTTCCAAGCGCCTCGGGAGTAATCGAGAAGGTATTCGAAATTCCGTCACGGCAGTCGTCGTAGCTGATTTTTGCAACCGAATTAAGCGACGCGAGTGCGCCGTTTTCCTCGCGGTTGTGCATGGGGTTAGCGCCGGGCGCAAAGGGTGCGCACGCCTTTCTTCCGTCGGGAGTTGCGCCCGTGTTCTTTCCGTACATTACGTTGGAAGTAATGGTGAGTACGGAAAGCGTGTGGATTGCTTTACGATAAGTGGGCGTTTTGCGAAGCTCCTCAATCATACGGTGAGTCATATCCTTCGCGATAAGATCCACTCTGTCGTCGTCGTTACCAAACTTGGGGAAATTACCCGTCGTCTCGAAGTCCACGATATAGCCCTTTTCGTCCTTAATAGGCTTAACGTTAGCGTACTTGATTGCCGAAAGCGAATCGGCTACGACCGAAAGACCAGCGATACCAAACGCCATAAAACGATCAACGTAGGTATCGTGGAGCGCCATCTGGCTCTTTTCGTACGCGTACTTGTCGTGCATATAGTGGATAATGTTCATAGTGTTGACGTACAGGTGCGAAAGCCACGCCATATACGTCTCCATTCTTTTCATAACCTCGTCGTAGTCCAGCTTTTCGCCGTCCATAACGGGCATTTGCGGTCCGATAGCCATCTCGGACGAGGTGTCGTAACCGCCGTTGATAGCCAAAAGAAGAAGCTTTGCAAGGTTACATCTTGCTCCGAAGAACTGCATTTGCTTGCCCACCTTCATTGCCGAAACGCAACAAGCGATTGCGTAGTCGTCGCCGTAGTGCGGACGCATAACGTCGTCGTTTTCGTACTGAATCGAGTCGGTATCAGCCGAAACCTTAGCGCAGTATTTTTTGAAGTTTTCGGGCAAAGCGTTGGACCAAAGCACCGTAAGGTTAGGCTCGGGCGACGATCCGAGCGTGTAAAGCGTGTTGAGCATACGGAAACTGTTTTTAGTAACGAGCGTTCTTCCGTCCTCGCCCATTCCGCCAACCGCCTCGGTAATCCACATAGGATCTCCACCGAAAAGCTCGTTATATTCGGGCGTGCGCAAGTGACGGGCGATACGAAGCTTAATTACGAAATCGTCCATAAGCTCCTGCGCGCCTTCTTCGGTGAGCGTACCGTTAGCGATATCACGCTCGATATAGATATCAAAGAAAGTACTTACTCTTCCCAGCGACATTGCAGCGCCGTTTTGCTCCTTGATCGCCGCAAGGTAACCAAAGTAAGTCCATTGAATAGCCTCTTTTGCGTTTTTAGCAGGCTGGGAAATGTCACAGCCGTACATTTTCGCCATATCTTTCATATATCCAAGGAAAGTAATTTGCTGGAAAAGCTCTTCGTCAAGACGGATTTCGTCCGTGTTAAACGCCTTTTCAGCGAGCGCATTTTTGTCCTTTTTCTTTTCCTCGATAAGTCTGTCGATACCGTAAAGCGCTACTCTGCGGTAGTCGCCGATAATTCTGCCTCTGCCGTAAGCGTCGGGAAGTCCGGTAATGATGTGGCACTTTCTTGCCGCGCGCATCTCGTCCGTGTAAGCACGGAAAACGCCGTCGTTGTGCGTGGTACGGAACTTAAATTCTTCCTCAACCTTCGCGCTGAGCTTGTAGCCGTATGCCTCGCACGCCTGACGCACCATTCTAATACCACCAAAGGGGTTAACGCTACGCTTAAGCGGACGGTTAGTTTGCATACCAACGATAATCTCGTTTTCCTTATCAATATAGCCGGGCGAGAAGGTCGTGAGCGACGAAACGGTAGAAGTATCAATGTCAAGCACGCCACCAAACTGACGCTCGATAGCGAAAAGACCTTGCACCTTTTTCATAAGCGCCTGCGTACGCGCAGTAGCACCCGTCAAAAAGGCGTGGTCACCCTCGTACGCGCGATAGTTAGTTTGTATAAAGTCACGAACGTTAATTTCGTCTTGCCATACTCCACTATTAAATCCAGTCCAGTTTTCGTGTTTCATAACTCCTCCTTGCGCCCTTACTAAAGCGCCAAACAAAACCTTTCGTTTAACAAAAAAACAAGGCGAACCTGCATTCAGGTTCGCCCAGACGGTCGGCATCGGCAAACCTCAAAACGGGGTTTGTCACACGTTTGCAGTTCCTCGTGGTGCTCCACGTTATCCGTCAGTCGTGCAAACGCTATTATCTTTGACGAATTTCTTCGTCTATACTATTATTACATAAAATCTTTTTTTTGTCAAGGATAAACGCGCACAATTTTTTAAAAGGGAAAATCTTACTTTTTCTCTTTGGGCGCAAACATCCTTCCAGTAGCACTCAAAATGAGCGAAAGTGGAAAAACGCGATATAACGCATATAGCAGTTTGTATTTTTTGCCCACTATATAGAAGGGCTTAAAGCGCTTTTTATTTATAATAGAAATTATCTTTTTGCTGGCGTAATCCACGCTCATTCGCTTGTGCTCACGCTTAGAAATATGCTCGTCCGCTTTTCTTATGCGTTCGCCGTAGCGCTCGCTCGTGTCAAAATTTTTGACGCGATTTTTAGTAAACTCGGTCTTGATATCGCCCGGGCAAATCGCCGTAACGGATATTCCATAAGGGCGCACTTCTTCGCGTAGCGCGTGCGAAAGCATACTAACCGCCACCTTGCTCGCGCAGTACATTGACCTAAACGGCAACGGAAAAATAGCGCACGCCGACGAGATATTTACGATTTTAGCGCCCTTATCCATAAGGGGCAAAGCGTATTTACAGCACCTATAAACTCCCATAAAATTAACGGAAAACTGATGCTCGACTTGCTCGTCCGTTAAATGCTCCACCGCGCCCGAAACTCCGTAGCCTGCGTTATTTACAAGTAGGTCAATCCTGCCAAAACGCTCTTTAATGAGGGCAAAAGCGTTTTTAACGTCGTCTAAATCAGACACGTCGCACTTAATATTATGCTCGTCGTCTACACAGCTGCGCGACAGGTTGATAACGGTATTTTCACGGCTGTAAAATTCCACTAATTTTTTACCGATACCGCTCGTGCCACCCGTTATTACGATAATTTTTTGCGTAATTTTTGCCAAAGCTTTCTCCTTTTACAGCACGCCGTACAGCAGTAATCCTAACGCTGCAGAAATCAAAATAATGAATATAGGCGAGAGGATTTTTTTCTTTTTAATGAATACGGGCAAGTTGATTACGAGCAGTACTCCTAAAATAACGACTGCTTTCCAGTCAAACGCGAAAGTATCACCGATCGTTGAAATTCCAAACACCGCCGTCACCATCATCGTCGTTGCCGTAGCAATAATTAATCCCACTACCGCAGGACGGATACCGCCAAGCGTCGCTTTTACGCCTGCGTAGTTAAGAAGGTTTTTAATGACGGTCGCAATAAGTAGCATTATGATATACGCAGGAAGAATTACGCCCAGCGTTGCTACGAACGCGCCCAGTATTCCGCCCTGCGACGAGCCTACAAAAGTCGCCATATTGACCGCGACAGGTCCGGGCGTAGACTCGGACACGGCTACGAAGTTAAGGAATTGTTCGCTCGTTAGCCATCCGCAGTTTACTACCGTTTCGTGAATAATGGAAATCATTCCGTATCCACCGCCAAAAGAAACCGCGCCTATTTTGAGGAATTGCAAAAATAATTCAAGATAAATCATCTCTCTTCCTCCTCGCTCGTCTCTTCCACTTGCTCGTTCACAGCGACCGTTTCGCTTTCAGTCGCCTTTTTGCTTCTACTTGCAACGTAGCTTACGAGATACGCCACAAGCCCAACGAGACCACCTGCAAGGATTATAAAAATCGTGGAAATATTCAAGTCAAACAGCGATATAGCAATCGTCGCCAAAAATCCAAAGCAAAGAAGAATTATGGACAAAGCGTCTTTCTTTACCGCGCGCATCATTTTTATGCCTGCGAACAAAATCAAGAAGGTTACGCCCACCTGAATGCCCTTGAATGCGTGCGCTACGAGTTCAATCGCCAAAAACGCATCGAAAAATAACGATATAAGATAAATAATGATAAACGAAGGCAAACACACCGCAATCGTCGACACTATTGAGCCAATAACCTTGTCCGTCTTATATCCTATATAAGTTGCGCTGTTGATCGCAATAGGACCTGGCGTGGATTCCGCTATTGCAACCATATCCAAAAACTCCTCGTGCTCAAGAAGCTTTTTCTTTTCAACGAATTCGTTTTCAAGCAACGCTATCATCGCGTATCCACCACCAAAGGTGAATAGACCGATTTTGAACATCGTCAAAAACAATCCCAAAAGTTTTTTTAGTTTTTCCATAACTAAGCCAAATTCTCCTAAATTTGTCGTTATTTATATCAATCTAATATATGAACATTTGTTCATTTGTTTGTTTTTAATGCCAAAAGTGTGTTTTTTATGGCAATTACGCCCTCTTTTTCGTCAAAAATATCCAAAACTGCGCTTTCTATCGGACAAAAGCCCGTTTTAGTGCGATTGATAATTGCAGGCACTTTTTCGCCGTAATATAGCGAAATTTGAGTGGAAGCAAGGTATTTTTGCGCGTGCTCACTAATCAAAAAGGCGTAAACTTCGCTAACGGACAACAGCTTGTAAAGCATTCCTGCGCCCTTGCCCACCACTTTATCCGCCACGCAAAAGCCGTCGAGGCACTTCCCACTATCAAGTAGGTCGATAAGCGGTTTTACTCCGCGCTCGCTTTTTGCGATAACCTCCTCGCCCTTTACCGCCACGAAGGTATAATCGCCCTCAATTAGCAATTTTTTTGCTTTTTCAGTATCTTCTCTCATTAGCCCTCGAAAGTTTTCGTAACGCCAGCAAGGTGCAACGGGATATCAAGTTGCTGAGGACACGCTTTTACGCACTTACGGCAATTTATACAGTCGCTGGGCGCTCCGCCGTTTGCCTTTAAGTGATTATAAGTCGTGCGCAGTCCGGGCACTAAGCCAAACTGACTTTGGTTATTGTAGATAGCGAAATATTCGGGAATAGCAATCTTTTTAGGGCATCCGTCCACGCAGTATCTACAACCCGTGCAAGCAACTGCTATGCTTTCGTTTATAATGTAAACCACCTTGTCAATAGTATTCCGCTCGCTCTCGCTGAGGGGAACGAAATCAGACATAAAGCTCATATTGTCCTCAAGCTGTTCCATATTACTCATACCGCTAAGCACGATAACGACCTTATCAAGCGAGCTAGCGAATCTAAGTCCCCACGACGCGATACTTGCGTTAGGGTTAGCGTTAGACAAAATGTCCTTCGCTTTTTCGGGAAGGCGCACGAGCGATCCGCCCTTAAGAGGTTCCATAATCGCAACGTCAACGCCGTGGCGCATACAAACTTCGTAATTCTTTCGCGCCTGAATACTATCGTCTTCCCAGTCGATATAGTTTATTTGAAGTTGCACGAGCTCGGTTTCGGGATGCTCGGTAAGGATTTTATCAAGCACGTCCGCCGTATCGTGGAAAGAAAAGCCTATATGCTTAATCTTGCCTTCTTCTTTTAATTTTTTTAAGTAGCCAAAGCCGTCGTGCTCTTGGATTTTACGGTAAGTATTCATACCGATTGCGTGCAAGAAATAGTAGTCAAAGTACTCAACCTGACATCTTTGAAGTTGCTCGGCAAAGATTTTTGGGTACTCGTCCGCGCTGTTTATACGCATTACGGGCATCTTGTCGGTCAAAATATAAGAGCTACGTGAGTACCTTTTTGCGACCAACTCGCCAAACGCCTTCTCACTTTCGCCACCGTGATACATATACGCCGTGTCAAAATAAGTAAAGCCGTTAGCCATATACTTATCTATCATTTCACGCGCTTTTTCGTAATCAATTTTATTATTGTCCCCGTCAATAACGGGCAATCTCATAAGTCCAAATCCAAGCTTTTTCATCCTTTTCTCCTATAAACGATTGCGCTCATTGCCGAAACGCTATCAATATCTTTTTCAGTAACTAAATCGGTTACTTTATTTTCCAGTTTATAATCTTTTTCGCCCACGTTAGCCACGATTACCAAATTTTCGCCACGCGTAAACTCAAAAACGAAGGGGTACGTACCCGTTTGTTTGAATTTTCCGCCGTTTAGTTCACTCTCAAGCCTTAACTTCCCTAACGCGCGATAAAACTCAATCAACTCGTTATCCTCACTATTCCACGGATAGCATCTGCGATTAAATGGATCTTCACAACCCTGCATTCCCGCCTCGTCACCGTAGTATAGACAGGGCACGCCGGGCAAGGTGTACTGCAAAATCGCGCCTACTTTAAGCCTTGCTTTCGCACTCTCGTAATCTTTTAGCGTAAAATTCGCCCTCTCATCTTTACTATCCGGTAACTCTTCGTCCGAAAGCGTCGTTATTATTCGCATAGTGTCGTGAGTAGACAAAGTATTCATTAAATTATTTACCACTTTTGGCGGATAATTGTTGATAATTTGGTGCACCGTACGCGATAACGCGCCTACGTCCCCCTGCGTTATTAACCTAACTATACCGTCCTTGAACGGATAATTAGTTACGCTGTCAAGCTGAGCGCCCTGAAAATAGCGCCGTCTACGCCCGTAAGAAATCTTGTTACTTGCGTCCTCCCACACTTCACCAAGCACTAACGCGTCAGGATTTTTACCCTTTACCGCACGGGTAAGGTTGTCAAGAAAAATATCGGGCAGTTCGTCGGCAACGTCCAATCTCCAGCCTGCGATGCCAGTATCCATCCATTTTTCAATAACGCCACCGCTTCCGTTGATAAATTCGTTATAGCCAGGGTTGTCCTCCTTGACGCACGGGAGTATTTTTACGCCCCACCAACAGTCGTACTCGTCTGGGAAGGATTTAAAATCGTACCACCCGTAGTACGGGCTTTGCTTGCTTTGATACGCGCCAACGCTATCGAAGTTACCCTCTTTGTTAAAGTAAACGCTATCACTTCCCGTGTGCGAAAATACTCCGTCTAAAATAACTTTAATACCACGCGCGTCCGCATCTTTTACCAAATTTTTTAGTGAAATCTCGTCACCAAAGTCGCTATCGATTTTGGTGTAATCCGCAGTATCGTATTTGTGATTTGATGACGCCTCGAAAATAGGGTTGAGGTAAATACACTTTACACCCAAACTCGCTAAATAATCAAGTTTTTCTCTAACACCGTCAAGGTTTCCGCCAAACATATCTCCGTTCCTGACGATACCCTTTTCATCCGCCTTATAAGTGGGCAATCCACCCCAATCGGCGCGGTACGTCATATTGCGTTTCGTTTTTTTACGCTCGCTACCCACGGCAAAACGGTCCACCATAATCTGATAGAAAATACCATTTTCTAAAAAGGAAGGCGCGTTGTAAATATCGTCAAACGCGGTTAATTGCCACTCTTGGTTTCCAGTAAGAGTCGCGTGTAAATTCTCGTCGGAAAAAACGAATTCTCGCTTGCCGTCCACCACCACTTCGAAGTGATAAAAGTACAGTCCGCTACTCGTGACGTGCATACTGTACTCGTAACCGCCCTCGCATTTATTCATATCGTAGTAAACGGTATGTTCGCCCTGCGCCTCTTTTGTCACAACTAAAAAGGCATCCTCGCCACGATTCGTGGCAAGGAATACCCTAAATTCTTGATTAACTTTTACTCCTCCAACGTGATTTTTATACTTCTCGTCGCAAGGGAAATAAAAGACTTCCACTCTTCTTATTCTTCCTCGGTAAAGTTTACGGGTTTAATGTGCCAGATATTGTCAGCGTACTCGCGAATACTTCTGTCGGAGGCAAAAATACCTGCCTCGGCAATATTTCGAAGTGCCATATTATTCCACTTCTTCTTATCAGCGTACGCTTTATCAAGGTCACTTGCCGCGCGCAAATAATCGTCAAAATCTTTAAGCACCATATACGGGTCTGCCACGTAATTAGTACCCAAAGTCAAGTAGTCGGCAATATTGGAGAAAGACTGACCCGCAAAGCCTACGCGAAGCGCGTCAACCACGCGTCGAATTTGCGCGTTGGTCGAATAAAGCGCGGACGCGTTGTAGCCTGCCTGCCATACCTTATTCACTTCTTCAGTACGAAGACCAAAGGTAAAGATATTGTCCTCGCCCACTCTTTCAGCGATTTCAACGTTAGCACCGTCAACCGTACCAAGCGTGATTGCGCCGTTAAGCATAAACTTCATATTGCTCGTACCGCTTGCCTCTTTACCTGCAAGCGAAATTTGTTCGCTGACTTCCGCTGCCGGAATAAGACGTTCAGCCTTGGAAACGTTGTAGTTTTCGAGGAACATTACGTCCACCTTGCTCTTAATTTTGGGCGAACGGTTGATCTCTTCGCTAATGCAGTTGATAAGCGAAATAATACGCTTTGCGTGGTAATATCCACCTGCCGCCTTCGCGCCGAAAATGAAAGTTTCGGGCGTAACGTCAAGGTTGGAATTTTCCTTAACGTCAAGGTACTTCTTAATGATTTTAAGCACGTTAAGAAGCTGGCGCTTATACTCGTGAAGTCTTTTTATCTGCACGTCAAAGCGTGACTGTGGATTAAGCACGAATCCCGTAGTAGACTTGATATAGTCCGCAAAAGCCACTTTGTTTTGATGCTTGATTTGCTCAAGTCGTTTAGTAACCGCGTCGTCGCCGATATATTTTTTAAGCTCGATAAGCTTGCTCGCGTCCTTTTTGTAGCCTTCGCCGATAAGCTCGTCAACGAGCGATGCAAGGGCAGGGTTAGACTGATTGAGCCAACGGCGATGCGCGATACCGTTAGTAACGTTAGTAAAGCGCTCGGGCAGAATTTTGTAAAAATCACGGAATACGCTTTCTTTGATTATGTCGCTATGGAGCGCCGAAACGCCGTTAACGCTATGCGAGCCGATAACGGACAAGTTCGCCATACGCACCTGACCGTTTCCAAGAACGCTCATTCTTGCGATAGCGTCGTCGTAGCTGTCGCGATGCTCGCCGTAGAAACGCGCGTCAATTTCCTTAATGATCTGATAAATTCTGGGAAGACGCATCTTAACGAGGTCCTCGTTCCACTTTTCAAGTGCCTCGCTCATAACCGTATGGTTGGTGTACGCGATAGTGTTTACGGTGATATACCAGGCTCTTTCCCACGAGAAAGAATACTCGTCCATAAGGATACGCATAAGCTCGGGCACGGCAAGCGCCGGGTGCGTATCGTTGATGTGGATAGCAACCTTTTTGTGGAGATTGTTAAGCGAGGGATACACGCGCAAATGATCCTTGATAATTGACTGGAGCGACGCGCTAACGAGGAAATATTGCTGTGAAAGGCGCAGTTGCTTTCCTGCAAAATGCTGGTCGGAAGGATACAAAACCTTGGAAATAACTTCTGCCTCGTTGTCGCTACGCATTGCGGCGAAATAGTCGCCCTGCGTAAAGGACTTCATATCAAAAGTAGCCGCTGCCGTTGCGCGCCAAAGACGGAGCACGGAAACCCCTTTTCCGTCGTAACCACTTACCATAACGTCGTAAGGTATTGCCTCAACGACCGTCGCGTCAACGTGCTTTACTTTGAGTACTCCCGACTCCCAGTTTTCCTCTATTCTACCGCCAAGCTTAACCTCAAAGCTCTTGTCCGAGCGAGGCATTTGCCACACTTCGCCCGTATCAAGCCACTCGTCAGGAAGTTCAACCTGCGTGTTTTCAACGATTTTCTGCTTGAAAAGTCCGTACTCGTAGCGGATAGAAAAGCCCATTGCAGGGTAATCGCACGTTGCGAGCGCGTCAAAAAAGCAGGCTGCAAGTCGTCCAAGACCACCGTTTCCAAGACCAGCGTCCGACTCAAGCTCGTAAAGATTATCAAGGTTTGCGCCAAACGAACGAACGGCGTCACGCACTTGCTTTTCAAGTCCAAGATTGTAAAGATTGTTTCTAAGCGATCTTCCGAGCAAGAATTCCATACAAAGATAATAAACCTTCTTTGCCTTTTGCTTTCTCGCCTCCTCGTTAAATCTCTGCTTTTTCATAAGCAAGATGTCGCGAATTACGAGCGCCACCGCCTTATAAAGCTGGGTGGGCGTTGCGCTTTTATAAGAAGTCGCAAAATATTTGTCCAGTTTTTCTATAATTAAACTTTTGACCTTCGATGTAGTAAATTCCATTTATGCCTCACAAGGTTAGTTGATAATTTCTTCGTAGTAAAGTTCGTACTTTTGAGCGCTACTGTTCCAACTGTAATCGCTGTCCATAGCGCGCTGACGGAGGTCTGCCCACTTGTCTCTGTAATCACGGCAAAGTCCTACCGCGCGGTTTACTGCGTTAAGGAGCGCGTCTTTGTTATAATCGCTGAACACGAATCCGTTGCCTTCGTCGCCGTTACCGCAGTCGAAAATAGAGTCTTTAAGACCACCGCAAGCGCGAACTACGGGAATAGTGCCATAGCGGAGTGCCATCATTTGGCTAAGCCCACAGGGCTCGGACTTCGAGGGCATAAGGAAGATATCCGCGGACGCGTAAATCTTTTGCGCCATATCCTTGTTAAACGCAATAATGGAGCGCACTTTATCTCCGTACACGTTTTGCATGTGGCGGAAGAAGTTTTCGTGATCGGGATCACCCGTACCTAAAACTACGAACTGAACGTCGTTTTTAATAATATCGTTGAACGCGGAGCGAACGATATCAAGTCCCTTATGATTAACGAGACGCGTAATCATTGCAATCATAGGAACGTCACCGTTTACGGGAAGATTGAGCATCTTCTGAAGCCCCATCTTGTTTTCCTTTTTAAGCGTATCAACGGTAGTTTTGTCAAAGTTAGCAAAAAGCGCGGGGTTAGTAGAAGGATCGTATACCTTGATATCAATACCGTTCAAGATACCTTTGAGCTTGTACGAATTTTTGATAAGCACGCCTTCAAGTCCGTGAGCGTACTCGCTGTCCATAATCTCGCCTGCGTAAGAGTTGCTTACGGTAGAAACGGAGTCAGCGTAATCGATTGCGCCTTTCATAAGGTTGATACAACCATGGTACTCGATAGACATATATTCACGCTTGGAAATGCCGAAAAGGTCCTCGATAACGTCGCTACTGAACTGTCCTTGATATTCGATATTGTGAATGGTGAATACCGTCTTGATTCCGCCCAAGCCCTCGTTATATTGATAGTAAAGCTTGTAGTAAATGGGAACGAGCGCGGTATGCCAGTCGTGACAATGCAATACGTCCACCTTCCAGTTAAGCGAAGGAAGAAGCTCGAGCACGGCGCGCGAAAGGAAAGCAAAGCGCTCGCCGTCGTCGCCATAGCCGTAAAGTCCGCTACGCTTAAAGTAGAATTCGTTATCTACGAAGTAGAAGGTTACTCCGTCGTGAACGAGTTCAAACAATCCGCAGTACTGATTTCTCCAAGCGACGGGCACGGTGATGGAGGTGATGAAGGTCATCTTCTCGCGGTACTCAGTAGCCACGCTGTCGTAAAGGGGAAGAATAACTCTCGCCTCAATCTTTTCACGCTCGTTAAGCGCACGGGGAAGAGATCCGATTACTTCGCCAAGTCCACCCGTTCCGGCAAAAGGCCAAGCCTCGCTCGCCACGAACAAAACGTGTTTCTTTTCGCTCTTAACGGTCTTTTTGCACGTTCTCTTTGCAGGCGTTTTGGTAGCGGTTTTGCTAGCACAAGCACTCTTTTTCGTAGTGGTTTTAGCCTGCTTTTTGGTTTCTTTTTCCATTATATTTCTCCTTAAAAATGTATTCAAAAAATTAAAACTTTCTTCCAAAAAATAGCGAAACGGCGCACTACGTGATGCGTCGTTTCCCTCCTATCGTTAAACTATAGTATCTTTTGGCAAGAAATAAGGCCTCGTTTCGTGACCGCTAAGCGTTCTGTTTTGTAGCACGCGAACGTCCTTTTCAGCGATTACGCAATTTACGTAGCTGTTCTCTTCGATTACCACGTTGTTAAACAGCACCGATCCAACGACCTTTGCTCCCTTCTTAACCTTTGCTCCACGGAAAAGAATGGAGTTTTCAACCTCGCCTTCGATTACGCAACCGTCGGCGATAAGTGAATTTTTGACCTTTCCGCTCTCTGCTATACGGCAGGGCGCGCTGTCACGCACTTTCGTATAAATAGCGCCTGCTCCACGGAAAAGCTGATCACGCGTTTCTTTGTCAAGAAGTTGAAGTGAATGCTTGTAATAGTTAGGCATACTGTCAATGCTTGCAAAATAACCCGTGTATTCGTAACCGTAAATATTATATTCGTTAACTCCTCTTATCAGCACGTCGCGCGAAAAACTCTTATAGCCAAGCTCTTCAGCGTTATCGATAATGGATAAAAGGAATTGACGGTTGATAACCAGCATATTCGTAAACGCGTTAATCGTACCGTGGTGTTTATTGCCAGTTACTACGCGTTTAACCTTTCCGTCCTCGTCAATAACGACGGAGGTACGCATCTTCGTTTCGTTTTCAGGAATTTCCTTTTTGCGATAAACGACGGTGATGTCGGCGTGCTTGCGTACGTGATAAGCAACGACCTCGGAAAAATCAATATTGCACACGTTATCGCAGTCGCTCATAACGACGTAATCTTCGCTCGCCTCACGCAAGTAATACGCGCTGTTGGAAATTGCCTCAAATCGCGACGAGTACACGGCAGAGCTTTCTCTGCCGTAAGGCGGAAGTAAAACGAGTCCGCCACGCTTACGCGACAAATCCCAGCTCTTTCCGCTACCGAGATGCTCCATAAGCGATTGATAATTATATTTCGTGATAATGCCGACGTTGTAAATTCCGCTGTTTACCATATTTGACAAAACGAAGTCGATAAGACGGAATCTTCCGCCAAAGGGTACGGACGCAAGCGTACGAGTCGTAGTAAGTTCGTTAACGTCCTTATCGTGAATATTAGAAAAAACTATTCCTAAAGTTTTCATAGCGCACCTCACTTTTTCTCTACGATTTCGCCCGACGGGATATACGCGTCGCTACCGATAACGCATCCTCTTCCGATAAGCGCGATACGGTCCTTACTGCTCTCGTCGTCGCCAATTTTCGCGCCGTCGCAAACGGTTACGTTCTCGTCAATCATACCGTAATCAATAGTAACGTTGTCGCCGATTACCGTTCCACGCATAATAACGCTGTTACGCACCACGCTACCAACTCCGATAGTTACGTCCTCGCTGATAACGCTGTTAATTACCGTTCCGTAAATCTCACAGCCTGCGGTGTAGATAGAGTTTTTAACGCTACCCGTCTCACCCACGAAGGAGGGAGGAAGGGGCTCGTTACGCGAATAAACGCGCATTTCCTTTTCGTTAAGATTCATAGGCGGATTTTCACCAAGAAGGTCCATATTAGCCTCCCAAAGCGAAGTAATCGTACCTACGTCTTTCCAGTATCCCGCGAACGAATAAGCAAACATTCTCATTCCGTTATTGAGCATATAGGGAATAACGTTTTTACCAAAGTCGTTGCTCGACTTTTCGTCCTCCTCGTCGCGCGTAAGCTCTCTGACGAGAACGTCCTTTTTGAAGATATACACGCCCATAGACGCGTGATTGCTCTTAGGCTGAGCAGGTTTTTCAGCAAATTCGGTAATTCTGTGATTTTCGTCAAAGCTCATAATACCAAATCTGCTCGCCTCTTCCCACGGCACGTCGATAACCGCGATAGTACAGTCGGCGTCGTTTGCGATATGCTCGGCAAGCATTTTCGAGTAGTCCATTTTGTAGATATGGTCGCCACTCAAAATCAAAACGTGCTCACTATCGTACTTGTTAAGAAAGTGAATATTTTGGTAAATAGCGTTTGCAGTACCCTTGTACCACTCGCCACCCTTTTTAGCCTGATAGGGCGAAAGCGTATGAACGCCACCGTAACTGCGGTCCAAGTCCCAAGGCTTGCCACCACCGATATATTCGTTAAGCACCAACGGCTCGTACTGAGTAAGCACGCCCACGGTGTCAATGCCAGAGTTAGTGCAGTTACTAAGCGTAAAGTCGATAATGCGGTATTTCGAACCAAACGAAACAGCCGGTTTTGCTATGCCGGAAGTAAGCGCGTAAAGTCTTGTACCCTGTCCGCCGGCAAGTAGCATTGCTACACATTTTTTCTTTTTCATTTCTTTGCCCTCTCCTTATTTTGTTATCACACCGTAACGGTGAAAATTCTCTTCATCATTTTCGACAGACTGCTTTTGGACACAACTGTAAACGCGCACCCACTTTTTAGTACGCGTATCGCTTTCCCCGTAATTAACTGAACACTTTCAGCAGTCCCATCAAAACTCCCTTATCACCCAAAATCGGGCAATTCATCGTAGCCTTACTATGCTGTATAGTTATATTATACACCACCTTTTAAAAAAAAGCAATACAAATACTAAAAAAATATAAAATAAAATAATAATGTTTTTGCGTTTATCGACGAAACGCTCTTTTTTTCGCGCAAAAACGCAAAATCCTACGATTTTTCACAAAAAACAATTATTTTTCGCCGTATCCACAAAAAAGAGTTTGACAATAAAAGTGTAAAATATTATAATTACACTATCTTTGGCAAAAAGGAGAGCGATTATGAATATACCAGAAATATTCGGCAGTTTAGTTTTTAACGACGGCGTTATGCGCGACCGTCTTTCTGCCGACGTTTACGAAAAATTTAAAGCGCTGGTTAAAGCAGGTGAACCGCTCCCCCTCGAAATTGCTAACGTCATTGCCGACGCCATGAAAGACTGGGCTATTTCCAAGGGTGCGACTCACTATACGCACTGGTTCCAACCCATGACGGGTATCACGGCTGAAAAGCACGACAGCTTCATCACCCCAAGTGGCAACGGCGAAGTAATTATGAAATTCTCGGGCAAGGAGCTTATAAAGGGCGAATCGGACGCATCCTCCTTCCCTAACGGCGGACTGCGCTCCACCTTCGAGGCGCGTGGCTATACCGCATGGGATCCCACTTGCTACGCGTTCGTAAAAGACGGCGCGCTGTGTATCCCCACCGCGTTTTGCGCGTACTCGGGACAAGTGCTCGACGAAAAGACTCCCCTTCTTCGCGCGTGCAAAACTCTTTCCAACCAGACGGTAAGGCTTTTGCGCTTATTCGGCAAAGAAACGGCGTCCGTCATCACCACCGTAGGCCCTGAGCAAGAATATTTCCTTATCGACAAACAGTATTATCTCAAGCGTAAAGACCTTATCTTTACGGGTAGAACGCTTTTCGGCGCGAAACCGCCCAAAGGTCAGGACCTTGAGGACCACTACTTCGGTACTATCCGTCCGCGCGTTCTAAAATTTATGGAAGAGCTGGACGAACAGCTTTGGAAGTTGGGCGTCGTTGCAAAGACGCGTCATAACGAGGCTGCACCCGCTCAGCACGAGCTTGCACCCGTTTTCTCCGTCGTTAACGTAGCGTGCGATCACAACCAACTGACGATGGAGCTTATGAAAAAAATCGCCGACAAGCACGACCTCGTTTGTCTACTCCACGAAAAGCCGTTTGCAGGCGTAAACGGTAGCGGTAAGCACGATAACTGGTCGCTTTGCACCGAAGAGGGCGAAAACCTTCTCAACCCCGGCAAAAAACCCGAGGAAAACTTGTTATTCCTCACCATTCTTTGCGCGGTTATGAAAGCGGTTGACGAGCATCAGGACCTTCTTCGTATTTCAGTTGCAAGCCCGGGCAACGACCACCGTCTTGGCGCAAACGAAGCGCCCCCTGCTATAATTTCTATGTATCTTGGCGACGAGCTTTCGGGTATACTCGAGTCCATCGGAAACGACACCGTTTACGAGCACAAAAAGGCTACTAAGATGAATATGGGCGTAGACGTTATCCCCACTTTTATGCAGGACACGTCCGACCGCAACCGTACTTCGCCCTTTGCTTTCACGGGTAACAAGTTCGAGTTCCGTATGCTTGGCTCGATGGCGAACGTATCTTTCCCCAACACGATTATTAACGCTGCCGTTAGCGAGGCGTTCGACGAATTTTCCACCAAACTCGAAAACAGCACCGATTTTATCGCTGACGTAAAGGCGCTTATTAAGGATACTTACCTTAAACATAAACGCATTCTTTTCAACGGCAACGGATATTCTGACGAGTGGACGGCTGAGGCGCAAAGACGCGGACTTCTCAATCTTCGCGACACGCCCACCGCACTATCGCGCCTTGTAACCATAAAAAATATTCGCATGCTCGAAAAATACGGCGTTTACTCCCCTGCGGAGGTACACGCCCGTCACGAAATTTTAACGGAGCACTACTGCAAGGTCGTAAACATCGAGGCGCTTACCATGCTGGAGATGGCAAACCGTGAAATTTTGCCTGCGTGCATGCGCTTTGCCTCCGATCTTGCTATCGGCGTAAAGAACAAGGAAAAAGTTGGCGTTACCTGTTACGCCGAGCGCGACCTACTTACGCGCGTTAGCGAACTCGTGGACAAGGCGTACGCGATGACGCGCACTCTTACCGATTACGCAACGACGGCAAAAGCAATTAAGGATTGCTCGGTTGCAATTTGCGATTATCGCGACAAGGTTATCCCTGCTATGAACGAGCTTCGCGAGGCGTGTGACGCACTCGAAGTTATCGTAGGCAAGGACTACTGGCCCTTCCCCACCTATTCCGACCTTCTTTTCTCGGTATAAAACTATGTTTTTTCAATAAAAAAAGGGGCGTTCCCACCAAAACAAGTGGGTACGTCCCTTTTCGTTTGCATTTTTTAAGTAATTTTCACTTCTACGAAATCGTTGACCTTGAACGAGTAAATCATTGCTTTTTCGGGCGTAAGTCCAAGTATTTCTTGGCTCGCTTTCATATACAGCGAAAGCTGAGTATCGTACGCGCCTGAGCGAATGGTTTGCATTTTCGAGGTTTTGTAGTCAATAACCGTCGCTTTGCCGTTATCAATAACGAGAAGGTCAATTACGCCTTGAATAAGCATTCCGTCCTCGCGCTTATAGATAAACTGTTGCTCACGATAATATTGCTTACCTTTGACGAACTGACCGACGATTTTACGTGCCGTAGCTATCTCGTCCTTTTCCACTAAATCGCTGGCAAACTTATCTTTTATTCTTTCCCACTCACTTTCAAAGTCCGCGTCAAAGTCAATAAGCTCCATCGCCTTATGGTACGCGCTACCGCGTTTTGCCGCGCGATCGTCGTCCTCTCCTGCCAAATAGACGGGTACGTCCCCCTCCATTTCTTCTTTCATAACGGCGGTAACGCTACTTTTTACGGGTGCACTCTGATAGGGATAAACGTAGTCAAGATACTTTTTCGCGTCAGTAAAATCAACCGTTTCACTCGCATTTTTCTTGCTCGTAACACCGTCGATTGAACCGATAAGTTCAACGTCGTCACCGTTTACGAGCTCGTAACCGTGACTTAGATAGAAAGGCTTTAACCAGTCGTAAAAGCTTCTTCCCTCTTCAAACATTTTGGACGTTTGCCCTTCAAAAAGCTTGTCTTTTGAGTTAGTACTTGCGTAAACGAACAATTCGTTTTTCGCTCTCGTAAGCGCGACGTACAGCAATCTCATTCGCTCCTCGTTAAGCGCGCGTTTCTTTTTTATTCCAGCTACGAAAGTCAATTTACTGGGACTAACCGTACGGCTTTCCTCGTCGTGATGGCGCATACACAAGCCAAGCTGTGAATCAAGAATGACTTTATCGCTAAGCTCACGGTTTCTGAACTGTCTACTCGTATTCATTAAGAACACGAAAGGAAATTCCAAGCCCTTCGAGGCGTGAATGGTCATAAGCTTGACGGCGTTTGCCTCCGCCGTGCGATTATACTGGCACTCGCTTTCCGTCAAATAGCGCACGCACTCGTCCAAGCTTTTACCCCAGGACGCCGTGTTTACTTCGCCCAAAAAGCTTTCAAGCGCATCCACTTTCGTCGAGCCATCTGCAAGCGAGAAAAGATGAATAAACCAGTTTTGACTGGCAACGAGTTTACCCAAAATCTCACCTACAGTATGCGTGTACGAATAGGTCAGATACTCGTTTGAAAGGGCGAAAAAGCCGTTAAGTTTTCGTGCAATTCCGTCGCCATTTTCCTTAGCGTACTTTTGGCAAAGCGCGTAAAAGCTTTTTTCCTTTCTATCAAACTTTCTCACCGTTGCAAGCTCGTCTTCGTCCATATTTATAAGCGGGCTAAGTAGTAGCGCAACGAGCGAAATATCGTTGGTAAAATCGGTAAGATACTTCAAAAATTCTATTAAAATATTTACTTCGTAAACCGATTCGTAAGTAGATTTGTCCGTAACGGATACGGGTATTCCAAGGTTGTGAAGCTTTTCGTACAGCGCCTTTACCCTGCCGTCACGCACCGAAAAAAGTACGGCAAAATCGGAAAACCGAACGGGACGTGGTACGCCGTTTACGATAATACTACCACTTAACTTTGAAATTATATCGTTTACTATAACGTCCGTTTCAACGTCTACGGCGGTGCGTTTTACCTGAGTGTCACGCGTTACGCTATACACTCCGTCAACGACCACGGGCGCGTTATTTAATACGATCGCTTTCAGCTTTACATTACCACCGCTTTGGTTAAGACCGGGGATAAGACGCGCCTTGTTTTTGT
The DNA here is from genome assembly GCA_017623435.1 of Clostridia bacterium. GTDB lineage: Bacteria > Bacillota > Clostridia > Christensenellales > Pumilibacteraceae > UBA10677. The sequence goes on from JAGAPD010000021.1 coordinate 34,404, forward strand.
AATCAATCTGACCAAATTTTTCAGTCATCAGCTCGTCGAAAACTTCGTTAGCAAACGCCAAAACCTCGTTAGTCGAGCGGAAGTTTTCGTTAAGAGAGATAGGTTTTTTGAACCCGTAATGGCGGTATCCGTTATACTTTTTAAGGAAGATTCCCGGCTCGCACATTCTGAACGCGTAAATGCTCTGCTTAACGTCGCCCACGGCAAACACGGTAACGTCCTTAAGTAGGGCTATCATACTCTCCTGCAAGGGATTGATGTCCTGATACTCGTCCACGAAAAGGTACTTGTATTTTTGGGAAATTTCCGCCATCGTATCCGACTGCAAAAGTTTTTTTGCGAGGTGTTCAAGGTCCGAATAATCGAGCTTCGCCTTCTTCTTTTTCTTTTCCTCGTACTTTTTCGCCATGCTCTTCGTAAGATCAACGAGCACTTTCACGAGGTTAAGATTTAGTTTAGGATCAGGCAAAAAGTTGAATTCGTCAAAGCCCTTAGTGGCGTTTGCGTAATCTGCTTTCAGTTTCTTGAACTTTTCGTTAAGCTCATCCATATCGGGCGGAATTCTGCCCGTAGGCGTACTCGAGCCGGCGTTTATATTGCCCTCTAAAAACTCGCAAAAATTAGTAAGCGGTACTTCGTTACGCGTAAAACCTGCTCTGCTCGTTTCCTCAAGTAGCTCCTTCGCCCTAACGAGATAACGCTCGTTTATTAGTTTAAGCTCTTCTTCCATTGCCGACTTGCACTTTCTCGGGTGCATCGCGCCTTCAAAAGCGCACACGCTTAAAAACTCGTCGGGATTTTCCTGAGCGCGAGAAAACTCGTAAATTTTGGTGATTAGCTTTCTAAGCGGTGCGTCGGAGCGACGGCTTTCCATAATTTCGTACAGTAGCGAAAAATCCTCGCTCGGATTTCCCATTTCGTCGGCAATAGCCTCGCCAACCGCCTCGTTTTTGAGCGAAAGCGCCTCGTTCTCGTCCAAAAGTTCAAACGCAGGGTCTGCGCCTATCGCGTAAAAGTACATTTTTATAAGACGCTGACACCAGCTATGCAAGGTGCTGATTTCCGCGGTGGGAAGGAGCGCCAATTGACGCTGTGCAATTTCGTTATTCTCGTTCGCCTTTTCCATCAATACGGTTTGCAGCTTTTCGCGCATATCCGCAGCGGCGGCGCGCGTAAAAGTACAAATTACCATGTTTTCAAGCGACACTCCGTCGTCAAGAAGTAGCGACAAAATGCGCTCGATCATAACCGTCGTTTTTCCACTACCAGCTGACGCGGACACTAACAAATTTCCGCCACGGGTGGTGATAACTTTCTTTTGTTCTTCAGTAAAATTCATTTTTTCACCGCCTCGATAACTTCGTCTGCGCTAACCGTTCCTATCTCGCGCTCGAAGACGCGCGGACAAACCGATTTATATTCACAGTAAGCGCAGCTGCTATTCATTCCGCTTACGCTTGGTCGCGCTGAAATTCTTCCCTCGTTAATATCGTCAATCGCCTTCCCCGCTACTTTTTCAGCGTACTGCGTGAGCGCAAAAAGTTCTTCTTCGCTTTTTGCCTTCGCGTTACGTCCAAACGAGATTTTACCTTCCTTTCCTATCTTGACTTCGCCCTCGAATACCTTGCTTTTTCCGCCCTGCGCCACGCTCCTATCAAACGCCGTTATCACCTCGAAATCGGTGTTAAAAGCGCCCGTAAGACGATGCGAATATTCGTCGTCACGCCACGCCACGGCAAAGGGAAAATAGAAAAACCCGGCAGGACGGTACCCGTTGTTTATCAAAATTCGCATATAAATCATAAGCTGAATTTTCTTGCCGTAATATAAGTCCGAATAGCTAAATTCCACCGATCCCGTCTTGTAGTCAATGACGCGCGCAAAGTCCTTATACGCGTCAATTCTGTCAATCTCTCCCATAAGTGAAACGCCCGACGGGTAGCTTATAGTTTTAAGCGTGGAATTCTCTTTCCCGAACGAAACCTCCGTACCGATAGGCACGAAATCGCCTGCCCTTATCTGCTCACGCGCCACGTTACACAGCTTTTCAGCCTCTTTCATCAAGCGGTTTAATATCTTTTCGCTCTCGTCTGAGTAAGAATATTTTTCAAATTCCTCTAAAGCAAGCGGAACGGATTTTTGCACGAAAGAATGCACGTCCTCGGGCATATTTTCTTTTACGTAATTTTCAATGATTTTGTGCAAAAGAAGACCCACGTCTATGGGCGTTACCTCTCCGTCGTCCTTTTTCCGCACGTATAATCCGTACTGCAAAAAGTACTTATACGGGCAAGTAAAATAAGTTTGAAGCGCACTCACGCTCGTTGCGCCACTTGCGAAAAACAGCGATTTTACGTTTAAATTCTTTTCGCCGTAATTCTTTTCTTCAAACAAGTCGTTACGCTCGACTAAGCTGAGCAAGCTTTCAAAAAGCTTTCCCTCTCTATCGCTTAGCGCAAATTCAATTACGCCCTGCTTGCTTCCCAGCTCGTAAACGAGCGCGTTAAAATCGCTCTCCTCTTTTCTGCGCGCTAAAACCTGCGCGTAGTTTTCCTCTTTTAAGTTATTCTTTTTAAGTAAAATCTTCAAGTCGCACGCAGGCTTGCTTTCGTCGCCGTTCACGCAATACAAAAACAAGTTTTGCGCGGTTTTGAGAAACTGCCACAGCTCGTCACGGCAAAGCTCGTTCTTTTTATTGTTTTTAGGCTCGACTTTAAGCTTATATTCGTCCAGCTTTTCCGCGTCCATATCAAGAAGCAATCCGTCGTCCTTCGTCACTACGGGCACTTTGCCTTCGCAAAAATCCACGATAACGGCGCACTTAACCCTTTGCCCTCTAAAAAGCGAAAGCGGTCCAATTTGAACGGTATCACGTCTTGAGGGCACGAGCGAAATTTCCGTACCCGTTAGCCCTTCCGTCAGCGCGTCCACGACCGTATCCTCGTCCTCGTATTTTCCGCCCATAAGCTCGCCCAAAAGCGACACGATTTCTACCGTTTTGTCATAAATTTGACTAAGCGTCCTGCCGTCTTCGTGCGCAAGCGTTTCAGTTTTGCTTTTTGCGTCAACGCTTTCAAGAAGGCGCAAAATCGCATCCGAAAAAGTTTTTGCATCCGAAAAATCCTCGGGCAAAACGCTCAAAATATTCATAATCTTTTGACGAATAGGCTCGATCTTTTCACCCTCTTCGCCCTTAAGCGCGAACGACTTGGTAAAGCCCAAATAGTCTACGCAATATTTTTTGACGAAGTTTTTGAACGCGTCGCTATCAGCCTTACTTATACCCAAGTAATAATTTGACGCGAGCGAAAGCATATCCGCCGTGCGGTACTTTTTTTGTACGGCAGAAATACAGCCCAAAATAAATCTCGCAAGCTCGCAAGAAGACAGCGCGATTTTCTCGTCCACGTGATAAGCCACGCCGTACTCGTCGAAAATGCGCTTGAGCGCAGGAATATTCGCGCCGTCAGCCACCACCGCCCAGTCGCCAAAGCGTCCACCGCCGTAAACGTACTTCTTGATTTCGCGCGCGCACTCCTTGTACTGCGTTACCGCGTCGGGACACGAAAGCGTACGCACGGGCGCACTAACCTCGTATCCGCTGAAAATTTTCGTATTAGACACCGTAAGCGACAAGCAGTTTTCGTCAATAGCGTCAAGAAGCCTTTCCGCCTGGCGAGACAAAGTATCGTAAAGCGCGACGTAAACGTGACAATTTTTAAGCAGTCCCCGTTTAACCTCTTCGCGCAAAAGTTCAGTCCTACCGCTCGCATCCACGTATTTTCCACTGGTAAGGCGTTCGTACTCACCGTACAAAAGCGCTAAATCGCTCGCCTTATACATTCCCTCGACTTTACTTAACTCTTCAGGAGTAATAGCGCACGCACGAAGCTTACTTATCGCGTCGTAAAGCTTTACGGCAAAGCCCGTGCGCTGAGAAGAACGCCCGTAACAAACGAGCTTTTTCTCGTTGTCCGCGCAAATCTTTTTAAGTAGCATAATCGCGCCTTGCTTGGATAGCGCTTTCGCGTTAGAGGGCGCGTGGCGAAGGTATAGCCTGTTAAAGGTCGTAACCTCGACGTCAAACGCGCCTGCCCCTACGGAGAAAAGTCGTTTTTCAAGCGTGAAAGTATAAACGTCGGGCACGATAACGATATGTTTTACCCCCAAATCCACTTTGCGCGCCAAAACTTTTTCCACCACCGCGTCAAGAGAATCAACGTATGAATTTTTATAAAGTATTTCCATACTTACATTGTAACCTTTTTGCCGTAATTTTTCAAGCGTTTTTGAAGCATTTGTGACGATAGCGTGTTTATCGTCCGTTTTTTTGGACATTTTAAGTGAAATCGCGCTAAAAAAGGCTCAAACGCTTGCTCAAAAAATACAAGTATGTTATACTTGTAAGGCAAAATATTTTCAAGGAAGTACGCAATGAAAAGAATTATTACTTTAATCTTTACGCTCCTTTTGGTTTTTTGCGCTACCGCGTGCGAGGCAACCATTTCTTCGGCTAACCCCACTTACCCTGCGCCCTGGTGCATCAACCAAACGGAAGATTCGGTAAACACCGCTTACGAAAAGAGCGTTTACGCCATCACGAAAACGGACAAGTTTGCCAACAAAATTATCGCTGAAGGCTCGCTCACTTTCGAGCTTAAGCCTGCCGGTAAAGTGGAAAACGTGGCTTATTCCACGCTCACGATGGATATGTCCATTACTTACAACGAATTCGCCAGCGAGGTTGACCGCGGAAAAACGGACACTATTACTTCGTCCGTAACCTTTACTTCCGCAGCGCTTACCGCGACCAAGTCCTCTCGTACCGTTACCATCGCTGACCGCGAGGGAATGGATAATCCCAGTTACACGCTTGAAAACGACTACAAGGAAGGCTATTCAAAACTCACTATGGGCGAATTCGAACACACTATTTCGCTTAAAGGTCATAGCTTCGTAGGCATTATCGACAACGAACTTCTTTACTTCTACGTACGCGCATACCCTTCGCTTAACAACGGTCTTATGGGATATTTTAAGATGGCGGACTTTTTCGATATGCATTCGCGCGGAGATTCCTTCTCGCCCATCGATATGCGTCTTACCACCGCGGAGGCTGGAAAAGATCAAACGCTTTACTTCCCCACGCTTAAACAGTTTTTGAGCGACGACGAGGGTAGCGCAATCACCCTTCCCACCAGCATTTACAAGTACACCGAGCCTACTGGTCCTCCCATTCAGCTTTGGTTCTCCAAAAACGATTTCAACGTAGGCGAAAACAAGACGACCAAACTCGTCCTCACTTATATTCGCACGGTAGAATACGACCTCGCGTCCCTCTCTATTCAGTTCGAAACCGACTACAAACTCGTGGATTATTCTGTAACTCAAGGAGCATAAACTTATGAAAAAGGAAAAAGTGTGCTGGCTTAACGGCGCAAACGTTATTATTACCGGCGCGTCCGACGGTATCGGAAAGGCGCTTACCGAAACGCTTATAAACGAACACGACTGTTTCGTTTTGGGTATCGCAAGAAACAAAACCAAGCTCGAGGCGCTTAAAATTTCGCTTGGCTCGAAGGGGGATAACTTCTCGTACATTTCCGCCGACGTATCCGACGAAAACTTCTGGAAGAATATTTCCTCTGCGCTTAAAGAGAACGAATCCAAATTCGATATTCTTATCAATAGTGCGGGAATTATGCCTCCTTTCACTATGTTCGAGGACTACGACGACGATCTCTTCCCCGAGACGATAAACGTCAATCTGATGGGTACGTACTACGCCGTTCGTTACATTTTGCCCCTTCTTCGTGATAGCGCACGCGCATCCATTATCAATATCGCGTCCGCTGCTGCCGTTTCTCCCCTCGCCGGTACTGCGGCATATTCGGCAAGTAAATCAGCCGTAAAAGCGTTTAGCGAAGCACTTTCGGCTGAACTTAATCACAAAGTTTACGTCGCTCACGTCTGCCCCGGCTTTACGAAAACTAATTTGTTCAGAAAGACGGACGGTTTCTTTGATAGCAAAATCATTTCCGTTCTTTCCTCGTCCGTGCAAAAGCTTACCAAAAAGATTATCAAGGGTATGAAAAATCATAAAAAGCGTATGATTTTCGGCGCGGACGCTAACCTTATGAGAATGTTCTACAAGGTTGCACCCACGCTCACCGCCCCTGCAATTATGGGCATTATGAAAAAATCGGGCGTAAAAGCGTTTAGCGGTATGTTCAAGGAAGAAACTCCTAAAATTGAACAAGCGCAAGAACAAACTACCCAAGCTCAAAATACTGAAATTCAAGCGCCTGAAAACAAAGAATAATTTAGATAATAAGCAAAACGGACTACCACGTGGTAGCCCGTTTTCTTTTATATCATTTTATTTTCTTTTAGACTTTCATAGATAAGCTTTGAAATATTAAGATGTTCACCGCCAAAAATCACGGGCCAATCAAGCAAATTCATTCCCATCGTTACGGAAATTTTGTTTTTATTATCAACCAGCATATACGAGCCTGCAGCGCCGTCCCAGCCCCACTCACCTACGGGAATTCCGCAGTCAAGCGCAACTTTTCTTACTCTTACTCCGTAGCCGTAGCCGTACTGATCACCCTGAATACAAGTAAAGTTATTATTTACGGCAATATCGCCGATTTGCTCGCTCGACATAGCAGTAAGACCTTCTTTACCTATCAGCGTATAACCGTCCTCGCTCTCGCCGCCGCACGCGAGCGTATCAGCAAACGCGGAATAGTCCTCCACCGTGCTTATAAGCCCAGCCCCTCCGCTATCGTAATTGTCCGTAAACTTGAAGTCGTAGAAACAACTGGAGGGTACGTACGCTCCGTTTTGATACCTACAAGTGGGCTTTACCTCGCTTAAAGCGTTCTCGTTAAATCCGCTGTTATTCATTTTCAGCGGAGTAAAGATATGCTTTTGCATATATTCAGACAGCGTTACTCCACTCACGACTTCCACTATCGCGCCCATAACGTCAAGCGACAAGCCGTACAAATACTGCGCGCCCGGCTCAAACGAAAGGGGTGTTTTTACGAACTCGTCCACCATTTGCAAGGTGTTCGCCTTGTTTTTCGACTGCCTTTTTGCATCCATAATATAGGAAGTGCCAAGCGCGTACGCAAGGCCGGACGTCATCGTCAAAAGATGCTTGATTTTCATCTTGCTCTTAGGCTTGACTTTTTGCCCGTTTTCAAGCAAAAATACGTCCCCGTACGCAGGCAAATATTTTTCGACTTCGTCCTCAGGCGAAATCTTGCCCTCTTCTATAAGCTTGCTTGCGCAAACTGCGGTAAGCGGCTTCGTGCACGAATACATATGAAGTAGCTCCTTACCCGTAGGCGCGTAGCTATCCCCGTCCATATAGCGAAACAAAGTTTTATGCTCTTTTTTTACGATAATATCAATATACGGTATTTTCTTTTCACCTATAAGCTTTTCGCTTACGTAAGCAATAACTTTACTAAACATTTTACACTCCTTTTATCAAAACGGCACGTAGCGTACCTATTCGTTTCGACCAGAATCCAATCCATAGCAGTATTTTAGCACACGTACGCGCATTTGTCACGCAAAATCGACAACTTGCGACACTTTTTCATTGACTAAACGAGCACGGGCGTGATATAATCTACTTACGACCAATTAGGAGAACAATATGACTAAAAAATCACCCAAATTTTGGCTCTCACTCGTAATCCTTTCGCTGATCGGACAAATTGCGTGGGTAGTTGAAAACATGTACTTTAACGTCTTTATTTACAAGATGTTCAACGCTAGCCCTAGCGAAATTTCGGCAATGGTTATGGCAAGCGCAGTTTCGGCTACGCTGACCACCCTTCTTATCGGCGCGCTATCTGATAAAGTGGGCAAGCGCAAAATCTTTATATGCGGTGGATATATTGCGTGGGGAATTTCCATTCTCGCCTTTGCGTTAGTGCGCGTGGATATTCTATCTGCTATCACTTCGTCCACCGTTGCCGCCGCGTCGCTGGGAATTACTCTAACGATAATCCTTGACTGCGTAATGACCTTCTTTGGCTCGACCGCAAACGACGCTTGCTTTAACGCGTGGTTGACCGACTCCACCGATAGTACCAACCGTGGTGCAGCGGAAGGCATTAACGCCATGATGCCCCTCGTGGCAATACTTGCCGTGTTCGGCGGATTTATGGGCTTTGACCTCTCCCTTGCAAATAGCTGGACGATTATCTATATTATAATCGGTGCGATTGTGCTTATCGTGGGCGTGGTAGGAATTTTCATCATTGACGACGGCGCGGTAAAGCGCGAGGAAAACGGCAAATATTTTTCAAACATTATCTACGGCTTTCGCCCGTCGGTAATCAAGCAAAACGGCTTGCTCTACTTGTGCTTAATCGCCTTTGCCCTTTTCGGAATTTCCATTCAAATCTTTATGCCCTATCTCATCATATATTACGAAGTATCGCTCGCTATGAAGGACTACGTTTTGATCATGGCGCCTGCTATCGTGATAGCGTCCGTCGTGACCTTTTTCTACGGCAGACTGTACGACAAAATCGGCTTTAAGAAGGCAGTAATTCCGGCTCTTATTATGCTAATGACAGGGTACGTGGTGCTCTGTTTGTTCACGAACGTCGTTTTAGTGTTTATCGGCTCGCTCCTTATGATGAGTGGTTATCTTTCGGGAATGGCGGTGTTTGGCGCGGTAATTCGCGACCTCACGCCCGAGGGAAAAGCGGGAATGTTCCAAGGCCTCAGAATAGTCGGTCAAGTACTTATCCCCGGTTTAATAGGTCCTGCAATCGGATCTATGGTGCTTGCAAACGCGGACACTTTCGTCAACACCGACGGCACGACTTCCTTTATTCCTAATATAAATATCTTTATCGCCGCGCTCGTCGTAGCAGTAGTTTTAGCGCTTTTCTTAATCCTTCTATTCACTATTATGAAAAAGAAGGAAAAGAAAGATAATCAACAATAATCTTATAAAAACAAACCCCCGTAGCCAAAAGGTTACGGGGTTTTATGTTTTAAAGTAAAGCGTATAGCGCTGGGATTTCGTACAGCATCATAAAAAGTTCTACAATCACGTCAAGCACCATACTTACGCTGGCAATTATAATAGCGGCAATCGCCATTCCTCTGCCGTTTTTGTTTGGCAAAGCGTTGGCGCGGTTAAGTCCGATAATGCCGAAAATCAAGCCCAAAATAGGAACGATAAAGGACAACACGAATCCCGTAATCGCCATAGCGTTTCTCTCGGACTGCTGGTTGTTTACGTAGATATACTGCTGATTAGGTTGAGGGGGAGCTTGATTAAAAGTATGGTTAGCGTTAGGCTCGACCTCTTCAAACACTCTACCATCCTCTTTCTTTTGCGCGGGCTCGTCAAACTTTGTACCGCAATACGCGCAAAATTTATCGTTATCGTCGTGGCTATGACCACAGTTAGGACAAAACATAATAATACCTCCTAAATCGGTTAATTATATTTTATACTCTTACGCGCAGTTTGTCAAGCGTTATTTCTCTCTTACCCAAACGAGCATATCCGTATCGCCACGATTCGCAAACGCGTAATAGGGAATAAATTTAAGCGTAACCTCTTTCGTTCTCTTTTCTTTCGCGTTAAAATAAAGCTTACCGTTATCCTCGTCACGGTATCCGCGCATTTCAATACTGTTAAAACCGTGGAAGTCAGAATAGATTTTTGCATCGCTTAGTTCGTCAACGTCAACGCTGATTTTATTAAGTCTGTCACCGTTGTCCACGCCCTCAAGACAGTACACGAGCGGACCGTAGCAAAGCGCAACCCTGCCTGCGTTTGCGCGCACGTTTGCGTTTGCGCTAATAAATATGGGCGCGATATTAAAGTCAAGCGAAAGCGTAAATTTTTCATCCACTTCAAAGTACGCGTAACCCTTTTCACTCGCACCATTAACTCTATTTCCGTTCAAAACGGCGGTATACGTGGTGCACCATTCGGGAATTCTTACCGCGATTTTGCCTGCCGTATAGTTAACCGAGCTTATCTCCGCCTTGCCGTCTACCGCGTAATTTTCCTTTATGCGGATTGCGCCGTATTTACCGTTTGCGGTGCAAGAAATATACTGCTCGATATAGGTGATATCCTCGTCAAAGCAAGCAACCTCCGCCATTTCGGCAAACCAGCGATTGATATTAGGCGGACAACACGAGCAATGAAACACCTCCACTCTTTGACGAATGGGCAAATGCTCTCTGTTTTCAGGCGTACAGGCAACCTCTCTGCCGTAATCTTCCTTTGCAATTTCAAGCGGATTTTCATAGAAAAAGCCCTTACCGTCCAAGGAAACGGGAGATATGAGGTTGTTATACGCTATTCTTTCTATGACATGACCGTACTCCGCGTTACGCTCAACCACGCGCATACGCATTGCCCACATAATAAAGGCAATCGCGCAACAGCTTTCGCTATACGCGCCCATATTAGGAAGGTCGTACGGGAGCGTAAAACCTTCGTAACGGTGCGTAGATCCTACGCCACCCGTGATATACATTTTACCGTCCACGATATCACGCCAAACGCTGTCGAGTGAAGATTTGAGGCGTACGTCCCCCTCTTCTTGTAACAAATCGGTGATTGCGCTGTAAAGATAGAGCGCGCGGACGGAGTGCCCTACCGCCTCGCGTAGCGAATAAATATCTGCGTTATCTTGCGTTGCGTAACTGTGCTTTAGGTCGTAATAGCCCCTGTCTTCCTCCGCCACGCCACGACGAGTAAGAAAATGCTTTGCTAAATCCGCGTACTTTTTCTCGCCCGTATAGCGGTACAGCTTGTATAGCGCAAGTTCAATTTCTTCGTGCCCGGGCGTTGCGAAATCAGCCGTTTTTTCAGTCACGAAAGCGCGAATAATACAATCCACGTACTTTTCCATAATATCGAGAAGCTTTCTCTTTCCCGTCGCGTGATGGTAGGCAATCGCCGCCTCGATAAAGTGACCGCAACAGTAAAGCTCGTGATTGGTACGAATTTTGAAAATCTTTTCAGGCTCAATTTGCTGATGGTACGAATTAAGATAACCGTCCTCGCGCTGAGCCTCCGCCATTGCGTCCACCATTTCGTCAATAAGTTTTTCGTTTTCTTTCATACTCTCGCGGTCGTGCTCCATAATATAAGCCACGCCCTCCACCCACTTTGCCACGTCAGAATCGTAGAAAATGTGCGGTTTTTTGCCCGTTTTGAGATAGTTAAAGCGCATTGCGTCAAATCTTGCGGTCTCTTCAAATCTGTCGCGCACGCTAAAAATAGAAACGTTTTTGTTTAAGTCGTATTTTTTTTGCCAAAATCCGTCCTCGAGTTTCACGTCGCGAAAAGAAACGAAATTGCCTATTTTCATAATTATCTCCTTATTTTGTTGACTTTATGCCTTAATTATAATATATTATTGATTAGCAATCAATGCAAAAATTTTTGATAAGGTACGAAAATCCGATATGTTAACGATTGACGGTATTGATTTTTCTTTTTCAAATATGGGACTGTTTGACAGCGAAACGGAATGGATTCACCCCACCATCTCCGTGCAAACGTACGAAATCATTTTCGTGGTAGAGGGAGAAGTAAATCTTTTTGAGGACACGGAAAACTATTCCCTTACCAAAGGCGATATGATTATTCTTTCGCCAAACACGGTGCACGGCGGCAACAGAAAAAGCTACGGCCACACTTCTTTTTACTGGTTGCACTTTACCTGCTCCGACATAGAAAAAATCTTTTCGCAAAAGCTATCCCGTCCGCTTGAAAGCGAAACGACGCGCACCTTTAGCGAGATTATGCATTATCAATCCTCGTCTCACGATATTGCCGAATTGACGCTCGCGAAATTTTTGTTAGAGCAAAACCGTCCGCACGAACAGGGAAACCGTATCGCGCACGAAATTGCCGAATTTATACGCGCAAACAGCCAAAAAGCGTTAACCGTGGGGGACGTAGGTCGCCGTTTTGGCTATAATCCCGACCACGTTTCTCGCATATTAAAGCGCGAATTCGGTCAGGACACGAAGACGATGATAACGAAAAAGCGACTGGAATATATCGAGTCGCTCCTTATAAATTCACAATTTTCAATAAAAGATATTGCCTCTTCCTGCTCCTTTTCAGACGAGAACACTTTCGTGAAATTCTTTAAGTATCATACGGGAATAACGCCAACGGCTTTCAGAAACAAGTATTATCATCTACACATTAACACGCGTTAACGCATAGCAGAAAATATGCGCTTACGCAAATTCCTATCACCTATATCGTCAAGCGTAAGCGTAAGCAGTTTAAGTCCTGCACGGCGCAAAATACACTTAACCTTCTCGTCGCGAAGCTTTCTATCGTCGCGATTATGGCTGGCGTCGTTAAGCTCAATCACCAAAAGCGGACGGTTATTACGCTTGTCAAACAGCGCGAAATCCACTACTCTAAACAGCTCGTTTCGATACGACGCATCCACTTTGTCCACCAGCGTCACCAGCGCAAGCTGAGGAAAAACGTCAAATTCCGCACCAACCACGTCAAGCAGTTGATAATAAAGCGCACGCTCGGGCACGGACATAAGCGTATCCTTTTTCCTGTACTTATTCTTCGGATCAATAGGCTGGTCTTTGGACTTAAAAATGATAAATCCTATCGCCAAAAGTATAACGAGTAAACCCAAAACGCGCAACCACGTACCCCATTGTTCGAACAAAAAGGATAGCGCGAAACAAACAACGCCCACCGCTAAAATTATAATAAAATCAATATATTTTTTCATCGTAGTTATAATTAAAGTCCGAAATTTCTTCCGGACTTTTTCGTTTTAATTCTCTTTGTTTTCCGCTTTGTGTTGTCTGTAACGCTTGGGAAGGATAACTACTCTGCGATTAGGCTCTCTGCCCTCAGACTTGGTGATGACCTTGTTGTTAGAAGAAAGCGTAGCGTGGATAACCTTGCGGTGAGTGTTATTCATAGGCTCTAACACTACCTTTCTGCCCGTACGAATACACTTTGCAGCCATCTTCTCGGCAAGTGAAACGAGCGAGGTTTCACGCTTTACGCGGTAACCCTTACTGTCAACGTTGACGCGGATAAACTTATCCTCGCCCTCTTCAGCCGCGCGCTTAGTAAGGATTTGAAGCGCGTCCAAAACCTCACCGCGGTGGCCGATAACGGCGGTATCCTCGGTCACGATATCAATATCAATGCTACCGTGCGTAGTGTCCGTTTCAAGCGTAGCGCTGATATTCATAAGCGACAAAAGCTTAGAAAGATAAGTTTTAGCAATCTCAACCTGTTTTTCGTCCACCTTTTTAACTTCGGCAGGAATTTCAGCGGGAGCTTCTTCCTTAACTTCCTTAATTACGGTCTTTTGCTCCTTTTTGATTTCAGGCTTAACTTCTTTCTTTTCAGCCTTAATCTCTTTTTTAACCTCTTTCTTAACTTCCTTTACTTCGATTTTTTCGACTTTCTTTTCCGTCTTGACCTCGGTTTTTTCCTGCTTTTTAACGGCAGGCTTTTCTTCTTCCTTTTTGGTTACGGGTTTTTCTTCTTTAACTACCGCTACCTTGTCTTCAACGGGGTTGCCGTCCTCGTCAACGACGGTCAGTCTAACCTTCGCTCTTCGGAAAAGTCCGGGCAAAGTAAGGATTTCAATATTAACTTCGGACTGGGAAACGCCTAATTCACGAAGACCGTTTTCAATAGCGTCTTCCACTTTTTTGCCCGTGGTTTCCACCTGTTTCATAAAATATACCTCTCGTTATTATTCGTTAATGTCGTTAGGATCAGGTCTGCCGTACTTGTGAACCGTTTCCTTTGCAATCTTTTCCTCGCGCTTGTCGATAAAAGTAAGGATAAGCGACGCGCAAAGCGTGATTACCAAGGATACGAGATAGTTAAACACAAGATAAATGGCAAACGCCGCGGTGTAGCTGAGCGAGAAAATACCGATCATGATGGGCATAATGAACATCATCATCTTCATCGAGCTTGCACCCGTAGTGCCTTCTACCACCTGACCGCTCTTTTTCTGCTGACGCATAGAAATCCATTGCGTTGCTACCGATAAAAGTATGGACAGTATAGGCAAAATCAGGTAACCGTTCGCCTTATTGTTTTCGCTCGCCAAAAGCTTACCCATAACGACGTTGTACTTAGTTAGCATAAGCTGAACTTCTTCACTCGTCATGCCCGACTTGTTGGCGTTAGTACCGTACTCGCCGATATTAGTCTTGAAAGTATCGTAGTCGTTAACCTCGCTCTTCCAAGGAACGTCCGCACTCCAAATATTACCTACCCACAACCAGCGGATTTTGTTTTCCTGATACGCGTCGTAAACCTTGCTTTGCGCGTAATCCGTCTCGTCGGCGTAGTTTGCCTTTTCGCTATCGGAAAGCGTGGTGTTATACTCGGTAACCGAAACGTTATAAACGTCGTAAAGCTCCTTGTATTCCTTAAAGTTCATATACGCGCTGATGTTGTTAAGTCCGGTAAGTAGCGTAATGAAAATTACGAGCGTCAAAATCGCAGGCAAGCAAGACGAGAACATCGAATATCCTTCTTTTTTCTGAAGCTCCATTTGCTTTTTCTGGAATTCAGTAGCGTCGGGATACTGTTTCTTTAATTTCTCTAATTGCGGTTGAATTCTACGCGTAATTCTCTCGTTCTTTCTCGCCTTATAACGCTGATAAATATCCAGCGGAGAAAGAAGAAGTTTAAGACATACGGTAAACAAAACTACTCGCCAGCCGTAGTTAACAACAAAATCGAATACGGTAAGAATAAGCCATTCCCACAATCCTTCGGGGGCTTGCACCGTAGCGCTAAAAAGCGAGTTCAAAAAAGCCATTTCATATCTCCTTTGGGGTTATCGGGTACGGGATCGAACCCTCCCTTTTGCCACGGCACGCAACGCGCCAGGCGTTTTAATCCCATATATGCGCCCTTTATAGGGCCGAATTTGTCAATACTTTCTAACATATACGCCGAGCAAGTGGGCGTGTATATGCAAGTGGGCGGAAAAAGGGGCGAAATAAATTTGCGATAAAAAAGGACGGGCCCTTTTACCAGCCAGCGAAAAGAAAAGATTTTTTTAACTAAACTATTCTTCTTTTTCATCCAAAAGTTCCGCCTTCACCAAACATTTATGCATTTGTTTGCAAAGCGACGCGTAAGAAAGCTGGTCCACGCCTACCGACGCAATAAAAACCGCTTGGCAGGGCTTTATCCTGTCAATATATCTACGCATAATAGCGCGCATACGGCGTTTCACCTTGTTACGCACGACGGCTTTACCTATCTTGTTATTGACCGAAAAACCGATTTTAACTCCGCTTTTATTTAAGACGAAGTTTAGTTTTATCAGCTTCGCCGGGACGCGTACGCCGTGAGCGTAAAGATAGGAAAAAGAACCGTTTTTGGTTAATCTGTATTTTTTTGACAGCATTTCTTCTCCTTTGCTCAAAATGTAGAAAATACCCCCGACATAGCAGGGGTATTTATATCGGCGTCTTTTTGCAAACTCTACCTCTGTACTCGGGGTTAATTAGTGAGCGCCAAGAGGCTTTACTGCTACGTTTGCTCTGCCCTTACGGCGACGGCGGGAAAGTACTCTTCTACCGCTAGACGTTTTCATTCTTTGACGGAAACCGTGTACTTTTGCTCTCTTTCTCTTCTTGGGTTGATAAGTTCTTTTCATTGTGATAAATCTCCTACTTGTGTTGTTACCGATTTATTATACCTTAATTGAAGATTTTAGTCAACTGTTTTTCGCGTCTGACGCTTAAATCGTTTGCAAAATTTACCTCGTAGAGGTATAATATAACGGTAAACCACTAAAATAGGTGCAAATTATGACGCTACAAAACATTTTAAGCACTATGCGAAAAGCGTGCGAAGAGTATTCTATGATAAGCGACGGCGACAAAATCGCAGTCGGTCTTTCGGGCGGAAAGGATTCTCTCGTCCTTCTTAAAGCGTTATCCGTTTTTCGCAAGTTCTCGCCAAATAAATTCGAGCTTTTCGCCGTAACGATAGATATGGGTATAGGCAACGTGGACTTTGCTCCACTAAAACAGTTTTGCGAACAAGAAAACGTGCCCTATCATATCGAGCACACCGACATAGGTCCGGTTATTTTTGACGTGAGAAAGGAAAAAAATCCCTGCTCGTTGTGCTCGAAAATGCGTAGAGGCGCGCTCAACGACGTGATCGGAAAACTGGGCTGTAACAAGCTTGCGCTCGGTCATCACGCTGACGACGTACTTGAAACTATGCTCCTTTCGTTTATTTACGAAGGAAGATTATCTACCTTCGCGCCCGTAAGTTATATGGACAGAAGTGGCGTAACGCTTATCCGTCCGCTCGTCTACACGCAAGAAAAAAACATTTCCGCTTACGCAAAAAACGAGAATTTACCCGTCGCCAAAAGCCCGTGTCCTGCCGACCACGAAACCAAGCGTGAATATATGAAGTCGCTGGTAAAGTCCATTCAAAAGGATATTCCCTTTGCAAAGGACAGAATGTTTTCTGCAATCGTCAGTCCCGAGCGCTATAATTTGTGGGATCAATACCCCAAAAATCCCAGCGCAGGCAGACCTAAAAAACAGTAAAATCACAAAAACGGAGCATAACGTTATGCTCCGTTTTGTTTACTCAGCAACATTTTAATAGCGTCCACCACCTGAGTAGAATCAAGCGATTCCACGTATTCAGCGAGCCTAGCTAAGTTATCCTCGCTCGCGTCGCTTCGTACGATTTTATTAGTGTAAGGGTTAAAATATTCTACTTTCCTCTCTCGCAAAGACTTCATAATCTTTTGTACCTTATCCTCGTGAGTAGCCACCATCGAGCGGTATTTATTCTGATAGCGGAGCGCGAGTTTTTTATCAAAGCGTGCGCGCTCGTTAATAACCGCGCGTATGCTTTTACCCTGCGCTTTTCCCACCAAAATACACTCAACGAGTTCAACTATTTCCTTTTCAGAAAAGATTTTGAAGTTTTCCTTACGCATAGACACCGTTTTGATGCCAAGCGACCTACGAAGGTCAGGTAACATCAAAAAGATTTTTAGTTGCGCGTAATAATAGTTTCTCACGCTGTTTGCCGACTTACCACTCTCTTTCGCCATTTGCGAAAACGCGCTCGTAAGCCCTACGCCCTTTTGCGCGTTGTCGTACACGAGTGAAAAAAGCTTTTTCGTTTGTTCAATGCTCCAGTCGTTATTCATATTTTTGCTCCTTAAATTTTGATACTGAAATTTTTTCCACATATAATTTTTTTATACCTATCATACTTTAAAAAGCAAAAAAATATAATGTAATATGCAAACAAATCTTTTTATCAAAACCTCGTTTGAGAGCGTATTTTTAGTAAACGGCATATTTTTAGAGCGTCCAAAATCGCTGATTATTTCAAAACAAGGGGTAACGTATATCACCGTTTTACCTCTTTCATCCGCGCTACTGCCATACACCGTAAAGCTGTGTGGCGAACGCGTTGCGTCAAATCAAGAGCTTTGCGAAAGCGTAACGCTGAGTGAAAACAAAATGCTTTTACTCCTAAAACCACGCTACAACTACGTCTACACTTCTCAGCCCCTTACTGACAAAACGGCTGTGGACGTACCGTGCAGTTTTTTTGATTTACTCAAAAAAGGGGACTGCGAAAACGCGCGAAAGCTACTTACGCCGTCGCTTAACGAGAGCATTGACGACCAGTCGCTCAGCGACTTTTTTAGCGGATATACGCGCATAATTCGTGACGAAGGGTATATCAGTCAATCCAAAAACAACTACTTCCTCATCAGCGAAAACGGGCAAGCGGACTGTTTTTGCTTTACCTTAGTAGGCGGACTAATTGACGACGTAAAACAAAACGAATAACTTTATTTATTGACAAATGCGAAAATTTTTGATACAATCATTATAACTCGTTATAACGACGTAAAAATAAATACACGAAGGAGCGATTATGATAAACAAATTTTGTACTACTCCGCTTTGGGAATGCTCGGCTACGCTTTCACGCGTTGCATCAGGCGCGCAAAGTGCGGACACCGTAATTAAAAACGCTAAGCTTATCAACGTTTGCACCGCCGAAATTATGGAAGGCGTGGACGTTGCAATTTCTTGCGGCAGAATTGCAATGGTTGGCAATTGCGACCACACTATCGGTGAAAAAACCACCGTTATCGACGCTACGGGCAAGTACCTTGCGCCTGCGTTTATGGACGGACACATTCACGTCGAGTCGAGTATGATTACCGCAAGCGAATACGCGAAAGCGGTTATCGTGCACGGAACGAGCGCAATTTTTATGGATCCTCACGAAATTTGCAACGTTTTGGGACTTGACGGAATAAAATGCATGCTTGACGACGCGGCCAGCGCGCCCTTAAAGCAAATGCTGACCACTCCCTCTTGCGTTCCTGCCGTGCCCGGATTTGAAGACACCGGCTCGTATATCGGACCTAACGAGGTCAAAGAGACTATGGACTGGGATTCGTGCGTAGGTCTTGGCGAGATGATGAACTTCCCCGGGGTTTTGTCGGGGGACAAGCACACCCACGACATTATCGGCGAAACGCTAAAAGCAGGCAAAATCGTTACGGGCCACTACTCCTTGCCCGAAACTGACCGCGGACTTAACGGCTATATCGCCTCAGGCGTGAGATGCTGTCACGAATCTACGCGCATGGAAGACGCTTTGGCGAAAATGCGCCTTGGAATGTACGCGCTTTTCCGCGAGGGCTCGGCTTGGCACGACCTTCACGAAGTTGCGAAAGCAATTACGCAAAACAAGATTGACACGCGTTTTGCTTGTCTTATCTCGGACGACAACCACCCCAACACGTTAAAGAAGAACGGCCACCTCGATTATATCGTAAAGCGCGCTATCGAAGAGGGAATTGATCCCGTTACCGCCATTCAGATGGTAACGATAAACGTGGCGCAATGCTTCCACCTTGACCACGAAGTAGGCTCGGTTGCGCCCTCAAAGTGCGCTGACCTCGTGCTTATAAGCGACCTTAACGCCGTAACCGTTTCCGAGGTTTTCATTGACGGAAAGCTGGTCGCAAAGGACGGAAAGCTGACCTGCAATATTCCCCGTCACGAGTACCCCGACAGCGTTAAAAAGACGGTACATCTTGATAAAATGACCAAAGACAACTTCGCGATCAAAGTAGACACGGACAAGAAAAAAGTAAAAGTTCACGTTATTGAAATTATCCCTGCGCGCGTTGGCTCGTACGACAGACATATCGAAATGGACGTAACGGACGGCGAAATCAAAGCGGACGTTAGCCGTGATATTTTGAAGGTTGCCGTGTTCGAGCGTCACAAACGCACGGGTACGGTGGGCTACGGTTTTGTCAAAGGCTTTGGAATTAAGGGAGGCGCAATGGCGCAAACGGTTGCTCACGACGCGCACAATTTGCTCGTAGTTGGCTCTAACGACGAGGATATGGCGCTCGCTGCGAACACGCTTATCGAGTGCGGTGGCGGTATGGTTGCGGTAAAGGACGGCAAGGTGCTTGGCCTCATTCCCCTGCCTATTGCTGGTCTTATGAACGACGAACCGCTTGACAAAATGTGCGAATACGTGGAAAGCGTAGAAAACGCTTGGAAAGAAATGGGCTGTTCTATGCCCTCGCCCTTTATGACGATGGCGCTCATTCCCTTGGCTTGTCTGCCAGAAACGCGCCTCACTAACCGCGGACTCGTTGATTGCAGAACGTTCAACTTTATCGATCTTATTATTGAATAATAATAATTTTTACGGCACAATATTATAAAACGGACTACCACGTGGCAGTCCGTTTTTATTTTTAATCCTTATTTTTCAATTTTGCCTTGCGTAAATTTTTTGAACGCCGACGGCGTAATTGCGTTTACTTTCTTAAACATTTCCGCAAAATACACGGGGTTTGAAAACCCTGATTTTATAGCGGATTCAGTCACAGAGCATCCACTTGACAGTAGCTTTTTCGCATTTTCTATTCTGATAAGATTTAGATAATGCAACGGGCTATTGCCATTATCGCGCTTAAAGGCGTGCAATAGCGTGCTTTTATTTACGAAAAACTTTTTGCACAACATATTAAGCGTTATATTTTCAGCAAAATTATTCTCCAAATAATTTTTGACTTCTTGCGAAAATCCGTCCGTTTTTTCCTTGCCTTGCGGATTTATTACGCGCATCAGATAAATAATCAGCAACTTAAAGTATGCAGTTGCCGCCGCTATTCCGTTCGCGTTCTTGCTTTCAAGCTCACTATTACACATCATAACGAAGTCGCTTACCTTAGGACACTTTTCCGCGCTGACATACTCGTAACCACTCGTGCTAACGCAATTTACCTTACCTATTTCAGGAAAGAAAACGTTAGTAACACCAAAAGAAAAATAGACAAGTGGCGTTGCATCCGCTGAATACTGCAAGTGACGCTTTCCTTCACTGACCACTATACAATCGCCTGCGCCCACTTCTACCTTGTCGCCGTCACACTCAAAAAAACCGTTACCGCTTTCAAAGTAAAATACTTCCATATACGAATGAGAATGCGGTTTTATCTCGCCCATCTTGCCATTTTTTTGTTTGGAAACTGACAAAAGGACGGGCTCGTCCAGCTCTTCGTACTTCTTATCGCCTATATAATAATAACTGTAAGTAATCGACATATCCTTTCTCCATTCTATTATTATAGCATCTCACACCCGTAATGACAAGCAACTTTTGCAATTTTGTTATGCTTTTTTATCATTTTGCTATTGAAAAAGCAACGGTTTAGGCGTATAATAAAAGAAAGTTACGGAGGAAACTATGAAAACTACTATACTTAAACGCGGAGTTATTTCAAAAGAAACGGGCAAATATTCGTACAACGGCTGGCCGAGCGTACTAACTAAGTCGGACGGCTCGCTGATTTGCGCGTGGTCAGGAATGCGCACGGCACACGTTGATCCGTTTGGCAAAGTGGTCGCATCGCAATCCACCGACGGCGGATACACTTGGGGCGAAAATTATATCGCGCTCAATACTCCGCTCGACGACCGCGACGCAGGTCTTACGCAAAGTGGCGACACGATTTATCTGACTTCTTTTAACAACTCACGCAAGCAACAGGAAATTTACGCGAGCTGGTCAAACAAAACTCCCGAGGTTTTACAGCCCTACTGGGATTATCTCGCGTCCGTCAGCGACGAGCAGGAAAAACGCTTTCTCGGACCTACGCTTTCACTGTCTACCGACGGGGGATTTACCTTCACCACCCCCGAAGTTATGCCTATAACTTGTCCGCACGGCGTTATGAAAAAGCAGGACGGCTCGCTACTTATGATCGGTAGAGCGTTCAAAGACAGCGCGCCTGCGTCCTTTGAGTATCTGCCCGAGGGCATTTACGCTATGGATATCGCGCCCGACGGCACGCAAAGTACGCCCCGACTTATCGTCCAGCCTATCGAGGATTATCTTACCTGCGAGCCTCACGCCGTTGATTTAGGCGACAAGATTTTACTGGGAATTCGCGTAGAAAAGCAAGGCGTTTTCACTATTTATCACAGTTACTCGTACGACGGCGGACAAACCTTCACAAAGCCCGTACCTACGGGTTACGACGGCTCACCGCCACACTACCTACTTCACTCGTCCGGCTTAGTCGTGCTTACCTACGCGCGTAGAAAAGCGCCCTTCCCCCATATCGCGCGCATTTCCACCGACGGCGGAGTGACTTTTGGCGAGGAAATCGTACTTTGCGACAGCGCACCCGATAGCGATATCGGTTATCCCTGCACGGCGGAAAATAGCGACGGCGACCTCGTAACCGTATTTTACAAGAAAGGCACACCTAACCAACTCAACTCAATCGAATACGTAATTTGGAGAATAGAACAATGAAGAAAAGATTTTTAGTTCCCATCATCACACCATTTAACGAGGACGAAAGCGTAAACTACGACGCTTTGGCAAAGCTCACCCGTGCCGTGCTTGACAGCGGTGCGAACGGCATTTACGCGAGCGGAAGCTCGGCTGAATGTTTCCTTCTCAACGAAGAAGAGCGCAAAAAGACGCTTGAAACGGTTATTAAGGCGGCTGACGGAGCGTACGTTATGGCGCACGTGGGCAATATCGGCAACAAAATTACGGTAGAGCTTGCCGAGCACGCTAAAAAAGTCGGTGCAAACGCCATTGCCTCCGTACCCCCGTTCTATTTTTCTTACCCATTTGAAGGCATCAAAAGCTATTACGCTGACATAGCAAAGGTAGGACTTCCCGTCATCGTTTACTCACTCCCCTCGCGCACGCGCAACTTCACGACCGAAGAATACAAGGAGCTGATGTCTATCGACGGCATTGAAGGCATCAAGTTTACGGATACGAACTACTTTGCAATGCAACAGATTATCGCGCACACGGGCAAGTTCGTGTATAGCGGTTGCGACGAGTGCTTTATTTCCGCTCTCGCCCAAGGCGCAAACGGCGCTATCGGTACGACCTTTAACTATATGATGGAAAATTATATCGAGATTTACGATCTTTTCCATAAGGGCGAAAACGAAAAGGCGCTTGAAATTCAACGGCGCTCTAACGCAGTAACGGCGGCGTGTCTTAACAACGGCGGACTTCCTGCGTTTAAGTACTTAACTACTCTTCGCCACGGTATTGACTGTGGAAGTAGCCGAAAACCATTTATGCCACTTACCCCCGAGCAGAAAAAACACCTCGAAAAAGTGGCGATTGAGTACGGCGTTTTGAAATAATAAGCCGTAAATCGTAGCACTTTTACGCTCAAAAAAACACTAAAAATAGCAAAACGGACTACTACGTGGTAGCCCGTTTTTTTGTTTTAACAATGAGGATTGCCGTCCGCCCATTCTGCATAACCTGGCAAATCCGCGTCCGATAAACCTCCTATTGGGTATGGATTACCCCCCATAGAATATGCTTTAATTTTTGAGCAATCTTCTTCACTTAATATTTTTTGTTCAAAATCAATCCTGTCATTTCCCAATTGATTGTTTTGGCACGAATAACAACAATAGCGTCCACGTATTTTTAATATTTGCAAAATTCCTTCGTCAGTCAACACACCAAAACGCCCTCCTGCATAATATTTTTTTGACTCTTTGTACCCTAGTTCAGTATATATACTTTTTCCAAAAAAGCCATTTAAACCACTTACACCAACTATATATTCTATCAAGTAAGTATCTCTGTTCGTATCTACTATATAGTGACGAAACAAACTTTCGTGTGTTCTTTTAGTGTCATAACCTAAATGAGCGCACGTAAATTTATTACTATGTATTAATGCAATTTGATGTGCTACTTCTTCACATTCATCACCGCAAAATTCAAACTCAACAAGGAATTGTCTTGGTGTGCTCCCATCAAACGGATATAACGCGTCAACGTAGATATCCTTAACGTGTCCTTTCTCAATTTCATAGCGAAGTGCATATTCGGTTATATTCCGTATTCTTTCAATATGTTCTTCTGTAGTAAACTGCGAAACGAATGGTTGTGGATCTTCATCTGGTTGACAGGCAAAGCAACAAAGTGCGGACATCAATGCTAATACAAATGAAATTAATCGTCTCATCTTCTTCATAATGCCCCCTTAATAAATTAATTTTTACCAAATTTCTTTGGCTTTTGTATATTTATTATACAGTAGGAATTGCACTCTGTCAATAGGTTTTTGAAAATTTTTTGCATAAACAAAAAACGACGAGATATTCTCTCGTCGTTTTTATTCAAGCAATTTAAATACTTGTCGATGTCACATGACAGAGACAATTACTTGTCGATGTCACAATAGATAACTGGTTAGCAACTCGTTGCGAGCTAACGAGAAAAATGCAAGAAAGACACTTATTCTTTCGAGGGCGCAGGCAAAGCCTGTTTCATAGTACGACCATACCGTATGGTCAAATATATCAGCGTAGGTCGCAAAACCGATCAC
>JAGAPD010000022.1 GCA_017623435.1 Clostridia bacterium
TATTTTAGTTAAAGTTTTATTATATATTATATTGCCAATAGCCTTATAATATAGGTTTCCATTAGCAATATTGATACTTAAATTATTACATCCAGAAAAAGCACCTTCTTCTATACTCGTTATAGTATTTGGCAACGTAATATTCGCAAGATGATTAGAAAGATCCGAAAACGCATTATCACCTATACATGAAATTTGTTTTCCATTTATACCACCCTCCAAATTTAGTTCTAATGTAACACCACTATTTTCAAAATAAGAATTAGGCAATTCTACACCAGTTATTTTTAACGTATTATCCCCTAAAACCTCATACTCATAAAAAGCAGTGGGAATGCCTAATTCAATATTATCACAAATATAACTAATTATATCCGCATCTCTTGTTTCTAAAATGTGCGGAATAGCTACTTGCTCGATTGCTTTTTTATACGCAAAAGTTCTATTTGAATAAGTGATAATAACATCATTGGTTGCATTAACACTATATCCTATATTTGAGTAAGCAAATAATTTTTCATAAGTTTCAATATTAGAAAATCCTTCCGCAAGTTGCGAATTAGTATCAATAAACAAATCTCCCCAATCATGAACAAGATTAGTTTCACCTGAAAACTGTCCTACAAATTCTCCTACAGTTGTTAACGCTTCTATAAAATCTTTAAGTATGTATGATAATTCCGTATAAACTGTTTGTCCTATGTTTGTACCATTCTGCAATTGATCAGAATACGTGTTCTCAAATTCATTCAAATTATTAAGAGCATTAACCACAATGTTTCTTACTACATCAACAGTAATCGTTAATACAACTGGAATAATCCCCAAAATATTCTTCGTCACAAACGAATAACCTGCCCCCATCGCCAATATTGATTCCACTAATTCTATAAATTCAATAGCAACTCCTCCCCATTTATCAAAGAGTTCCAAATAGTATTTTAATTCTACAACTGGTAAATATTGACTTAGCGATTCATAATCTTCAGCCAATAACCCCAATACAAATGACAAATCAAAAGTTCCTGCTATCGCATTAAGTTTTAGTTCGGAATTTTTATCTACCGCTTCTTCCCAGCAACTATAAATTTCTGCTTGTATTGTTTCGTCTAAAATATTCTTGGCACTTGGTTTAGAAAACTCATCGCTCAATAATAAATGTGCAGCACCAAAAAACATAGTATCCCAATCCGTTCCCCAATATGGCGTTCCCATTGAATAAAGTTCTGCGACATTATAAGGGTGATCATTTATTATGTCGCTATTTTGGTTATATTCGGCAGGTATTTCATAATAATTATCACCAATATCAATATAACCGTCAATATGGGTTTGAGAATATTGATACTGAACATGAGCTAATTTACCATCTTCTCTATATCCGGTTGCATACATCATACTGGTAATACCGCCACGGCTATGAGAAATCAAATTAACTTTAGGAATTTTTCCTGTCAAATGCAAAATATCATATGATAATTTATCAATGACATTATGCAATTCTTCATAAACATCACGATGATAAGAATATGGGATCGAAGATTCAAAAACAACTATAATGTGCTTTGACACATCAGTAAGTTTAGTAACATAATCATTTTGATCAGTATTATAGTCGTTTTGTGTAAGTCTAATCAAATAAAAATCCTCTGACGGAATCCATTCGTCCAATGTTATTGCTTTCACCTTAGCCAAATACACGTCTGCATTTTGTGCAATAAATCGTAAAGATTCAATTAATGAGCTTGAATCATATGTAAAAATTTCATTATTATTATTAGACCAATTATAAGCTTTTCCCCCTTGTCCATGTACTAAAACGGTAAGCGATGGAGCATCCAAACTTGGCGAGGATAATCTTGTTGCTTCGTGAATATCAATTGCGTCATCACTATAACCAACAAAAAGATTGGCATCTTCTTCCGTTTCTACAGCAGATGCTACATTAACTAATGTAACAGGTGATAAAACGAAAGAAAAAAGAACAACTATCAAAACAGTGGAAACAAATGCCTTTACTCCAAATTTACATTTTATTTTAGTCATAAAAACCTCCTCTTAATTTAATTGATTTCCCACTCAACCTCACAACTACCATTCCAACCATCTTCCCATCCTTCGGGTTGACTTTTGTATGTGGTCTTTATTGTAACGTTTATTAATCCATCAAATACTCCTTTTTCAATAACATTTACATAGTCGGGAATAATGATAACCTTTGCTTTAAAATCATTTAGCGAATACTCTCGGTCGGATTTTTTCAATTCTACAGTTGGAACATTTGTACTTTCTTTCCCAATGTAATGAGGAACAAGTAATTCATTCCCCGAGTACGATTGATTACAGTATAAAAAATCTATGAAAGTTAAATTTGTAAGATTTGGAAAATAAACAAATTTTCCAAAATTATCGTATTGAATAGCAAATTGATGTTGGATGGTCAGTTTTTTCGTATTTTCGCAAATGAGCTTGTAATCCCTTGTTCTTTGTATATGACCTAATTTTACAACATTTTTTCCGGCTATATATTCTGGGATAATTAATTCTTCAATATCAGGGATATCAAGTACATATGCACCTTCATCATTGTTTTCGTTATAGTAATATTTAAAACCGTCGTCTGTTGTTTTAACCCAATCATCAAAATGCTTTATTTTAGAATCTAAAAAATCCACAAAACTTTTACATCCAGTTATAGATATAGCAAACATAATTACGCTAGTAAATAAACAAATTACTTTTATCCACTTTTTTCGTTTCATATTCTCTCTCCTTTTTATGAAATTTTGCGATACGGAAACGTATTTACAGTATTATTATACTGCGTATATGTATGCTTGTCAATAAGTTTTTGCAAAAAATATACTAATTTTTTGCAAAATATATAAAAAAGACTTACCGAAGTGGTAAGCCTTTTTCTTTCAGGAAAAATTATTTCTTGTAATAGTTATCGAGGACGTAGCAAGGTACGGACGACCAAGCGTGGCAAAGCGAGCCTGCGTTAGAGAAGTCGTCTTCGCACTTTTCGGTTTCGGGGAAAGAGGTCAAGCCCTTGTTTACGAGAGTACCAAAGCGTTTTTTGATATCTTCGATACAGTAGTCGATATCTCCGTCGTACTTTAAGATAGCGTCGTAAGTCCATTGGAGCGTTGCGAGCGTTTGACCGACCATATCGTCGGGCTTATTTTTGAGGAAGGAGCAAAGGTGTTTTGCCATATCGCCTTCCATAACCTCAGCCATAAGCGCCTGCATATAAACGTGCTTGCCAAAGCGCTCGTCACCGTTGATATATGTGTGGTAGAATTTGCCCTCTTCGTTATAGAAACGTTGGAGCGCCGTTTTTGCTTTTGCGAATTCGTCAGCGTACTTTTTAGCGTTTTCTTTATCGCCTGCCTGCTCGAAAAGGCGAACGAGTTTTTTAGCGGAGATTGCGTAAAGCGCGGTTGCAACGCCTTCCTCGTAAATGATTTCCACGCCTTCGTATCTACGGTTCCAGCTGTCAAGTAGCGTTATCCACTCGTAGAAGTTCCAGCCGTCAGGACCGGGGAATGCGAGCACTGCTCCGTCACGGCTGTTGCGCTGGAACGCGCCCATAATTCTGTTGATATAGGGGATCATTTCCTTTACGAACTCGTCGTTATAGTCGCGCTCTGCGTTTTCGCAAACGCCCATTACGTAATAAAGCGAGAAGGTGGGAATCATAAGCGATTCGTGAGAGGGCGCGGTAATTGCGAGAAGGTCTTTTTCCGTGATGGAATAAGCGAGCGTTCTTAAGCTTGCACGGGGGAGCGCGTATTCGCCAAACGCGCCGTAGCCGAATAACATCTGGTTGCGCGAATCCATTCCGTAAAGCGCCTGTTCACGCCACGGGCAGTCCTCGTAGTGTTCGTGCGCACAAAGCTCAAGCGTGCGTCTGCCCACCTCGTAAATCTGGTTAAGGTGAATATCGCCAAAGTCTTTCTCGGGGAAAGCAAAGGGGTATTTTTGCTCGCGAAGGGTGAGCGAATTGATTTTGAAGGATTTTGCCTGAACGTTAAGGGAAATATATCTGCATCCCCAGCGGTGGAAATATTCGTCCAAAACGTTTCTGCCCTTTTTGAGCTTTACGTCGATTGCAAAGTAGCGCGGTCCTATGTGCGTACGCGGACGAAGGTCGGTAAGGTGTTCGCCCCAGCCCACTCCGCAAGTCGTTTCTTCGTCGACCTCGATATCAAAATGCAAGAATCCTGCGGTCTCTTTAAGAAGGTCAATGATCACGTAAATTCCGTCGCCACCCTCGCCCTTGAAGGTAATAGGCTCGTGAAGATCGTCGTATTCCATTTTGTTAAGGTCGGTAAGCTCGTGGAAATATTTGGGCGTATTGTAAGCGAATTGCATACGCTCCGCCATTGTCTCACCACCGTTTTCCTTATAGATACCTTGCGCGAAAACCTTAACGGGAAGTAGATCGGTAAGCACGCATTTTTTAGAAGGTCTGTCACAGGTCACAAAGCCCGTTTCAACCTCAATCGCGGGGGTACGTACCCCTTCGTTTTGTGTGAAATCATATCTCCAAGCCGCGCCAAGCTGGGGCGTGATGAAGTAAGGTTCTTTCTCGTAGCCGGGATCTTTTACGCAAGTCGTTTTCGAGGACGAAGTAGCCAAAACCTTGCCGTCCATAACGATTTCGTACGCAAGCGCAGGCGTTTTGTTATAGTGCGTAAACGCCTCTGCGCCCATGTGGTACGCAACGATTTTAAGCTCGTTTTTACCCGATTTTACGGTAACGGGAATTTGCTCAACGACTTTCTTAAACGGGTAGTCGGGATACTGCGAATGTTCAACGAACTGACCGTTAATATACGCAGCGTAGTCGGTTGACGCGCTGATAAAAAGCGTAGCGTTGCCCTCCGTTTGCGCAGTAAACTCGTCGAAAAAGTCAACGTAAGCGTCTCCACCCTTATTCCAAATCCATTTCATATTAGCACCTCAAAATTAAGATATTGTTATTATATCATTTATTGCGCCTTTTTGCAAGGCTTTTTGCGTAATTATTTTAACTCGATATCGGCAATCACGGGCGAATGGTCGGAGATGGGGAAATAGTAGTCGGGCGAATAGCGCTCGAATCTTTTTACCTCCACTCTTTCTGTATCGTGCACTAAAATATGGTCGATAGCGCACTCAAAGGGCTTGTCGTAATACTCCGTTTCGTATCTATTAGCAAAGCACCAGTGATAGCCCATAGTCTCGTCGGCGTACTCCGTTGCGATATCGTGGGCGTGCTTAAATCCGTTAGTTAGCGCGTGCGAAACCGCTTTTGAATTATATTCGGCGTTGAGGTCGCCTATGATAAAAGCAGGACAGTCGTGCTTTTGCGCGCTTTCCACCGTCGTTTTCATTGCAAGTGACAGTTGAATTTTTCTCGCGTCGTCGGAATGAAAACGGTAGCCGTGGATTTTGGCTTGCTCTTCCGTGTCGGCATTATGCATCCACCATAAATGCGTGGTCGTGAATACGAATTTCTTTCCGCTCTGCTTTTCGCGAAAAACCGCCGTCGTGAACGACTTTGAGCGGACGTCGTTGAACTCGCCCTCAAACCCGTCGATAGTATCGGGATAGGTGTAGAAGTGCGTTTCAATCAAGTCAAGCTTGTCCGAGCGGTACATAACGGGCGTAAACCTGCCCCAAATAAGCGTGTAGTTTATGCCACTTTCAGCGCATTTTTCCACCAAAAGATCGCTCATAAGCGCGGTCATTTCTTGAAAGCCTATCACGTCGGGCATTTTTTCTTTATATACGCGCACGAGCCCGTCCGACCTGACCTTTGCGGAACAGTCCTCGCCCTTTTCCTGCCACGCGGGGCTGTTGTTATCGTTATTCCAAACGTTGTGCGACATAAGTCTGATACTCATAGTTACTCCTATTAAAAAAGGTACACCCGAAAGCATACCTTTTCTTTTATTAGATTCTGGAAACGCCCGTCTTAACGGCTGCGTCGTAAACGGCTTTTGCGACCGTTTTGCCTACTCTTTCGTCAAACGCCTTGGGAATGATGTAGTCGGCGGTAAGTTCTTCGTCGGAAACGAGCGACGCGATACCGTAAGCGGCTGCCATCTTCATTTCCTCGTTGATCTGACTTGCGCGGGCGTCAAGCGCGCCACGGAAAATGCCGGGGAATGCAAGCACGTTGTTGATCTGATTCTTAAAGTCACTTCTGCCCGTGCCCACTACTACTGCGCCTGCCTCAAGCGCGAGGTCGGGTGCAATTTCGGGCGTGGGGTTAGCCATGGGGAAAACTATTGCGCCCTCGTTCATGGACTTAACCATTTCTTTGGTCACGATATTAGGTGCGCTTACGCCGATAAATACGTCAGCGTTTTTCATAGCGTCGGCAAGCGTACCGTCAAGGAGCGTGCGGTTAGTAACTGCGGCAAGTTCCGCCTGAGCGCCCGTCATCCATTCCTTGCCCTCAACGAGCGTACCCTGTCTATCGCAAAGAATCATATCCTTTACGCCAAGACGGAGCAAGAATTTTGCAATCGCACAGCCTGCGCTTCCTGCGCCGTTGATTACCACGCGAACGCCGTCCATTTTCTTATTAACGACCTTGAGCGCGTTAATAAGCGCCGCGCCAAGAACGATAGCCGTTCCGTGCTGGTCGTCGTGGAAAACGGGGATATCGCAAATTTCCTGAAGTCTGCGTTCTACCTCAAAGCAACGGGGTGCGGAAATATCCTCGAGGTTAATTCCACCAAAGCTACCCGAAATAAGATAGATAGTGCGTACAAGCTCGTCAACGTCCTTACTCTTAATGCAAAGGGGGATTGCGTCGACGTCGCCAAACGCTTTAAAAAGGAGCGCCTTGCCTTCCATTACGGGCATACCTGCAACAGGGCCGATATCGCCCAAGCCAAGGATTGCCGTTCCGTCGGTAATAACTGCTACGGTGTTCCAACGGCGCGTAAGGTCGTAGGACTTGCTTTCGTCCTTTTGGATTTCAAGACAGGGCGTTGCAACGCCGGGCGTGTATGCAAGCGAAAGGTCTTCCTTGCTCTTTACTTCTACTCTTTGGGTAACTTCGATTTTACCCTTCCATTCGTAATGCTTTTTAAGCGATTCTTCAGCGTAGTTCATATCGTCTCCTTATTTCTCCCAGGGGAATACGTACTGCGTAAGACCAAGCTTGTCTCTTACGCTAATCATTTCTTGCTGAACGGATTCGTTGATGGGAACACCGCTGTCCTTTCTGCTCTGCCAAATCTCGTATTCCTTTTCGCCAGCGGTATAAATTCTGTCAGCACCGGGCGCTTTCTTGGACGCGCGTACCGCACGGAGTACGTCGCCTGCCTTTTTACGGCAAAGGTCCTCGCCAAGGAAGTGGTTGGTGTCGATTGCGATGAAGAAATGTCCTAACTGATAGGGACGTATATTGCCGTTTGCGTCTTTTCCGTCAAGGTCCTTACCGTAAAGACCGTCCTGAAGAGCGCAGGAAAGAAGTTCTACGATCATTGCAAAGCCGTAGCCCTTATATCCGCCGAGAGCCTCGCCAATACCACCCAAGGTAGTAAGCGCAGCCGTGCCGTTACGGATCTTTTTGAGTGCAACGCCAGCGTCGCCCTCAACTGCGTTACCGTCAATATCAATGATAGTTCCGGGATGAACGTCCTCGCCGATTCTCTCGTAGTACTCTACTTTACCGTTTTGCGTAATGGAGGTCGCGCAGTCGAAGATAAAGTCGAATTCTTCGTCGGTGGGGATACCTACGGTGTAGGGGTTAGTACCAAACATTCCCTCTACGCCAAAGGTGGGGGCAACGGAGGGACGAGCGTTAGTACCCGTCATACCGATACAGCCCTGTTTGGTTGCCATGGTTGCGTAATATCCTGCAATACCGTAGTGGCAGGAGTTACGAACTACTACCATACCCATACCGTACTGCTTTGCTTTGTCAATGGCCATTTGCATGGACTTGTAGCCGATAACTTGTCCCATACCGTTGTGTCCGTCGATAACTGCCGTGGTGGGAGTTTCCTTTACGATTTCAAACTCGGTAACGGGGTTTTGAATACCTGCGTTGATACGGTCAATGTAGATAGGCTTGAAACGGTTGCATCCGTGAGATTCGATACCGCGACGGTCGCTTTCAAGCAAAACGTCCGTACAAATCTTTGCGTCCTCTCTGGGAACGCCCGTGCCTACAAACGCATCCTCGATAAACTCGGCTGCAGTTTTCCAGTCCAAAATTACTTTTGCCATCTTTTTTCTCCTTTATATCGCGCTTACGCGCTTGATTTATATTTATATATATGTTATAATCTTTTTGAGCGATTTTGTCAATAGTATTTGCTATTTTTGATTGATACGCTCAAAAATTGAAAAAAATACGGGCGTTTGCCAGTCAAATGCTCAATTCGTAGGTGTGAAATGAAAGACCACAGAGAAAACGCGATACTTGATTATTTGCGAGAAAAGAAAGAGGCGACGGTGGAAGAGCTTAGCCGTGCGCTATTCGTGAGCGAGCCTACTATTCGCCGTGACCTTGCACTTCTTAACGAAAGCGGTAAAATTATCCGCACGCACGGTGGCGCGGTTTACCGTGACGAGCCGGGACTCAATATTCCCCTCTCCTATCGCGAGCGCGAGCATAGTGACGCTAAACAGGTCATTGCGAAAAAATGTCTTAACCTTATCAGCGACTGCGACACGGTTATGGTGGACAGCTCGTCGTCCGCTCTTGCCCTTCTCAAACTCGTGGGCGTGAAAAAATCGCTTATCGTGGTGACTAACAGCGCGAAAGCTGCGCTCATTTTGTCAGAGAACAATATAAAAACTTTCGTAGCAGGTGGACAACTTCAACGCAACTCCTGTGCTTTTACGGGAAGTTATGCGGAAGAATTTTTGCGTGGGTTTAACGCTGATATCTGCTTTTTCTCGGTGCGCACGCTTACCCGTGACGGCAAGCTTACCGACAACGCTATTGACGAAAACGGTATCAGACGCGTTATGATCGCGCAGTCCAAAAAGAGCGTACTTATGCTTGATTCGCAAAAAATCAGCGAGCCTTGTCCTAATACTTTGTGTAGGCTTTCCGACGTCACTTACGTCGTATCCGAGCGCGACATCTCAAGCGAATTTAAGGGCTACGAGCATAAATTTTTATAGAATTACGTAAAACGGCGCATAACGTGGTGCGTCGTTTTTAATTTTTTGGTGTTTTAACGTCTGCGCGTTTTTATTAGAAAAATGGATTAAATCAAACGTGTTATATTCAATTTGTTGACAATATAAGTAAAAATATTATATACTTATATAAAAGTGATACGATAAATTTAAGGAGGATTTTATGCGGTTTGTAAAAGCAAATTTATCTGCCCTTTTAGTAATTAGTACGGGATTAATTGCTATTATATTATTGCTTATCTTTCCAGCGGCAATATATGATATATATCATTTTTCAACTGGATATTATTGGGGTGATTCCGTTGATTTTTGGGAATTTATTTTTGGTTATGTGTATAAGATTACAACACAATACCCCACAAACGAACCGCCTTATGTCAGCAGCACTAATATGTACGATGGTGCTATATCAATTTTTGGTTTAGTTTTCTTTATTTTTCTTGTTTTAAGCCTAATTTTAGTTATTTTATCTATCGTTACCAAAAGAAAAATTCTTGAAATAATAGGCTCTATTCTCATGATTTTATCAGGTATTTGTATCTTTTTACTTCTTGAGGCAGGTACAGACGTTGTACGCGGAAATTATTCTGAACATTTCCATTTATATTTTCACAGGTATAAATTGAGTACGAGCGTTATTATTATAGGCATAATCACGATATTTACTGGAGCATTCAGTTGCATTAGTTATTTTAGAAAACTTCTGACTAAACCTAAAGTTTCTACGTTTATTATGCTCGGAGCATGCGCACTCGCTCTCGTATCAGCTATCCTTTTACCTGGACTGATTCATTTTACTCAAGGTGCATCAGGTCATTATTTTGAACAAAGTTATACACTTTTGGGGTTAATGGTTGGTCACCCCTATTCTTTTGTTACAAGATATACCTCACGCACGCAAAGCGGACCATCGTATGTAGGATTTTTAGATGGTGGCATGTCAATATTCGGTCTTATTTCATTGATTTTATTGATTGTTAGTATTTGTTTAATAATCATTTCCCTGTTCAAAAAAAATAAAAAATTGGAATTTATTGGTTCAATTCTTTTACTTACAACAGGTCTTCTCGTTTTTGCTCTACCTGTCGTAGGCACAGATATTATTTCCTTTAGTTATAGGTCTTCAACCTTTAGTTTTAACGAATATTACTTTGATTGCAGATTGGGCGTAGGCACTATCGTTTATGGAATTACTTCTATGATAGGTGGGCTAATAGGTGTGTTTAAACAAAAAATTGTTTTGCAAGATACTTAATCGTTTAACGATACGAATTACGTAAAACGGCGCATAACGTGGTGCGTCGTTTTTAATTTTTCGGAGTTTTTGGCATTATCCGTTTCGCACAATAATATACTATTGCGGAGGCGCGTATGGAAATAGTATTATCTTTCGTAATAGGGTTTAGCATAGTGGGATTATTAGCCTTTTTGTTTTCGCTGAAAACGAAGGGCTTTTTCCGAATTCTACTAAACTCGCTTTGCGGAACGCTTGCCCTTGTCTTACTTTCGCTTTTTAGAGTAGACATAGTTGCGCTTAATCCGCTTAACGCGCTTATCGTGGGAATACTTGGCGCGCCGGGATTTATCGCGCTGTGGATAATAAGCGTTTTTTAGTAATTACGGCATAATATTTCATCAATTCCCCCTTTTATAGATTGACAACAAGGCAAATAAATATTATAATATTTATATCAAATATCGGAGTATTGTTATGGCTAAAGAAAAGGAATTTGTTAAAGAGATTGCGGACATTGAAACCGATTTTGCGCAATGGTACACGGACGTCGTTACCAAAACCGAGCTCGTGGACTACGGTCCCGTTAAGGGCACGATGGTAATCCGCCCTTACGGTTACGCTATCTGGGAGAATATTCAGCACGAGCTTGACCGTCGTTTTAAGGAAACGGGACACCAAAACGCGTATTTCCCGATGTTTATTCCTTACAGCTATCTTCTCAAAGAGGCTGAACACGTCGAGGGTTTTGCGCCCGAGGTTGCACTCGTAACGCACGTTGGCGACGAGGAGCTTGCTGAAAAGTTGGTAGTTCGTCCTACCAGCGAGACCATTATTTGCGAAATGTACTCAAAGTGGGTACAGTCCTACCGCGATTTGCCTCTTCTTATCAATCAATGGGCTAACGTAGTTCGTTGGGCAAAGACCACTCGTCCTTTCCTGCGCACGTCCGAATTCTTGTGGCAGGAAGGTCACACTCTTCACTCGTCCGAGGAAGAGGCTATGGAAGAAACGCTTAAAATGCTTAACGTGTACGAGGAATTCTCGCGCAACGTGCTTGCAATGCCCGTACTTATCGGTCAGAAGTCCGAAAAAGAAAAGTTCGCAGGCGCAAAGGCGACCTACTCGATGGAGGCTATGATGCAGGACGGCAAGAGCTTGCAGGCAGGCACTACGCACTTCTTCGGCACTAACTTCTCGGCGGCGTTTGACATTAAGTACCTCGACAAGGACGGCACGCACAAGAATCCTTATCAGACCTCTTGGGGCGTTTCTACCCGTCTTATCGGCGCGCTCATTATGGCGCACGGCGATCAGCGCGGTCTTTGCTTACCACCTTACGTTGCTCCCGTTCAGGCAGTTATTATTCCTATCGCTATGCACAAAGGTGGCGTTTTGGAAAAGGCTACCGAAATTTACGATACGCTTAAAAACGCAGGCATTCGCGTTAAACTTGACGACAGCGACGCATCGCCCGGTTGGAAGTTTAACGAGTACGAGATGAAGGGCGTTCCCGTTCGTCTTGAACTTGGTCCTCGTGATATTGAAAACGGCGTAGTTACTTACACCCGTCGTGACAAGCTTGGCGAGAAGTTCACTCTTCCCATTGCTACCCTCGCCGAAGAACTTCCTAAGCTTTTCCAAGACGTTCACGACAATATGTACGCTAAGGCTAAAGCTTTCCTCGACAGTCATATCAAGACCGTTCAAAATACCGCTGAACTCAAAGAGGCGGTTGACACGGGTAATTTCGCACTGGGTATGTGGTGCGGTTGCCGTGAGTGCGAGGATAAGCTAAAAGCAGAAATGCAAGTTACTACCCGCAATATGCCTTTTGACCAAACGCCCGTTGGTGACCGTTGCGTTATTTGTGGCAAACCCGCAAAGAAAAAGATTTACTTCGGTCGCGCATACTAATAGTTTTTTAAGCCGTATTTCTCCCATAGAACTACGGCTTTTTTGTAAAAATGCGCATACACGTACCCCGTTGTTTTGAAATTTAGACAAAGGAGAACATTATGAACATTGCATTAATTGCACACGATAAAAAGAAAAATAAAATGATTGAGCTTGCAATCAAATACAAGGACGTATTAAAGCAACATAACCTTTATGCGACGGGTACGACGGGCACGCTCATTATGGGTGAAACGGGACTGAACATCAACCGCATGAAAAGCGGTCCGCTGGGTGGCGACCAACAAATCGGCGCTATGATTGCTGCTAACGAGATTGACCTCGTGGTATTTTTGCGCGATCCTTTGACCGCTCAACCGCACGAGCCTGACGTATCTGCTCTGCTTCGTCTTTGCGACGTACAGAACATTCCGCTCGCGACCAACACCGCCTCGGGCGCAGTTATGCTGGACGCTATCGGCAGAGGCGAGCTTGACTGGCGCATGGGCGTTAACCCCTTATATTCCAATAAATAAGGTAAAACGGTGACTTCTATGCTTTTACATCAGGGGACTAAAATTATTAAAACTGAACGACTTGTTTTACGCCCGTTCACGGTAGACGACGCGCAAAAAATGTTTGATAATTGGGCAAACGACAGTCGCGTTACTCGTTTTCTTACCTGGCAACCACACGGCACGGTGGACGTGACGGTCAACCTACTCTCGCTTTGGTGCGAGGAGTATAAAAAATCGCCTGCTTACTACAACTGGGCGATTGAATACAACGGCGAGCCTATCGGCGGAATTTCCGTCGTACGCTTTTCCGAAAAAAGCGACTGGGCTGAGCTTGGTTACTCTTTAAGTTACGATTACTGGAACAAAGGCATTATGACCGAATCGGCAAAAGCGGTTATCGACTTTTTGTTTACCGAGGTTGGTTTTAACCGCGTAGGACTTTCACACGCAGTCAAAAATCCTGCGTCAGGCAGAGTCGCTCAAAAATGCGGAATGATTTTTGAGGGAACAAAACGACAGTATTACAAAACTTCGGACGGACAATACCTCGACCTTTCCGATTACGGTATCACTAAAAACGAATGGCTTGAGAATAAACTAAACTCTTTTTAAGTACTTACGCTAAAGTCGGTCAAAAGCCGACTTTTTTCGTGCGAAAAACTCTTAAAAAAATTTCTTAAAAAAATTTTAAAAAATGTGTTTATTTTGTTTGACATTTTTTTTACGATTTGGTATTATATAGAGGCTGTCGACGATAGCAACCACTTTGTGGGGGTTTAGCTCAGCTGGTAGAGCACCTGCCCTGCAAGCAGGGGGTCAGCGGTTCGATCCCGCTAACCTCCACCACAATGCTCATAAGGAGCGCAAAATTGCACAGCGCCCAAAAGCGTAAGTGCATTTTTTGTATCCTGATATATAATGGAGTGTAGCTCAGCCGGTTAGAGCACCACCCTGATAAGGTGGGGGTCGGTGGTTCGAGTCCACTCACTCCAACCAACGAAAAAAGCACTTACAACAGTAAGTGCTTTTTTCGTTGCGTCCGAATGTACGGCTTGACCGCCGACCTCCGACGAAATCAGGGGCGCGACAGCGCACCCTGCTCTTTCACGAGCGCCAGCGAGTATAAGGTGGGCCACCGAAGGTGGTTTCATAGCAGGCAAAGCCTGTTTCGTAGGCTTGGAATAAAGTGTACGGGTTGTAGA